>JAUXZO010000013.1 GCA_030692685.1 Acidovorax sp. | reverse complement strand
GAGCTGATCGCCCGCCTTGCCGCGTTGGTGCCCCACCGCGTACCCACCACCACCGATATTACGGCGGGCTGGCGCCCAACTCGCCGCTTCGGGCGGCGGCGGTGGCACTGGCCGCAGGCCAAACCGCAGGCACGGCCACGGGCACGACACAGCCCGAGCCAGGCGGTGTGTCCACAACGGCAGAGGTCACGGTGGGAGCCAAGGCCGCCACAGATTCTGGGGTGTGCACCCAGCCCGTGCCTTTGATCTTGACTTGGGGGGTGACCGGCTGCGCGCCAAACACCCGCAGCAGTGGTTAAGAGGAGGGCGGCGAACGTTGAGACGACAGCGCGCCTGGAAAAATACCCCATCTCATGGGTGCTGACCCCACGGCGCGGACAGCAAAAGCTTGTTCGACTGGGCTTTGAGAAGCGGTCGCAGTTCAAAGCCACCCGCGTCCATGGCAGGCCAGCCTAGCGTGCTGTAGAGGCGCACCTCTTCAGCCATCTGCCCCACGGTCACATCTTAAGTTCGTCGTTCGTAAATCGTTGGCATGGTGGCTTGTGCTCCTGGGTGGGTCTCAATGAATCGAGGACGCTTTTGACGGGCCATTCAGGCAAATGGCAAACCGCTTCAATGGTGTTGCCTTCAGGGTCTAGGACAAAGGCGCCGCAGTGATGCACATGATTTTCCGACCGCAGACCAGAAGGCACCCCAATGTGGCAGCGGGGCCCGCAGGGTGAGGGCCCTTCACACCGGCAATCATCCAGGCTTGGTGGTGTGGAAAAACCGTTTCATACTTTCGGATGACAACTTTTGACCGATTGTTAGAAATAGCTGAATGGTGGACCATTGGAAGTGGTGATTCGAGGGGCAAAACGGATCTCGGGTCACCGGCCGTAATCGCATGATTGAGGTTATCTGAACACCATATTTCACTGAATCAGGAGTAAACATGGACCGAAGACTATTCATCAACTTAAGCACAGTTTTAGCCTCCACTGTCGCAGGATGCGGTGGCGGAGATATTCCAGAATTCATCCCGGAAAAGCTGGATGAGTTTGACGCCAGTGGCCCGGAAATCGCCAAAGAAGACCTTACAGCCGCTCACCTAAAGGGCTTTGTTCCAGGGTGGGTGGTGCCTGATAATGCCATCTATCAGGCAGAGATAACGTATCTGACGAGTAAACCGATATTGGTTTCTATACTCCCTCCGAGCCAATACGGTATGTCTCCGATTTTGCTTGGTCGTAAATCTTATACGACAGGCTCCAATCATGCATTGGGATTCGGTTTGCTTCGCGCCAATATTAATCCTCTTAAGTGCAAAATTGTGTTTGGCGTCGGTAATCCTAGGCCAGTTGAGCCGTTTGTTGATATTGGTGTTTACGGTATGAATCCATATGCCGACTGCCGAGTCATAGACTCGGCCGGTAATTCATGCGTTGAGTGGACCATATACGATCCGAGCATGCCAGTTACCGGTGCTTCAGTCGCTGTAATAATTCGATTCTATCAGATACCGATCGATCAAATACCTGCACTGCCTTCGTCATTTATAGCCAAAAGTATTTTTAATAACGTCATGCATCAAGCCGGTAGTGGACAAGTGATGGTAATGCATAATATTGCTCCAACCACGCTAAGCGCGCCTCAACATCAATCTTTCGTTATTCGGTCGGCGTGGAATAATTTAGATACCCTCATGATCCCCAGCGATCCAATTAGGCGTTCTGGACATTACGCCATGGTGCCCCACCTGATGGGCGCCGGTGCCGAACTGAAGCCATTCTTGGCCAGGTATTTGGCGCGACATGGGGCGCGCTTAGGAACCTATTCCGCCAACGTTCACGGTGTGCTGGACAACCCTGTCGCCGACACAGATCAGTTTCACATGCTCGTGAACGAAAATACGAGAATATTGTTCGGGCAGGGCGGAATCGATCACCTTAACGAAGTGAAGACCAAGTTGGGCACTGCGATTCAGACAAGACCACCCGTTCCTACTGTAGGAAACGGGTTTAATAAAATTAGAGAATCAGTTCTTCCGCTTTATCCTACTGCCCTGGATGCCGCATTGCAAAGGGCTGCTCTTGCCAGTAGTCAGAAGAGTGGTGCATTCGATAATCAGCTGAAGGCTGATAATTTGCCCATGGGGGCTGGAGTTACCTTTGCTGCTAATGCACAAGCAGCCGTGTCGTATAAATCTGATACTCCAGGATTTATTTTTGGAATACCGGTTCAGGGGGCAGGTATTCGATTTTCAGTGCCTCTCGGCAGCTATAGCATGTTTTCTACACAAGAACCCCTCGTCCCCTATTACATTGGCAACAAAGGGCAGGCAAAGTTTTCTGGTGTATTAATCATCAAAATGTTTGACGCCAAAGTATTTATGCTTGGAAGTCTGGCCATTGATCTTGAAATCACTGTCAATACGACGGTTCAATTTCCAGGCTTAAATGTTCGGGTCGACTCTGTCAATGTGGAGCTGGTTGCTGATACAGATTCCAAAGCTTGGATGGGCTGGATTTTCCAGAAAATTTTGAATGGCTTTACCCGCTCAAATAGCGGTGGAATGCCGCCAAATACTACGACAAACATCCTTGCCGAAGGGACCAATGCTTCTACTGGGGGCAGTCTGGAAATGGTGGCGAGATCGGTATCTGATGCTGCAATTCCGGCGACGATGGGCGGCTTGCCCGTACAGGTGGTGAGTCAATTTGACACGAGCGTCGTGAGTGCGTTAAGCTATTTGAGCAAGAGCACTGAATGGAACAGTTGGGCGCTTTTGGAGGGTTATATTCGGATAGCGTTTGTCAATACAAGCGTTGCGTCTGGTACCTTCCAGAGTGGCTGGAATGGGTTCTCTGCTGGTTTTGACATAGGGGCAAGAGCACTTGCCGCTGGGGGTGTGAAGGCCACAGTCAAATTAGGGGCTGGAGATGTAAACTGTTTTGTACGGGTTCAAGTGGCGGCGGATTATCACTGGTTCTTTGGGCCCCCGGCGTATGTGGAGACTACGAAGTACCTACCTCACGTTGCGTAAATTGAGAACGCTCTGCTTCGTCTGACGCCCATACGGGGTTGGGCATGATGAAGCCTGAGCAATCGTCGGGCTCCTTTTGGTCGAACACAGTTCGAGCAGTCAGCGACGGCCGCTCGAAATCGGATCGGGGCTTAGAACGTGCTTGTCCGCCTTGGTGGGCGGACAAGCATCGCAACAAAGCCGCTATCACTGTAGCCTGTGCAGGATGCTTGAAGGCATTGAGGTCACGTTTGAAAGCGCCGAGCCCGGCGGTACGCCGCCAGCCGCTCAGGTGTACGACCTGGTGCTGCAAGCCGTGGGTCGCAGCCCCAACGGCAGAAAACTGGGTGCCGACAAAGCCGGTGTGGCCGTGACCGACTGCGGCTTTATCAACGTCGACATCCAGATGCGCACCAACGTGCCGCACATCTTCGCCATCGGCGACATCGTGGGCCAGCCCATACTGGCGCACAAGGCGGTGCATGAGGCGCACGTGGCCGCAGAAGTGATTGCCGGTGAACTGCAGGGCAACAAAGAGTTGGCCGCCGCCGCATTCAACGCCCGCGCGATTCCATCGGTGGCTCACACCGAACCCGAGGTGGCCTGGGTCGGTTTGACGGAAGACCAGGCGAAAGCGCAAGGCATCAAGGTCAAGAAAGGCCTGTTCCCCTGGACCGCATCGGGACTTGCTATTGCCAACGGACGTGACGAAGGCGTTACCAAACTGCTGTTCGATGATTCACCCTAGGCCCACGGCCACGGCAAGATCCTTTGCGGTGGCATGGTGGGCACGCATGCTGGCGACATGATCGGAGAGATCGCACTGGCCATCGAGATGGGCGCTGACGCGGTGGACATCGGCAAGACCATTCACCCGCATCCCACGCTGGGCGAAAGCATCGGCATGGCGGCGGAGGTTGCGCACGGCAGCTGCACGGACCTGCCACCCGCGCGCAAGTAAGCCGTCTGGTGCGTTGGCTCCCACAAGCCCGGACTTGCAAGAGTTTGGTCTTTTTTGTGATTGGACTGCGCGACAGTGCTGGCAAGTTGGCGATCCTGCTTTTGCAAAGGGTGCAAGATTTCCGGATCAAAGTCTTGTGCAATCTTGATCCGCTCACCCCGCATGAACGGGCCTTTCCCCTGCGTGCTGTCGGTTGGTTTCCGTCAGAGGGTCGAGAGGTTGTCGCTTGTCACGATGCAAACCCGATGGGGACCAGCGACTGGAGCAGCTTATCCAGCGCTGCGGTCACCACAAACATGACCCGGTATTTCCTTAAGACGACCCACCGTGCGCTGCAGGACGACAATTTGCGAGCCATGTTCGGTGCGGGCCGTGTGCGCCCGCCTTGAGCCGGGACAAGAGCTGCCTCTAGGCAGACGTCCCCTCGGCTTGCACCTCTGCGTCGATGGTGATCCCGTCAAAGTGCAGGTGGTGGAGCATCTCGCGCAGCATGACCACGCTTGCGAACACGCGTGGGCTGTAGGGTAGGGTGTCCTGCGGTGATGCTTGGCCAAAGGCCTGCAGGACCAAGCGGCTGAAAAGTTGTTCGACGGCATCGACCCGCAGGTTTAGGGTGGAGCCCTGCAGGCCGGCGATTTCGGCCAGGTGGCGTATCTCGGGCGCGTGGGTCACCAGCCGCGCGCCGGCCGGCACTTGCAGGCGCGCTGCCTGGATGCGGTCTTCCGTCCATTCGATGGCGCGCTCCAATGCGATGGGGCTCAGGGCTCCGCTGGCGAAATGCTGGTCCGTGATCGCCTGCGGCCCAGCCTCTATGGTGCCGATGAGCGTCCCGTTCTGGGCATCGTGAAAGTGGGCCTGGGAGGGCGACAGGGTAAGCAGCAACGGGATGGTCATGTCATTTCCTTTTTTTGGCTGTGGGTTCATTCCACGGGCTGAGTCGGCACAAGCGTCGCAAGGTGTTCAAGGTGCTCCAGATGGCCCAGCTTGGCCCATACGCGGGCGCCAGCATCTCTGGTGTGTGCCACCAGGCGAGACCCGGCTGGCAGCCGCAACCATGATTGCGGCGCGAATGTTTCGCCGCCTTCAGTAAAGCTGCCTCCCAGCACCAGAAATTCCCCACCTTGGGGCAAGTCCAGCTTCAGGGTGTGGTGGGGCGCCCAATGTTCAATGCGCACATCTTCGTGCGCGGTGCGGTGCAGGGGTGCCACTTGCACGCCGGGGCGGCCTGTTTCCGTCACGCGCGCTGCCGTATGGGTAGGGATGCGGACCTGGGCGCTGTCGGCAGGGTCAAACTGCCAGAGTTTCACGAAGATGGTGGTCCCCGCTTGCGAGCCGGGCGCATGTCGCGAGCCCGGAGGGTTGCGGACGTACGTGCCGGCCGGGAAGTCGCCAGTTTCGTCCTGGAAAACGCCTTCCAGTACCAGAAACTCTTCGCCGCCACCATGTGTGTGCGGTGAAAACCGGCTGCCTGGTGCATAACGCACGATGGATGTGGCCTGTGCCACTTCATCGCCCACGCGGTGGAGCATCCGGCGTTCGACGCCGCCAACAGGCGAGGGTTGCCATGCGACGTCGGCCGCATGAACGGACGCGCGCACCGTCAGGTTGGCATGTAGCTTCATGGCAAGGTCCTTTCGTGTTGGGAAGCAACCGTGGCTGGCGCCTGACTTCGATGTGCCAGCAGCTCCTGAACCGCATGTGTTGCCGATTCCAGCGCCCCTTCGAGGTAACCTCCGGCATTCGCTGAACGCTCGGTACCCGCCAACCACAGGCGGTGTGCCCAAGGTTCAGGCACTGTGCCAGCGTCGTACAACGGGTGGCGTGCCAGGGGCTGGCGGTCGCTGGTGGCGGCGGTCAGGGGCTCCTGCGCCCAGTCCTGCACGGCGGTCCACAGCGGACTGCTAGCTTGTTCGCCAAAGATGCGCTGCAATTGCGCCAGCGCCTGCCGGATCAGGGCCTCCTGCCCGATACCGGTACGGTAGGCGGGCGCTGCACCCACAAAACCGAACAGTGCGGCTGTTTCGCCCGACACATCCGATGCATCGTGGATCTCGGCCAGCGGGCCACGGTGGCTCATGGCGGTGCCCGACCAACCAGCCTCGCGCCAGAAAGCCCGCGGGTACACGGCAACGAACTTGGCCTGACCGGCCATCCAGCTCGGGGTGTCGCGCATCTGCTGCATCAGCTGTGGTGGCCATGCGGGTTCCATGTGCAGATCCTGTGCCATGAGCCGTGGGGGAATGGTCTGCACCACTTGGGCGGCCTGCTGTGTCCATGCACCGGAGGCGTCCCGCAGGTCGAGCTCTACTGCGTGGGGTCGCAGTTTCAGGCCGACGACATGTGTGCCGGTCAGGATGTGGACCTTGCCTTCAAGCCGCGCCCGCAACCCTTCGATCAGGCGCTGCATTCCGCCTGCGATGCGGTACGACGCAGGCGACTGCTGCCAGGTGACCTGTTGGCGGTGCACCTGTCCGTCCGGCCCTTCGATGGCGGTGGCGCCCTGGGTGTACTGCGCAAACGCGTCCAGCCCGAGCGTGGAGACCAGGCTGGCCACCAGAGGGTTCATCGCAGGCCAGAACCAGGATGGCCCCAGGTCAAGCCGGTGCAGACCGTCGGCCTTGCCCTGGCTGAGAATGCGGCCGCCGAGCCGCTCGCGTGCTTCGATCAGCAACACGCGTTGACCTGCCTGTTCAAGAAGATGTGCGGCAAACAGGCCGCTCAGGCCGCCGCCGATCACGACAATGGGGAGTGACATTGTGGGCTCCAGTATCAGTGTGCGCCCGGCATCGGCCGGACATCAAGTTCGTGGGTCCAAGCGCCCGCTGGCTGGCGAAAAATCTGCCAGTACTGCTCTGCCAAGTCCGCTGGCTCCACCATATGCGCGGCGTCCGCTCCTTCAAAGCGCTGTGTGGTGCGCTGGCTGCGGATCAGGCCATCGATGACAACATGTGCCACATGAATGCCATCTGCCGCATGCTCGCGTGCCAGCGCCTGGCTGAGCCCGCGAAGCGCGAACTTGGCAGAACTGAAGGCCGAGAACTGCGGCCCGGCCCGTCGGCTGCCGGAGGCGCCGCTGAAGATCAGGCAGCCGCGGCCTGCGGCCTGCATCCGCGGGATGGCCTGCTGGCTCACGTTGAAGGCCGTGAGCACCATCGATTGCCACACCTCCTGCAGCGTCTGGGCAGATGTCTGCAGGAACGGCGCGCGATGGAATTGCATGGCGTTGTGCACTACACCCGCCAGCGGGGGTGCGTTGTGGTCAAGCGCCTCGAAAAGCCGTTCGGTCGCCTGCGGGTCGCGCAGGTCGGTGGCCCAGCGGGTCCCCGCGCTGCGCGCTACGCTCACGACGGTATAACCGCCTGCCTTGAAGCGCGCCTCCAGCGCGTCTCCGAATCCGGCTGCGTGGCCGGCAATCAGCACAGTACCCAATGAACTCATGATGGTTCCCCGATATTCATGTACACGCTACCAACCGATTGGTTGGCACCGGTGGTAAAAAATCAACCGGTCAAGAGCGCAAGGAAAGCGCGTGTGACTTGCAGTGGCGCGGCATCTACCGGCGGGGTGCGCCCGACGATCATCGAGCCTTCCAGCGCGCTCAGCAGCAGCAGTGCCAGTTGGCTGGCCTCGGGCGCCTTGGGCATACGCGCCTTGTCCAGCAGCGCGGTGAGCCAAGCCAGGTTGATCTCGAAAAAGCGCTGCAGCTCCTGGCGCACCGGGTCAGGTAGCGTCTCGGACTCGGCGCCCAGCATGCCGCACAGGCACATGCGGCGGTTTTGCTCGTAGGTGGCCTGGAATAGCTGGGCGTACGCCATCAGTTGCTCCCGCGGGTCGGCACTGGCCCTGTCCAGCGCTTCCAGAGCCATCGAAAACCGTTGCACATACCGTTGCGTGACCACCGTCGCCAGGTCGGCTTTGGTAGCAAAGTGATGGTGCACGCTGGGCTTGCGAATGCCGACCGCCTTCGCGATGTCTTCATACGAAAAGCCGTTGAAGCCCTGGCGCTGGATCAGATCCTCGGCCACATCCACGATCCGTTCGGCAGCAGGGCTCAGGTTATTGAAATCTCGCATGGTTACCTTTCGATAGGCTGGTATTTTGCAGCAGCGGGCCAGGCCGATCTATCCCTTTCGGGTTTGACCGGTCTGGCTGCGCGCACCCGGCGGCTGCCGAGAGTGTTGCCGCCGGTCAGCCCTTGAGGCGTTCGGCCAGAGCCTGGGCCAGGGGCGCGGCGGAAGCTGGGCTTTGACCGGTCATCAGGGGGCCATCGATCACGACGTTGGCTTCCCAGTTGGTCGTGCTCATGTACTGTGCGCCGCGCAGCTTGAGCTCGTCTTCCAGCGAGAACAGCAGGTGGTGCAGCAGTTCGATCTCGGTGTCTTCATCGTTCTTGAAGCCCGTCAGCTTGGCGCCCTTGACCAGGTACTCACCGTTGGCAGCCTTCACATCGCGCAAGATGGCCGGCGCGTGGCACACCATGGCGATGGGCCGGTTGGCAGCATGGAAGTCGCGGATCAACTTGATGGCGAACGAATCCGAAGCCAGATCCCACAGCAGGCCATAGCCGCCCGGGAAGAAAACGGCGTCGAACGTCTCTGCATTCACATTGCGCAGTTTGCGGGTGTGCGCGGCGGCAAAGCGCGCCACGGGGTCCGCAAGAAACTGCTCGGTGTACTCCGTGGTGAACGGCGCCTTCATGCTCAGCAGGTCGATGGGCGCCTCGCCGCCCTCGGGCGATGCGAAGACAACTTCGTAGCCTGCCTTTGTGAGGATGTAGTAGGGCGCTGCCAGCTCGTGAAACCAGGTGCCGGTTTGCTTGCCGCTGATGCCCATCTCGTCCACTGAGGACATGACGAGAAGGACGCGCTTTTGCTTGTTGTTGGTCGGGGTCATGATGATTTCCTTTGAAGAGTTCATGGAGTGCATTGCTTGAACCGCGTCTGCATCCCAGAGAGTTGCCGATGCCACGTATACCGACTAAAAGGTAGGTGGGTGACGCCTAAAAAATGCCCGGCTAAGGGCACTACGGGTTGATAGATCGTCAGGTTCCTGCTGACCTATCAATTGGTAGGTATTGTGCCTGCATTAAATACTTGAGTCAAGAACTGGGTCATCCCTATGCGATGGGGTGGGGGCCGACTTGTACTGCGAAAGCTTGTGGCGTGGTGCACGGCCCGCCAGAGCGCATTTGGCCGCGGCCGTTCTGGAAAAGTGGTGGAAAATAGCGGGCTTTGGCTGCCCGCACCTGAGGGCAACCACACGCCCGGCTTTCCCACTCGTTTGCTCCCCTGAGCCTGTCCATGCAAGAAGTTCAAAACTCCAAGGTCTCTGTCGAGAAGATAGGCGGCACCTCCATGACCGCCTTTGGCGATGTGCTGCGCCACATCGTGCTGCACGATCCCAAGCGCATTAATGGCCGCATTTACGTGGTGTCCGCCTACTCGGGCGTGACCAACCAGCTGCTTGAGCACAAGAAGACAGGCGAGCGCGGAATTTACGCGCTGTTTGCCGAAGGCCAGGGCTACCAGGACGCATTGACCCAGCTGGCGGTCAGCCTGAAAAAACTCAACGCAGGCTATGCCGATATCGGCCTGCCGCTGGCCGTGGCCGATGCTTTCATCGACCAGCGCATCGGCCAGGCGCGTGAGTATCTGGGCGCCATGCAGCATGTGCTGGCCAGCGGCTACTTGAGCCGCAAGGATGTGTTGCTGGCAGCGCGCGAAGTGCTCGCCTCCATTGGCGAATCGCACAGCGCCTTCAACTCGGTCGAGATCCTCAAGGCCAACGGCGTCAACGCCATCCTCATGGATTTAGCCGGTTTTGACGACAACGAAGCCTGGACGATTGACGAGCGCATTGCGCACAGCTTCAAGGACCTGGACCTGAGCGACAAGGTGGTGGTGGCCACCGGCTACACCAAGGGCACCGAAGGCATCATGCGTGAGTTTGACCGGGGTTACTCGGAGGTCACCTTCAGCAAGATCGCGGTAGAAGTGCGCCCCGCCGAGGCCGTGATCCACAAGGAATTCCACCTTTCGTCCGCCGACCCCAACCTGGTGGGCCTTGAAAACGCCATCGTCGTGGGCGCCACCAACTACGACGTGGCCGACCAACTGGCCGACGTGGGCATGGAAGCCATCCACCCCAAGGCCGCCAAGCCCATGGAGCTGGCGGGTATCCCCATCCGCCTCAAAAACACGTTTGAGCCCGACCACCCCGGCACGCTCATCACCAAAGACTTCGTGGGCGAGCGTGCGCGCGTGGAGATCGTCACTGGCACCGACAAGGTCACGCTGATCGAGATCCACGACCCCAGCATGGTGGGCACCGTGGGCTTTGATGCGGGCCTGATGAACGTGTTTTGCAAGCACGGTGTGAGCTACATCCTGAAAGCCACCAACGCCAACTCCATCGCCCACCTGGTGTGGGACAACCAGGTCACAGCGTCGTTTGTGGCAGAGCTGCGCGAGGACTACCAGGTCGTAACCATCAAGCCCAGCGCCATCGTTTGCACGATCGGCTCCAACATCGGCATCCCCGGCGTGCTGGCCAAGGCGGCGCAGGCGTTGGCCGATGCGGGGGTCAATGTCAATTGCGTCTCGCAAACCCTGCGGCAGGTGAACATGCAGTTCGTGATCGAGCGCGAAGACTACAAAATCGCTGTCAAGGCGCTGAACCTTGCGTTGTGCGTGAACTCCGGCACGCCTGTTCCGCGCGTGTGACGAGACTGCGGCAGGCGCAACGCCTGCCGTTGCAAGGTGTGGCTGTGGCTCACCTTGCTCACCTGGCCCAGATGGTATTGCCCACCGCAACGCTGATCTCCGACCTGTCTAACTCGCGCCGCGTGGCCTACGTGGGCCTGGACAACCGCGCCGCAGGCCGCACCGCCGCCTACCTGATCGCCCGTTTCATGGGCCCCCTGGCCCACAGCCCCCAGAGCCGTCCTGCCCGCGTGGCAATGATTGTTGGGTCGCTGCGCTACCGCGCCCACGAAGAGCGCGAGGCGAGGTTTCTGCACCTGTTTGAAGAACAGTTCCCCCTGGTGCAAGTGGTGGGCGTGCGCGAAGGCCTAGACGACGCCGAACGCAACTACCGCCAGACCCGCGCGCTGCTGGAGCAGCACGGCGATTTAGCGGGCATCTACAACATCGGCGGCGGGGCCGAAGGAATTGGCCGCGCGCTGAAAGAGGCGGGCGCAGACCGCAAGATCGTCTTCATCGGCCACGGCGTCACGCCGGATACGCGGGCGCTGCTGATCGACGGGACGATGGATGTGGTGATCACCCAGAACCCGCAGGGCGCGGTGATGAACTGCGTGCGGATTTTTGCGAATGTGCGGGATGGGCGGGAGCCGACGAATGGGGTGGAGACGACGCGGAGCCAGGTGTTATTTCGGGAGAATTTGCCGTAGGTGGGTTTCGCAAAGCAGTACTTCCGATTCCATAGCGAACGGTGCCGTCATGGTCGTGAGTGCCATCATCCAAAGCGTCACAATCACCGCAAAGAGCTGATGGAAAAAGTCAGCCTCAAGGGCTGGGCCAATTTTGAGAAACTGTATTTGGCACCCGCGCTAGAGGCCGAACGCACCACGCCCGACAAACCCAACAGCCGCTTGCAGCAATGCCGCCTGACGGACAAAGCAAAGGACACACCATGGTCTTAGGTAACAAACTTCACATAGACAACCAGGTTGAACTCAACCGGGTTGAAGAAAAGCTGAGCAAGAAAAAAGCCAAACAATTGTTTGAATGCGGCGATATCGACCAAGTGGAGGTTGGCACTTTTGCAGGGCTGGCGTACATCCATTCCTATCTGTTTGGCGAGATATATGCGTTCGCGGGGCAAATTCGCGACGTGAACCTGGCAAAAGGCAGTTTCCGTTTTGCCCCTGTGATGTATTTGCAGCAGTCGTTGGCGCACATCAGCGCTATGCCGCAGCAAAGCTTTGACCAGATCATCGAAAAATACGTGGAGATGAACGTCGCACACCCGTTTCGCGAAGGCAACGGGCGTGCAACACGCATCTGGCTTGACTTGATGCTGAAAAAAGAACTGCGGCGCGTTATCGACTGGAACGCGGTGGATAAGTCTGAGTATTTGTCAGCCATGGAGCGCAGCGTGGTGAAAGATCTGGAAATCAAACACCTGCTCAAAGACGCCTTGACTGACCAAATCAACGACCGCGAGCTCTACATGAAAGGCATCGACGTGAGCTATTACTACGAAGGCTATAGCGAATACCGGGTCGAGGATTTGTGATTTGGCCGATAAAGACCAAAAACAACTGGGGAACCTCCATAACGACGGCGAACTGGGCCGGGAGGCCACTACCGAGGGCAACCGCCAATGACCGACGACATTGAAATCATTTACTCGCCGCTGACGCAAACCTACAGCGCCGATGGTCACACGCTGAGCATCCAGATCTATCGCAGCCCCAACACCCCCTGGGTTTTGGAGGTGGTGGACGAGCGCGGCACCTCTACGGTGTGGGGCGACCCGTTTGACACCGACAAAGCCGCGCTGGAGGCCGCGTTTCTAGAGATTGAGCAGCAAGGCATTCACCACTTTGTGACCCATGCCCAGCAAGCAGCCAAGGACGCTGAGCCTGCGCTGCTGCGCAAGTTGGCGCAGGGCAAGCAGTCATTGCCGCCTTTCGACATCGACCAAATGATGGTGCCGCTGTCAGCCGAAGAATTGCTGGAACTGCACCAGTTTCTGCTGGACCTGGATGTTGAAGAGAGCATGACGATGGACATGCTCGACGGCTTTTTGCACGCCCTTGCCATCGGGCCGGAAACCGTGATGCCTGGCCAGTGGTTGCCCAAGGTTTGGGGGCCGGGTAGCGGCGGCATGCCACCCACGGACGACGTCGAGCAGGCCAACCATCTGTTGGGGCTGGTGATGCGTTATTTCAACGGCATCATTTTTGGCTTTGAGCAGCGCCCACCGGTGGTGGAACCATGCTGGAGCACAGTTCAATACGACGCGCCAGGCAAATTTGAAGATGCAGAGATGTGGGCCTTTGGCTTTAGCGAAGGCGTCAAGCTCAGCCAGGCCGCGTGGCAGCCGCTGCTGACCGACCCGCAAAGCGCGCGCTGGTACCGACCCATTGGCTTGCTGAGCGACGATGACTTTTCGCCAGACCAGGCGGCGCTGACCCGCACACCCGAGCAACGCCAGGCGCTTGCCCGGGAGATCAAGAACGGTTTGCTGCAGATACACGCGTTCTGGTTGCCGCTGCGGCACGCTGTGGCAGAGCGCCAACAGGCCCAGCGCATCAGCACCAAAGTGGGCCGCAACGAGCCGTGCCCCTGCGGCAGCGGCAAGAAGTTTAAAAAGTGTTGTGGTGCGCCCTCTGAGCTGCACTGAGCCACACCACGCACATTCAACCAACATGACCGAGCACAACCAAAAACAACTGGGCAAGACCCTGTGGGCCATCGCCGACCAACTGCGCGGGGCCATGGATGCGGACGATTTCCGCGACTACATGCTGTCGTTTCTGTTCCTGCGCTATCTGTCGGACAACTATGAGGCGGCAGCCAAGAAGGAGCTGGGCAGCGATTACCCCCAGGTGCCAGCCGACGAGCAAGACCCTCTGCGCCGTGTGCCGCTGGCAGTTTGGTATGCCGACAATGCGGCAGACGTGCCGGAGTTTGAAAAGCAGATGCGCCGCAAGGTGCACTACGTGATTGAGCCCAAACACCTATGGAACAGCATTGCGCACATGGCGCGCACGCAGCATGCGGGTTTGCTGAACACGCTGCAAGAAGGCTTCAAGTACATCGAAACCGAATCGTTCCAGAGCACGTTTGGCGGGCTGTTCTCTGAAATTGACCTGGGCTCGCCCAAGCTGGGCAGGGGCTACACCGAGCGCAATGCCAAGCTGTGCGTGGTGATCCAGAAGATTGCCGAAGGGCTGGCGGATTTCTCTACCAACATTGACGCGCTGGGCGATGCGTATGAATACCTGATTGGCCAGTTCGCCGCAGGCTCAGGTAAGAAGGCGGGCGAGTTCTACACGCCGCAGCAGATCTCAGACATCCTCTCGACCATCGTCACGCTAGACAGCCAGGAGCCCAAAACCGGCGTGAAGCAGCGCCTGGACAGCGTGATGGACTTTGCGTGTGGATCGGGCTCGCTGCTGCTGAACGTGCGCAAGCGCATGGGGCCGCATGGCATTGGCAAGATTTACGGACAAGAAAAGAACATCACGACCTATAACCTTGCGCGCATGAACATGCTGCTGCACGGGGTGAAGGACACGGAGTTCGAGATCTACCACGGCGACACGCTGACCAACGACTGGGACATGCTGCGTGAGCTGAACCCGGCCAAGAAGCCGTCGTTTGACGCCATCGTGGCCAACCCGCCTTTCAGTTATCGGTGGGACGTCACTGACGCCCTGGCCGACGATGTGCGCTTCAAGAACCACGGGCTGGCGCCCAAGTCGGCGGCGGACTTTGCCTTTTTGCTGCACGGCTTTCACTTCTTGAAGGAAGAAGGCGTGATGGCCATCATCCTGCCGCACGGGGTGCTGTTCAGAGGCGGAGCAGAGGAGCGCATTCGCACCAAGCTGCTCAAAGACGGGCACATCGACACGGTGATTGGCCTGCCGTCCAACCTGTTCTATTCCACCGGCATTCCGGTGTGCATTTTGGTGTTGAAGAAGTGCAAGAAGCCGGACGACGTGTTGTTCATCAACGCGGCAGAGCACTTTGTGAAGGGCAAGCGCCAGAACCAGTTGACGCAAGAGCACATCGACAAAATCATCAAGACCTACCAGTTGCGTGATGAAGAGGCGCGGTATTCACGCCGTGTAGAGATGGCGGAGATTGAGAAGAACGATTTCAATCTGAACATTTCGCGTTACATCAGCACGGCGGTGGGCGAAGCGGAGATTGACTTGGACGCCACGCATGATGAGTTGGTGGCGATTGAGGAAGCCATTGCAACTGCCAAGGCCAAACACAACGGCTTTTTGAAAGAGCTGGGGTTGAAGTTGCTGCCGTAAGTGGAATGAGCGGTGAACATGTTTTGTCACCGATAACTACTATTTTGATAGCTGCTAGCGCTTATTTGGCAAGCGCTAGAGCCTGTTTTTATTCGAATTTTTGGGCGTTGTGGCGTTGTGGCGTTGTGGCCGCCGCGTTTGCCGCTGCGCCAAATCGCTCAGTGCCCCTTCCAACTGCGGATGCACAAACCGATAGCCGTTCGCCAAGGCCGCGCCCGGCTCCACGTTCTGCCCGTCCAGCAGCAACGTAGCCATTTCTCTCAGCAGGGTGCGCAACGGCAGGGCGGGCATGCGCAGCCAAACACGACGCCCGAATGATGCTGCCAGTGCCTGCGCAAACGTAGCCTGCGTCACCGCCTCAGGTGCCACGGCATTGACGGGGCCTTGCAGGGTTTGGTGCGCCATCGCAAACCGCACCATCCCCACCGCATCCGCCAGATGAATCCACGGAGCAGGTTGGCGGCCATGCCCCAGCACGGCGCCCAGGCCCAGGCGCGCGGCCAGCGCCTGCATCGGGTAAGCGCCCCCGCCATGCCCCAGCACCACACCAAACCGCATCCGCACCACGCGCACGCCCAGGGCTTCGGCGCGGCGGGCTTCGTGTTCTATGGCGGCGCACAGGTCTGACTGAAACTCGCCGGGCCTGGGGGGCGCTGACTCATCCAGCGGCTCCATGGACTCACCGGGCGACGCGCCGTAAAAGCCGACGGCAGACGCGCTAACCAGCACGCGGGGCGGCTTTTGCAGGCGGCGCATCAGGGCGACCAGGGCCACAGTGGTGTCCACGCGGCCGCTGAGCAGGGTGCGCCTGCGCGCGGCCGTCCACGGCATGCCCAGCACGCGGGCACCGGCCAGGTTCACGATGGCGTCGATAGACGTTTCGGGCGGGATGGCGTCCAGGGTTTCGACCACCCACACGTCGGCGCCAAAGCTGGCGCGGGCTTGCAGGGCGTCGCGGGTCAACACGATGACCCTTTGGCCGCTGCGCACCAGGTCTGCCACCAGCGCGCTGCCGACAAAGCCGGTGGCGCCGGTGACCAGGGTGGCTGCGGGGGCGGGGTGAAAGTAGGGCGAGGGGGATGATGGGGCAGGGCGCTGCGCTGGTGGGGCCATGCTGCGGCCCAGGCGCACCACGGCACGCGCGTTGCGCACGCTCCAGGCCAGTACGCCAATGCCGTACGCAGTGAGCAGCCACGACACCCATCCGTGCGGCGTGAACGCCATGGCGGTGGGCTGCTGCGCCCAGCCCAGCAGCACGGGCGCCAGCAGCCCCAGGAACAGGCCGTAGCTGATGGTGAGCACGGTGTGCAGCACGCGCTCAAAGGGCGGCAGGCGGCGGGTGCGGTCTTCTTCCAAAAAGTCGGCAAGGGTGATGACCAGCTCGGCCAGCAGCAGCGCGGCCAGCAGCCCGGCAAAGGCGCCGCGCCATTCAAACCACGCCAGGCCGATAAAAACCACGCTGTAGATGGCCTCGCGCGCGGCGTGCAGCGCCAGTTCGTAGCGGGCCGATGGGCGCTGGGGCAGCTTGGCCTGCAGTTCGTGGTGCCACAGGTTGTCGAACGCGCCCATGGCGGCCTGGACGGACAGGAGCAGGAAGATGGCGTTCATGGTGGTGAGGGCGGTCACCGAGTTCAGGGCATTCATGAGGGGGTGCCTTCGGAGTGGGTTGAAGAATCGGCTCAGAGCGAATTGCTGGGCGTGTTGAGAGTGGTGTGGTCGTCGTCGTTGTCGTCGGTGTGCGGGTCCACAAACACGCCGGACTGGTAGAACGTCTCGCCCCACCAGGGGTGTTCCATGCTCAGCGTGAAACGGAACAGGCGGCCGCCCAGGTCGGTGTGCGCCACCGTGCAGATGCCGGGGGTCAGCAGGGCGGGCACGGCAATGCGCAGGCCGCCCACCACCCACCAGAAGCGGCGGCTGCGGAAGACCAGGGCGCCGTCTTCTTCCTGCACGTCAAGCGACATGGCTAACCCGCCGTCTGTGCGCTCCAGCAGGCCGCCGTCGGCGCCCTGCTCCTTGGTGGACCGCACGGTGCGGCTTTCGCTTGATGTGCCTTCGGCACCTCCCGCGCTACCCGCGGCGTCAGCGTGAAACCGGCGCTCCCACACCACGCCGCCGCAGCCGTTGCTGCTGACGCGCACGGTGGTCGGCACGGCGGTGGTGTTCAGGTGCGTCAGCGGCCCGCCCCACAGCCGGGCCAGCGCTGCATACACGTGGCCAATGGCCGAGCAGCGCATGTCGAGGTGGCCTTGGTAGGTGACGTCGGCATGCGCCGTGCCAAAGCGGCGTTGCACGGCGGCGGGCAGGCGGGCCCAGGCGGCGGCGCCGACGAGTGCGTGCAGGTCTAGCGCAGCGGCGGGAGGGGCCGAGTGGCTGGCCGCAAGGGGCAGGCGGTTAGCAGATGGGGCGGTGAAAAAGGCAAACATGGCAGGCTCGCTAAGGTGGCGGTTGCCTTCTCTATTGCCAAACTTGTGCCAGCTCTGGTGGCCGCTGCAAGTGGTTGATTTCATTGAAAATTGCCCAGCCACCTGCATACTTGGTTTACAGTGGGCTCCGCCCCAACCGTTAACCCCAGGAACAGGTCGCCACCATGATTCGCCCCCACCCCCACCGCGCCCAACAGGCTGCCCAAACATGCTGATCCACGCGGTTTTGGGGTTTGCGTTGCTGGAGACGCTGGTGCTGGCCGGTGTGCTGATTGCCTGGGCCGACCGCGTGGCCGGGGCCCGCCTGCTGGCCGCGTTTTTGATCGGCATATCGCTGTGGATGGTGGGCAACGAGTTGCCCAACTGGCTGGGGCCAGAGACCGAGCCGGTGATGATGATGTTGCTGTCTACCGCGCCGTTCACGTCGGCGCTGTTCTTTCATTTCTGTACCGTGTTTTGCCGGGTGGACCTGGGCCGCTGGGGCGTGGCGGCGGCCTATGCGCTTGGGGCAGGGGCCACCATTGCTGCCATGGTGTGGGTGCCGGGGCATATCGAGCACCACCGCGACATTGGCTGGATTGCGGTGGCCGACACGGTGGGCTGGGTGGCCAGCATGGCGTGGGTCATTTTGGGCATTGCCGGGGTGTCGGTGTTGTTGCACGCGCTGCTGCGCGCACAGCGCGCGGGCGATGGGCAAAAGCTGCGCCAGATTGCGGCGGTGACCGCGTCGTGCCTGTGGGGCATGTTGTGCCTGACGGGGTATGCCATTGCGGTGCTGGGTTGGCCGGTGTACCCGTTTCCGCTGCTCGGGCTGCCGCTGTACTCGCTGATTTTGGTCTACGGCATCTTGCGGTACGGCGTGTTTGTGGCCAACACCTGGGCGCGCCGGGCGCTGGTGTGGGCGCTGCTGCTGGCGCTGGGGGTGGGGGTTTTGGCGCTGACGCCGCTGCTGCCGTTTGAGTCGCGCTGGCTGGGTGGCCTGGCGGTGGCCGCCAGTGTGCTGGCGCTGAACGGCCCCGTGCGGCGCGTGGCCGAGCGGCTGGTGTACCCGGGCGGCGAGGTGTCGATCGCCGACCTGGGAGCCTGGCGCAGCGCGCTGCTGTCGGCTGAAACTCCGCAGGCCCTGGCGCAGCAGGCGGCTGCTCTGCTCAGCACCCGCATCGGCGCCCAGGTAGAGGTGACCATTGGCGAGCCAACACCAACGCCGACGACCCCACCCACCGCACCCACGGGCAGCACGCCGCAGCTGGTGTGCCAGCGCACCGACGGCGGCTGGCAAAGCACCCTGCACGGGTGGGACGCCGCGCCCCCCGGCCCGCGCCACGTGGCCGAGCTGTTTGGCACCGTGGTGGCCGAGGCCGCTGCGCGGGTCGAGCAAGCACAGCAGTTTGCCGCCCGCGAGCGCGAGCGCCAGTTGCAGGCGCGGCTGGCCGAGCTGGGCGCCCTGGCGGCTACGGTGGCGCATGACATCCGCAACCCGCTCAACATCATCTCGATGGCCGTGGCCATGGCGCCCGAGGACACGCGCCGTGAGGTGGCCGACCAGGTGGGCCGCATCTCCAACCTCACGCACGATTTGCTGGACTTTGCCAAGCCCTGGAAGCTGGCGAAAAGCCCGATGGACTTGGCCGCCCACGTGCGCAACGCCGCCATGCGCCTGCCCGACGTGAGTTTTGGCGCCAGTCTGCACAGCCCGCTGATGCTGCAGGCCGACCCACGCCGCGTGGACCAGGCGCTGATCAACTTGTTTGAGAACGCACGCATTGCGATGGCTTCTGGCAGCGAGACGGCCAGCGTCAACGCGCCCGGCGGCGGCAAACCCACCCACAGCCACGTCCACATCGACGCAGAAGTCACCGACACCGAAGTGCTGCTGCACGTGTGCGACTCTGGCCCGGGGGTGCCCGAGGAGATCCGCAGCCGCTTGTTTGAGCCCTTTGCATCGCGCAGCCCTGGCGGCACCGGCCTGGGCCTGGCCATCGTGGCCCGCATCATGGCGGCGCACGGTGGGTCGGTGGCGCTGACCGAGCGCGCGCCCTGGACGACCTGCTTCACGCTGCGTTTTCCGTTGACGACAACGCCGACGCCGACGCAGCCGCCGACAACGACAGCGCCGACGCCCCAGCCATGACTGCAATGACCACGACAACCCCCTTCACTGCATCCACGGCAGAGAACGAGCCCGACGCCGCGCCGCAGAGCGCCACCGAACCCGGCCACGTCCTGCTGGTAGACGACGAGGCCGCCTTTCAGCGCCTGGGCGGCGCCTTCTTGCGCAATCTGGGCCACACCGTGTCGCTGGCGGGCGATGGCGACCAGGCCCTGGCAGCGTTTGCCAAACAGCGGCCCGAACTGGTGTTGCTGGACCTGGCCATGCCGCCGCACATGGACCCGGAGATCGGTCTGGAGCTGATCCCGCGTTTTGCGCGTGTGCCGGTGGTGGTGCTGACGGGGCATGGCGACCACGCCCTGGCCCTGCGCGCTGCCGAGCTGGGCGCGTGGGACTTTTTGACCAAACCCATCCACCCCGAAATGCTGCAGTTTGTGGTGGCACGCGGCCTGCGCAAGGCGCGGCTCGATGCCGAACTGCAGGCCCTGCGCGCCGGGCAATCGCTGGACGACTTGGGGCTAGTGGGGCAGGCGGCCGCCACCGTGCAGCTGCGCGCCCTGGTGCGCCGCGTGGCGCCCACCCACGTCAGCGTGCTGGTGCTGGGCCCCACGGGCACGGGCAAAGAGCTGGTGGCCCGCGCGCTGCACGCCTGCAGCGCCCGCCGGGCCGAGCCGTTTGTGGCCATCCACTGCGGCGCCTTGTCGGCCGAGTTGCTGGAGAGCGAACTTTTTGGCCACATGAAGGGCAGCTTTACCGGCGCCTACCGCGACCAGCCCGGGCTGGTAGAGGCCGCGCACGGCGGCACGCTGTTTTTGGACGAAGTGGGCGAAATGCCGCCGCCCATGCAGGTCAAGCTGCTGCGCTTTTTGCAAGAGGGCGCCTTTGTGCCCGTGGGTGGCCGGGTGCAAAAGCATGCCGACGCCCGCGTGGTGGCCGCCACCCACCGCGACCTGGAGGCCATGGTGCGCGACGGCTCGTTTCGTGAAGACCTGTTTTATCGCTTGAAGGGCGTGGTGCTGCGCACGCCGTCGATTGCCGAGCGTCCTGCCGACATCCCGCTGCTGGCCACGCGCTTTTTGCACCGCGTGGCCCAGCGCGCCAGCCTGTCACCCAGCGCACTGGCCTGGCTGATGGCACGCGACTGGCCCGGCAACGTGCGCGAGCTGAAGGCCGTGGTCGAATCTGCCGGCGCACTGCTGATGCCCGAACAGCGCGAGGTGGACGCCGAGCTGCTGCAACTGGCCAGCGGCGACATGGCCGACCCTGTGGCACTCGCCAAATTGGCCAGACCCGACCCATCGCCCCCGCCGGGCAGCACCGGCCCGCTGGACGCCGCGCTGATGGAGCTGGAAGTGCGCATGGTGCGCGACACCTTGGCCGCGTCGGGCGGCAATCAGTCTGAAGCGGCGCGGCGCCTGGGGATATCGCGGGTGGGGCTGGTCAAGAAACTGACGCGGCTGGGGTTGCGGTGAAGTGGCCAGGGCATCGATGCGTAGGGATGAATATTTGCTATATTAAGAATAGCAATAAACCTTTTTTCATCAAGCGCTAGGGGTCAATTTGATACAAATGTTTGCGCTGGCCATACGCTAGCGCCATCCGCGCCAGGGTCACGCTCACCCCGCCTCTATCAGCTTCACCCCAGACGCACTAAGCGTCTTGCGCATCGGCGCGGGCGTGGTGGCCGGCACGACGAGCCCGGCCAGTTCCTTGAGCGCAGCAATGCCAAAGGGTGACGCGGCCCCGAGCTTGTCGGTAGAGGCCAGCACGACGGTTTCTGCGGCGCGAGTGTGCAGCGTGCGTTTGACGGCGGCCTCTTCAAAATCGCCGGTGGTCAGCCCGGCTGTGGCGTGCACGCCGGTCACGCCCATCAAGTAAAGGTCTGCGCGCAAGTGCATGGCGGCCTCGACCACGCTGGCGCCTACGTTCACCATCGAATGGCGAAACAGGCGGCCACCCAGCATCAGCACTTCAATCTGCATATGCCCGGCCAGCGCCACAGCCACGGCCGGGCTGTGCGTGACCACCGTGGCGCGCAGGTGCAGTGGCAGGTGCTGCACCACCTGCAGCGACGTGGTGCCGCCGTCGAGGATGACCACGTGCCCCGGCTGCACCAGCGTCGCACCGGCACGGCCCAGCGCGCGTTTTTCGTCGGTGGCCAGCTGCGCCCGCACCTGCAGGTTGCCCACTGCGGCCGAGGCGGGCAGGGCGCCCCCGTGCACCCGCTGCAGCTGGCCTTCGGCCGCCAGTTCGCGCAGGTCGCGCCGCACCGTGTCTTCTGAGATGCCCAGCTCTTCGCTGAAGGTCTTGGCGACGACCTGGCCGTCTTGCCGCAACCGGTCAAGGATGAGTTGTTTGCGTTGGGTGGTGAGCATGTTCGTGGGGCACCGAGCGAAGCGGTGCGCGGAGATGGTTGCGTGAAATTGCTTATTTGTGCATGATATTGCACGAACTGAGAGGATCCAAGGATATGTTTGACAAAACAACCCGCAACCTTGCGCGGGTGCTCATCGCCAGCCGCAGTTACACGACGAATTCCTGTGCCTTGCCGTTAGTGGGCCGTTGGACAGGGTTGCGGCCGCTGCCAGGCGGCAAACCGGCTCTGGCCTCAGCAGGGGCCGCTCTGTGAGCCGCCCTGTTCCCACGCCGGTGCCGTCCAGCACAGACCAGGTCAGGCTGCACGCCGTAGATGTGCTGTCAGACCATTGGTACACGCTGCGCAAGGTGACGTTTGACCTGCGCCGCCGCGACGGCCAATGGCAAACCTTGAGCCGCGAAGCCTACGACCGGGGCAACGGCGCGGCACTGCTGTTGTTTGACCCCCACCGGCGCACCGTGATCCTCACGCGGCAGTTCCGGCTGCCCGCGTTTCTCAACGGCAGCGCCGACGGCATGCTCATTGAGGCCTGCGCTGGACTGCTGGATGGAGACGACCCCGAGAGCTGCATCCGCCGCGAAGCAGAAGAAGAAACCGGCTACCGCGTGCGCCAGCCCCGCAAGGTGTTCGAGGCCTATATGAGCCCTGGCTCGGTGACGGAAAAGCTCCACTTCTTTGTGGGCGAGTACGAGCCCGAGGATCGCATCCGCACGGGCGGCGGCCTGGCCGATGAGGGCGAGGACATTGAGGTTGTCGAAATGCCGCTGGCCGAAGCCCTGGCCGGCATCGCCAGTGGCGCGATAGAAGATGGCAAGACCTTGATGTTGCTGCAGCACGTGGCGCTGATGCTGCAGGGCGCGGCGCATACCGCGAGGTGAAAATGCGTGGGTGCTATTATTTCAGTAGCTGTTAGCGCTTTCTCACCAAGCGCTAGCGGCCAATTTTGCTCATATTTTCGTTTGCCCCACCCGTCCCTCTTCATGCAAGCCCTGCTCCACACCATTGCCACCATGCCTTTGCCCACCGATGCCACCCGCATCTTTCACGGCCGGGGCGGCAAACACCCCGGGGATGAGCAATGGGTGCTGGACGCGTACCCGCCCGTGTTCGTCCTCACCAGCTTTGTACCGGCTACCGACGAGCAACTGGCCACCATCGGCACCGCGCTGGAAGCGCGTTGGGCGCAGATTGCACCGCCGGGCGAGCCGCTGAACTGGGTCTTTCAGCACCGGGGCGAGGCCCTGCGCATGGAGGGCCGCAGCGAGACCCGCTTGATGGCAGGCGCTGTGCCTGACTCGCATGTGGTCACCGAGGCAGGCGCGCGCTACCGCGCGCATGTGCTGCGCGGCCAAAACCACGGCCTGTTTCTGGACATGGCCGAAGGCCGCCGCTGGGTGCGCGACTACGCCGCCGCCCGCAGTAACGACCGCTATGGCCTCAAGGTGCTGAACCTGTTTGCGTACACCTGCGCGTTTTCGGTGGTGGCGCTGCAGGCGGGGGCCAAAAACGTGACCAACGTGGACATGAGCCACGGCGCCATCAGCATCGGCCAGCAAAACCACCAGCTCAACGGCATCACCACCGGCGCCGCGTTTTTGCCGCACGACATCTTCAGCAGCTGGGGCAAGATCAATCGCAGCGGGCCGTATGGCCTGGTCATCGTAGACCCACCCAGCTACCAAAAGGGAAGCTTTGTGGCCACCAAGGACTACGCCCGGTTGATGCGGCGTCTGCCCGATCTGCTGGCGCCCGGCGGCCATGCACTGCTGTGCCTGAACGCGCCTGAACTGGGCCTGGCGTTTTTACAAGACCAGATGTGCGAACTGGCGCCCGACTTGGCGTTTGTCGAGCGGGTGGCCAACCCCGCCGTGTTCGCGGACGTGGACGAGGAGCGGGCGCTGAAGGTGCTGGTGTACCAGGCGCCGGCGCTGCCTTAATCCGGCCGTGAGGCCATGATGAAATTGTGCTCAGGCTGCGCAGGGCAGCAGGGCAGCAGGGCAGCCGGGGTAGCTTTAGCTGGCTTCACGGATTCGAGTGGGCTGTGGCGTCACCCTTTGCCGTGTGTCCTTCGTGGTGCAGGGCGGTCATGGCTCCGCCCGTCTCACGTCCGTTAGCGCGACATAAGCTGGTGCGGTGATGGCATGCCTGTCGCGCCGACGGCCAGGTGGGCTGGCAGCTTGAAAACGTTCACCGTAGAAAGCAGTTCGCGCGCCCTGGTGTTCAGGCTGGAGGCCGCTGCTGCCATTTCCTCGACTAGCGCAGCGTTTTGCTGGGTGCCGTGGTCCAGGTGGGTCACTGCGTCGTTGATCTGATCGATACCCTGGCTCTGTTCTATGTTGGCGGTGCTGATCTCACGCATCAGCTCGTTCACCTGCCGGATGGCATGCACCACTTCCTGCATGGTGGTTCCCGCCTTGTCCACCAGCGCGCTGCCTTCGTCGACGCGTTCAACGCTCTCAGTGATCAGGTCCTTGATCTCCTTGGCGGCTGAGGCGCTGCGCTGGGCCAGGGTGCGCACTTCGCCCGCCACCACCGCAAAGCCCCGTCCCTGCTCGCCGGCCCGGGCGGCCTCTACGGCGGCGTTCAGGGCAAGGATGTTGGTCTGAAAGGCGATGCCGTCGATCACGCCAATGATGTCTGCAATGCGGGCGCTGCTCTGGTGGATGTCTTTCATGGTGGTGACGACCTTTGCCACCACGGCGCCGCCTTTGTCTGCGATCTCGTAGGCGGCATGCGCTAGTTGATCGGCTTGGCGCGTGTTGTCGGCGTTTTGCCGCATGCTGGAGTTGAATTCTTCCATCGAGGCCGCCGTCTGCTCCAGTGAACTGGCCTGGCCCTCGGTCCGGGCAGACAGGTCGGCGTTGCCCTCGGCAATCTGCGCCGAGGCCGACGCCACTGTCTCGGAACTGTCGTGCACAGTGGAGACCAGATTGACCAGGGCTTGCTGCATTTGCTTGAGGTGCGCCATCACACTTTCGGTGTCGTTGGGTTGCAGTTCGATGGTGACTGTCAGGTCGCCGCGCGCCACGCTCTGCGCCAGCGCTGCTGCGGTAGCTGGTTCGGTGCCGAGCTGCCGAACAATGCTGCGGGCTACCAAATACCCCAGCGTCAAGGATGCGACCGATGCCATCGCCAAAATGACAAGCACGCTGATCAGGGTAAATGTGAAGTTCTCTTCGGCTTCGCCATATTCGTTCTTGGCGGTGTCCAGTTGCAGCTGAATCAGAGCGCCGAGAACGTCCTGCAATGGGTCCAGCGCAGGATACATGGCACGCGCCGTGAATTCGGACAACTCCAGCGCTGCCTTTTCTGGCGACTTGATGATGGCTTCCAGCTGAGTGACTGTTTTATCGGCTCCGGCCTGTAGATGCTGGAACTTGGTGACCCAGCGCTTCTCCTCTGGCACCAATTCGGTCGCAAGGTAGGCTTGCCAATTGGACTGAATGTCGCTTCGTGCTTTGGCAATCGACTGAAGGCCCTGGGCGGGCGTGAAGGCGCCGTCCCGCACCTTGTGCGCCGCATCTACGATATAGACGGCGTAGGCGTCGGATACTGATTTGATTTGTTGCAAGGGAACCACCCTGTCTTGGTACATGCGGCTCAGTGCCTGGTTGCTGTGGTGCATGCCGAGCAGGGCCAGGTAGGCCACGATCAACATCAGCGCAAGCAAGCTGGCCATGAGCAGCGCAAGCCGATGGGCGATTTTCATTTTTGCAAATTGCACAGGGGTCTCCGGGTTCTGTATTGAGCGGCGGTATCGGCATGCATGGGGGCGGTTTAATCCGCCCCTGTTTTGCCGCTTCCAGCCTCTGCTACGCAGGCAGCCGGACGGAGGCTACCGACCGGCCTGCCTGCGGCCAACGTCCCCTTGGTGCCAGTTCGCGAACGTGCCTGAATTACGACAGATGGTGGCTGCCTTCGGTGAACTTCAGAACCAGCTCGGCGGTAGACGTGGCCCCCAGCTTGAACGCGGCGGCCTGGCGGATGCGCTTGACGCTTCGCAGCGAGATGCCCAAGTCCTCCGCCGTCTGCGCGTTGGTGTCCCCCTGGGCTACGCGTGCAGCCACGGTCAGCTCGCGGGGCGTGAGGCTGGCCAGACGCTCGGCCAGATCCTGGTCGCGCGTGCGGCGTTTGCGCGCCTGCGCGCTGATGGCCAGCGCCTTGGCCACTGCCCCCAGCAGCTCCTCGGTTTCCACGGGCTTGACCAGAAAATCCACCGCGCCAAAGCGAAACCCTTGCACGGCGTCACGGATGCCGCTGGCGCCGCTCATCAAGATGACGGGCATCTCGTTGCTTTCGCTCAAAAGCCCGAGCAGTTCCAGTCCGTCGAGCCCCGGCATTCGCATGTCCGTCAGGATGCAAGCTGGGCCAGGAAATACGGGCTCGCCGCGCTCCAGCATTTCCACATACGACGTGGCAGACGGATATCCCTCGCACGCATAGCCTTCCAGGTGCAGCAGGTTTGTGAGTGCGCCAACCACTTCTGCGTGGTCGTCGATCAGGACCACACGGCCTTGCGCACAGCGGTGCGCCAACGCCTCGTCTGTGACAGTGACAACCCTACGCGTGGGGGCAGGAAATTTCATGGCTCAGTGAGGGGCAAAGGGACTAATAGGGGAAGTCGCAGCTCAAAGATTGCCCCACCCAGGCTACCCAGGCTACCCAGGCTACCCAGGCTACCCAAGCTAGCCAGACTACCGGGCGTCGAATTCGCCTCGTTCGCCAGTGTCAGGCGCCCGCCGTGCCGTTCGGCAATGGACTCGGCGATTGATATGCCCAAGCCCAACCCCCCCACCTTCGAGGTGTAGAACGGCTCAAAAGCGTTGTGCAACTGCTCCACGGTCAAGCCCGGGCCGCTGTCTTCGACGCGCAGCCACGCCCAGGTACCCTCGCTGTCGCAGGTGAGGCGGATGGTGCGCGACTGGCTTTGCTCCAGTGCGTCGGCTGCATTGCGCAGGCCGTTGAGCAACGCCTGTGTCAGTTCCAGAACATCGCCATAAACCATGACCGACCGTGTGGGTCGCGGACGCAGCAGCTTGATCGAGCGTGAGCGCAGGTCTGCGGCAGCCAGTTCGCTGGCGCTGCTACAGACCTCGCGAAGATCGACGGCCTGGTGTTGCAGGTGCGAGGGCCGGATGAACGAGCGGATGCGTTCAATCACCATGCTGGCGTGCCGAGCACTTTGCTCAATCTGAAGCAACAGCGGTGAAAGCTCCTGCGCAGTCATCTTTTGCCGCTCCAGCGCCCGCAGCGCGGTCTGCGCGTTGGTAAGCACGGCCGACACAGGCTGGCTGAGTTCGTGCGCAAGCGAGACCGACATCTGGTCGATGCTGCGTTGCCGCTCGACCCTCCTCAGCTGTTGCTGGAGGAGGCTGTTGGCGTCTTGCCGGGCATTTTCAGCCACAAGCAGCTGCTCGCGGCGGCCTGCCCGGTCCAGCAACATGCCCAGATAGCAGAAGTGGCCTGCCACAGCCGCCACCAGCCCCATCACCGCGACCAGGGCTGTGGTGCTGGGGCGCGCCAACGGGATGGGATCGCCGCCGGGGTTGGCGACGATTTCTATCATTCGCACCAGCAGCGAGCACGCCAGGGCCAAGTAAATGCACGCTAGCAGGAAGGCGTTGCGGCTCTTTTCCTGTTGGCTTAGACGCAGGGCCAAATGGGCGATGTATGCCATGGCTGCCGCCACGAGGGTCGTATTGACCAACGCACGCAGCCCGTACCAGCCCAGACCCCAATGCGTAACCACGGTAAACAGGGCTGCCAACGCCACCAGCAACAACAGGCCACGGAACGGGGTTGGTCGACCCAGCTCCTTGCGCAGCGACTGGATGCGCAAGGCGCAAGACATGCAAAAAAGCACATTGCTGCCCAAGATACCGAGCATCGCGGGGACCTTGCTGGCAAACGAGGCGAGCACGACGCCCGCGCCGAACAGCAGTCCCCCCGCACACCAGCAGGCTGCAGCCTGGCTGCGGTCCTGGGCCAAAACAACCCAAGTAACAGCGGATGCCAGTATGCAAAGAAGCCCCAGCGCGAACAGCGCCGTTGGTATGTCAAGCCAGCTCATCGTCATCGAGACTGGACTGTGGCCATGGGCCACATGATCGCTGGCGGGGATCAGCCAGGCGGCGAAAGCAGGTCATGTTCTGCAGGGACTTTACAGCGCGTGTTCGGGGAGCACGCTTCGCACTGGCGGTGCAGTGCGAGCGGCGCCCGAGTACACGCCAAGCCATGGCGCCGTGCAAGGCCCCAAGAGGCCAGTCGTTGGTAAAACGCCACCCGCAACCGTTGCTTGCTCACCGTTTTACTTGCACTGCCCAGGGCGACAGCGGGCAGCGCCCGCTTAGTACACGCCCATTGCCATGCCCGTAGCCAGCGCGGCACCCATGTCACCACAGCGCTGCAGGTCGAGTTCGCTCAAGTGCTTGGGCGCGAGAATGGCTTCGACCGTTTGTGCCTGCGTGCAAACCACCAGCGGCTCGGCCACGGGTCTCAGGCGCCAGCCTGTGGCAATGCGGGCGATCTGCCGCGCTGCGTTCTGCCCGTCGCTGCCTGCGCACACCAGGCTAGCGTAGGGCCGACCGTTGATTTGATCGAGCGCGCCGTAGTAGGTGCGGTCAAAAAAGTCCTTGAGCTGCCCGCTGACTGCAGCCAGATTCTCGGGCGTGGCAAAAAGGTAGCCGTCGGCCGCCAGCACATCGGCGGCGTGCGCTTGTGTCGCATGCAACAGGCGCACGGTCACGGCTGGCTCGGCGGCCAGCGCGCCTGCGCATGCGGACTGGGCCATCTGCCGGGTGCCCCCGGTCATGGAGTGGTAGACGATTAGCAGTGTCTTGGTGGGCGTCATGGCTGGGATAAGTACCAATGGACGGACGGATCGGTAGCCGCTGGCGTGGTTTGTAGCTGGCCTTGAAGTGCAGTAATTGCTATAAAATAGATAGCTGCTAGCGCTTTACCAGTAAGAGCGAGGTGCCAAAACACTACAAAAATGGGCCCGATTGTTGAGAGATCGCACCAAAGCGGGCGCATTACTTTGCTACGCCATCGCATCATGGTGTGCTGGTGCCGAGTGGTTCGCCGCCGCCCACATGGTCGGCACGGACGCCTGCTCCGGCACCCACCGCCATGGCGCCCATGCCGCCAACACCTCCGCCCCCTGCGCCTCCACCAGCAGCCCTACCACCGGCGGAGCCCGCAGCGGTATTGTCCCGCTTGCCTGCCGCGCCGCCGGGTCGCAAGGGGCCTTGGTTGGGAATCACCACGCTGGTGGCAATGGGCGCGAGGTCCAACGCCGCGCGGATGAACTGGCGCAGGGACACCACCAGCTGCGCCACCTCTACGCTGCGCCCAGCCACCATTTCGTTGGCGGCGGTGGCGGCCAGTTGCACCTGTTCTTCGGTGCCCAGCAAGATCACGTCCGACAGCGCGGCCTCCACGGCGTCGCGGATGCGGCGCTGGCGGTCAGAGCTGTTGGAGGTGGGGGAGGGGGTGTCCGGGTCCGCATCCATGGCATCGCCGGGGTCGATGGAGTCGATGGAGTTGGTAGCGTTGACCGGTGCTGCGTCCAGCCCCGGCAACGTGCGCTGTGCCGCAACGCGCAAGTCGCGCATGTGCAGTGGGCTGACCTGCAATTGCCCGGTGAATGACCCCCCCAGTGTTTTGTAGGCCGCGATCAGCGTTTTCAGACGCTCGTTGATTTGCCGGTTCTCGCGCTCCCGGCGGCGCTGCATGGTTTGCATGAACACCAGCCGCACGCCCACCATGACAAGTGTTGCAACCAAAAGCCCCATCACCGTGGAGAGCAAGGCGGGCCAGGAACTGAAGTCGAGGATGTTGCGCATAGGGAGGGAAGTCACGAGAAGGCGCGGGACAGCGCCTGGGGCGTGGTGGTCAGCGGGTCATCATAGGTGCGTGGTGCGCAGGCTGCGGTAGGTGTACGCCGCGCGTTCGGCCGCAAATTGCAGGGCAGGGCAGGGCAGTGCAGAGCAGGGCAGGGCAGTTCGGGGCGGTACCTCAACCCGCTTCCAGCAGGGCCACGATGCGATCCCAATGCGCGGCGTCCACCGGCGTGATGGAAAGGCGGCTGCCTTTTTGCAGCACGCGCATCTCGGCCAGCTCGGGCCGCTCCCGCAACTCCGCCAGTGGCATCAGCCGGGTCTTGCGCACGGCCTGCACGTCCAGCAGCAGCCAGCGGGGCGTCGTATCCGTCGGGGACTTGGGGTCGTGGTAGGGCGATGCGGGGTCAAACTGCGTGGCGTCGGGCCGGGTGCTGCTGGCCACGCGGGCAATGCCTGCAATGCCGGGCGCCGGGCAGCTTGAGTGATAGAACAACACGCCATCACCCACCTGCATGTCGTCGCGCATGAAATTGCGCGCCTGGTAGTTGCGCACGCCTGTCCAGGGGACTGTGGCGTTTGCGGCGGCCAGGGCATCGTCGATGGAGCATTCGTCGGGCTCGGACTTCATGAGCCAGTAGCGGGGTGTGGGGTGGGTTGGTGTGGGCATGGAGACATTCTGGCAAAGATGGGGTGGCATGGCGTGCGTGGCATTCACGCCTGCGCAAAGGGCGCCCCTGTGCTCAGTTTGTAACTACTATTTTGATAGCTATTAGCGCTTGATGGTAAAGCGCTAGAGGCAAAAATAATCTGAAATTTTGAAGGTGTCGGATGTGCGACGGCCAGGGCGCGCGCGCATGTTGCCCGGGACGAGCGCAAGCATCAAAATCCGGCCCTGCAGATCAAAAACACACACGTAGAGGGAGGGCGTCGACACGGGGCATGCCCCATGCGACGGCATACACATGACCACATCCGGCGACGCCAAGATCGACTTACCGAAAAAACGCAAACGCTCCGCAGGCACTTGGGTCCTGGCGCTGTTTGCGCTGCCGTTTGCAGGTGTGGGCATCGGCACCTTGTTGCTGGCCGTGCTGCCTACCCTGTACGACTGGGCGCGCATGCAGTCGTGGCAGCCGGTAGACGCCACGCTGTTGTCGGCTCAGCTGCATACCAGCCGCAGCAAAAACTCCAACACCTACAGCGTCACGGCCAGCTACCGCTTTCAGTTGGCGGGACAGGAGGTGCACGGAAGACGGGTGGCCATCAACGAACGCTCGGACAACATCGGCGATTTCAATTACCAACTGGGCACACGGCTGGAGCGTGCGCAGCGCAGCGGCCAGACGGTGCGGGCGTGGGTCAACCCCTCGGACGTGTCGGACTCGGTGATCGACCGCAGCCTGCGCTGGGGGCTGCTGGCTTTCTGGATGGTGTTTGTGCTGGTGTTTGGTGGCTTTGGCGTGGGCATGCTGGCGTATGTGTGGCATGTGCGCAAAAAGGCCAGAGTGCAACACCCCGAAGCCGAAACAAGGCCCTGGCTGGCGCGGCCGGAATGGGCGCACAACCAGATCCGGTCGCACAAGCGGCTGGAGGTGTGGGTGGCTTGGGGTTTTGCCACGGTGTGGAACCTGCTGGCGCTGCCCGGGGCCATTGGGGGCGGGCCCAAGATGCTGCGCACCGAAAACTACCTGGCGCTTGGCGCAATGGCGGTGTTTGCGCTGGTCGGCCTGGGCCTGCTGGTGTGGGCCGTGCGCGCCACGCTGGATGCAAGAAAGTATGGCGAAGTGCTGCTGCAGCTGGACCCTTTTCCGGGCTCCATTGGCGGGCACTTTGGCGCCACGATGCCGCTGAAGATGCCCTACCAGACAGGGCTGCACTTTGATGTGACGCTCAGCTGCGTGTTGCACTACCAAACCCGTTCAGCGGGCAAAAGCGGCTCCGAGTCGCGCGAGAGTGTGGTGTGGCAGACCGAGGGCGTCGCGCAGGTGGCGCCGCATGCCGACGGATTGGTGCTGAGTTTTCGGTTCAGCGTGCCCAGCGGCCTCCCGCAGTCGCAAGAGGTAGACACGGAGTACCACGCCTGGCGGGTGCAGATGGACAGCGCCGACCCCGCCCTGCCATTCGCCCGTACCTTTGATGTGCCGGTGTATGCCACCAAAGAGACCTCGGAACGCATTGCCGCAGATGCAGCGCAGCACCCCCGGCTGCACCAGATGCGCGATGCGCTGGTGGACGAGGTCAGTGACCTGGAACCCATCCCGGGTGGGGTGCGGTTGTATCAACCTTATGGCCGCCTGTGGCGCCAGAAGCTGAGCTGGCTGGGCATGGGCGGCGCCTTTTTGGGCTTTGGCTTGATGGCCGGGCGCCTGGGAGCGCCTGTGTTGTTTCCGCTGGTGTTTGGCGGCGTGGGCGGGGCAATGCTGGTGTGGGGCTTTTACGCGCTGTGCAACAGCCTGCGCGTGCAGCTGGACCGCGATGGCCTGCATACCCAGCGCCGTCTGCTGGGCCTGATGCTGGCTTGGCACCGCGTGCCCGCGCGCGACATTGCGCGGCTTGCGCTCAAGGAGAGCTATTCGTCGCAGACAGGCACCCGCCATGTGACGTTCTTCCGGGTCCAGGTGGTGTTGAAAAACGGCAAGTCCATCACGATTGCAGACAGCCTGCGCGGGCGTGAGGCGGCTGAAAAGCTGCTGGAGTCGATGGCTTCATCCACAGGGTACAAGCGCTGACGCCCCCAACACGCACTGCGCCGAATCAACTCGCCTTGCGAAACGTGAGATTGATGCGGTGCGCGCCCGTCAGCGGGTGGCTGGCCTCGCGCAGCGGCAACACCCCATGAAACCGCAGCCGCGCCGGGCCGCCCCACACCACCACGTCGCCATGCACCAGCGCGATGCGCCGCGCCTTGTCGGCCCGCTGGGCGCCGCCCCATAAAAACACGGCCGGGATGCCTAGCGACACCGACACGATGGGGTGCGCGTAGTTGCCCTCGTCGCGGTCCTGGTGCAGCGACAGCCGCGTGCCGGGGGCGTAGCGGTTGATGAGGCAGGCATCAGGGGCAAACCCTTCAAAGCCGGCTGCCTGCGCCGCCTCCAGCGCCAATCTCTTGAAAAGCGCTGGCATCGGCGGCCAGAGCTGGCCGTCGTCCGGGTCCATGCGGTCGTACCGGTAGCCGCTGCGGTCACTCACCCAGCCGAGTTTTCCGCAGTTGGTCATGGCTACCGACATGCGCAGGCCGCCAGGGGTGACGAGGTGCCTGAAGGGCGCCTGCGCCGCCACCTGTTGCACCGCTTGCAGCAAGTCGGCCGCCTGCGCCAGCGCAAAGCCGCGCAGCACCATCGCGCCGGGCTCCAGCACCTCGGGCGGCAGGGGTGAGGGAGGCAAATCGTCAAAAAGACCCAGGGTCATGGCGTATCGATCTCATGGGGTCGCCCCCTGTTGAGGCTGCGGGCGGAATCCAGGCGAGTGCAGCGGTGAAGCTGGCGGGGCCACACCAATGGGTGCGCCCCCTCCCGCGCGGCGAGGAAGGGGTGAAGGCGCCGAAGGCGGCTCATACCGGTATGCGCCGGAAAATACATATCCGTTCACGTTGAGCCTGTCGAAACGCCGCGCAAGGCTTCGACCAGCTCAGCCCGAACGGTTCTGATGAATCGACAGCGGATCCGTATCAAGGGGTCCACCTACTCAGCATCGTGAAAGATGATGCCCGCCGTGTGCCGCAGCCCGCTGCGCAAGCGGCTTACGCCATGGCGCATCTGCACGCGGTACGGCCCGCGTGTGCCTTGCACGGGTCGGTGGTGCACGGCAAACACCACGGCGTCGCCGTGCGCCAGCGCCACCACCTCAGAGCGCGACTGCATGCGGGGCCGCTGCTCGGTCAGCACGAATTCGCCACCGGTGAAGTCGCGCCCGGGGTCTGACAGCAGGATGGCGACCTGCAGCGGAAACACGTGCTCCCCATACAAGTCCTGGTGCAGGCAGTTGTAGTCGCCCGCCTGGTACTGCAGCAGCAGCGGGGTGGGGCGCACCTGGCCTGCGGCGTGGCAGCGGGCGATGAAGTCGGCATGCTGCGCGGGGTAGCGCACGGCGATGCCCATGGCGTCATTCCACTGGTTGGCGATGGGCGCCAGGTGTGGGTACATCGCCGTGCGCAACCCGGCCACCAAATCGGGCAGTGGGTAGCTGAAATACCGGTATTCACCCTGGCCAAAACCGTGGCGCTGCATCACCACGCGGCTGCGGAAGGTGGTGTCGCCCCCGTCGCTGTACAGCGCGGCCAGTGCGGCGCATTCGGTAGCGCTCAGCAGTTGGGGCAACACGGCGTTGCCTTGCAGGTGCAGCGACTCGGTGGCTGCGGTCCAGTCGATGGCGGCTGCGCGTTGCGCCCAGTCAGACTGCGTGGTGGACAGGATGGGGCTGGTGAGGGCGCTCATGCCGCGTCCTCCACGGTGGCGGATGCGCTTGCCTGGTCCGACGGCGCCGGAGACAACGATTCAATGTCCAGCAGTGCGCGCTTGCGCTCCACGCCCCAGCGGTATCCCGACAAGGCACCATCACTTTTCACCACCCGGTGGCACGGAATGGCCACTGCCAGCGCATTGGCCGCACAGGCCTGTGCCACGGCGCGCACGGCGGTGGGTGCGCCAATGCGAGCAGCGATTTCGGCATAGCTGGCCGTCTGCCCGGCCGGTATGGCCTGCAGCGCCTGCCACACGCGTTGTTGAAACGCCGTGCCGCGCACGTCCAGCGGCAGGTTCAACCCCAGGCCGGGTGCTTCGACAAACGCCACCACCTGCGCCACCAGGGTTTCAAACGCGGCATCACCGCCGATCAGATTGGCATTTGCAAACCGGTCTTGCAGGTCGCGCACCAACGTGTCGGCATCGTCGCCCAGCAAGATGGCGCAGATTCCCCGGTCGCTTTGCGCCACCGCAATAGCGCCCAGCGCGCAATGGCCGATGGCAAAACGGATATCCAGCGCGGTGCCGCCCGCACGGTAGCGGCTGGGTGTCATGCCCAGCACCTGGGCCGATTGTTCGTAAAAGCGGCTGCTGGACTGGTAGCCCGCGCGGTAGATGGCGTCCGTCACCGAGGCCGTGGGCGATTCGTCCAGTGCATCGCGCAGGCGCTGCGCGCGGTGGGCGGCGGCATAGGCCTTGGGCGTTAGCCCGGTGGCCTGCTTGAAGATGCGGTGAAAGTGCGACGCGCTCAGGCCCGCCCGCGCGGCCAATGTTTCGAGGGAGGGTGCTTTGTCGTTATTCGTACTTTCGATGCTGCGGCAGGCCTCGGTGACCAGCCCAGCGTGGTGCGACAGCGCGGTGGGCTGCCGGGGTTTGCAACGCTGGCAGGGCCTAAACCCGGCGGCTTCCGCATCTGCACAACTGGCATGAAACCGCACGTTCTCCGGCCGGGGTGCACGCGCCGCGCAACTGGGGCGGCAGTACACGCCCGTGGTCTGCACCGAATACCAAAAGCTGCCGTCCGCCGCCGCACTGCGCGCTGCCACCATCGCCCAGCGCGGGTCGGCCTGGGTGGCGGCGGCCTGTGCGGTTTTGGTGGCGGGGGTGGCGGGGGTGGCACGGTCGGTCATGTCGATGCGGTGTGTGACGTGCGGGGCCTGTGCGTTGGCGCTGCAGTGGGCGGGAAGGACGTTCGGGTTCATGGTGCATGGCTCACAAGGTGGGTTGCGATGCCGTGCACTTTAGAGACGGGGTACAGCGTGCGCACTCCGAAGCTTGCTTTTGAATTCTGCGCCAAGCCACTGCGTGCTGCGAAATGTTGGTGTCACTCTACTTTTGATAGCTGGTAGCGCTTGATGGATAAGCGCTAGAGGCCAAAACAGAATAAATACCGCCTTTGACCGTCTGGAATCGTTGAGCCGACTGTCTTTTACACTGCACGCGGCTTGCCGCCAGTGGGCGGCAGGCCAAGACACGAAAAAGCAAAACAGCAAAAAGTTTGGGAGGAGATTTGATGCCGCAAACCGTTGGATTCCACAAGGCCGCCTTGCGCCGGACCTTACTGCTGGCCATTGTGGCCACTGCTGTTGGTTCAGGCCTCGTTGCCCAGGCCGCAGACCCCCAGGGTACCCACCCTCTGGTCGGCCGCTGGAAGGTCGCCAGCATCAACGGCGCGCCGCCCCCCAAGTTTTTGAGCGGTCAGGTGCTGTTGATTCAGGCCGATGCGCAGGTGATCAACCTCGATCTGAAGACCTCTGACGGCGCACCGACAGAAAGCGCCGTACAGAAGGCCCTGCGCGATGCGCTCATGCGCGGCACTTGGCGCGCAGACAAGGCGCGGCTGTATGTGTCAAACAGCCCCCGCCGCGACACCGGCAGCGCCTACACCATCACGCAGCAAGGCCAGCGGTTGAGCCTGGACCCGGACCCGTATTTCTCGAATGCGGACGTGCCCTCCAAAGCCACCTACGAGCGTCTGCGGTGACGCGCGGTCGCTCATCCAAACCATCCAAAATCCGCGACAACTCCCGAGACAAAGCACCGGGCAGCGTGTGGATACTGGCCCTGTTTGCCTTGCCCTTCGCCGCAGCGGGCCTGGGCATCTTGCTGCTGATGGTGGTGCCCACGTTGTACGACTGGGGGCGCATGCAAAGCTGGCAGCCGGTGGTCGCACAGGTGGAGTCGGCCACGCTGCAAAGCCACCGGTCCAGCAAGGGCGGCACCTCGTACAGCGTGTCCGTGCGTTACACGTATCAGATGGGTGGTGTGGGCTACACGGGCACCCGGGCTTCCATCAGTGATCGGCCCGACAACATCGGCAGCTTTCATCAACAACTGGGCGGGCGGTTGCTGGCCGCCCAGCGCATGGGCACACCCGTGCAGGTGTGGGTCAACCCGCAAAGCCCGGCAGAGTCGATAGCCGACCGCAGCCTGCGCCCGGGGTTGCTCGCCCTGGCGCTGGGGTTGGCGGTGGTTTCGGGCGGGTTTGGCTTGCTGATCCTGGCAAAAATCGTGCGCAGAGTGTTCCGTGGATCAAGCGACGGCACGTCCCATGGGACAGGCAACCCGGATGCACAAAACGACGACCCCGAACCCTGGCTGACGCAGCGCGCGTGGGCCGACAACAGCATTCGATCGGACCAACGCGAAACGCTGAAAACCGCCTGGTTCATGACTCTGGTATGGAATGCGGTAGCGGTACCGCTGATGGTGCTCAAGCTACCCGGCGCATGGGCGCGGGGCAGTTTTGTGTCCTTTGGCGCCATGGCATTCTTTGGCGTACTGGGCGCATGCTTGCTGGTATGGGCGGTGCGCGCCACGCTGGACGCCCGCCGTTTTGGCGACGCTCGCCTGGTGCTGGACCCGTTCCCGGGTGCGATTGGTGGCCACTTTGGCGCCACCCTGGCGCTCCCGGTGGCCTACGCGCCGGGCCTGGGTTTTGTCATCCGGCTGCTGTGCACCCGCTACGAAAAAGGCCGTAGCCGCGGCAATGACGAAGACAACGAGCAAGAATTGTGGCGCGCGGAAGGCATGGCGCAGGTGCAACCCCAAGGCACTGGGGTGGCATTGAGCTTTCGGTTTGATGTGCCTGCGCACCTGCCTGCATCGCAGAACCCCGTGGCCCAAGAGCACCACGGTTGGCGCGTGGAGGTGAAAAGCACCACGCCGGGATTGACGTTTGCCCGTGGCTTTGTGGTGCCGGTGTATGCCACCGGCGCCACATCCGGCCGCCTGAGCGCCGATGCAACGCAGCACCCGGGCTTGCATGCACTGATGTCCCAGGAGCTTTCCGACCTGGCTAGCGTGCGGGCTCTGCCTGGCGGCGTGGAGCTTTACTTTGCAGCCGGGAGGCGCTGGGCCGCTTCGCTGATGGTGCTGGTGTTCGGAGCCATTTTTGCCGGGGCGGGTTGGTTTGCGGGAATGAAGGGCGCGCCCATGCTGTTCCCGATTGTGTTTTGCGGTGTGGGGGCCGCCATCGTGCTGGGTGGGCTGTACGAGCTGACCAACAGCCTGCGCGTACACATCGACCGCCAGGGGTTGTGGACTGAAAGACGCGTGCTGGGCTTTGTCACGGCTCGCCATCAAGCCCGCGCAGAGGAGGTGGTGGGCCTGCGGCTCAAAGAGGGTGGCGGCACACGCTCCGGCTCATCCAGCGTGCCCAATTACCGCCTTGTGGCAGAACTGCAGGGCGGCGGTCGCGCAACCCTGGCCGAGGGGGTGCGCGGGCAGGCCGCTGCAAAACAGTTGATGCAAACGGTGCAGTCGCGCAGCGGCTACACCGCGTTGGACGGGCCGTAGTGGGCAAAGCCAGCGCGCGCAAACGGCTGCGCCGAAACAATGCCGCCCCTTCTTTTTTCGGATCCAAGGGCGCTTTCGGCGCGGGAATCTGGTCGCAGATTGTGCTGTTGTTGGTAGCCCTGATGCTGCTGGCGACATGCCTGGGTTTGATGGTCTTGAGCGTTGGGCCGACGGTGTACGACTGGTCGCGAATGCGTCAATGGCAACCCATGTCCGCGCAGGTGGAATCTGTGCGACTGCACAAGGGTGGAACGGCTCGGGGCGGCACGTACTACGCGGCCGTGGTGCGCTATCACTACCGGGCAGAAGGCACGCAGTACACCGGCACGCGCGCCGCGGTGGACGACTCGGGAGATACCTGGCGCAGCTTTCACCAGCAACTGTCGGACCGGCTCCACAACGCGCAGCGCACAGGTACGCCGGTTCAGGTGTGGGTCAACCCAGCGAATCCGGTGGAATCGGTGGTGGACCGCAGCCTGCGTGTTGGTCCGCTGGGTATGAATCTGGTAATTGCAGGCGTCGCGGGCGGCGCTGGCCTGCTCGTTTTGGCGATGGTGCGCACACTCAGGCGCGGGCGATGCGGGCACAACCAGCGGCAAGCTGCTGAAAAAATGCTACATAATTCATAGCTTTTAGCGCTTTTCCAGTAAGCGCTGGCGCCCAACATCATCAGAATTTTGGGCTATTTTCAGGGGCGGGCGTGCACTCCCCAAAAGCAGCATCTTGCGCCAACGCACCGCGAATGCACCCCTTCGCTCAGGCGTTCAAGTCGCTACCTCGCAACCGTCGCATTGCCGGTTTTGCGCGGTGACGCTCAGTGACGAGCGGTGACACAGACTCGGTGGGAAGGCGGGCAATGCATTGAGCACAAATGCAATCAAGTTGCGTTATGCTTGTGTAACGTAATACTGTTGCATATCCGGCGAGGCCCATGGTGGGCTTAGCCTCCACCCCCCCATCCGCCATGCCCCGTGCCACTCGCTCCCGCCGCCTTCCCGTCACCGTGCTCTCCGGCTTTCTGGGCGCGGGCAAGACGACGCTGCTCAACCACATCCTGAACAACCGCGAGGGCCGCCGCGTGGCGGTGATCGTCAACGACATGTCCGAGGTCAACATCGACGCTGCGCTGGTGCGCCAGGGCGGTGCCGAGCTGTCGCGCACCGATGAAAAGCTGGTGGAGATGAGCAACGGCTGCATCTGCTGCACGCTGCGCGAAGACCTGCTGCTGGAGGTGGAACGCCTGGCCAAGGACGGAAGGTTCGACCAGCTGGTGATCGAGTCCACCGGCATTTCTGAACCACTGCCCGTGGCCGAGACCTTTACCTTTGTGGGTGAAGACGGCAAGACCTTGGCGAGCATCGCACGGCTGGACACCATGGTCACCGTGGTGGATGCGTTCAACTTTCTCAAGGACTACAGCTCGCGCGACAGCCTGCAGTCGCGCGGCGAGTCGCTGGGCGAGGAAGACCAGCGCACGGTGGTGGACCTGCTGATTGAACAGATCGAGTTCTGCGACGTGATCGTGCTCAACAAGGTGGATTTGATCGACGCAGCACAGCGCGAGCAGCTCATGGCCATCTTGCGCAGCCTGAACCCGCGTGCACGCATTGAGGTGTCGGAGTTCGGCAAGGTGCCACTGGCGTCGGTGCTGGACACCAAGCTGTTTGACTTTGACGAAGCGTCCAAGGCACCCGGCTGGCTGGCCGAGCTGCGCGGCGAACACACGCCAGAAACCGAGGCCTACGGCATCAGCAGCTTTGTGTACCGCGCACGCGTACCGTTTCACCCGCAACGCTTCTTCGGCTGGGTGGAAAGCGAGTGGCCCGGCGTGGTGCGGTCCAAAGGATTTTTCTGGCTGGCCAGCCGCCCGGCGCATGCGGGGTCGTGGTCGCAAGCGGGCGCCGTGGCGCGCCATAGCGCCGCAGGCTTTTGGTGGGGCGCGGTGCCGCGCGATCGCTGGCCGCGTGATGCGGAATCGCTCGCTGCCATCCAGAAAAACTGGGCCGATGGCGTGGGCGATGCCCGGCAGGAGCTGGTGCTGATCGGTATCGGCATGGACGAAGCCGCGCTGCGGCAGCGCTTGGACGCCTGCCTGCTGACCGATGCGGAAGTGGCCCAGGGCCCACACGCGTGGACGCGGTATGACGATCCGTTTCCCGCGTGGGCGTGAGTGTTTTCCAAGGACGTTTGATGAGCTTGCATCCGAACCCCGGCACCCGCGCAGACCCGCTCAAGCAGGCGGGGCTCAAGGCCACACTGCCGCGCATGAAGATTCTGGAGATCTTTCTGGCCGCGCAGGCGGTGCCCGATGGGCTGCGCCACTTCACGGCCGAAGACGTGTACCGGCGCATGCTGCACGAGCGCACGGATGTGGGCCAGGCCACGGTGTACCGCGTGCTGGCGCAGCTGGAGCAGGCTGGCCTGTTGCGGCGAAGCAGCTTTCAGGCGGACCGCGCCGTGTATGAGCTCTACGACGGTTTGCACCACGACCACTTGGTGTGTCTGGACTGCGGCAAGGTTGAGGAATTTCACGACGCATCCATCGAAGCCCGGCAAGCTGAGATCGCGCACGCCAAAGGCTTCCGGTTGCGCGAGCACGCGTTGTCGCTGTACGGCACGTGCACGCTTGCCCAATGCCCTTCGCGCCCGCAGCGCGCAAAAACTTGAACTGCGTGAACTGCGTGAACTGCTTGCATTGCTATATTAGTAATAGCTGCTAGCGCTTTATGGATAAGCGCTAGAGGCAAAAAACACCCTATTTTCAACGATCTCTGATGCCTCTCACTCCCTCTCCCCTTGTGGGAGAGGGCCGGGGAGAGGGGGGTGAACCGGGCGCCGCGCGGGTGCAGGCCCCCTCTCCCCAACCCTCTCCCGCGTGGGGAGAGGGGGTAATCCCGGCGCCGCTGCTGATGGACAGGCTGATGTCCGCATCTGAGATATGCACCCAATCAGGCAAAAACATTCAGCTTTCCGGCAGCTGCAGTGGCCGGAGCTTGCGTGTGCCCGTGCCACCCCAGCGCAGCGCGTCTTCACCCGGTATGCCCAGCGGGTTGTTCGCCGGTTCGGCCAGGGGCGCGAGCAGCGCGTGCAGGTCGGCCTCGCTGAACTTGACGGCGCCCTCGGCGTCGTGGCCCAGCACGCCCTGGGCCAGCGCGGCCTTGCGGGCCTGCAGTTCCAGCATGCGTTCTTCGATGCTGCCTTCCACCACCAGCTTGTAGACGAACACGGGCTGGTCTTGCCCGATGCGGTGGGCGCGGGCGGTGGCCTGTTCTTCCACGGCGGGGTTCCACCAGGGGTCGAGGTGGATCACGGTGTCGGCGGCGGTGAGGTTCAGGCCCAGGCCGCCAGCCTTGAGGCTGACCAGCAGGATGGGGGCGCTGGTCTCGTCCTGCGCCTGAAAGCGCTTGACCACGGAGCCGCGCTGCCGGGGTGGCGTCTGGCCGGTGAGGGTGAGGTACGGCAGGGCCAGGGTGTCGAGCAGTTCGGCCGCCAAGCCCAGCATTTCGGTGAACTGCGAGAACACCAAGACGCGGCGGCCTTCATCGACCAGGGCGGGCAGCATATCGGCCAGCAGTTCGAGCTTGGCGCGCTCCATGGTGTGGGCGGTCCTTTTTACCGCCGGGCCGCTCCAAGGCAAAAAGGGGTCCCCCTCGGGGGGCAGAGACCCGCGCACCGGCGGAGCGTGGGGGCCTTGTTGTATGCCTTTGACCAATCTTGGGTCGCAGCAAACCTGGCGCAGTTTCAGCAGCGCATCGAGGATGGTGATCTGCGCGCCGTCAAAGCTCTGGCGCTCCAGTGCGCGGCGCACCTGCTTGTCGGCGGTGGTGCGCACGGCCTCGTACAGTTCGCGCTGTTTGCCTTGCAGTTGCACGCGCTGGATGACCTCGGTGCGCGGCGGCAGTTCGGTGGCCACGTCCTGCTTGCGGCGGCGCAGGATGAAGGGGCGCACGCGCTGGGCCAGCAGCTGGGCACGCAGGGTTTCGCCGTTTTCCTCGATGGGTTTGCGCCAGCGGGCGTTGAAGCTGCGCACATCGCCCAGAAAGCCCGGCATCAAGAAGTCGAACTGCGCCCACAGCTCGCCCAGGTGGTTTTCGAGCGGCGTTCCGGTCAGGCACAGCAGGTGCGGGGCCTGCAGCTTGCGCAAGGCGCGGGCGCTGCGGCTGCCTGCGTTTTTCACCATCTGGGCCTCGTCCAGGATCAGCAGGTGAAACGGCTGCGCGGCCAGTGCCTCCGCATCCCGCCACAGCAGCGGGTAGGTGGTCAGCACCAGGTCATAGTCGGCGATTTGCAGGTAGCGCAGGCCACGGTCGGGGCCGTGCAGGCTCAGTACCCGCAGGTCGGGGGCCATGCGCGCGGCCTCGGCCTGCCAGTTAAAAAGCAGCGAGGTGGGCAGCACCACCAGGGCGGGGCGGGTCAAACGGCCTGCCTCCTTTTCGGTCAGCACATGGGCCAGCGCCTGCGCCGTTTTGCCCAGGCCCATGTCGTCGGCCAGGATGCCTCCGAGGCCCTGGGCACGCAGGTATTGCAGCCAGGCCAGGCCTTCGAGCTGATAGGGGCGCAATTGCACTTGCAGGCCTTGCGGTGCAGTCACGGGCTGGGGGGTGCCGATGCGGCGCAGCCGCTGGGCCAGCTGCGCCAGGCCCACATCGCCCTGCAGTTGCCAGTCGTTGTTCCAGCCATTCACAGTGCCTACGCGGTGCGCCTGCACCAACCCCGCGCGCAAGGCCTCGATGCGGCGCGCCTCCCAGGCGCCCAAGCGCAGCGGGTCGCCGTCCTTGCGCTGTTTGTCCGCATTGCGAAGGGGATCGGTCAGCAGATCGACCATGGCGCCCACGATGGCCTTCAGCGGCCCGGCGGGTGCATCGATGCGTTTGCCGCCGGGGGCGCGCAGCGAGATGATGGCCAGGTCGTCGATGGTGGCCATCTCCCGGGCGTTCAGCCAGCGTGCGTCGCGGCGCAGCAGGTCGGCCAGCATGGGTGCCAGGTCCAGCGTTTCGCCGTCGATCTCGATGCCCAGGCTCAGCAGCCAGGCGCCTTCGCGCTCGGGCAGGTGCAGCTTTTGCACGGGGCGCTCTTTGGGGCCCAGCGGCCCATCCACCTCTTTGCCCAGCAGTTCGCCGGTGTCGGGGGCAATCAACAGCTTCCAGCGCAATACGGGCACGCTTTCATGCGCAAACCCGGGCTGCACCACCACGCTCCAGCCTTTGGCCTGCAACCGCGGCATCTGTTCGGCCCAGAAGTCACCGAAAAATGCTTCCTGCGCCAGCGTCCACACCGGGCCCAGGCTGGCGGCGGCGTCGCGGTTGCGCCACTGCAGTGACCGGGCATCCACCGGCAGCAAGCCCAGGTCCCACACCAGGTCCATGGCGTCAGACTCGGCCGCCAGGTCGCGCTGCATGCGCACCACGGGGCCGCCGGTGTCATACAGGTCTTGCAGCGGAGCAGGGCGGGAATTGAGGATGGAGGTGGGCGCAGGCGTTTGCCACGCGATGGTGTTGGGGGCTGCGTCGTCGGTGCGGTAGGTCCAGTCGATCTGCCCCAGCGTCACGCTGTCGCCGCGCGGGCCCATCTTGCCCTGCGGCTTGAGACCCAGCAGGCCGTCGCCCCGGCCCAGGGTCATCAGCGTAATGCGGGGGCGGAAGTGGCCGGTGGTGATGCCGGGTGGTGGTGGCGGACGGCTGGAAGTGGTTGATGGCGCACCCGACGGTGCATCGTCGCCGCGCATCGTGGCCATCACCCGTGCGGCCTCGGCGTCTGTCAGCGGGGGCAGCGCCTTGAGCGCTGCGGCGTCGGCCTGGCTGCGCAGCGCGGCCACCCAGGCAGCGACGACCGCCTGGCGGTCGGATCGCGGCGGCGGGGGCTCTGCGGGGGAGGGCGGGAATGAGGGGGGAACGGGGCGGGGCACTGGCCGAGGATTGTGCCGTGCTGGCCAGGCAGGTCTACGGACCCAGCACTTTGGCAAACAGCTCGTTGCGAAAGTGAATGCCCATGCGCGCAAAGGCGCGGTTGCGGTAGGTCTTGACGGTGGGCACCCCCAGGCCCAGGTCGCTGGCAATGCCCTCGTGCGTCATGCCCTGCAGCACGCGAGCGCACACGTCGAGTTCGCGGTCCGTCAGGTCGTGGTGCAGGCGCAGCAGGCGTTCGCGCAGGGCGGGCAGTCCATGGGGAAGCGCCGCCAGGGCGGGCAACACGGCCTCTCTGTGGTCGGGTGCGGGCAGCGCATGTTGTCGCACATCGTGCAGTGGCCAGGCCGACGGGCGCGCCAAGTGGATGTGCTTGCGGGCCAGCGCCAGCAACACGGGCGCAACCGCCTCAAAGTCACCGATCTGGCCGTCGCGAAACGGCTTTTGGTGCTGGTGGCGGTAGAAGTTGACCGCAAACACCGAACCATCGCTTTCATAGTCCACCACCGAGACCCGCTCGGCCACGCCATGCGCGTCGTACACGCGGGCGCGGTGCTCGCCCTCGACCTCGGTGGCCGCCACGTGGCACAGGCGGGTGAGGGGTTCGATGGGCGTGTGGTCGTCAAACGCGCGGCCCCAGGTGCGGTCTTTGCGATAGGGCCCCGACAGGTAGGCCCACCAGCAGTCCTGGGTGGTGTCGGGTACGCCCCGGCTGGCGGACATGAACAAGGTGGGTTTGCAGCGATGACCGGTGCGGTACACCGACCAGGACGCAGCGGGCAGCACAGGCGCCAGGTCTTCGAGCAGGCCCGGCGCAAAACCGGGATCGCCCAGCCGATGGACCATGCCTGCCAACGCCTGGCCCGCCGGGCCAGAGGCGGACTGCTGGCCTGAGGCGGGCAGGGCGGAGGGGTGCCATTGCCTCATAGGTGAATCCCGTGGCCGCGGTAGCGGTGGCGGCAAGCGAGGGGGTGGGCGGGAGGGCGCTGTGTCATGGCCTTGTCATCCTCTGGGATGACAGGCCTCTGGTGCAACCGGATTTACGCTAATACATAACTACTTTTTATAACTACTTTTTTGCTGCTGCGTCTCCCATGTCTGACCTTTCACTGCCCGAACCCCGCCTGAAATTTTTTGCCGACCTGCGCGTGCAGGTGGGCGTGCCGCAGGAGGTGGGCCAGACGGCCCACGGGCTGCGGCGGCTGATCCCCATCACCGGCGGTACGGCAACGGGCGATGGCTGGAGCGCCCGGGTGTTGCCCGGGGGCGCGGATTTTCAGCTCATCGTGAACGAACGGCTGTCTGAGCTGGATGCGCGCTATGTGCTTGAAACCGATGGCGGGGATTTCATCTATGTGCAGAACCGGGCGGTGCGCTCGGGGCCACCGGAACTGATCGCGCGGCTGGTGCGCGGTGAGCCGGTGGACCCGGGGCAGATCTATTTTCGGTGCAGCCCGAGTTTTGAGACCGCATCGCCCGCACTGGGCTGGATAGCCGAACGCATGTTCGTGGGCTCTGGCGCGCGCTACCCGGACGCCGTCGCCATGAGGTTCTTTGAACTGGCGTGAACCTGACCTGCTACTGCCTGCCTGCCTACCTGCCTCCCTACCTACCCGCTTGCTTGCCTGCCCGCTTGCTTGTTTTTCCCTTATTTCGATTTCCCTTACAACAACCACCCGGAGACAAACATGAAACCTCTTTCCAACGCCCCTTTTGCATCCCACGGGCGCCGCGCCCTGCTGGCCGCCGCCGTGGCCGCCACCCTGGCGACCCCGTGGGCGGCTGCGCAGGCGCAGACTGCGGGCGGTGCGGCCTACCCCAACAAGCCGGTTCGCATCATCGTGGGCTTCCCGGCCGGCACGGGGCCCGACATCGTCGCGCGCTTGCTGGCGCAAAAGCTCTCTGAAGGCTGGGGCAACCTGGGCGTGATCGTGGACAACAAGCCCGGTGCAGGCGGCTTGATTGCTGCGGGCGAGGCCGCACGGGCCGTGCCCGACGGCTACACCATCATGCTGGGCGAAACAGGCCAGCTCAGCATTGCCCCCAGCAGCTACAACAAGCTGCCGTACGACCCCGCCAAGGACTTTGCCGCGGTCAGCCAGGTGGTCACCTCTGACTTCGTACTGCTGGTCAACCCGCAAAAAGTGCCTGCGCGCAATGTCAAAGAGTTTGTGGAATGGACCAAGCAGCAAAAGGGCTTGTTTTTGGCCACCTTTGGTGCGGGCACCCCGGGGCATTTTGGCGCCTTCATGTTTGGTGACGCTGTGCAGCTCAAGCCCGAGCCGGTGCACTACAAGAACACCTCAGACGCCTTGGGCGGCTTGTTCAGCGGCGATGTGCACGGGGTGTTTGCCAGCGTGGGTCTGGCCGCGCCCCAGGTCAAGACGGGCAAGCTCGCTGCGCTGGGCGCCACCGGCGCCACACGCACGCCCACACTGCCCGATGTGCCTACCATCAAGGAACAGGGCTACGCCAACCTGGAGTTTTCGTCCTGGTTTGGCATCGTCGCCCCTTCCAAGACCCCGCCAGAGATCATTGCGCGGCTCAACGCAGACATCCTGAAAGCCGTGCGGTCGCCAGAGGGCAAGGCCAAGATGGAAGAAGCGGGTTTTCGGGTGACGGGCACCAGCCAGCAAGAGTTCAGCCGGATCATCGCGGCTGACACCGTGACCTGGGGCAAAGCCGTGGCGGCCACGGGGTTCAAGGCGGATTAGCTGGGTATGAGCTGCTTTGCTGCCGCGTAAGACAGATTCGCCAATTGCTGGAAAGGGGTTCCACCGTCTTTATCATCGTCACGGCCATAAGGCGCCACACCCCCATGATGAAGGAGCTTGTGCGGACCGTGACGAAGATACCCACCGACTACCAGACTAAAAAAGCCCATGGGCACAAGAGGGCCCCCGCATGCCGTGGCTGAAGCTGTTGCACATTAGCGCGGTCATCGTGTGGTGCGGCACGCTGTTGTACCTCCCCACGCTGATTGCATCGGCCACAGGGCCGCGGCAGGCCCCTGTGCTGGAACGCGCGCATCAGCGCGTGCTCCGCAGCCTGTTCACGCTGGTGGTTACGCCCGCTGCACTGGTGGCCATTGCATCGGGCACTGCCATCTTTGTGTTCATGGGGCCGCTCACGCTCTGGTTAATCGCCAAACTGGCAGTGGTGGGACTTTTGGTGCTGGCGCATGCCACCTGTGGTCTTTTGGTGCTAAAGGCGGAACGGGGTGAAACCCGTCTTGCGGGCCTTTGCACGGCAGTTACTGTATTCAGCCTTACTGCCATCGCGCTGGTGGCCTGGCTGGTGTTGAAAAAGCCTTTCTGATGCGGGCGCGCACGAAGTGGCATTCTTGCGGCCCGCAAGGCCCCCTATTCGCTGGTGTCGACGCCGACTGCGTGTTCGTACACCAGTCGTCCACCCAGGTACGCGGCAAGCCCAATAAAACCGGCGGTGAGTATCGACATGCCCAGGCCCCAGGGCATGACGAGCGCGCCGGGGTCATCCCCCAGCCGGAGCATCCAGTTGAGCGTAGCCAGCGACAGCATCATGACCGCGATCAACGCGTGTCCCCAGGCCGTAATGAGGCGACGGATGCGGCCGACTGTCAACAGATCCACCAAACCCGCCAGGCTGGCGCCCCAGCCGCCCAGTGCTCCCACCCCCGCCAGCCAAACGCCCGCCCGCGCCCAGAAGGGGTCACCGGTGTAGACAAAGCCGCCATCAGCCGCCACCAGCCCGATCAGTGCTGCCACCGGGAAGTGGATCATCATGGGGTGAAGCGGGTGCCCGGCAATGGCGGCGCGACTCAGGATGGGCTCGGGTGTCGAATTCATGCGGCCATTTTGCCTGTGCTGGTTGCGTTGTCGGTGGCGGGCTGCAAAGGGCCACAATCAACGCTGGACCCCGCCGGCCCGTCGGCGCACGCCATTGCGACGGTGTGGTGGTGGATGTTTGCCGTGGCGGTGCTGGTGCTCGTCGGAGTGGTTGCTGCGTGGCTGCTGGCAATGCGCCGAGGTGCTGCTTCTGCGCCTGCACTGCAGTCCGAGGGGGCTCCCTCGGAGCGGCGTTGGCTGGTATGGGGTGGTCTGGTGCTGCCGAGTGTGAGCATTGCAGCGCTGGTGGTGTTTGGGTCACCCGCCGGTCTGCACCAGTTGCCTTTGCCAGGTGGTGGGCGCAACGCACCCGCGCCGCTGGAGATACAGGCCATCGGGCACCAGTGGTGGTGGGAGCTGAACTACCCGGGCAGCGGCGTGACCCTGCGCAACGAGATGCGCATCCCTGCCGGACGGCCGGTGGATGTGCTGACCGGCAGCGCCGATGTGATTCATTCGTTTTGGGTGCCACGGCTGGGCGGAAAGCTGGACGCCGTGCCGGGGCGGACCTTTCGCGTGCGCCTTCAGGCCGACGAACCCGGTGTCTACCGCGGCCAATGTGCCGAGTTTTGCGGCCGGGACCATGCGCACATGACCATGACGGTGATCGCCATGGAAGCCTCTGAATTCGATGCCTGGCTTGCGTCCGCGGCCTCGCGCCCGCCCGTTCTCGCTGAGGCAGCTTCGCAATGACCCATCCCACGCTTTCAACACCTTCAACGCCTTCAATGCCTCCAACCCCATCGACTGCGCACCCGCCGGTGGGCGCCCCGGAGGCTCTGCACGCAGAATTCGAAACCGTCTGGGGCAACCCCACCGGCTGGCGCGCGCTGAGCATGGTCAACCACAGCGGCATTGCGGTGCGATTTTTGCTGACTGGAGGGGTGTTCTTTCTTCTGGCTGGGGTGCTGGGCATGTTGCTGCGCGCGCAGTTGGCCCGGCCAGGGCAGACCTTCATGGGATCGGAAGCCTACAACCAGGCTTTCACCATGCACGGCACGATGATGATGTTTCTGTTTGCCGTGCCCATCCTGCAAGGGCTGGCGGCATACCTGTTGCCCAAAATGCTGGGAGCGCGGGACCTTGTTTTTCCGCGCTTGTCGGCGTTTGGCTACTGGTGCTACGTGTTTGGCGGCATCATTTTTACGAGCAGCCTGCTTTTCGGGCTGGCGCCGGATGCGGGCTGGTTCATGTACACGCCGCTGTCCAGCAGCCACTATTCGCCCGGGCTCAACTCCGATTTCTGGCTCTTGGGGGTGACGTTTGTAGAGATATCCACCATGGCGGCTGGCATCGAGATCGCGGTGTCCATCCTGCGCACACGGGCAGCGGGCATGGCGTTGCACCAGATTCCCATCTTCGCCTGGGCGATGCTGGTCACCTCGATGATGATCATCACGGGGTTTCCACCGCTCATCCTCGGCTCGATCTTGCTGGAGTTGGAACGCGCTGCGGGATGGGCGTTTTTCGACCCTACACGGGGCGGGGACGCCGTGCTCTGGCAGCACCTTTTTTGGCTGTTTGGCCACCCGGAGGTCTACATCATCTTTATCCCCGCCGCGGGCATTGTGTCGACCATCGTCCCCGTGTTTGCGCGGCGCCCGCTGGTGGGCTACCGCTGGGTGGTGATCTCGTTGGTCAGCATTGGTTTTCTCAGCTTTGGGCTGTGGGTGCACCACATGTTCGCGGTTGGCATTCCGGCGATGGCGATGGCCTTTTTTTCGTTGGCGAGCATGCTGGTGGCCATACCGACGGGCGTACAGGTTTTCGCGTGGATTGCCACGTTGTGGACCGGGCGGCCCGTCTGGTCTGTGCCCATGCTGTGGGTGGCCGGCTTTTTGTTCATTTTTGTGGCGGGCGGTTTGACCGGCGTGATGCTGGCGTTTGTCCCGTTTGACTGGCAGGTCCACGACACCCATTTTGTGGTGGCGCATTTCCACTATGTATTGATCGGCGGCATGCTGTTTCCGCTGGTGGCGGGTGTTTATTACTGGCTTCCGCATTTCAGCGGGCGCATGCCTTTTGAGCGCTTGTCCAAGGTGGGTTTCTGGTTGAGCTTTATCGGGTTCAACGGCACGTTTCTGGTGATGCACTGGACGGGGCTGCTGGGCATGCCCCGCCGCGTCTACACCTATGAGGCGGGGCTGGGGTGGGATCTTCCCAACCTCGTGTCGTCCATCTTCAGCTTTGTCATGGCCTTTGGTGTGGCTACCGTCATCCTCGATGTAGTGCTGCATTTCAAGCTGGGCCGCCGCGCTCCCCTCAATCCCTGGGGTGCTGACACGCTGGAGTGGGCTTCGGGAACCCCCCCACGCTCCTATAACTTTGCCAGCCTGCCCCCGCTGTCTACCCGCCATCCGCTGTGGGATGACCCCAACCTGCCGCACACGATTGCAGCAGGGAAGCACGCCTTGCCCCATGCGCGCCACGGACGGCGGGAAACGCTGGGCAGTGACCCGGTGACCGGGCGCCCGCGCGAGGTGATACATCTGCCAGGCAATTCGTGGTGGCCGCTGATTGCGGGCTTGTGGCTGGCGCTGCTCTGCATTCTTTTGCTGCTCAAAGCGTATGGATTCGCCGCTGGTGCGGCGTTTGCCGCTGTGGTGGTGCTGTTGCGCTGGTCGTGGGAAAACGGCGCTCATCCTGCCGCCGCACCGGGTGAGGCGCACGACCTGCCGGAAGGCCTCAAGCTGCACTCGCGCACCTTTGACGGGCCCGGCCTGTGGGGCATGGGGCTGACCCTGCTGGCCGACGCGGCGCTGTTTACGTCGCTGCTTTTTGGCTGGATCTATCTGTGGACTGTGGCACCGAACTGGGAGCCACCTGCGCAGTCGCCGTTAGGTGTTTGGCCGCTGGCTGCCGTCGCATTGGGTTTGGGAGCGGGCACTTGGTGCATGCAACGCGCGGTCAATGGCTTGAAAGCCGCTCGCGCGACCGGCCTGGCGGCGCGCCTGGGCCTGGCAGCGGCTTTCGGGGCGTGCGCCAGTGCAGGGCTTGTCGCGCTGCTGGCGCTCGCCCCGCTGGAGCCCACGCGAATGGCGCACGATGCAGTGCTCACGTTCACGCTGTATTTCCTGCTGGTGCATGCGGCGTTGGCAACGGTGTTGTCCACACTGCAGGCATGGCGGGTGCACTTGGGTTACGTGGGCGTGCATGCGCCTTACGAGCCGGTGGTGGTTGCCCTGTGGTGGCGTTTCACCACCGGCGCTGCTGTGGTGGCGTGGCTGGTGATGGCGCTGCTGCCACTGGCTTTCCGGGCGGGGGCTGCATGAGGGTTGGCCACGGCCATCCGGCGCAATTGCTCACGGGTCTGGCGCTCTGGTTTGTGTGGTTCTGTCTTGTTTATGGCGGCTCAGCGGTGGCTTGCGCGGTGGCGCCGCCCCCTGCGCAGGCGGGCCCGTGGAACTGGGTGAACGGTGCGCTGCTGGCCCTTACGGTGTCGTTCGCTGTGGGGTTTCTGGTGGCGGCTTGGCGGTCGGCGCGCGCAGCGGCTGCCTTGGCGGGGGCGGAGCAAGGCGTGGTGCGACAGCGTTTTTTTGCGTCTGCGGCGGCAGTGCTGCATGGCGTGGCTGCGGTGTCTACCGTTGTGGTGGCGCTGCCATTGCTGGTGCTCGCACCGTGCATTTAGCGCCACTGTTGGCGGTCGGAATCTTTGGGGTGGCTGCGGGCCCAGCAGCTGCGCATGGCAATGTGTTGACCGGCGAAGGGGCGCACGCACCCATCTGGGCCTCGCAAATCCTGTTTGTGGTCGCCTGGTTCGGCTATTTGTTCGGCGCTGTTCGCAGGCGACCTGAACCCTTGCGACGGGCGCTTTTTCACGTGGCCATGTTGATTGCAGGCATGGCCTTGTTCGGGCCCTTCGACGACATGGCCGGCAGCAGCACGGCCTGGCACATGGTGCAGCACATGTTGCTCATCACCGTGGTGGCGCCATTGGCGGTGCTTGCGCGCCCATTGCCACAGTGGCGCGCTTGTGCAGGCCCGGCCGTGGACGTGGTCTGGCGCGGTGTCCAGCGGCTCACGCGCCGCCCCATTACTTGCGCGCTCCTTCATGCCGCCGCCATCTGGATATGGCATGCACCGGGGCCTTACATGGCGGCGGTGTTGTCCAACGGTTGGCATGTGTTGGAGCACGCCAGCTTTCTTATCACCGGATGGCTCTTCTGGTGGTCGGTACTGCGGCCCGGAATGGCGGGGGCTATTCAGGCCACTTTGGCACTGTTGTTTACGGTCATGCACACCGGCCTGTTGGGTGCACTGCTGACCTTTGCGCCCGTGGTGCTGTATGCAGGCGAGTCACGCGAGCTGTGGGACCAGCAACTTGCCGGTCTGGTGATGTGGATTCCAGGCGGCGCGGTGTACTTGCTGGCTGCAGCTTGGGTGGGTTTTGGCTGGCTGGGAAACCGGGAGTCGCGACCAAATTCAACGGTGCCCGACCATACAAACAGGCCCACGTGATTAGCCGACTGGGGCGCTGCGGGGATGTTTGGTTTGTTGGGCTCGCAGGCCGGTTTCACGTTGTGGTGGGACGTCGTAGGTTAGGCCTTCTAAGAATGTTTACGTTTTAGTAGTTCGAGCAGCTGCAGCTGCAGCCGCATCCGCAGCCGATGGTGTTGGTGGTGGTAATCGTGCTGCCCGGCAGACACTCTCGCAATCGCGTATGTGTTGTTTGCCCAAATACCGCAGGATCGCGTAACCCAAAGCCGCAGACACCGCCTGCCCAGCAAGGGGCACGTATTTGGCGACCTGCTTGGTGGTAAGCCGCACGCCCACCGTTTGCGCGAGCCGCAAAACCACGTCTCGCGTGATGAGCTTGCCAATCAGTACCGATCCCACAAGACCCACCGCTTTTTGCACGCGCTCGCGTGCGCCCGGATCCAGGCGGTCGATCTGTTCAGCCGACAAACCAAACTCCGCGCTGATCTGCGGCAGCAGCCGAGACAGCAGGGCTGCGTCCACCGCCCAATCCAGTCCTGGCACAGGCACCGCGCTGGCCACAGCAGCTACTAATGCCCGCCGGTGCAAAAGGCGGTTGCTGCGTTGTCTGGCCGCATGAATGTGGTCGTTGGCCGCGCAGGTGGCGGGTTCCTCGGCGAACGAGGGTGTGGATTCAACCATGGTGCTTTACCCCTTGTACCCTCGTTGCCCCCGTTACGCCGGGCGTACGACGTTGCGTTTCAAGGCGTGTCACTTGCTTTTGATCAGGCTGAAAAGCACCAGCAAGACAATCGCGCCCATCACCGAGGCAATCCAGCCCGCTGCGTCACCTTGTTGGTACCAGCCCATGGCCATGCCCACATAGCTGGCAAGAAAAGACCCCGCCACACCCAGCAGCGAGGTCATGATCCAACCCAATTTGTCGTTTCCGGGTTTGACAGCCCGTGCGATAAGTCCAACCACCAGTCCGATCAATAGCGTTCCCAACAATGACAGCATCTATTTCCCTTTTTTCGGTGATGACGATGGAGTCACTCTACGGATCAAGGGGTCACACCCCTGTCAGACAAAACCCTTAGAAGGCGTCCTGCGTTCCCGTGGCCCGCTGTGCCGTAAGGTGATGCAGTCGGTGAGCAGATGCTCGGACGTTCAATTCAAGGGCCCAAGGGTCGGTCGTACAGGCACTTCTCAAAGCGGTGGGAGTGCAGGTCTAGCCCAGAGACCTGGTAACGGCTGGGCAAGCAGGCATACCTCGCCGCCGGCAGCGCTGCGTACGCGGCGTTGGTCAGCAGAATTTCCCCCGCAACGGCAATGTCTTCGCCCAGCTTGCATGCACAGTTCATTTCTGCGCCGAAAAGGTCTGCGTTGGCGATCACCAGGGTGGGGCCAAAGCCAATGCCCGCGCTCACGTTCAGCGTCCGCTCGGGCGGCAACACCGCGTTCATGGCGTCGAGCGCTCGCAGTGTGTCCAGGGCGGCATCCAGGGCTTGCTCGGGTGTGCTGAAAACCGCGAACAGGTTGTCGGCTTCTTGCTTGATGACCTCTCCCCCGTTCCCCGTGATGGCGGGGCAGGCGGCCTGCTCCATCTGGTGGATCATTGCCAGAAAATGGATGATTCCGTGGCTTTGCGTAATGCGCGAGAAACCGCACATGTCCAGCACCAGAATCGCGACATCCCGCACAAACGCCTGAGCGATGGCAGCGTCAATCGCCGCAGCATTCGATGGTGCCTGGTTGCGCTGAGACAGCAGTTGGCGCAAAAACGCCTTGTTGTGGGCCTTGGCGCTGGGATGTGCTGAGCCAGCCTCAGCGGGCAGGGGCGTAGGGGCATGCATGGCGGTCGCTTGTGGGAGGAGTCCGACATCGTAGCGCGCCAGCTGCTTGCGTCCTATCGCCCCGGGCTGGACCAACATAGACCCATTGACCGGCTGCTTGCTGTACCTGCCGCTGGTCGGCAACACTCCGGCAAGCGTCCCAAAAGGCACCTCATGACAACATTGATTTCTAGCCGCAGCTCCCTCATGATTGCTGCAGCGGTAACTGTGGGCGGACTGTTAGCTGCACCCTCTGCCGCATGGGCTCAGAGTGAAGAGGCCTCGCTGCAGCGGGGCGCGGTGCCTGACGTGACCCCGCAGCAGCGCTACCAATCTGCGATCCGCGAAGCCGGTGGCGGGCTCAAAGTGAGCCTCGAAGAGTGTCGCGCCATGGTGGCGGCGGAGCGCAAAGGATGCGAGTCCCAGGCGCGGTCGCGTTACCAGGCCGACATGGCTGCTGCCAAGGCGATGCTGCGTGACCCGTCGGCGGGGCCAGTCCATGTGGTGGGTGGGCCGATCCGCAGCACCGAGATGGTGTACGAGATCAAAAAATAAGCTGAGGTGGGGAGCTGGCCTGAACGACCTGCTTACTACTTACCGCTTCGCTTGGGCCGTGTCTTCGCCCGCTGAAGTGGCTACGCGCCGTGCGCCGTTAAAACGGCGTGCCCAATAGGCCACGCCCATATCTTCGACCCGGATCTGGGCGCCGCTGCGCGGCGCGTGAATGAATTTCCCGTCGCCCACGTAGATGCCTACGTGGCTGAAATTGCGGCGCATGGTGTTGAAGAACACGAGGTCGCCGGGTTGAAGTTCTTTTTTGTCGATGACCTGGGTGGCCGCTGCCTGCTCGTCGGCGCGGCGGGGGAGCAAGAGGCCAACGGTCTGCTCATACATAGCGCGTACAAAGCCGCTGCAGTCAAACCCGGTGTCGGCGCTGTTTCCGCCACGCTTGTAAGGGACACCCAAAAATCCCATGGCGTTGACCACCAGATGAGACGCCTGGTCGGCCACGGTGTAGGCCTTGTCCACCACCTTGTCGGCGACTTTGTGACTGGCGTCTTCCAACCGGGTCAGCAAGCCTTTGTCGGCGACAAATCGATCAAACTCATCAGGGTTCGGCGCTTGGGGCGCAGCCTGGGCGGAGGTGGCACAGGCCAGTAAAAGGACACAAAACCATCGGGACATGGGGGCGAAGGGTAACACGCTACGCTCACTGACCAAAAACCGGCCCGTTGCAAGTTGTTGATTTGGTTCATATAAACCTGATTGCGCACTTGCAGGCAGGCTGGGCGCAAGTGCATTGCCTGGTTGCGGGGAGCGCAGTTGCACCCACGGCAGATCGGTGTACATGCACCAGCCATCACCCCTCATTTGGCGGAGAGATTGCCCATGAAATTTATAAGAAAATGGCCTCTAGCGCTTATCCATAAAGCACAAGTAGCTATGTTTTTGGTAGCAATGGGTGCCACTGCAAACAGCGTGGCTCAAAACACGGCTTCAGCACCCGTTTCACTGGTCCCTGTTGCGACCGGACTGGTCAACCCTTGGGCTTTGGCCTTTCTGCCGGACGGGCAGTTTCTGGTCACCGAACGGGCGGGGCGCATGCGCATCGTCAGCGGCAGCGGGCAGGTCGGCCCCGCGCTCACTGGCGTGCCGGCGGTGGCCACAGGCGGGCAGGGCGGTTTGCTGGACGTGGTGACGGATACGGACTTTGCCCAGAACCGCCGCATCTTCTTTTGCTTTTCTGAGGCCGCTTCGGCCGCCAGCAATGGTGGAGGCAGTGGTGGTGGCAACAGCACGGCGCTGGCGCGCGCAAGCTTGTCGGCCGATGGGCGTAGCTTGCAAAACGTGCAGGTCATTTTCAGCCAACGGCCCAAGGTGACGAGTTCACTGCATTTTGGCTGCCGCATCGTGCAGACCGGGGACGGCAACCTGTTTCTGACCCTGGGTGACCGCTACCACCGCAAGGACGACGCGCAAAAGCTGGACAACCACCACGGCAAGATCATCCGCATTACCGCCGACGGCGCCGCACCACCCGAGAACCCCTTTGCCAAGCAGCCTGGCGCATTGGCCGAGATCTGGAGCTACGGCCACCGCAACTCCCAGGGCGCCACCCTCGCGCCTGACGGCAAGCTGTGGATGCACGAACACGGCCCCCAGGGCGGCGACGAGGTCAACCAACCCCAGCCTGGCCGCAACTATGGCTGGCCGGTGATTACCTACGGCGAGAACTATGGCGGCGGCAAGCTCGGCGAAGGCACCGCCAAGGCGGGTATGGAACAACCCCTGCACTATTGGGTGCCGTCGATTGCACCCTCGGGCATGGCGTTTTTGACCAGCACACGTTATGGCGCGGCATGGCAGGGCAGCCTGTTTGTCGGGTCGCTCAAGTTCGGCACACTGCACCGGCTGGAACTGGCCGGTGGCAAGGTACAGCGGGAGGAGAAACTGCTGCAAGGCAATGGCGAGCGCATCCGCGACGTGCGCCAAGGGCCGGACGGGTTGCTCTATATGGTGACCGACAGCCCACAGGGGCGTTTGCTTCGCTTGCAGCCGAAGTGAGTCCATCAGCGGTGATTGCGAGGGCTTCTTGACCCAGGTCAAAAAGCTGGAAAGATCTGTGCCGCAAACGCTCTGACACGGGGTGCACCCGAGGTGTTGCCGAGCACTTTAGCGTTAGGCTGACACGATGCATGCCGCGCCGTCCTCGCCACCCGAACCCTGTCCCCCAGCGCCCGCAACCGCGACGGAGCCACAAACCCGGTCGCAACTGGCCCTGCGCCGCGTGGCCATCGACACCTGGCGTGAAAACGTGGCCTACCTGCACCGGGACTGTGCTGTGTACCGGGCCGAGGGCTTTCAAGCCCTGTCCAAGATCGAGGTTCGTGCCAACGGCCGCCAGATTCTGGCGACAGTGAACGTGGTGGACGACACCACCATCGTGGGCTGTCACGAACTGGGCCTGTCGGAAGACGCGTTTGCCCAGCTGGGCGTGGACAACGGCCACACGGTGTCGGTGGCCCAGGCGGAGCCGCCCGAATCCATGGGCGCGCTTTTCCGCAAGATCGCCAGCGAGCGCCTCACACGCGAGGACTTTGGCGCCATCGTGCGCGACATTGCTGGCCACCGCTATTCCAAAATTGAACTTACCGCCTTTGTGGTGGCCTGCCACCAAAGCGAGCTGGATCGCGAGGAAGTGTTTTTCCTGACCGACGCGATGGTCGCCAGCGGCAGGCGCCTGGACTGGCACGAGCCGCTGGTGGTCGACAAGCACTGCATCGGCGGCATACCGGGCAACCGCACCACCATGCTGGTCGTGCCCATTGTTGCTGCGCACGGCATGTTGTGCCCCAAGACCTCGTCTCGCGCCATCACATCCCCCGCAGGCACGGCCGACACCATGGAGGTGCTGGCCAAGGTGGAACTGCCTTTTGAGCAGTTGGCAGACATCGTGCGCGAGTACCGGTGTTGCCTGGCCTGGGGCGGCACGGCCAATCTGTCGCCCGCCGATGATGTGCTGATCTCTGTGGAGCGGCCGCTGTCGATTGATTCGGCGGGACAGATGGTGGCGTCCATCTTGTCCAAGAAGGTGGCTGCGGGCGCGACCCATCTGGTGCTCGACATTCCCATCGGCCCCACGGCCAAGGTGCGGTCCATGCCCGATGCGCAACGCCTGCGCCGCCTGTTTGAATATGTGGCGCGGCGCATGGGCCTGTCGCTGGACGTGGTGATCACCGACGGCCGCCAGCCCGTGGGCAATGGCGTGGGCCCGGTGCTGGAGGCGCGCGACGTGATGCGCGTGCTGCAAAACGACCCGCGCGCGCCAGCCGACCTGCGGCAAAAGTCGCTGCGCCTGGCCGGGCGCCTCATTGAATGCGACCCTGATGTACGTGGCGGAGACGGCTACGCCATTGCGCGAGACATTCTCGATTCTGGCCGGGCGCTCGCGCGCATGAACGCCATCATCGGGGCCCAGGGAAGCACGGGGTTTGACCACAACCACCCAGCGCTGGGCGCGCTCACGCACGATGTGGTGGCGCCCGCCAGCGGCGTGGTCTCCAGCATCGACAACTACCAGATTGCCCGCGTGGCCCGCCTGGCGGGTGCGCCCAAGGTGCCGGGCGCCGGGGTGGATTTGATGCACAAGCTGGGCGACACCGTAGCGGCCGGGGACTTGCTGTACCGCGTACACGCCAGCTATCCGGCCGACCTGGAGTTTGCGCGCCATGCGTGTGAACGGGACAGTGGCTACCGTCTGGGCACGGCCGACGAGGTGCCGCGCGTTTTTGTGGAGTTCTGACGATGACCCAGCCTGAAGCCGCTTGCTTGCTGTATTTCGCCGACGAAGAAGCGCCAGCGCACCGCCTCGCAAAGGCAGCTGGCCTGACGGCCCTGGCCATCGAACGCCACCGTTTCCCCGATGGCGAACTTAAGCTGTGCCTGCCCGTCGATGCCCGTGGCCGTTTGCCTGCGCATGCCGTGGTGCTGAGAAGCCTGCACCAGCCCAACGAAAAGCTGGTGGAGCTGCTGCTGGCGGCCCGCACAGCCCGCAGCCTGGGCGTGCAACACCTCACGCTGGTGGCGCCATACCTGGCATATATGCGGCAGGACATCGCCTTTCACCCCGGCGAGGCCATCAGCCAGCAGGTGGTGGGCGGATTTTTGGCGGGGTTGTTCGATGCCGTGATCACCGTGGACCCGCACCTGCACCGCATCGAACGCCTGGAGCAGGCCATCCCCGTACCGCAGGCGCTGGTGCTCAGTGGCGCCGAGCCGCTGTCCGATCTGATCGCCCAGCGCCGCCCCAACGCTCTGCTCGTGGGGCCCGACGGCGAATCCGCCCAATGGATCGCCCAGGCCGCGGCACGCCATGGCTTCGACCATGCCGTCTGCATCAAGGTGCGCCATGGCGACCGCGATGTGGCGATTGAACTGCCCACCCTCAATGCCCAGGGCCGGGCCGTGGTGCTGCTGGACGACATGGCCAGCACCGGGCGCACCTTGGCGTTGGCGGCGCGATTGCTGCTTCAGGCTGGGGCCGCGTCAGTCGATGTGGCCGTGACACACGCGCTGTTTGCGGGCGATGCGCTGAAGGCATTGCACGACGCGGGCGTGGGGGAGGTGTGGAGCACCGACTGCATCCCGCACTCCAGCAACGCGGTGGCGATGGCGGCACCGTTGGGGCAAGCAGTGCGGTCCGTGCTGCCACCGTAAAAATCGGCCAGTGCAGGGCTGCGACAATGCCCCACTCTCTGAAAGCGCCGCCGCCCACACGGGCTGGCCCACCAACGAACAAACCACCATCACACCATGCTGCTTGACGCCACCGAATCCCAACTCGTCCTGGTCGACTACCAAGAACGCTTGATGCCCGCCATCTTTGAAGGCCCCGCCGTGCTGGCCAACGCGCGCCGCCTGGCCGAGATCGCCCGGTTGCTGGAGGTGCCGGTGTGGGGCACCGAACAAAACCCCTCGCGCCTGGGCGCGAACGACGCCGCACTGCGCGCGCTGTGCCAGAAAACCCTGGCCAAGATGCACTTCAGCGCAGCCGAAGAAGGCCTGGGTGAATGGCTGCGCCCGCCCGCCAAACCCCAGGGTGGCAACGCCCGCAGCCTGCCCAAACACCTGCAAAAGCCCGCAGCTGGTCAGGGCGACGAGCGCGGCACCATCGTGATCGCCGGGTGCGAAGCCCATGTCTGCCTGCTGCAGACCGCGCTCGACCTGCTCGAAGACGAGTTTGAAGTGTGGGTGGTGACCGACGCCTGCGGCTCGCGCACCGAACGCAACCGCGACGCCGCCTTTGACCGCCTGGCCGGTGCGGGCGCCGAGCTGGTGACTACCGAAATGGTGGCGTTTGAATGGCTGGGCACGTGTGAGCACCCGACGTTCAAGGATGTTTTGGGGCTGGTCAAGTAACCGGTTTTTGAGTCTTTTTGGCCTCTAGCGCTTATCCAGTAAGCGCTAATAGCTATAAAAAAGATAGTATTTGCACGGAGCCCATAGAGGCGCCCGCACAGGCTTCCCTGCCGGTTTTTTGTTGTTACCCATGTCCCCTGAATTCATTGGCCTGGCTCTGCTTGCGGGGCTGCTGGTCGTCAATGTCCAGGCAACCCGCCAGATTGCACGCAGTGGTGAACAAGGCTTTCGAAAAGCGATGTTCATGGGCGGCGTGTGGGCAATCCCGTTTCTGGGTGCGTGGTTGGTGAAAGCCAACCTGCAAACCCTGGCAGTGCGCGACGACAACCACACTGTGGCAGGGGAGGCCGAGCCAGCCCCCACGCATCTGCAGGCGCCGGATGTTGCCAATTTCGACGTGCTGACCCATCTGCACAACCGCCAGGATCTTCCGCAGATGGACTGGCCCGCGCTGGATATCTGGGCCCATGGCGCGGGTGACCGCGCGCCGCAAGTGGCGGCCGAGGCCCTGAACCAGGGCCGCCGCGCCTGGCTGCTGCACCTGCGCGACGCGCTCGGCGCCCACATGCACCTGCACGAAGGGGCCGACTGCTTCATCCTGTCGCCGCTTGCGCCATCAGTGGCCCGCGCGACGGCGCGCTATGTGACCACCACGCGCCAGCGCATCGACCGGCTGCTGGCGGGCATGGCGCATTTCCCCGTCACAGAAAAAAGCATCTTGCTGGTGCTGGACGATGAAGACACTTACTACCACTACGTCGCGCAGTTTTATGGAGAGGACGGCGAGTTTGCGCGCAGTGGCGGCATGTTCATCCATTTCGGCTGCCCACACTTTGTGGTGGTGGCGGCCGACCTGGCCGCCATCGAGCCCGTGATTGCCCACGAGATGACCCACAACGCGCTGGCCCACCTGCACCTGCCCACCTGGCTGGATGAGGGCCTGGCCGTCAACACCGAGCGCCGCTTAAAGGGCGCGCCACCCGCCCAGCACACCCCCGCGCAGCTGCACTATTTGCACCAGCGCTTCTGGACGCCTGAGCGCATGCAGGAGTTCTGGGCGGGCACGTCGTTTCAGCGCACCGACGACGGCAACCTGCTGTCGTACGAGCTGGCGCGCATTCTGGTGGACCACATGGCGCGCGACTGGGCGGCGTTTACCGCTTTTGTGACCACCGCCCAGCGCAGCGACGGGGGCGCGCAGGCCGCGGCAGACGTGTTGTCGGTAGACCTGGGGCGCAGTGTGGGAGCGTTGCTGGACATTGACGGCGACGACCACGCCGGCTGGGCACCAGAGCCGGCGCGCTGGGCGCGGGCAGCGGGCTGACGGGTTTACCTGTGCGCGCGGGCGTTGTTTTGCCAACGCCTTGTGAGCCCGGCCGCACAACCCACCGGGGCGGGGTCCCTGTCGTACCCGGGTTCACCAAAAACGCGCCGTTTCGCGGGGCCGACAATCGAAGGTATGCCGGAAGGCGCAGGAGTGCTTATGAATTGGTTGGTGTCGCAGGACAAATGGCGTTTTCTGGTACGCCGCATCCGTGAGCGCTTGTGGGTCAAGCCGCTGCTGATCTGCGCCGTCTCTGTCGTTGCGGTGTTTGGCGCCAAGGTGTCCGACCAGCTGCCGCTGGCGCGTCTGGCGCCCGATGTGTCGAGCGAGTCTGTGGAAAGCCTGTTGTCCATCATTGCAGCCAGCATGTTGGCGGTCGCCACGTTTGCAGTGGCGTCGATGGTGTCGGCGTATTCGTCTGCCAGCACCACTGCCACGCCGCGCTCGTTTCCCCTGGTGATTGCAGACGATGTGTCGCAAAACGCGCTGTCTACCTTTGTGGGGGCGTTCATTTTCAGCGTCGTGGCCCTGATGGCCATGAAAAACGGCTACTTTGAAATCGCCGGGCGCTTTACGCTGTTTTCGATGACGGTAGCGGTGCTGGGTTTTGTGGTGTTCACCTTTGTGCGCTGGACGGACCGCATCGCGCGGCTGGGACGGCTGGGGGCCACTGTGGAACAGGTAGAGGGGGCCACCACCGCAGCGATGAAGCGCCGCCGCAGGGCGCCTGCGCTGGGGGGCGTTGTGCGAACCCCGCAGCCAGCTTGCACAGATACGGACACGGATACGGACACGGGTATGGGTATGGGTAGGGGTGTGAGTAGCGGCATGGGCACCACGGATAAGTGCACGCCGGTGTTCGCCGCCGAAGTGGGCTACGTACAGCAGATCGACATGCGGGCCCTTCAGGAGTTTGCCCTGGACCTCGGGGGCCGCGTGGTGGTCGATGCGCTGCCGGGCACGTTTGCCATGCCAGGAACGCCGTTGGCCCACGTGCGGCTTGGCTCTGGCGCCGGTGGGCAACTGGACCTGCAGCGGGTTGCCGCGGCCTTCACCATCGGCCGCGACCGGGTGTTCGACCATGATCCGCGCCTGGGGCTCATCGTTCTGTCCGAGATCGCTGGCCGGGCGCTGTCGCCGGCGGTGAATGACCCAGGCACCGCTATCGGCATCGTGGGCACGCTGGTGCGGCTGTTCACGCTGTGGTCGCAGCCAGACGAAGGCCTGGCGGCCCAGCCGGTGGAGTTTGACCGGGTGGAGGCCCCGGCGCTGCAGATCGAGGACATGTTCGACGATGCTTTCACTGCCATCGCGCGGGATGGCGCTGGCGTGGTGGAAGTGGGCATGCGGTTGCAAAAAGCGCTGCGGTCCCTCGCATCCCTGGAGGACGACGCCATGCGTGTGGCTGCCCTGCGCCACGCCCAGTACGCGCTTGCCAGAGGCGAACTGGCGCTGCCCCTGCAGCGGGACATCGATGCCATTCGCACGCTCGCGCAAAGCGTGGGCGTGCCTTTGCACTGATGCAAGTGTGCCGCCTGGTGGGGTTGGCCCCGCATGCCCGATAGGCCCCGCAGGCGAGCGGTAAGCGCTGTGAAGGCCCCGCTGGGTCAAAATTTTGGTCTTTTTGGCCTCTACCGCATGTCCATTAAGCGCGTATAGCTATCAACTATGTAGCATTTTGATCTGCGCGGCGCGCGGCGCGGGCTTGAGCGGTTCAGTCTGCCCGCAAGGCGTGTGTTTTCGGTTGCACCGGCAGCCCCGCAGCAGCCCAGCCGTCCAGCCCTCCTTGCAGAAATCGCGCCGGGATGCCCGCTGCGCGCAGCCGCAAGGCGGCGGCCCGGCTGACCTCGTGGCCGTAGACGCAGTACACGATCACCGGTTCGCCGACGGGCAGTTCACCCCCCCAGATGTCGATGGCCGCCGGGTCGCACCATCGGGCGTTGGGCAAGGTGGTGGAGGCGGCTTCGTACACACCGGCGCGGCGCACGTCGATGCACTGTAGTGCTTGCTGCGCGTCATGCACCGATGCCTGCAGCCCTTCGCTGGAGGCGGTCACGGCTTGCTGGTAGCGGGTGTAGACCGCCACCCAGTCGATATTGGCCATGAAGGCCTGAACATAGGCGCCTGCCGCCGCGCCGTGGTCCAGGTGGTAGGCGTGCTCATACATGTCGAGCGCCAGGATGGGAACGCCACCGGCCGCGGTCTGGGTGTGGTCTGCGGCCCATTGGTTGACGAGGCGCCCCTCGCGCGGCTGGAACACCAGCAGCACCCAGCCCGACCCCCCGCCCAGCGCCTTGCCCATGGCGACAAACTCTTCACGCCAGCGCTCTGCGCTGCCAAAGCTGGCCGCCAGGGCCAGGGTCATGCCCGGGGCAGGCGCAGCGCCCTGGCCGCCCAGGCTGGCAAAGTACAGCTCGTGCAGCAGCATGGAGTTGCTGGCGATCAGCTCCTCGCGCTTGAGCCCGTTGAGCGCAAAGCCGGGTGCCGAGGCAAAGTCCACGCCCGCAAGCTGCGCCCGGATGGCGTTGAGCCGCAACACTGCGCCACCATAGTTGTTCTGGTGGTGGCTGCGCAGCAGCTTTTCAGACAAGCCGGGCAGCGTGGCCGGGTCAAAAGGAAGGGCGTGGGGGTGGGCTAGCATTGCGGCTCCTGGGGAGGTGTGAAGTGCGTGAACGGGGTGTTTAGAAAATCCACGGCTTGAGAAAAGTCACTGCCAACCCGATGGCGGCGCACCCGCCCAGCAAGGTCAACACGCCTACCTTGAAGCGAAACAGCGCCACCAGCGCCAGGGCGGCGATGACGGCCGACACGGCATCAAACGCCCCACCAAAGCCCTGTGGCCACAGCAGGTGGTAGGCAAAAAACAGCGCCAGGTTCAGGATTACGCCCACCACGGCGGCGGTGATGGCCGACAGCGGCGCGGTAAACCCGAGCTTGCCGTGCGTGGCCTCTACCGCCGGGCCGCCCGCCAGGATGAAGATGAAGGAGGGCAGAAACGTCACAAACGTCACGACGGTGGCGGCGGCCGCGGCGCCAGCGAACAGCGCGTCCGGCCCCCACACCTGCTGCAGCCAGCCGCCGACAAAACCCACAAAAGCCACGACCATGATCAGCGGGCCGGGCGTGGTCTCGCCCAGAGCCAGGCCGTCGATCATCTGGGGGCCGCTGAGCCACTGGTATTGCTCCACCGCGCCTTGGTAAACATAGGGCAGCACGGCGTAAGCGCCGCCGAAGGTGACTAGTGCCGCCTTGGTAAAGAACCAGCCCATCTGCGTGAGCGTGCCCTGCCAGCCCTGCGTGGCTACCAACACAGCCATGGCCGCCAGCCACAGCGCCAGCCCTGCCGCCAGCACCTTGACCAGATGGCTGCGTGAAAAGCGCGCGTGGGCGGGCGTGGGGGTGTCGTCGTCGATCAGCGCCGGGCCGTAACCCTCGTGCCCGTTGGCATGGCCGCCGCCCAGGGCGAACACGCTGGGCCAGCGACGCGAGCCAAAGTAGCCAATGAGCCCAGCGGCCAGCACGATGGCCGGGAAAGGCGTGTTGAGCGCAAAGATGGCCACAAACGACGCCGCAGCAATGCCCCACATCCAGCCGTTTTTCAGCGCGCGTGTGCCAATGCGGTGCGCAGCGTGCAGCACAAGCGCCGTCACGGCGGGCTTGATGCCGTAGAAGATGCCCGCCACCACCGGCACATCGCCAAACCGCAGGTACACCCACGACAGCGCAATCAGGATGAACAGCGACGGCAGCACAAACAGCGCCCCGGCCACGATGCCGCCCCAGGTGCGGTGCATGAGCCAGCCGATGTAGGTGGCCAGTTGCTGCGCCTCGGGGCCGGGCAGCATCATGCAGTAGTTGAGGGCGTGCAGAAATCGCTTTTCACTGATCCAGCGGCGGCGCTCCACCAGCTCGGCATGCATGATCGCAATCTGACCCGCAGGCCCGCCAAAGCTGATAAAGCCGAGCTTGAGCCAGAACAGGAAGGCCTCGCCCAAAGAGACGGGGGCAGGGCGGCCCTCGGCGGGGGCGTGGGTGGCGGGCAAAGAAGTGTCGGAGGTCGTCATGGTGCAGTGCTGGACAGCGGAATCTGGGGGGACTGGAGGGCGCGCGGCACGGCGTACAAGGCGTCGAACACCTGCGCGGCGGCCTGGGTAAGGGCGTCGTCGTCGGCATGCATTTCGCGCAGACCGGCCAGCACGGCCTCCAGACCAGCCGCCTCGGGCACGGGCATGCCACCCGCGTCCAGAAAGTGCACGGCGCGGGCAAGGTGTTGAAGCCGCAGATCTGCTTGCAGCCCGAAGCTGGCGATCAGCACTTCGAAGGTCACCAGGGCGCCCACATGGGTGAACCGCGCGCCGTCAAAGTCAAAGCCAATCACATCCGCAGACGGCGTTGCCGGATCGGCCAGCCAGACAAAACGCGCGCCCGGGTCGATGAAGCGGCGAATCAACCACGCACACGCCAGTCGGTCTACCCACGGGCGGGCGCGGGTGGCCCAGCGCTGGTTCTGGAAAAGGGGCGTGTCCAGGCGCGAAATGCCATGGGCAGGGAGAGGGGCGGGCTCTCCGGGGGAGAAGGTCGCGTCCAGCGCCTGCCGCAAGCGGACCAGATCCGAATCGGCCTGTGTGGCCGGCCCGCTAGGGTAGTAGTCAATGCGGTGCAGCCCATGCAGGGCGTCGACAACGCCGCGCATGCGGCGGCGCGCTTCAGTTTCTGTGATGCTGGGCAGTTCGGTCTGCAAGGTGGTGGCCGTATTGCGCCACTGCGTGAAGGCTTCGGTGCGGTCAAACAGCGCTTCAATTTCCAGGCGCTGCGCATCGTCAGTGGCGGTCATGGTCAGCAACATCGCCGTCCCCCCGTGTTCTCGCACCTCGGCCGCGATAGGGGCCAGCAAGCCAGCGTGTTCATCGGGCAGCAGGTAAGCCCCATCGCGCAGGGCAGCACACCCCAACGCCTTGAGATTGCGCCAGATGCGCAACCGCACGGCGTTGGGCTGGGTGGGCAGAGTCAGGATGAGTGTGGACCACATGGTAGAAGTATATGCGTTGAATTATGAAATATATATTTCTAAATCATGACTCAACGAAAGAATCCTTGCATGCCGGGGCCACAACCGCTTACAAGGCTTGGAGGTGCGCAAAAAGCACTTGGGACGAGACTGGAGGAATGAGACCAGCGGCAAGTAGTGCGTCCCTGCAGCCGCAGACAAGTCTGCAAGGCTGCAAGGACCCGTGTTTTTGACGTGCCCGCGTCAGCTTCCCGCAAGACCGTTATGAATAATTATGAATTCAAAACCTGCTGTCCTGGCAGGGCGAGACAGATGCAGAGGAGACACCCACCATGACCGCACACAGCACCTACGCCGACTTCTACCGCCAGTCCATCGACCAGCCTGACGCCTTCTGGCGCGAGCAGGCCCAACTAATCGAATGGCACACCCCGCCCCAGCAGGTGTGCGACTACAGCAACCCGCCCTTTGCCAAATGGTTTGTGGGCGGCACCACCAACCTTTGCCACAACGCGGTCGACCGGCACCTGGCCACCCGCGCCAGCCAGGCCGCGCTGGTCGCCATCTCCACCGAAACCAACACCGAGCGCAGCTACAGCTTTGCCGAGCTGCACGCCGAGGTGCAGCGCATGGCCGCCGTGCTGTTGTCGCTGGGCGTGAAGAAGGGCGACCGCGTGCTTATTTACATGCCCATGATTGCCGAGGCCGCCTTTGCGATGCTGGCCTGTGTGCGCATTGGCGCGCTGCATTCGGTGGTGTTTGGCGGGTTTGCGTCGGGCTCGCTGGCCTCGCGCATTGAAGATGCAGAACCGGTGGCCGTGATCAGTGCCGATGCCGGGTCGCGCGGCGGCAAGGTGGTGCCGTACAAGCCGCTGCTGGACGACGCCATTGAGCTGTCCAAACACAAGCCCGCTGCTGTGTTGATGGTCAACCGCGGTCTGGCCCCCATGCACCTGCAGCCGGGGCGCGACCACGACTGGACGGCGCTGCGAGAGCAGCAGCTGAACACCGTGGTGCCCTGCGAATGGGTGGAGTCCACCCACCCCAGCTACACCCTGTACACCAGCGGCACCACGGGCAAGCCCAAGGGTGTGCAGCGCGATACCGGCGGCTATACGGTGGCGCTGGCGGCCAGCATGAAGCACATCTTTGATGCGAAGCCCGGGGAGGTGTACTTTGCGACCAGCGACATTGGCTGGGTGGTGGGGCACAGCTACATCGTCTACGGCCCGCTGATTGCAGGCATGACGACCATCATGTATGAGGGTCTGCCCACGCGGCCCGACGCGGGCGTGTGGTGGAGCATTGTCGAAAAGTACAAGGTCACCCACATGTTCTCGGCGCCCACGGCCGTACGGGTGCTGAAAAAGCAGGATGCGAGCTGGCTCAAAAAGTACAACGTCTCCACCCTCAAGGCCCTGTGGCTGGCAGGCGAGCCGCTCGACGAGCCCACGGCCCAGTGGATCAGCGATGCGCTGGGCGTACCCATCATCGACAATTACTGGCAGACCGAAACCGGCTGGCCCATCCTGACCCTGGCCAATGGCGTGGAGCAGCAAACCACGCGTTTTGGCAGCCCCGGCAAGGCCATGTATGGCTACCACGTCAAGCTGATCGACGAGAGCACTGGCGAAGAACTGACCGGTGCCAACCAGAAGGGCGTGGTCGCCATCGAAGGCCCGCTGCCGCCCGGCTGCATGCAGACCGTGTGGCGCGACGACGCGCGTTTTGTGAACACCTACTGGAAGAGCATTCCCGGCCGCCTGATCTACAGCACCTTCGACTGGGGCATTCGTGATGCCGATGGCTACCACTTCATCCTGGGCCGCACCGACGACGTGATCAATGTCGCCGGCCACCGCCTGGGCACGCGGGAGATTGAAGAGAGCATCTCCTCGCACCCCAACATCGCTGAAGTGGCCGTGGTGGGCGTGGCCGACAGCTTGAAGGGCCAGGTCGCCATGGCCTTTGCCGTGGCGCGCGATGCGTCGGGGCTGGACTCCGACGCAGCGCGACTTAAGCTCGAAGGCGAGGTGATGAAGCAGGTGGACAACCAGCTGGGCGCCGTGGCCCGCCCGTCCCGCGTGTACTTTGTCACCGTGCTGCCCAAAACCCGCAGCGGCAAGCTGCTGCGCCGCGCGTTGCAGGCCGTGGCCGAGCGGCGGGATCCGGGGGATCTGACGACGATGGAGGACCCGGCTGCGTTGCAGCAGGTCAAGGATCTCGTGGGCTGAACGTCCGAGCGCGCCCATGTTGCCGGGCGTTCAGGCGCCCAGGCTGCGTTCCTGGCTGCCTAGGAGCCTGTCGGACTTGGAAATCGTCGGCTGCAAATGGACCGCAGCGGTCCATTTTTCACCGTCTTTTTGCCCCATAGCGGGGCTATGGGGCTGCAAATCCGGCGGAAACTGTCCTCGCTGGGGTCCATTTTCGCTATCGACGCTCCAAGGCCGACAGGCTCCTAGGCCGAGAACTTTGCTGTGCCTACGCGGCGCCGCCCCCACAGCGACACGCAAATGTGGATGCCCACGCCCACAGCCAGCAGCACTGCACTGCCCAGCCCCCACACCGCCCACGTCACGACGGTAACGCCAGTGGCGACCGAGGGCGCTGCCTGCAGAAATCCGGCCAGCATGGTCCATGTTTCGGTCAGGCCCACGATCAGCGCCTGCATGGCCTCGATCGGTAAGAACTGCATCAGCCAGGCAGGCACGGGAACAGATGAAAGATCTGCCGACGGCCCCGTGAGCGATGGGGCTTTGGTCACTGCCCAGACCACTACCCCATGAAGGGCCCAAGCTGCAAATGACCACAGCGCGAGCAAAAACGTAACGAGGGTCCAGTTGGCGATGTAGAGCATTTAGGGTTCCTTTTTCTTTCCTGTGAATCAAAAGCAATGTGAGAACCCGTAGTCTGGCGAGGGATTGCCGGGCAATAAACCATGCCAGCCCGCAACTAAGATGCGGTTTTCCCGAAGCGCTTCATCCATGCTGAACTACCGCCACCTGTACTACTTCTGGGTCGTCATCAAGGAGGGTGGCTTTGCACGGGCTGCCGAACGCCTGGATATGGCGGTGCAGACCATCAGTGCCCAAGTGCGGGATTTGGAAAAACAGCTGGGCCACCAGCTGCTAAAGCCCGCCGGGAGGGGGGTTGCGCCCACACCCGCAGGGCGAGCCGCATTTGCACGTGCCGAAGAAATCTTCACGCTCGGCCAGTCCATCCCCGACGAAGTGCGCGAGGCGGCAACCGGCCGGGTCGTGCAGCTGTCGGTGGGTCTGTCAGACGGCATATCCAAGCTGGCGGCGCACGCGCTGCTGGCGCCTGTGCTTGAAACACCTGATCTGCGACTGGTGTGCCACGAGGGTGAGGTCGAGCAGCTCCTGGCCGAATTGGCCTTGCACCAGCTCGACATCGTGCTGGCCGGGCAGCCGGCACCACGCAACCCGAATCTAAGGCTGACCAGTGAGCGGGTGGTGGATTCGGGCGTGCACTGGTATGGGCCGGCCAAGCTCGTGGGCAAGTCGCAGCGCGAGGGGTTTCCCCAGTCTCTCAACAATCTTCCGGTGCTATTGCCTACCGGGCATTCTGCGCTGCGCATCGCGCTCGACCACTGGTTTGACACCAAGGGCATCCGACCGCGGATCGTCGGTGAGTTTGAAGACAGCGCATTGCTCGCGGTGTTTGCCGCTCGCGGCATGGGCGTCTTTCCGGTCAGCCAGCTCGGTGCTGGCGATGTGGGCCAAATGCGCGGCTTGCGGCTGCTGGGGGTGTGCGAAGAGGTGCGTGAAGAGATCCACGCGATCCGTTCACGCCGGGGATTGCACCACCCTTTGGTCAAGCAGATCATTGCGGCCAGCGGTCAGGCCTGATTGTGTTTGGAGGGCGTGCGGCCCGGAGGCTGTGCGCCACGGAAGGGGCGGGGACTGATGCACAGGCCCGCCTGGCGCGGCAGCATCAAAGCGCAGGCGCATGTTCTGGCGACCAGCGGCGCCATGCGATCTGCATCACACGGGCTTCAGCCTCCGCCAGATGGTGGTCGGCCCGTGCCGCAGCACCTGCCAGGCTCAAGACTTTTTCGCGCAAGCCCTGCTCGCCGATGAAACCCATGAAGGATGTCAGCATGGAATCATCCAGATGGGCCGTCAGGGAACGGTTGCCGTGGGCGCCCATCAGCAGGTCCTCGCAGAGGTCTCTGATCACGCCCGCAAACGCACCCGGTGCGAGCCCCAGGGCCTGCTCAATATTCAGTTGCATCAGCGCGTCGATTTCCGAGCGGCAGACATTGCCGTCCGAGACAAGGACCAGCGCCACGATGCGGGCGGCGGCTTCCGGACTGTCGGGTGGGTAGTTGCGCATCGCATGCTCCTGTGAAAAGTCTGAATAACCTGGATCGCTGTGTTTGCGGTCTAGTCGTAGCGGCGGTAGCGGCCAGGCGGGTGCCCGGGCCTCAGGCGGCGCCCTGACTGGATGGGGATGGGCACTGGTTGCCGGGCTGATCGGGCCGGGGCACCTAGAAAGCCCTTGATTTCGGCAAGGATGAGACACAGCCTGTCGAGTATCTGGGCGGCGAGTGTGGAGCGGGTTCGCATGAGCAATTCCTTCATCGGTTGTGTTTCAGACCACCAATCTAGGCGCTTGTGGGCGTTCAAAAAACAGGGTTAAGCCGCAACGTCGCGTAGAAAAAACCGATGCTTGCCATCTGCAGCCTGTGGCGATGTCGGGCTTCTGAAAAACCTGCTGGTTCCCGCGCGGCCACGCGGCTAGCCTTGGGCTTCGTTCAACCAGGAGACATGCAATGCAAGTGCTTTTCCGAACACGCGATCCCGAAGGTCCGAACATGCGTGACCAAGTCGAGCGCAGGGTGCGGTTTGTGTTTCGGCGTCTGGGCTGGCAAGTGCCGCGCGCCGAGGTTCAGTTGTCGGACCTCAACGGCCCGCGGGGTGGGCGTGACAAGCGATGCCAGCTCGAGCTGAAAACTGAAGGACGCGGGCTGGTGGTGGTTTCGTCAGTCGCCAAGGACTGGCGTACGGCCCTGGACGACGCGCTGGCGCGTGCCGTTCGCACGGTGTTTCGCAAGCTCAAGCGCACCTCGCCCGCCAGAGCTCCCCGTACGGCGAGACTGCAATGAGTGGCGCTACCTCAGGCAGGCATGTCTGACGAAGATGGGGTACCGGGCTGCGTTGCAGCAGGTCAAGGATTTGGTGGGTTGAAGCTGGGATGCGGCGCGATTAATCCCGCCCTTTTTTCGCGCCCGGGCCCCATTCAAGCCACATGCCTATCAGCGTGCCTGTGGCGACCAGCAAAGCCTTGATCGCTATGGTTCCTGTAACGCTGAACAGGAAGTGGACGATTGCCGCCAACCCGAAACCGGCGAGGCAGCCAATGACGGCAAACGGGAGGCCAAGCTTTTTTAGCAGGTTCATTTGCTATCAAATAAGTAGCTTTTGACGCTTAATGGATAAGCGCTAGAGCCTTATTTTTCGAAAAAATCACCCCGGCCGCTGCCGATGCCAACCCACCGGCGGCTGCCACTTTTCCGTCCACAGTACAAAGTCATCCACGGGCATCGGCCGTGCAATGCAGTACCCCTGTGCCTGCGTGCACCCCAGTTGCAGCAGCATCTGCCCTTGCTCCACGGTTTCCACGCCCTCGGCGATCACGCGGTAGCCGAACGACCGGGCCAGGCCAATCACACCCTGCACGATGGCCAGGTCGCCAGGATCGCCCATCATTCCGTTCACAAAACTCTGGTCGATCTTGAGCGTGTCCATGGGCAGGCGGCGCAGGTAGGTCAGTGACGAGTAGCCGGTACCAAAGTCGTCCAGCGAGACACTGACACCCAGGGCGCGCAGATCGGTCAGGGCGCCGGCCACGGAGGCCAGGTCGTACAGCGCGGCGCTTTCGGTGATTTCGATCTCCACCATGTGCGCGGCCACGCTGGGGTGGCGGGCCAGGCACCGGGCCATCCAATCGGCAAAACCGGGTTGCTGCAGGTGTTGGGCCGCGATGTTGACGCTGACCGGCATGGGCATGCCGCGGTGTTGCAGTTGCTCCAGGATGACCAAGGCCGCGTCCACCACCCATTCGCCAAAGCCGATTTCGAGTTCGGTGCCTTCCAGTAGCGGCAGAAATTCGCCGGGCGACACGATGCCCCGTTCGGGGTGCTGCCAACGCGCCAGGGCTTCTGCGCCCACCACGGTGCCGCTTTTCATGTCGACCTTGGGCTGCAGGTACAGCATGAACTGCCGGTCGGCCAGCGCGTCGCGGATGTAGCGGCCCTGTTCGCGCAGCAATTGCAGCGCGCGCTCCTGGGCGGCGTCGAACTGGTGGAAACGGTTGCGGCCCGCCTGTTTGGCGGCGTACATGGCCTGGTCGGCATGGCGCAGCAGGGTGTCGGCGTCGGCATCGTCGAGCGGGAACATGGTGTAGCCGATGCTGGCGGTGACCACCACGCGCTCTGTGTCCAGGGTGTAGGGGGCCGAGATGCTCTCCATCACCCGGTGCAACATGCGTTCGCAGTCGTCGATGGATTCGAGTTGGGGCATGAGGATCACAAACTCATCGCCGCCCAAACGCGCCACGGTGTCCAGGGGACGCAACGCGCGGGTCAGGCGCCCGGCGACCACCACCAGCAGCCGGTCTCCTGCGCCGTGGCCCAAGCGGTCGTTCACGGGTTTGAAACCGTCCAGGTCCAGGTAGGCCACGCCGAGCAGCGTGTTTTTGGTGCGGGCCTGGGCCATGCTTTCTTGCAGCTTGCGGGCCAGCAGCACGCGGTTGGGCAGGCCTGTGAGGGCGTCAAACAGCGCCAGGCGCTGCAGCAGTACCTCTTGTTCACGTTGGGGCGTGACGTCGATGGCGACACCCAGCATGCGTTCGGGCTGGCCCGCGCTGTCGGTGCTGACGATCTTTCCCAGGTTGCGCACCCAGCGCACTGCGTCGCCGGGTTGGTTCACCTTCCAGGTGGCATCAAACGGTGTGCCGGGGTGTGCGCTGTGGCGGGCCAGTTCGCCGGTGATGCGGTCGATGTCATCCGGCGCGATGGCGCTGGTCCACTGGGTGGGCGCCAGTGGGTCGTCTGAAGGCTCCAGGCCCCGCATGTCGCGCCAGCGGCTGTCGCCGGTGACGGTACCGGTCTGCAGGTTCCAGTCCCACAACCCCAGCGATGCGGCCGAAATGGTGAGCGAAAGCAGTTCTTCGCGCTCGCGCACCTGTACCTCATTGCGTTTGCGGTCGGTGATGTCGTGCACCGAGAACAGCCAGCAGGGTTTGCCGTCAAAGTCGGTGGCGCGCATGGACTGCAGCACGGTGCGGGGTGGGCCACCGCGCACGTTCAGTGTGACTTCATAGCTGTTGAGGTGACCACCGTTTTGTACGGCTTCCATCAGCCGCACTCGATCTTCGGCGCTGAAGACGCCCATTTCCACCGCTGTGCGGCCAATGGCTTCTTCGCGCGGTATGCCCAGCATGTCCACCCAGGCGGGGTTGATGTCCACATACCGCCCATCGCTGCGGTGCGAAAGGCCCATGGGGTAGGGCATGAGATGAAAGATGCGCGAAAACCGGTCTTCAGACTGCCGCAGCCGCTGCTCGGCCCGTTTGGCTTCATCAATGTCCTGCATCACGCCGCGCACGCGGGTGACACGGCCGTGTTCGATCACGGGTTCGCCCATGGCCCGCACCCAGACCATCCGGCCGTCGGCGTGCTGCACCTCGATCTCCATGCTCCACTCGCGGCGCTCCAGAATGCTCAGGCGAAAGTTGTCGCGCAGTTGCTCGCGGTAGGCGGGTGCTACCAGGCGGTCAATGTAGTCGGTGGGCAGTGCGGAGCCCACGGCCAGTCCGTGGATGTCAAAACACACATCGGACCAGTAAACAAGGCCCTTGCCGCGCTGGTCCTCCCACGCGCCGAGCCGGGCCAGCCGACCCGCCTGCTGGAGCAGACTGTTGAGGGCCCGCAGTTCGTCGCTGGTGCGTTGGGCTTCGGTCATATCGTGGAAAACGAAAACAAAACAGTTTTCACCATCGATAAGCACGGAGCGTGCCGACATAAGCCCCGGGATACGAACCCCCTGGCTCTGAGCCATCAGCGGCAGGCGGTCTACCTTGCCGTCGCGGCGAAACGTCTCTACCAGCCGCGTGCGCTCGTGCTCGGACGCCCAAATCTTCAGCTCGGTAGAGGTGCGGCCAAGCACCTGCTCGCGCGGGAGGCCCAGCACCTCGCAGAACGCGGGGTTCACGTCGATGTAGCGCCCGTCAGAGATGCGCGAGATACCTGCCGGGTCGGGCAGCGTTTGATAGAACGTGGTGTATTTGGCTTCGGACGAGCGCAGCGCGTTTTCGGCCTCGCGGTGGGCCGTGATGTCCACGTCCATACCGATCAATGCGGTGGGGCGCCCCTCTCCATCGCGCCGTGCCACGGTGCCGCGCGACATCACCCAGCGCCACTGGCCGCGGGTGTCCATCACCCTGAACTCGGCTTCGTAGCTTTCTTCAAGTCCGTCCATGGCCCGGCTGAGCTTGGCGGCATTGCGTTCTGCGTCCATTGGGTGGCGCAGGGCGTACCAGCGCTGCCACAAGTTCGGGGCATCTGCCGCGGTGTCGGCATGTGCCGCCGTGATGCCAAAGGTTTCATAGAACACGCCAAAACACTGGAATTCGCGGCGGGTCACGTCCCATTCCCATCGCCCGCCACCCAGGGAGTCCAGTGCCAGACGCAGGTGGCGCTCTTGTTGCGCCAGTGCTTGCTGAATGTCATTGCGGGTCAGTTCTGAACGGGCCTTGCTGCCCAGCAGCAGCGCTCCTATACCCAGCATGAAAACACCCGCACCGTGGTGCCAGGGAATATTGCCGATTTCGCCCGCTGACAACGACAAGGGCGCAAGTGCCACCACCAGGGGGAGCGTGATGGACAGGCCCACAACCCGTGCCCAGCCGGGCATAGGGAGGCGTTCTCCGGCTACACCCCAGCCCACGCCCGCTATCAACGCGGCGCCCAACACCGACAGGGCAGGCACCACGGCGGTGAAATCTTGAAGCAGCACCGCTGCCAGCGCAATACTGCCCGTGAGGAGTGCCGCGGGGATTCCAAAGAAAAGCGCCATGAATGCTGTAGCTGTCGGATATGCCACCACATGGAGTTCGGGCGCATTCCATTGCAGCGCCATGAATGCCGCGACCGAAACCACACCGCCCGAAAGTCCGAGGATTATTTGGGAGTTGCGCGACGGGTACAGCGACTCCTTGGGAGGCAGCCACGCCACCACCAACAGCAGCAACATGACGGCAGTGCCCGCAAAAAGCGTGTTGTTACCCATGTGGGGCCGTTCGGTGGCTACGGGGCGAGGTCAACGCGGGAAGGCCGTGTCCTGGTCCCCTTGCGACCGAGGTCCGACAACACATGCCCAATAAAAAGCCCATGCACCGAGTTTAGGCCCGTTCTCCTGTGGCAGCACTGGCGCGGCCCGTCCTGATAAGTCCGGTTGACAACATCGTGCCGCACACGATGACCAAGGCACAGCCAATCATCCAGGGCGTGACGACTTCTCCCAAAAAAAGCGTGCCATAAAAAACCGCAAAAACGGGCGTGATGAAAGTTACCGCCAACGCCCGGCTCGGCCCCGCGTGCGCAATCAGCCGGAAGTACAGGATGTAGGCGATGCCCGTGCACAGCACGGCAATGGCGGCAATGGCTGCCCAGGCGACGGGGCCTGGCATTTTTGCGGGCCAAAGCCACAGGGTGGGCAGCGCCAAGCCCAAGGTTGCGCCCAGCTGGCTACCGGTGGCGGTGGCCAATGGCGGGATGCCCGTGAGGTACCGCCGCGTAAAACTGGCCGACAGCCCGTAAAACGCCGATGCGACCAGACACGCCGCAATGGCCCAATGGGCGTCGTCGGTCTTGAACCCCGTGCCCGCAGGTGCCCGCCACGCCAGCAGCGCCACGCCCAGAAAGCCCAAGGCCAGGCCCACCCACCGCAGGCGGTTGATGCGGTCACCCAGCCAAACCCAGGCCACCAACGCACCAAACAGTGGCACCGTGGCGTTCAGGATGGAGGTCAGCCCTGTCTGGATGTGCATTACCGCCCAGGCAAACAGCGCGAACGGAATGGCCGAATTGATGATGCCCGCCAGCATGATGGGCCGCCAGTGCGCGCGCAAGGCGGGCAAATGCCCTTGGCGCATCATGATGGGCCACAGGAACACGGTGGCCAGACCCACGCGCAGACCGACCATGGGCAGGGGGCCAAACTCTGCGGCGCCCAGGCGCATGAACAGAAACGACGCGCCCCACAAGGCTGCCAGCAAGATGAATTCACCGATCCAGGTCGATACAGGCTGGGTTCCCGGGCTGTTCATGCAAATCCTTTGTTTTTGTGTGGGGTGCCGCTAGTGGCGGCGAGCTGCGCATTCTCCAGGACTAACAAGGCTCTTTTGCGGTCGAGGCCACCGGCATATCCGGTGAGGCTGCCGTCCATGCCCACCACCCGGTGGCAGGGGACGACCACGCTCAGCGGGTTGCGCCCCACGGCAGCGCCCAGCGCCCGCACGGCGCGGGGGTTGCCCAGTTGCTGGCTCAACGCCCCATAACTGGTGGTGGCGCCGCGGCCAATGGTGAGCAGCGCGTGCCATACGCTTTGCTGAAAGGGGGTGCCGCCCGACAAGTCCAGAGGCAACTCAAAGTGGGCGCGCTCGCCCGCAAAATATTGCTGCAGTTGGAGGGCGGCATTTTGCAAAACCGGGTGATCGGGCGCGTCTGGCCAGGCGCTGGCGCCGTAGAGCCAGGGGCCGGGCTCGTGCCGCTGGCCTTCAAACCAGACGCCTGCCAAGCCGGTGGGCGACGCCGCCAGGTGCACCAGCCCGAGCTGCGTGGTCGTGCGCGTTTGCACGGTGTGGGGATGGAAAAGCATGGTGAGCTGGGTAAATATGTAGTCAAATTGACCTCTAGCGCTTGATGGATAAGCGCTAGTAGCTATGGTTTTGATAGTTCTTGGTTTGTGAGGTGGGGGAGCACCGTGGTGCCAGCCGCCCAGGCGCGCAGCACGGCATAACTGCGCCAGGGGCGCCAGGCCTGCGATGCCTCGGTCGCAGCGCGGGCCGGGTTTTTGTGGCCTTGCACGGCCAGCGCCTTGTGCAGCGCCACATCGCCCGCCGGGAAGGCATCGGGCCAGCGCAGCACCCGCATGGCGATGTACTGCGCCGTCCAGTCACCAATGCCAGGCAGGGCGCACAGCGCGGTGGTGGTCTGGGTGACGTCAGCACCTGCATGCAGGGCCAATGCACCACTTTCCACTGCGCGGGCCAGCGCCACGATGGCCGCCTGCCGCTGGCGCACGATGCCCATCTGGCCCAACAGGTCGCCGTCGGTGGCGGCCAGCGTGGCGGGGGCGGGGAACAGGCGGTTCAGCTCGGGCCAGGGGGTGCTGATGGGCTCGCCCAGCCGCTCCACCAGGCGCTGGCCCAGCGTGCGGGCCGCGGCCACGCTGACTTGTTGCCCCAGCACAGCACGCACGGCCAGCTCAAACCCGTCAAACGCGCCCGGCACGCGCAACCCGTCGCCGTCCGGGAAATGCGGGTGCAGCACCGCGTTGATGGCGGCGGGGTCGGCGTCCAGGTCCAGCATGGCGCGCACGCGGCGGATGACCAAAGGCAGCACCGGGTACAGGCTGTCGCTGGTCTGCAGCAACACCAGGCGGCGCTCTGCATCAAACCGGGCGCTCAGCCAGCCCGTGGTTTCGTGCGGCAGGCCTGTGCAGGCAGCGGGCAGGCGCACTGTGCGGCGCAAGGTGGGCGCGTCACTGCCAGGCACCACCCATTCCACGCCATGAAACTGCCGCCGTTCAAAAAATGCCATCAGCGCCGACACATCAAACGGCGGGCGCCAAGCCAAGCGCAGGGCTAGGGTGCGGCCCGTCCCCGAAGCCGCACCGTCATTGGCGCCGCTGCGCCGCAGCTGGGTGGGGTTCAGTCCGTAGTGCCCCGAAAACGCGGCGTTGAAGCGGCGCACGCTGGCAAACCCGCTGGCCAGAGCGACCTGGGTCACCGGCATGTCGGTGTCGGTCAGCAACTGTTTGGCCGTGAGCAGCCGCCGGGTCTGCAGGTATTGCAGGGGCGACACGCCCAATGCCGATTCAAAAATGCGCCGCAGATGGCGGTCGCTCACGCCCAGTCGTTCGGCCAGACGCGCCACCGTGGCGCCTTCAGCCGACTTGACCGGTGCAGCGGGCGCGGGCCAGAGGTCCGGTGCATCCAGCAGCCGCACGGCCTGCTGCACCAAAATGCCGCTGGCATCCTGCACCGACCACACCAGTGCCTTGGGCGCTACCTCGGGTCGGCAACGCAGGCAGGGACGAAACCCTGCCCCTTCGGCCTGGGCGGCCAGAGTGAAAAAGCGGCAGTTCTCGCGCCGCGGCGTGCGCACCGCGCACACAGGGCGGCAGTAGATGCCGGTGGAGGTAACGGCGGTAAAAAAGTGCCCGTCAAACCGAGCGTCCCGTGCCAGGAGCGCCAGATATCGGCCCTCGTCCGACGCTGGGTCGGCGACCCCCATGGGCGCGGGTGAAGAGGAGGGCGCTGGTGGCAAGGTCATGGGCTGGATGATAGGAGCCTGCCGCATTGGGACTGGCCGTTTTCGGACCTGTGCCTCTGGCCGCCCCATGTATGCCTCGACGGCGCGTGAGGCATCGGCTGACAGGCTGCCCAAAAGCGGCCGCCTACAATGCAGCGGACTTTTAAACCCCATCGCGAAAGGCCCCTCTACGTGCAACCTACGCCCGCCATTTTCAAAGCCTATGACATCCGCGGCATCGTGCCGTCGACCCTGAACGAAGAAGTGGCCCTGGGCCTGGGCCGTGCTTTTGGCACCGCCGCCCGCGCCGAAGGGCAGACCACCGTGGCTGTGGGGCGCGATGGGCGCCTGTCCGGCCCGGCCATGTCGGCCGCGCTGATCCAGGGGCTGGTTGAGGCGGGCATTGAAGTGATTGATGTAGGCCTGGTCACCACACCGCTGCTGTACTTTGCGGCCAGCACGCTGTGCGCCAGTGGCATCCAGGTCACGGGCAGCCACAACCCCAAGGACTACAACGGGTTCAAGATGGTGCTGAATGGCCGCGCCATCTATGGCGAAGAAATCCAGGGCCTGCGCCGCACCATGGAGCAGGAAACCTGGCAGCTGCTGCCCGGTGGCTCTGTGCGCCATGTGGATGTATTGCCCGCATACCGCGAGCGCATCGTGGGCGATATCAAGCTAGCCCGGCCGCTCAAGATCGTGGTCGACTGCGGCAACGGCATTGCGGGGGCATCGGCGCCGGATATCTTTCGCGCGCTGGGCTGCGAGGTGATTGAGTTGTTCTCCGAGGTGGATGGCAACTTCCCCAACCACCACCCCGACCCGAGCAAGCCAGAAAATCTGAAAGATCTGATCAACGCCCTGCAATCGAGCGACGCCGAGCTGGGCCTGGCGTTTGACGGCGACGGCGACCGCCTGGGCATCGTCACCAAAGAAGGCACCAACATCTTCCCCGACCGCCAGATGATGCTGTTTGCGCAGGACGTGCTTTCGCGTGCACCCGGCGGCGAAATCATCTTTGACGTCAAATGCACCCAGCGCCTGGCCCCCGCCATCGCGGCTGCGGGCGGCGTGCCGGTGATGTTCAAAACCGGGCATTCGCTGATCAAGGCCCGCATGAAGGAAACCAACTCCCCGCTGGGCGGCGAGATGAGCGGCCATATCTTCTTCAAAGAGCGCTGGTACGGTTTTGACGACGGCACCTACGCCGGTTGCCGCCTTCTGGAAATTCTGAGCAAAAGCGCCGACCCCAGCGCGGTGCTCAATGCCTTGCCCACCAGCCACTCCACCCCCGAACTGAATGTGGCCTGCGCCGAGGGCGAGCCGCACCGCCTGACGGCAGAGCTGCAGGCCCTGGCGGCCGACACCTTTGCGGCCCCCGCACAGATCAACACCATCGACGGCCTGCGGGTCGATTGGCCCGATGGGTTTGGCCTGATCCGCGCCAGCAACACCACCCCGGTACTGGTGTTGCGTTTTGAAGGGCACACTACCGAGGCGCTGGCGCGCATAGAGGCCACCATGTTGGCCCTGCTGCACCGCGTGAAGCCCGATGCCCACGTGGGCGCGGCTAGCCACTGAGCCACTGAGCCGCATCGGACACATCTGAACCGAAGGGGGCAGGGGGCCCCTGGCTCCACAGGCTGCAGCCCCCGTGGTGCCGCCGCCCGATCCCTTTTCTTGATTTTTTTGGCCCTGCGTGAACCCTTTCTTCTCCCGCCCTCTGTTAATTGCTGCAGCCCAAATCACGGTGGTAGCCCACGATGTCGCACGCAATGCGCAGACGCATCTGGCCTTTGTGCGGGCGGCGGCCCACGAGGGAGTGCAACTATTGGTGTTTCCAGAACTCTCGCTCACCGGCTACGAGCTGCCGCAGTTGGCGGCCCACGTTGTGCACGCCGAGCACCCGCTGTTGGCGCCCCTGCACCAAGCCGCGCGCGACCATGGCATGACACTGGTGGTCGGTGCCCCGGCGCCACCAGCCCGTGCCGGAGGGCTGCCTGCGATTGGCGCTTGGGTATTGAACGCGGACGGCTCGGTGGCGCTGTACCGCAAACGTCATCTGCATGGCAGCGAGGTGCAATTTGCCAGTGCGGGCGTGGAGGATGCGTTGGTGCTGCCGCTGGCCGACACACCCACCGCACTCGCCATTTGCGCAGATGCCACACACCCAGAACACGCGAATGCGGCGGCCACCGCAGGCGCTGCGCTGTACGCCACCGGCGCCCTGATCTCTGAACAAGGGTATGGCCCAGAGTCCGCCCAACTGCAGGCCTATGCACGTGACCATGCCATGGCTGTGCTGCTGTCCAACCACGGCGGGCCGTCCGGCGGCTATGTCAGTGCGGGCCGCAGTGCCTTCTGGGCCCCCGGGGGAGCGTTGGTGGTGGCAGCCCCTGGGGCTGGCGACTGGCTGGTGCTGGCCCAGCGGGATCGCGAGGGTGCCTGGTCTGGCCGCGTAGCCCCCGTGGACGCCGCGGCATGACTGCCGCGCGCGCCCTGTATTCGCTGGTCGCCTGGTGCGCCCAGCCCCTGCTGCGACGCAAGCTGCGCCGCCGCGCCGTGGCTGAGCCAGGCTATGGCTATGCAGTGGGCGAACGGTTTGGTCGCTACCCCGTGCCCATCGACAGCCTGATGCCACACAGCAGTAACGACCCGCTCGGCAAATTTGTGTGGGTGCATGCGGTGTCGCTGGGCGAGACCCGTGCCGCAGCCATCTTGCTGGCCGAGCTGCGCGAGCAGTTGCCCGGCATGCGCCTGCTGTTGACCCACGGCACCGCTACGGGCAGGGCGGAGGGCGAAAAACTGCTGCAGGCGGGCGATGTGCAGGTGTGGCAGCCCTGGGACACGCCCGGCGCCGTGTCGCGGTTTTTGCGCAAGTTTCGGCCTGCCATTGGCGTGCTGATGGAAACCGAGGTGTGGCCCAACCTGGTGGCGGGTTGCAAGCGACGTGGCATTCCGCTGGTACTTGCCAACGCTCGGTTTAACGAAAAGTCGTTGCGCAAAGCCCAGCGGGTTGCCGCGCTGGCGCGCCCTGCTTATGGCGGGCTTGCTGCCGTCTGGGCGCAAACGGAAGAGGATGCCACCCGCTTGCGCGCCATCGGCGCCCCCGTGCGAGGGGTGTTTGGCAATCTCAAATTTGACGTGGTGCCCGATGCCGCCCAGCAGGCGCGGGGCCAGGCGTGGCGCAGGTTGTCACTCAAGCCGGTGGTGATGCTGGCCAGCAGCCGCGAAGGCGAGGAGGCGTTGTGGCTGGAGAGTTTTAAGCAAAATAGGGCTCTAGCGCTTACTAATAAAGCGCTGACAGCTATCAATAGTGTAGCATTCGGCGTGCAGTGGCTGATTGTTCCGCGCCACCCCCAGCGGTTTGACGAGGTGCACCAACTGTTGCAGCACGCGGGCCTGACGGTTTCGCGTCGCAGCACCTGGGCGGGTGGCCCTGATTCTGCGGACGTATGGCTGGGCGATTCACTGGGTGAGATGGCGCTGTATTACGGGCTGGCCGACGTGGCGCTGCTGGGGGGCAGCTTCGCGCCGCTGGGCGGGCAGAACCTGATCGAGGCCGCGGCCTGTGGCTGCCCCGTGGTGCTGGGCCCGCACACCTTCAACTTTGCCGAGGCGGCTGAGCTGGCGTGTGTGGCGGGTGCTGCGCAGCGGGTGCAAAACATCGGTGAGGCAATGGCGCGGGCGGTGCAACTGGCAAACGATGCGGACGCCCAGCAAGCCGCCAGCCAGCGTGCAGCGCAGTTTGCCAATGCGCACCGGGGCGCGGCCAAAGCCACCGTGGCGGCCATTCTGGCCATGGTTCATCCGGCGTTGCCTGCGGCCCGGTAGGTTGGCGGCTTCGGCTTCGGCTTCGGCTGTGAGCTGCAGGCTAAACCACAGGTTTGCAGAGAGCGCACAGAGAGGAGGGGTCGCTCGGGAGTCTGTATGCAGCCTTGCTCGCAAGCCCGGCCCGGCCCACTCAACCGCTCACGGCCTGAGCAGCAACGCGTTGATCGCCTCAATGTCCTGCTGGTTCAGCGTGCCAGCTGCCTGCCGCAGTTTGAGCGTACCCAGCAGCACGTTGTAGCGGGCCTGGGCCAGGTCGCGTTTGGTCTGAAAGAGCTGGCTTTGGGCGTTGAGTACGTCGATGTTGATGCGCACCCCCACCTGATACCCCAGCTTGTTGGCATCAAGCGCGCTCTGGCTGGACGCCTCGGCGGCCTCCAATGCCTGCACCTGGCCCTGGCCGGACTGCACGCCGTAGAACGCGGCGCGCGTGGCCTGCGCTACGTTGCGGCGGGTGGTTTCCAGGTCCGCGGTGGCTTTTTCTTCGAGCGCCAGGGTTTCCTTGATGCGGTTTTGCACCGAGAAACCAGCAAACAAAGGCAGGTTCAGCGCCACGCCCACGCTGGCGCTGTTGGTGCGGCTGTTCACACCGGGAGACGTCACCGTGCCGTTGGGGTTGCGGGTAATGTTGTAGCCCGCCTGCAGGTCCACGGTGGGCAGGTGGCCGGTTTCGGCCTTTTTGGTTTCCAGCCGGGCGATGTCGAGTGCGATGGCAGCCTGGCGAACGCCGGGCTGCTGGTCGCGGGCGGTGTCCACCCAGGTGCTTATGTTGTCTGGCAACACCCCGGGCAATTGCACCGGCAGCGCCAGCGGCTGTGGCTTGCTGCCGGTAATGCCCACCAGCTGGTCCAGCGCCAGGCGTTTCACGCGCAGGTCGTTTTCGGCAGCAATCTCCTGGGCGATGACGAGGTCGTAACGGGCTTGGGCTTCGCGCGAGTCGGTGACTGTCGTGGTGCCCACTTCAAAGTTGCGTTTGGCGGACGCCAGTTGCTCCGACACGGCGGCTTTTTGGGCCTGCACAAAGGCCAGCGTGTCTTGGGCGGCCAGCACGTCAAAGTAGGCCTGGCTGACACGCACCAGCAGGTCCTGGGTGGCGGCATCGAGCTGTGCCTGGGCTATATCCACCCCGCGCTGGCCCTGTTGCAGGTTGATTCGATTGGCAGGGCGGTACAGCGGCTGCGAGGCGTTGACGCCCAGCGTCTGCGTTGTGCCAGTGTTTTGGATCGAGGGGCGGCTCACATCCACATTGGAGCGGTTGATGCCAGACGACAGCGCGGCGCTGGGCAGCAGGCCGGCGCGGGCCTGATCGGCACGGCGCGCGGCCGCATCGAGCTGGGCGCGGGCCGATTGCCAGCTGGTGTCGTAGGTGCGGGCCGATTCCACCAGCTCCGTAAGGCTCTGGGCATGCGCGGGCGCACCAAGCGCCGCGCCCAGCGCCAGGGTCAGAAGGGACGGGAAAAGCGGCCGGTGCGATGTCATGAAGGTCTTTCGGAAGAGTCTGCGGTTCGATGCGAGAGTGGTGCGGGAGTGGTGCGGTCGAGGGGTGTCATCAGTAACGGGGCACAGCAGGGTCGTTTTCATGCGACCAGGCATCGATGCCACCGGTGATGTTGGCCAGTTGCTCAAACCCGTTGTGTTGCAAGAACGCTGCCACGCGCAGGCTGCGTGCGCCGTGGTGGCACAGGCAGGCAATAGGGCGGGCAGGGTTCAGCTCGTCCAGACGGGTGGGCAACTCGCCCATGGGGATGGCGACCAGCTCGAAGTCGTCTGCGCGCACGCTGGCGGTTTGCAGCTCCCAGGGCTCACGCACGTCCAGCACCAGGGGCTGGCTGCCTTCGGGGGCGGCGGCAAACCAGGCCAACAGCTGGGCGGGGCGGACGTGATCGATCATGCAAAACTCCGAAAGAAGGGGCTCAGAAGGCCGGGGTCAGAACGTGAAACCGGACGGCTCGGGGAAGCCCACCAGGCGCGGGGCGATGGTGTCCCAGGGCGAAGTGGTTTCAAAACGGTCGCCGGTGCGGCGGGTCAGCGTGAAGCGCATCACGGGGTCGTTGCCCACGATGGCGCCCAGGCGGCCGCCATCGCGGAGCACAGCGAGCAGGGCGCTGGGCACTTCGGCCACCGAGCCACTGAGCACGATCACGTCAAAAGGGCCGTCGGGGATGGCGCCACGTGCACCGTCGCCCAGGCGCACATCGGCGTTTTGCACGCCTGCATCGCGCAGGTTTTCACGCGCCATTTCGGCCAATTCGGGGTTTATTTCAAGGGACACCACGCGTTCTGCGCGGTGGGCCAGCAGCGCCGCCATGTAGCCCGAACCCGCACCAATTTCGAGCACGCGGTCGGTCGATTTGATTTGCAGGTCTTGCAGAATGCGCGCTTCCACGCGGGGTTGCAGCATGCTCAGGCCCAGGCGAACGGCCTCTTCAGCATCGTCGCCCAGCAGGGGCACTTCAATGTCCATGAAAGCCAGGCTGCGGTAGGCGGGAGGCACATAGTCCTCGCGGCGCACCACTGCGAGCAGTTCCAGCACGTCGAAGTCGAGCACGTTCCAGGGGCGGATCTGCTGCTCGATCATGTTGTAGCGGGCCTGGGCAATAGGATCGCTGATGTTGGCGGACGTGTTCAGGGGCATGTTCATGGAATTTCTCCGTGGGAGCAGGTGTCGGGACGATTCAGGACAAACCCTTGATTTTAGAGGCCTGCGGACGGCGAAGGGACGCGGCCCATCTTGCGCAGTGCCCAGTTGGCCAAGTCGTCCATGTAGCAATACACCACGGGCACCACCACCAGCGTCAAAAGCGACGAGGTGATGACTCCGCCAATCACGGCCTGACCCATGGGTGCGCGCTGCTCAGAGCCTTCGGACAAAGCGAAGGCCAGCGGCACCATGCCAAAAATCATCGCCAGCGTGGTCATCAAGATCGGGCGCAACCGCACGCGCGCGGCCAGCAGCAGCGCGTCTGCGCGGGGCAGGCCGGGCACGGTCTGGCCCTCGTCATTCACGTGCTCGCTGCGGGCGCGGATGGCAAAGTCCACCAGCAAAATGGCGTTTTTGGTCACCAACCCCATCAGCATCACCACGCCGATGATGGAGAACATGGACAGCGTAGAGCGGAACATCAGCAGCGCCAGCACCACACCGATCAAGGTCAGTGGCAATGACGTCATCAGCGCCAGCGGCTGCAAAAAGCTCTTGAACTGGCTCGCCAGAATCATGTAAATGAAGATGATCGCCATGACCAGGGCCGAGATGGCGTAGCCAAACGATTCGGCCATGTTCTTGGTAGACCCGCCAAACTGGTAGCGATAGCCGGGCGGAAAGCTCACGCTATCCAGGGCCTTCTTGATGTCGGTCGACACCTCGCCCGCAGAGCGCTGGGCCACATTTCCGTTCACGGCCACTTCGCGGGTCAGGTCGCGGCGGTTGATCTGGTTGGCTCCGGTCGATTCGGTCACGTTGGCGACCTGGTTCAGGCGCACGATGCGGGTGGTGCCGTCGGCGGCGGTCAGGGCAAACGGCAGGCGCTCCAGGTCGGCCGGTGCGGTGCGGGCCTCGGGGGCCAGGCGCACGTTCACGTCGTAGGTCTGGTCATCCGGTGCGCGCCAGTTGCCCACGGTAGTGCCCGCCACCAGCGTGCGCAGCGAAGCCGCCATGGGCGCTACAGACAGCCCCAGGTCTGACGCGGCATCGCGTTTGATCTCCAGTGCAATGACGGGTTTGTCGGGCTTGGCGCTGGTGTCCAGGTCCACCAGCCCAGGAATGTCGCGGATCTTTTCGGTGACGATCTTCGTCAGTCGCTCCAGCTCTTGCAGATCAGGACCTTGCAGCGAGAATTCCACCTGCTTGTTGCCGCCCACGGCGTCTAGCAGGCCCACATGGGTGATGGTAATGCCGGGCACAGTCTTCAAGCGCTCGCGCAGCACGTCAGACATCTGGTCCACACTGCGGCTGCGGTCCTTGCGGTCCACCAGACGCACATAGATGTTGGCGTAAATCTTGCCCTGGGCGCTGCCGGTGTTGATGGTGGACAGCGTGTAGCGCACCTCGGGCATCTCGCGCAGGATGCCTTCAACCTGCTTGGCCTTGGCCTCGGTGGTTTCGAGCGACGAACCCACGGGCGTGTAGAAATTGAGCGACGTTTCGGAGAAGTCGGCCTTGGGCACAAACTCGGTGCCCAGCAGCGGCACCATGAAGATGCTCAAGACAAAGATGGCCAGCGCAATGCCCATGGTGGCCAGCTTGTGCACCAGCGACCAGCGCAGGATGCGCTGGTAGCCCTCGGCCAGCGCGTCGGTGCCACGGTCGAACCAGCCGGTGACGCGGCCTATGGTTTTGTCGTAGAACGTGACGGGGGCCACGTTCTTGCCGTGGGTGTGAATGCTTGGGTCGTGCCAGATGCTCGACAGCATGGGGTCGAGCGTGAAGCTCACAAACATCGAGATCATCACCGCCGCCACGATGGTGATGCCGAACTCGTGAAAAAACTTGCCGATGATGCCGCCCATGAACCCGATGGGCATGAACACCGCCACGATAGACAGCGTGGTGGCCAGCACGGCCAGGCCGATCTCTTGTGTGCCGTCCATGGCCGCGTTATAGGCGGACTTGCCCATCTGAACATGGCGCACGATGTTCTCGCGCACCACGATGGCATCGTCAATCAACAGGCCCACACACAGGCTGAGCGCCATCAGCGTGATCATGTTGATGGTGAAACCGAACATGTTCATGAACAAAAACGTGCCGATCAGCGCAATCGGCAGCGTCAGCCCGGTGATCACCGTGGAGCGCCAGGAGTTCAGGAACAAGAAGACGATCAGCACCGTGAGGATGGCGCCCTCAATCAGGGTCTGGCGCACGTTGTTCACCGCCACGCGAATGGGCCGCGCGCTGTCGCCAATGGTCTCCAGCCGCACGCCGGGCGGGAGCTGGTTCTTCAGCTCGACCACGGCGGCATTGAGACCATCCACCACTTCGATGGTGTTTTCGCCCTGCGACTTCTGTACCGACAGCAGCAAGGTGCGCTGGCCGTTGTACAGGGCCAGGCTTTCGACCTCTTGGGCGCCATCGTTGACGCGTGCAACCTGGTCCAGCCGCACAGGGGCACCGTTCTTGCGAGCCACGATGATCTTGCCGAAGTCTTCGGGCCGCTGCATGCGCGCGTCGATCTGCACCACGCGCTCCTGCGCAAGCGAGCGGATGGAGCCCACCGGCAGATCCTGGTTCTCGTTGCGTACGGCAGTGGCCACCTGGTCGGGCGTCACACCAAAGGCTTCAAGGGCCTGCGGGTTCAGGTAGATGTTGATCTCGCGTTTGGTGGCACCCACCAGGTTCACGGCGCCCACGCCGCGCACGTTTTCGAGGCGCTTTTTCAGGATCTGCTCGGCCCAGGTAGTCAGCTCTACGGCACTGCGCGGGGTGACACCGGCTTGCTCTTCGGGTAGCACGGCCAGCGACCAAACGGCGCGGCTGGCAGGGTCAAAGCGCAGTACACGAGGCTCTTTGACTTCGGTGCGAAGTAACGGGCGCACAGTGGCGACCTTTTCCCGCACGTCCTCGGCGGCCTTGCGGCCATCAATGTGCAGCTGGAACTCGATGATGACCACCGCCGTGCCCTCGTAACTGCGCGAGGTGAGGGCGTTGATACCGGCAATCGAGTTGACGCCTTCCTCAATCTTCTTGGTAACTTCACTCTCGACGATTTCAGGCGATGCGCCGGGGTAGTCCACTGTGACCACCACCACCGGAAAGTCGATGTTCGGAAACTGATCAACCTTGAGGCGCTGGTACGAGAACAAGCCCAGCACGACGATGGCGAGCATCACCATCGTGGCGAACACGGGGTTTTTAAGGCTGACTTTGGTGAACCACATGGCGGGTCAGCGGATCAGGGTGCTGCGCGGGATGCAGCAGGCGCGACGGGAGTGGACGGCGTGGAAGGTGCGGCAGCGGCGGCCGCAGCCAAACCGCCCGACACGGCCGTGCCTTCGCGCAGTTGGCCAATGCGGCCTGCAATCACGGGCGTGCCGGCTGGCACCCCTTCCACCGCGACCAGCGTCTGCCCATTGATCACAGCACGCGTGCCGGTCTTGACCTGCACGTAGGCGATTCGGCCGTCTTTGATGGTCTGCAGGTAAGGCGCTGGCTTGTCGGTGCGCACTGCATCGAGCGGCACGGTCAGCACCTCGGCGCGCCCAGTGTCGAGCATCCCCTGCACAAAAAGCCCCTGGCGCAGGGGCGCTTCTGCCTTGGCTTGATCCACCCGCAGGTAGACCGGCACCGTGCGGCTGCCCGTCTGCGCGCTGGGGTTGATGCGTACCACGGTGGCGGACACCGGCGCAGACACACCTTCGATGGTCAGCAATGCTTTTTGCCCCACGCGCACAGCCACCGAATCGGCAGGGCTCAGCAGTGCCTCCAGCTCCAGGCGCGACAGGTCCACCACCTCAATGATGCGGGTGTCGATGGCCACGCGCTCGCCGGGCTGTGCCAATCGCTGCGCCACGAGGCCGCTGATAGGACTCTTGAGCACCGTGTCCTCCAGCGCCTTGCGTGCCACATCTGCTGCAGCGACGGCGGCCTGGTAGGTGGATTGCGCGGCGTCCAGGCTGGCTTGCGATGTCACCAGCGCAGTTGCCGAAATGAACCCCTGGTCCACCAGCGCCCGGTTATTGGCGAACTGGCGCTGGTTGATATCAACCTGCGATTTGGCTGCATCTGCTTGTTGCTGGGCCTGGCGCAAGCGCGCCCGTGCCTCGGTGGGGTCGATGCGAGCGACTTCCTGGCCTGCCTTGATGCTGTCGCCCTCGCGCACGGTCAGCCCCTGCAACTCGCCGCCGATACGCGCTTTGATCATGGCGGAGTCCACGGCGCGCAAAGAGCCTGATACGGGCACCCCCAGCGACAGACTTTGTTGCTGCACTGCCAACACTTCGTCGGCGCCCAATTGCAAAGGCGCCTCCGCACGCTGCGTGGCTGCGTCTTTCAACACCTTTTGCTGGGCCTGGCGTGCGGCCATGGCCCGCCAGCCGCCCGCGCCCACCAGCACGACGATGATGGCCGCAGCCATCCAGAGAATCCAGCGTTTCATGGTCAGGCCGAGGGAGGAGGGGAAGAAGAGGGCGCATCGGGCCGTACACACAGCCCATGCAGGATGTTGTCTATCTGGGTGTCGATGTACGCCTCGGGGGCGAGGTGCTGCGCGTCAGGCACACAAGCGCCCACCGAATGCTTCCACATCATGAGGAAGATCATCGGCGCCAGCACCACGTACACCGCATAGTCCAGATTGATGGCGCGAAACTCGCCGCGCGCAATACCGCGCTCCAGAATCCGGCGAACCAGAGATTGCCCCGGCAAGATGACTTCGTGCTGGTAAAACTGGGCGATTTCAGGGAAGTTTTGGGCCTCGCTCAGCATCAGTTTGGTGATGCCTGACGCCTTGGTGCTGCCAATGCGCTCCCACCAGACCTGGTAGCAGTAACGAAGCAATTCGCTGGTGGTGCCTACAAAGGTTTCGAGCTCGGCGTTCCACTCTTCAAAACGACCGGCGATGTTCTCGCGCACCACCGCCTTGAAAAGCTCTTCCTTGCTGGGAAAGTACAAAAACAAGGTGCCCTTGGACACCCCTGCCCGCGCCGCCACTTCGTCCACCCGCGTCGCCGCAAACCCTTTTTCCACAAAAAGGTCGAGTGCCGCTTCCAGCAACTCGCCAGGGCGCGCCTCTTTGCGGCGTTCGCGTTTGGTCGCTGGATGGGGCTGGGACGGGATGGAGGTGGGAGGCAACGGCGGCTTCGTTAATGACTGACTGGTTAGTAATGTAGTCAATGCCCGTGGGAGCGTCAATCGAACCCTGTCGCATCGATAGAAAAAAAGTGCTGCTTTACACAGCCTCTGCGCGCAAAGACATTTGGTTGGCACAGTGGTTGCTTGGGTTTTCTCGTGCCGAGTCCTTGGCGCAAATGTCTTCTCCAACCGCAAATTCGCCTTGAAATGTCTTATTGACAGGACATTAGAACCATTCCTAATATGACAGCCATGCCATCGAACAACCTGCCGTTGCCCAAATACCACCAGATCTATCTGGTGTTGCGTGAGCAACTTCAGGAAGGCCGCTTTGCCGATGGGTTGCCGGGTGAGTTTGCGCTGATGCAGCAGTTTTCGGTGGCACGCGTGACGGTGCGCCGTGCGCTGGAGCTGCTGGAAGGCGAGGGGATGATTTCGCGCGAACCCGGCCGGGGTACACGGCCAGTGTTGTCCGCCCCTGCATCCGCAGCTGGGATGGGGGAGAACGGAGAAAGCAGCCGCGCGCACTTGACGGGTTTGTTGGAGAACCTGGTCAGCATGGGTTTGCGCACATCCGTCAAGGTGCTGGACGTGGACACTGTCACAGCGTCCCGTGCTGTGGCCGGCGCCCTGCAGATTGCGGTGGGCGATTCGGTGCAAAAGGCGGTGCGGGTGCGCAGCACCAAAGAAGGCCCGCTCTCCCACATCACCACCTATGTGCCTGCCGACATTGCGCGCCAATTTGGGCGCCGCGAGCTGGCGCGCAAGCCCATTCTGGTGCTGCTCGAAGAATCTGGCGTCAAGGTCGGCCGGGCCCACCAGACCATCTCGGCCAAGCTGGCCGATGCCGTGGTGGCGCGCCATCTCGACATATCGGTGGGTTCAGCACTGCTGGCAGTGCGCCGCCTGATTTATGACGACCAGGAGCGCCCGGTGCAATGGTTGCACGGGCTGTATCGCCCCGACCGCTACGAATACGAAATGCAGCTGTCCCGTGTGGGCAGCATCGACGCCAAGGTCTGGGTCAGCAAAGAGCTGTCCGCCCAGTTCCATTGATTCCTTTTCCCGCCCCTACCTCAAACCAACCCCACCTTTGCCAGGAGAATGCCCATGAGTACTCGCCGCCATTTCATGTCCCAGTCGGCCGCTGCAGCGTCTGCAATGGCCTTTCCATTGGTAGGCGGGGCGCAAGCAAAGACCGTCAAGGTCGGTGTGCTCCACCCTGTGACCGGTGCGCTGGCGTATTCGGGCCAGCAGTGCCGTGAGGGCGCGATGATGGCCATCGAGGACATCAACAAGGCTGGCGGCATCAAGTCCCTGGGTGGCGCCAAGATCGAGGCATTGCTGGGTGACGCCCAGTCGCAACCCCAGGCTGGCGCCGCAGAAATAGAGAAGATGAACGAGGCAGGCGTATCTGCTGTGGTCGGGGCCTTCGCATCGGCCATCTGCCTGGCCACCACGCAGGCCGCCGCCAAATACAACCTGCCGCATATCGTGGATGTGGGTGTGGCTGACCAGATCGTGGAGCGGGGCCTCAAAAACACCTTCCGTTTTGGCCCCGGCTACAAAAAATGCGCAGAAACGGCCGTGGCCAATCTGCACGTGTTGAACACCTCGGCCGGCAAGCCCGCCAAGACCGTGATGATCATTCACGAAGAGTCTTTGTTTGGCTCGGGCACAGCCGCGTTGCTGGCGCGCGAGCTGCCGGGCTACGGCTACGAGGTCAAGGAAATCGTCAAACACGCCAACCCCACGCGCGACTTCAACAACATCGTGCTGCGCATGAAGGCCATCAACCCGGACATCGTGATCCCGGCCAACTACTACAACGAATACGCGCTGCTGGTGCGCACCATGCAGCAGCAAAAGGTCACACCCAAGGCCATCTATTCGGTACTGGGCGGCGCAGCATCGAGCTACAAATTCGTCAAGGAGTTCCCGGACGCGGCCAACGGCATCATCGACTGCAACCACTGGTTCAACCCCAAGGACAAGCGCGCGCAAGACCTCAAGAAGCGCGTGGAGGCCAAGGGCCTGTTCTTCAGCTACGAGCTGTTCATGACCTATACGTCCATGTGGCTGCTGGCCGATGCGCTGGAGCGGGCCAAATCGATGGACCGCGCTGCCATTATCGACGCGCTCGAAAAGAGCACGTTTGCCGACCACATCATGCCGTACGGCGCCACCAAATTCGTCAATGGCCAGAACCAGGGCGCCCAGCCGCTCATGACCCAGGTGCTCAACAAAGACATCAAGGTCATCATCCCGCGCGACTACCGCGAAGCGGACCCGCTCTTTCCGCTGAAGGCCTGAACCCACTCACTCACCGGCCATTCACGCATGGGCCAGCAAGGCGCCAGAAACCCTGGTGCCGGGCCGCGCCTTTGCCTGAAAACCGGGCCCCCACCCATGTTTGAGCTCAGCATCCTCTTTCCCTCCCTTCTGAACGGCCTGACGACGGGCGCGGTGTATGCACTGATCGCGCTCGGCCTCACGTTGATCTACGGCGTGCTGCACATCATCAACTTTGCGCATGGCGCATCGCTGATGCTGGCGCTGTATGCGGTGTACCTGCTCAAGCAGCACTTCGGGCTGGACCCTTATCTGGCTTTGCCTGTCCTGGTCCCCGGCATGTTTGCGCTGGGTTACGCATTGCAACGCCTGGTCATCAACCGCGCCAGCCACGGCAAGGACGAGAACATCCTGCTCGTCACGTTGGGCATCTCCATCGTGATGGAGAACCTGGCGCTGCTGTTCTTCAAGTCAGACACCCGCACCATTGAAACGTCGTACACCCTGACCACAGTGGCCATAGGGCCCGCCATGATCGCGCTGCCCAAACTGGTGGCCTTTGCCGGGGCGCTGGTGGTGTCTGGCGTGCTGCTGTGGATCGTGGGCAAAACAGACCTGGGCCGTGCCATCCGAGCCGTGGCGCGTGAAAAGCATGGCGCCAAGCTCATGGGCATCAACGTGGACCATGTCTACGCCATGAGTTTTGGCATTGGCCTGGCTTGCCTGGGCGCGGCCGCTTGCTTCTTGCTACCTGCCTATTACGTGAACCCGCAGGTGGGCAGCGGCTTTGTGCTGGTCGCCTTCACCATCGTGGTGCTGGGCGGCATGGGCAGCTTCACCGGTGCGCTGGTGGGCGGCTTGTTGATCGGGGTGGTGGAGTCGCTGGGCGGCTTGTATCTGGGCGAATCGCTGGGGCAGATCGGTATTTTCGCCATCTTCATCGCGGTGTTGCTGTTTCGCCCGCAGGGCCTTTTTGGAGCCAAGCCGTGAAGCAACTCTGGACCATTGGATTGTTTGCGGCCGTCGTGGCTGCTGTCACCGGCATTTCGGAATCGGGCGTGCTGCTCAACTTCGTGATGATGGCGCTTTACGCGGCCTTGCTGGCCCAGGCCTGGAACATCCTGGGCGGGTTTGGTGGGCAGTTTTCGTTTGGCCATGCCTTGTTCTTTGGCACGGGTGCCTACATCCAGGCCATTGCGCAAATGCAGGGCGGTATCAACCCTTGGGTGGCCTTGCCCATGGCTGTGGTGGGCAGTGCGCTGGTGGGCTTGTTTGTGGGCGGGTTGTCGTTTCGCTACGGGCTCAAGGGCTCGTACTTTGCGCTTGTCACGTTGGCGTTTGCGGAGGTGTTCCGCATTCTGGCGCTGTCGGTGCCCTTTACCGGTGCAGGCGTCGGGCTGATGCTGCCGCTCAGCGAGTCGCTCTCCAACATGCAGTTCGGATCGCGCAAAGGCTATGTGTTTTTGATCCTGGCCCTGGTCACGCTGGCGCTGCTGGTGAGCTGGTGGCTCAAGAACTCGCGCTTTGGCGCCTGGCTGCAGGCCGTGCGAGACAACGAAGACGCCGCACGAGCCATCGGCGTGAACCCCTTCAACGTGAAGATGGGTGCCATTGCACTGTCGGCTGGGTTCATGGGCGCAGCGGGTGCGTTTTATGTGCAGGTGTTCCAGTACATCGACCCGGCCATTGCCTACGGTTCGGTCACGTCGGTAGAAGCTTTGGTGGCTGCCATCGTGGGCGGCATCGGTACCGTGTGGGGCCCGGTGCTGGGCGCGCTGGTGCTGCATGTGCTGGCCGATGTCACGCGCAACCTGTTTGGCCAGCTGCCGGGCATCAACATGGTGATTTACGGCGTGGTGCTGGTGCTGATCGTCATGTTTTTGCCACGCGGCATTGCGGGCATCGGGCAGTCGGTGATTGCGGTGTGGAAACGCTCGGGAGGCCGCAATGGCAAATGACCTGTTGCAACTCAATGGCCTGAGCAAGTCGTTTGGCGGCCTCAAAGCGGTGCAAAACGTGAGCCTGACCGTGCCCGAAGGCTCGCTGACGGCGCTGATTGGGCCCAACGGCGCGGGCAAGACCACGCTGTTTGCCCTCATGTCGGGCTTTGTCCGGCCTGACACCGGCACCGTGCACCTTGCGGGCCACGACATCACCGGCCAGGCGCCGCATGTGAATGCCCGGCTGGGCATGACCCGCACGTTCCAGATCGTCCAGCCCTTTGCAGCGCAGACCGTTCGCGAAAACATCGCCGTGGGCGCGCACCTGAAAGAACCCAACCGCCGCGCCGCGCTGGCGCTGGCTACCGACGTCGCCGCCCGCGTGGGCCTGTCGGCGCAGCTCGACAAGCCTGCTGCCGACCTTACGGTGGCGGGCCGCAAACGGCTGGAGCTGGCCCGTGCGCTGGCCACCCAGCCCCGGCTGCTGCTGCTCGACGAAGTGCTGGCAGGCCTTAACCCCCAGGAGATTGCCGAGATGATTCCCGTGGTGCGCGGCATTGCCGATGGCGGTGTGACGGTGCTGATGATCGAACACGTCATGCAGGCCGTAATGAACCTGGCCGAGCATGTGTGGGTTTTGGCCCAGGGTCAGTTGATTGCGCAGGGCAGCCCGGCGCACGTCACGGCCGACGAGCGTGTGATCGAGGCCTACCTAGGGCACGGCACGGCCGCGCGGCTGCGCGCCGCAGCGCAGGGAGTGGCGGCATGAGTGCGACGGAATCCTTGAAGACCACGCCCCTGCTGGACATTCAGGGCCTGCGTGGCGGCTACGGCCGCGTCGAGGTGTTGCGCGGTGTGGACCTGCACGTCCATCCCGGCGAGACCGTTGCGCTGCTGGGAAGCAACGGTGCGGGAAAGTCCACGCTCAACAACGTGGTCTGTGGCATTTACAAGGCCTGGCAGGGCAGGGTGGCGTTCGACGGTGCCGACCTCAGTGGCGCGCACTACACGCAGGTGGTCAAGGCAGGGTTGATCCAGGTGCCCGAGGGGCGCAAGATTTTCCCCAACCTCAACGTGCTGGAGAACCTGGCCTTGGGCAGCTTCACCCGCGCCCGCGAGCGCCGGGCCGAGAACATCGACAAAGTGTTCACCACCTTTCCGCGCCTGAAGGAACGCACCACACAGCTCGCCGGCACCATGAGCGGCGGCGAGCAGCAGATGCTGGCCATTGGCCGGGGCCTGATGGCCGAGCCGCGCCTGTTGATTCTGGACGAGCCATCGCTGGGCCTGTCACCGCTGTTGGTCGAAGAGATGTTCGGCCTCATTCGTCAACTGCGATCCACCGGTCTCGCTGTGCTGCTGGTCGAGCAAAACGTGGGGCAGTCGCTGGAGATTGCGGACCGCGCCTATGTGATGGAAAACGGCAGCATCCGCTTCTCGGGCGCGCCGGACGAGTTGCTGCGCAGCGACGACCTGCGCCGCGCGTACCTGGGCCTGTAGCTGCATGACCACCATGCCTTCCAGTGGCCCCAGCACCCTGGCGCAAAAGCTGGTGGCTCGCGCCAGCGGCCGCGCCAGCGTCACGCCCGGTGACATCGTCAACTGCCGGGTCGACCTGGCCATGTTCCACGATTCGTCCGGCCCTCGTCGTTTGAAGCCCATGCTCGACGAGCTGGGCGCGCAGATATGGGACAAATCCCGCGTCGTTCTCGTCATGGACCATTACCTGCCCGAGCGCGACGAAGAATCCCGTCGCATCGTGCGCATCGCGCGTGACTGGGCGCGCGAGCAAGACCTGCCCCATGTGTACGACGGGCAGGGAATCTGTCACGTGGTGGTGCCGCAGCACGGCCACATCCGCCCCGGCATGTTTTGTGTGGGGGGCGATTCGCACTCCCCTACTGGCGGGGCCTTTGGCGCATACATGTTTGGCATCGGCAACACAGAAATGCTGGGCGTGGTCGTCACCGGCGAGATCTGGCTGCGTGTGCCCCACACCCTGCAGATGCACTGGAGCGGCCAACTGGGCACGGGCGTCACAGCCAAGGACATGATGCTGCACATGATTGGCCGCTTTGGCATGAACGGTGGCCAGTACCAGGCTGTGGAGTTTGCAGGCCCAGCCGTGCAGGCGCTCAGCATGCAGGAACGCATGACCCTGTCGAACATGAGTGCCGAGCTGGGCGCGCAAGCAGGGCTGATTGCCCCCGACGCCACCACGCGCGACTGGCTGTTGGCTGCAGGTGTGCCTGACGCGGACCTGCAGGGGCTGGACGCCTGGTGCACCGACGAAGGCGCCGCCCTCACGTGCCATGCGTTCGACGCCACCACCCTCACGCCCCAGGTGGCCGCACCGCACAGCCCGGCCAATGCCGCGCCGGTGGCGCACCACGCAGGACAGGCGATTGACGTGGCTTACATCGGGGCCTGCACCGGTGCCAAGCTGGACGATTTGCGTGCCGCCGCCACCGTGCTGCGCGGCCAGCGGGTAGCCAGCGGCGTGCGGCTGATGGTGGCTCCCGCCAGTCAGCAAGACCAAACTGCCGCGCGGGCTGAAGGCATTCTGCAGGTGCTGCAGGACGCAGGGGCGGAGTTGTTCCCCACCACTTGCGGCGCCTGCGCGGGCTACGGTGACACGGTGGGCGACCACACCACCGTCATCTCCAGCACGGCGCGCAACTTCAAGGGCCGCATGGGCTCGGCCACCGCGCAGGTGTATCTGGCGTCGCCCTACACGGTGGCTGCCTCAGCGCTGCGCGGCTTTATCACCGACCCGAGAGAAGTGTTGGCATGACAAACACCCACCGCGTCTGGAAACTGGGCGCCGACATCGACACCGATGTGCTGGCCCCCGGCCACGCCATGAAGCACGGTCTGGATGTGCTGGCGCGCCATTGCCTCGAATCTGTGCGCCCCGAGTTCGTGAGCGGCGTCCGCAAGGGCGACGTGATCGTGGCTGGGGCCAACTTCGGCATTGGTTCCTCGCGCGAGCAGGCGGCTGCCGTGCTGGTGCGGCTGGGCATCGTGGCGGTCATCGCACCGTCGTTCAGCGGTCTGTTCTTTCGCAACGCCTTCAACCTGGGCCTGCTGCTGCTGACTTGCGCTGAGGCCGATGCGGTGGATGCACTGGGCGAGGGCGATGCCGTCACCCTCGACTGGCAGGCCCCCGCCGTCATCACGCCGCAGGGCCAGGCGCTGGCCTGCGACCCGATTCCCCCGTTTCTCATGGACATGGTGCGCGCTGGCGGTTTGCTGAACCAGCTGCGCACCCGCTTTGGCAAGGAGGCCATCAATGGCTGAAAAAGACACCCCCACGACTACCTCATCCATGGACCCCGTCACCCTGGCCGTTTTGCGCGGCCGCCTGGAGCAGATCGCCGACGAGATGGACGCCACGCTGTACCGCAGCGCGTTCAACCCCATCATTGCCGAGGCACACGATGCGTGCCATGGCCTTTATGACGCCATCAGTGGCGACACCCTGGTGCAGGGCAAGTCGGGCCTGCCCGTGTTTGTGGGCGCCATGGCGTTTGCTGTGCGCGCAGCCATGCGCGTGGCTGCCGAACGCGGCGGCATCACGGCGGGCGACACTTGGCTGTTCAACGACCCCTACGAAGGCGGCACGCACGCCAACGACTTCAAGCTGGTGCGCCCTTTCTTTCGCCACGGCAAGCTGTATTGCTTTTTGGCATCGGCGGCGCACTGGCACGACGTGGGCGGCAACGTGCCCGGCAACTACAACCCGGCCGCCACCGAATGCTGGCAAGAAGCGGTGCAGATCCCGCCCGTTCGCATCGTGCGCAGCGGCGTGTTTGATGACGACGTGCTGGCGATCCTGAAGGCCAACACCCGCCTGCCCGACAGCCTGTGGGGTGACCTGAACGGTCAACTGGCCGCGCTGGACCTGGGCCAGCGCCGCCTGCACGACCTGCTGGACCAGTACGGCGACGCCGTGGTGCACCAGGCCATGGGTGAGCTTCGCACGCGCGCCGTCAAGCTCATGCGCTCGCACATTGCGGCACTGCCCGATGGCTGCTACAGCTTCAGCGACACCCTCGACAACGATGGCGTCAAAGACGAGGCGCTGACCATTGCGCTCGACATGACAGTGAAGGGCGAGCGCCTGACACTCGACTTCTCGCGCACCTCACCGCAGTGCGCGGGGCCGGTGAACATCTCGCGCGCTACCGCAATTGCGGCGTGCTACGTGGCGCTCAAGCACTTGTTTCCCGATGTGCCCGCCAACGCGGGCGTGTTGGACGCGGTGGAGTTTGTGCTGCCTGACGGCCTGGTCATCAGCGCCGCGCGGCCCCGCCCGGTGGGTGGCTACACCGAGACCATCCTGCGCATGATCGACGTGATCTTCAGCGCCACCGCGTTGGCCGATCCGAAGCGCGCCATGGCCCAGGCGTACGGCACCATCAATGCGCTGTCCATAGCTGGCCACCGAACAGACGCCGCGCGCAAGGGCCAGCGCTGGGTGATGTTCAGCTTTTTCGGCGGTGGCCACGGCGGGCACAGCGATGGCGACGGCCTGAGCCACGGCAACGCACCCATCTCCACCGCCACCATCCCGCCGCTCGAAATTCTGGAAGCCGCTTACCCCGTGCGATTCACCCAGTGGGCGCTGCGGCCCGATTCGGGCGGCGACGGCCAGCACCGGGGCGGCCTGGGCGCTATCTACGAGATCGAGCTGCTGGAGCAGGACGCCGAGGTGTTCATCTTTGGCGAGCGCGGCAAGGCCGCACCCCAAGGTATTTCGGGCGGTAGCGCAGGTTCCATGAACGTTTTTAGCTATGAAAACGATAGTGAATGGAAGCAACCGCCCATGCGCTCCAAGATGATCGGTATCCGCTTGAAGCACGGCGAACGCGTGCGGCTGGAAACCCCCGGTGGCGGCGGCTATGGCGCGCCCAGTGCGCGGACTGCGGCGGCGCGTGAGAAAGATCTGGCGATGGGCTATGTGAGCGCCCCAACCGCATTGAATGCAGCGAAAGGCAAGGAATGAGCAGCGTCAAGGTTTCGGAAAAGGATTCGGAGAAAGCGTCGTTTGTGGTCGGCGTGGACGTGGGTGGCACCTTCACCGATCTGTTCGTCTTGGACGAGCGTGATGGCAGTGCCCGCATCGTCAAGGTGCCCAGCACCCGGGGTGAGGAGGCGCGCGGCTTCATGAATGGCGTGGCGCGCGTGGCCGACTCGGCCGCGCAGATCGCCACCATCGTGCACGGCACCACCGTGGGCACCAATGCGCTGCTGGAGCGCAAGGTGGCGCGTACCGGCATCATCACCACGCGCGGTTTTCGCGATGTGCTGGAGATGCGCCGCCGCGACCGCCCCCAGACCTGGGGCCTGCGCGGCAGCTTCGAGCCCATCGTGCCGCGTAACCTGCGCCTCGAAGTGGACGAGCGCGTGCTGGCCGATGGCACGGTGCACACCCCGGTGGACATCGAACAGGTCAAGGCCCAGGCCCAGGCCTTGCTGGACGCGGGCTGCGAGGCGGTGTGCGTGTTTTTCATCAACACCTACGCCAACCCCGCCAACGAGCAAGCCGCTGTGGCCGCCGTGCGCAGCCTCTGGCCCAACCCGCATGTGACAGCCGCCAGCGAGGTGCTGCCCGAGATCCGCGAGTTCGAGCGCTGCTCCACCGCCACCCTCAACGCCGCCCTGCAGCCCGTGGTGGGCAACTACCTGGAGCGGCTCGAAGGCGACCTGCGCACGCAGGGCTTTGGCGGCGAACTGCTCATCGTGCAGAGCAATGGCGGCGTGATGTCGCGCCAAACCGCGTGCGACGTGCCTGTG
>JAUXZO010000012.1 GCA_030692685.1 Acidovorax sp. | reverse complement strand
AAAGGTCCGGCCCCGTTCACCGCCAATAAATCCGGCAACGGGGGAGGGTAGGTGGCCAGGCGGTATGAACGCGGATCCTCAAAAAACCGCAGGTCCAGAAATGCTAGGCCGGCGTGCTGAAATCCTATGAGTTTTCCCTGGCCGGCGTCTTTCCAGGCCCAATTCAGGGCTCGCTCCCAGGGTAGGTTCTCCCAGAGATATAAACCCCACTCCTGGCGGGGCAGACTTTGAGCCAGAGACCGAAAGGACATCAGCGCCAGGCAACCTTCAAGGGCCTCTGAGCCGAAAAACGAGTCCCCCCACTCCCTGGCCAGAACCGGCCAAAAGTTGAGCGCAGAGCCGGGAAAATGAAAGGCCTGGCTGACTGACTTAAGCTTAAGCCCTCGCCAGCACAGCCGCAGATAGAGCCGGACGGCCTTGAGCAGTGCTCCCGCGGTAAGGAATTCTTCCAGGAAATAGTACCTGGCTCGCTCTCCGGCTTTCTTCTGGAAGTGTTGGCGGAGATCTCCGGCTTCGGCAAAAGAGAATTCGTCGTTGGGGACATAGCGCCAGATCCAGTTGACCAGCCAGGGGCCCTTATCCAGAAGGTCATGGAGTTCCCCCCAGTAGCGGGAGCGAAATACTCCCTGCCGGGCCAGGGTGGGGTCAAGGTTGGGAAAGTAAGTCACCACCGTGGCCTGGCGGTCCCCCGGGGGCACCCCCTTGAGGGTGGGTAAGCGCAGGCGCCGGGACCACAGGCGGCGTACCAGGGTGGCTGCGGCTTTGAGAGGGTAGGGTAAGAGCCTTATTCTTTCTCGCAGCCCCGGTGAGGTCCGAGATTTTGGCAACCGCTCCCAGTGGTAAGGATGTCCTAACTTGCGACACCACTGAGACAGGACGCGGTTTAACCCCGGGTTGGCGGAGCACAGGATAAGCCCCCGACAACCGGAGGACAGATAAAGTCGCTCCAAGGCCCTAAGCTTGAACACTTCAAAGATAGCCGTATTTCTTTGGGGGTTCTTTGCCGCTATGCAGGTCAGCCACCAGAAAGAAAAACCGCCCCCCAGGTCCAGATGCTCTTTCAGGCTGCGGCCCCAGTGGACGGATTCCCCCAAATCATGGACCCAGGCCAGATATTCCTGGCGCAGGGATCTGGCCTGGTTTTCCACCAACCAAGGTATAGAGTCATGTCCCGGGGGGACCTCCGTCTCGGCCCAATGGACCAGGCGACCTGGAGGCCCCTCCCAGGTCGCCCCCCGGTCCAGCAGGATCAGATGCTGCGGTTGCAGAGATGCTTTTGCCATATGCCTAGTCACGCCGATCTAGCCGCCTGCCCTTTAGTAAAGGTGCTGGGTGTAGCTCTCTTTCAGGTTCACTCCCCGATGTCAATTAGTGACGCCGCGCCCGGGTCGCCCCTAGGCCGTCACCAGCTAGTTCATG
>JAUXZO010000008.1 GCA_030692685.1 Acidovorax sp. | reverse complement strand
GTGGTGGCCTGCGTGTTCGTCCTCAGGTTTTGGCGATTGCGCGACGGCACAGCCTGCCACGAATAGGGTTGTCAACAGCCCAGCGACGATGTTCAGACGCATGATGGTCTCCTTGGTAGTTCAACTGCAGCATGACGACGTATGCCTTGCACCGTCTTGATCCACGTCAACAGGGGCTACGGGCCGAGACGCACAGCAGCAGCCACCGGTTGTTCGGCGAGATGCAGGACTCACCGCCGCGTCTGCTTTGTATCCGGCACGCTCAATTGCGGAGCGGACAAGCTCCACAGTGTCGTCTTCGACTTGCCCAGGAACGCGGACCTGCCGCGTGGCCACATCGATTTCTACTTCGACGCCTGCTGGCAGTTGGGCCTGAGCTATTGCTCGACGAATACGCTGAGCACAACCGCCGCACGTCATATCAGGAACATTGAAATGGACCATGTGAGCCTCCTTTGGTTGATTCACGTTTTGACTATGAACCTTGCCACGGTGGTAAGGTCAAGGTCTCACGGAATTCAATCGACATAGAAGACCGGAAAGCAGTAAACGAACCCAGTGCTGGTGGTGTCTCTACGAGCTAGAACGCTCGCGCCTTGGGTGAACGACCGTCGAAAATCTCCATCTCAGCCGAGGGGAAGGACACCTTTGGCGCCTTGCGCATTCCCGCCGCGTGCCTAGCGCGCAGGCGCCACCATAGCGGTGGCAATTGCCAAATGCTGGGCAGGCCCTGTACCTGCCTGAGAGAGAAAGCCCTCGGCGAACGAGAAGTTTTTAGCAGATCGAACCACATGCGCTTGGAATGCAAGCGACTCGTTGACAAGTGCAAGGGACAAAAATTTGACCGACAACTCCAGGGTGATGACGACCTTGGAATCGTAGTGACCCAAACCGGCAAGCACGAAGGCTGCATCAAAACCTGCGGCGATAACGCCGCCATTGATTGCGGAGGTTCCTCCACCTCCCTGAAGGCCAGATTCGATTTTGGTGAAATTGATGATCGCCAAGCCTGGCTCTTTGAACGCCCCCCTAAACCCAAACCAAGCAATTTCTTTCCTGGCGTTGAATTGAGCCAATTGCTCTTCGCGCTGAGTGGAGACTAGGCGAAACGGGATGGTCGGACTATGCATGGGAAAGCAATGGTGCGTTTACCGTCCAAATGTACATTGAGGGCTCGTCCAAATGTACATTCAGGATGCGTCCAACCTTGCATCCAAGACACTTGCGGCAGGGGATTTCTCGAATGAAGGTTCGATAGTTAGACCGTTTTTAAGTCCACCGTGCCCCGCGAGCTGCTATGGGGTTCTGGCCGACAAGGCGACATGACAGCTGCGCAGTTTCTCCCTCAGTTCGTGTTGTACCTCGGGGTTTGACAAGCCCGTAGTTCCCTCGCATGCGATCAGGTTTTGCCGACAGGAGTCAGGCCAATCTTCCAGATCATCATCGAGTGCTATCCACTGATGGGGTTTTCTGCGCTGAGCGTCTTCTTGAACTTGCACGCCCCGGGGTGTGGTGCGGAACATGGACAGGTTCCATGGGTCCACGCCATGCACACGTCTGTGGTAGGTCCCGCCAATAAACCGAGCACGCAAGGACGCCGGAAGGCGCTTAAGGGTTGCGCTGTACCCTGGGCGGATGCACCAGGTGCTACTCAGTACCAGGGCGACTGCCGGGTGGGGTTGGAGCACCGACTCCAGGAATGGAACCCATTCGAACAGCGAATGTCCTGCAGCCTCATACGGGCTCATGTAGATGCCCTTGCATGGATGCCAGAGCACTTTTTCATGGTGAACAACGCCATCGAGATCGAGGTACAGGACGACGTCCGCGCTGCGTGGAGTGGACGCAGGGAGATATGGGGAAATTTGGCCAGAGGACAGAGCCATATGTTGGGACTGGACTGTGCTTGGTGGGGATATAGTCAAGGAGGACGGCGGGGCCAGAGCGGACTCAGAACTTGCCAGCCACGTGCGTATTCCTACGAGAACGCACCAGACTGGACACGCATGAGCAAGCTCCGCACCACCTCAAGGCCGCCGGGCTCTTTGAGTACATCGAGAGGCCTTCGATCACCCAACGCTGGGACCACCCCCACGAGCCAGTGATTAAGCCAGGTCTGTGCGTCGAAACCAGTTGGGTCACCAGACTCATCAACCATGCGCCGCACAAGCATAGTGAGAATAGCGATGTGGTCTTCTAGGGCGATGGGGGCAGAATTCGTGTCCACAAGTTACCGATCAGTCCCGTTAACAATGGCACAGCGGCGTCGCCTGAGTGTCGGATCTTTGGTTGCATCGCCCGAGCGCGCATATTCCCTTGCGGTGATGACAGGAAGAGCGTGCTTGACCTTGATTGTGATGACGCGCTTCGCCTTGCGGGCAGCCTGACCTGTGCGGTGCAATTCCATGGCGCGGTGATCTCTCAAGAGCTGTCGCGAGCTTCGGAGAGAGATTTCATCAAAGTACCTCTCAGAAAAACGTCGCCCCCGGGGGCATGCTTTCGCAGAGGTCGCACCGAGGGCTTGCTTTGCGCTAATGATAGCAACGAAGTTCAAACTCATCGCGGGGTTGTATCGGTAGGAGAACCAGCGCTGACTCACCAAAGGCCACGCTTGCTCACTTTTACCAGCGCACTCGTAAGGGCCATCAGCGTCTCTGCATCTGTCAGCACCTCCGCCCCCTTCAACGTGGACGGCAACGCAATTCCAGCGATCTCTTGAGTACGGTTGAGCACCTGCTCCACCAAACTGGTTCGGGGAACAAACATGTAGTGCACTTCACAGTCCAGGCCATGAGCCAAACGTGCAAGCGTATTCAGCGTGATAGTGCCGTTGGCCTCGGCCTGCTCCAGTTTGCGGACTCCCTGCGCCGTCATGCCCAAGCGCTCACCTAGCGCTTTGGAACTCATGCCCAAGGCCAATCTCACCGTCTTTGCCCAGCCACACCTGGGCGTGGCATTCCGCTGCAGCTTCGCGAAATCGCAAAACTGCCGATCAAGTTCGGCCAAGCGGGTGAGATCCAGGCGGTTTTTCAAGGGGGCAAACGCATGAGGCAACAGACTGGTTGCCTCTTTAAGCAGATCTGGGCAACCGGTTTATTTCCATTGGGAGACGGGCACACTTGGAAAACAAAAATGGCATTCCATTCAGCTATCTTCGCACGCCACGGTCCCAAATGGGACCAATTGGTCTCATATTAACTTGAATGAAGAATGATGCTGCGTTTGGAAAAAGCGACCCTAGGAAAATTTGGAGCACAGGACATGATGCGCCTGATCACGTCACAGGGTTGGGAAGCCATCCTGCCGGATGCGCTGGATGACAACCACCTTTTGTTGGTGTCAGACCAGCTCCGAGAACTTCTGTCTGGCTCGGGTTGGAGCGGGGATCATGATCCCGCTGGTGCTGCCTTGCCGCTCACCCTGTTGCTTCTGACCAAGGCGGGAGCCAAACGTTCAGGCGACAGCTTGGAAGTGGGTCTGGAAACTCTGCAAGAAGCCCTCTGCTTGCTCAGCACTGCCGTGGATCGGGAGATCGTCAATCGGATGCTGCACCGCCAAGATGCCACACCCATTGGCACCGGTCTGATACAAGGGCTTCAAATGCTGGTTCAGTATGCCAAGGAACAGGCCGAATCGGAATGCCAAGCCTAGTCTGAAATGATGCCCTTGAAGTCCGCTTTGACGGTCCTGAGGAGTTCATTGACCAAGTTCGTGTCCAGGTCTGGGCAGTACGCGGTAGCAATCAAGGTCAAGGGGTGGATCTGCATCTGCTCGGCCAATACCTCGATGGTGCGGATACTGGGCACTTGATGTCCCTGCTCGATGCGACTGATGTGTCGGCGGCTCGTTGCCAGCAACATGTCTTCCTGAACCAAGCCGCGTGCCGCGCGCAACTGCTGCAGCGCCCGACCAAAGTCGGCTTGGGGTGGAACACGCTTTCGGGAAGACATCCACCCGATTTCCGTTCAATGAGACTAAAAAGACCACGACCAAATAGTCTCATTGGCTCGCTAACTCGGTGGAAATTTCATCCCTGTTGGAAATCTGTTTCTGAAATTGCACTGTGCCCATACTTTTTTTGGATTTTGATGGGGTCCTGCACCCAGAGCATTGCCATGAGTCGAGGCACTTCTGTTGCCTATCGATCTTGGAAGATGCGTTACGACAGGTACCCGAGTGCCAAGTCGTAATCACCAGCACCTGGCGGCTGGGACAATCCTATGAGGATCTACGGCGAAGGTTCTCTCCGGACATTGCCGCCATGATCGACGGCGTAACCCCCAGATATTGCGATCTAGCGAACGTCCCGAATACGCTAGTGGGGTACGAGCGGGAGGCGGAGTGTCATGCCTGGCTTTGGGCCAACAATCTCCCACACTGCAACTGGGTGGCCGTGGATGATCGATCGTGGCTCTATCGGCCGTTCTGCAAGTCGTTGTTTTTGGTCGATGGCCGCGCGGGACTAACGCAGGCTACCGGTTCGCAACTGACAGCTCATCTTCAAAGCCTTCTTTGAAAAGACAGCCAGGAAGGTAGACGACAGGCCCTAGAAAGCAAAGATCTAGGGTTAACCAGAGCGTCCTAACCGGGTAATCTGCACCGAAAGTGAGATCACCCCGTCCAGGCGCTTGATGCGTGGCGCGCGCAGATGATTTTCATCGGAGGGTGGGGGCACCGGCTGCATACCCTGCATCCGCACGCCCTCAAACAGGCATTCGAGCCTGTCTTCACGCGCGATACGGACCTTGCATTCGCCCACAAGGCGCCCCTGGACG
>JAUXZO010000002.1 GCA_030692685.1 Acidovorax sp. | reverse complement strand
AACTTTTCGTTTTTTCTTTTCGATCTTGTCAGCCGCTTGGGCCAACCAGTTCTACTCAGCGAAGCCTCGAATTATATACCGGTTTTTACACCACCAACAACTCAAAACCCAAACTTTCTTCACTTCCCGCAAGCCGCCTAGGTCACAGACCCAAACCACCAGCAGCACCAACAACACCCCCTGCAATCTGCAGAACCGCGTTAGTAGCGAAGCCCTCGACTATAGCACCACTTTTAAAGGGAAGAAGGAGAAAGCGAGGGAAATCGAACTAAGAATGGGCGACTGCCGCCATTGCGGCTTCAAGAGCATCAATGAAAAGGTGGGCAACGTCACATCCGGTCTGATCGAAGATCTCCTGGAAGCAGGTCGGGCTGGTGACGTTGATCTCGGTAACGCAGTCGCCGATCACATCCACGCCCGCCAACAACAGCCCGCGTTCCTGCAACACCGGGCCAAGGGCATTGCTAATTTCCCAGTCGCGAGTGGACAGCGGGCGGGCAACACCCTTGCCGCCGGCCGCCAGGTTTCCCCGCACTTCACTGCCTTGCGGAATGCGCGCAAGGCAGAAAGGGACAGGCTTGCCCCCGATGATCAGTACCCGCTTGTCGCCATCCACAATTTCGGGCAAAAATTTCTGCACCATCACACTCTGGGCGCCATTGCGATTCAAAGTTTCGGTAATGCTGCCCAGATTGAGGCCATCCGGACCCACGCGAAAGATTCCCATGCCCCCCATGCCATCCAAAGGCTTGAGGATGATGTCCTGGTGCTCGCCATGAAAACGCTTGATGTCCTCTGCATCGCGGGTGACCAAGGTGGGACCGATGAACTGGGGAAACTCCATGATCGCCAGCTTTTCCGGATGGTCCCGCAAGGCCCTCGGCTTGTTGAATACCCGGGCGCCATCGCGCTCGGCTTGTTCGAGCAGGTGCGTGGCATAGAAATACTCGCTATCGAAAGGCGGGTCCTTGCGCATTAGCACCGCATCGAAATCGGCCAGAGCAGCACTGCGCTCCGGGCGCGCGTCATACCAATCGATGGCATCCCCGGTGAGCGTGATGTCCCGCACTCGCGACGTCACCTTGCTGCCACGCTGCCAGGAGATGTCCGGGGGTTCACATACGGCCAAGGTGTGGCCCCGCCGCTGGGCTTCGCGCATCATGGCGAAGGTGGAGTCTTTGTAGATCTTGAAGCTTTGCAGCGGGTCAGCGATGAAGAGCAGTTTCATGGTGTCAGATCAGTAGATTTGAGGGCACGCCCCAGGAGGGGAGCGCATACATACATATATAAGAGGGGCACAAGGCGAGGAATGTATTGACCGCCTCCGTGGCACAGACCCCAGGGAATGCCGAAGAAGTCAGGCGCTCTTGGCGCGCGAACGCCTGTACTGTTGCACAAATAGCGCAAAGCTGCCCGCGGCCACCCCCCAAAAAGCAGAACCCACCCCGGCAATGACCACCCCACTCAGGGTGACCAGAAAGGTAATGAGCGCCGCCTCGCGGTGCGACTCCTCCCGCATCGCGGCTGCAAGGCCGTTACCGATGGTTCCGAGCAACGCAAGCCCCGCAATGGCCAAGACCAACTCACTAGGAAACGCGATCAACAGCCCGGTGATGACCGCGCCAAAAAGCCCTATCGCCACATACAGAGCGCCGCACGACACCGCTGCTGCGTAGCGCCGACTGCGGTCGGCATGCGCCTCCGGGCCCATGCACATGGCAGCGGTGATGGCGCTGAAATTAAGGGCAAACGCCCCCAAGGGTGCCAACACCAAGGTGGCAAGACCTGTCAGGGTCAGAAGCCGGGACACCGGCAGGTCGTACCCCGACGCGCGAATCACCGCCACACCTGGCAAGTTCTGCGAGGCCATGGTGACCACAAACAGCGGAATGGCCAAGCTGACCGTCGCCGCCACGCTGAACACGGGCGCTGTAAAAACCGGCACCGCCAACTCCAGCTGCACGGCGGACCACGTCATCTGACCCTGGGTCGCCACATACGCCACGGCCACCGCCAGGGTGATGACCACCGCATACCGCGCCACCCACCGGCGCGACACCAGATAGACCCCCAGCATCAGCAGCACCAGCGGCAACGCCGTCTGGGCCGCAGTAAACGCCTGCAAACCGAACCGCGCCAGCACTCCGGCAAGCAAGGCTGCTGCAATTTCCATCGGGATACGGTTCATCACCCGCTCAAACCATCCCGTAGCCCCCACCAGAGTAATGAGGGCAGCGCTCACCATAAACGCTCCCACGGCATCGCCCATGTCAAAGCCGCCTGCAGCACCCGCCGTCGCCAATACCGCAGCGCCCGGTGTGGACCAGGCGATCATCACCGGCTTGCGCAAGACGAGGGACGGAACCAGAGAACACAAGCCCATGCCCAGCCCCAGCGCCCACATCCAGGACGTGATCTGCGCAGGCGTGGCACCAAACGCCTGCGCGGCCTGGAAAACAATGGCCACCGAACTCGTGATGCCCACCAACACCGCGACAAAGCCCGCAGTGGCGGCTGACAGGCTCAGATCTTTGAAAAATTGCATGGGCAGGATTCTGGCACCGGGCCCCTGATTGCGCCCCGCCTTGGTGCAGAACACTGTCTCGTGGCTGCCAAAACTACCAAATTAATAGCTGCTAGCGCTTTATGGATGAGCGCTAGAGGCCGAAAAGACCAAAACTTTTTAGATTTCGATCTTGGAGCCCAGCTCCACCACCGCATTGTTGGGCAGGTGCAAAAAGTCGGCGGCACCACTGGCGTTGTGGTGCATCTGGGCAAACAGCTTCTCGCGCCAGGGCGCCATGCCGCCACCCATGGTGGGGATGACGGTGTCACGCGACAGGAAGTAGCTGGTGGTCATGGCCTCCAGCTCGCAGCCGCGGCCGCGCAGCAGTTCCAGCGCACGCGGCACATCAGGATCATTTTTGAAACCGTAATGGATCACCACCTGCCAGCAGTCATGGCCCAAGGGCTCGACCTGCAAGCGTTTGTCCAGGCCAATCCAGGGCGTCTCGTGGTTGTACACGGTGACGAACAGGTTTTGCTCGTGCAACACCTTGTTGTGCTTGAGGTTGTGCAGCAGCGCATTGGGCACCGCGCCCGCCTCGGCGGTAAGAAACACGGCCGTGCCCGACACGCGCGTGGGCGGGCTGATGAACACCGATTCCAGAAAGTCCTTGAGATCAATCGCGTCGGCACGCATCTTCTCGTTGAGGAGCCGGCGCCCTTCCTTCCAGGTCATCATCAGCGCAAAAACGATGCCGCCGATCATGAGCGGGAACCAGCCACCCTTGAACAGCTTGAGCAGGTTGGACGCAAAAAACGCCAGGTCCACCACAAAAAAGCAGCCCGTGGCAGCCACGCACAGCGCGAGCGGATAGCCCCAGCCATACCGGATCACGAAGAACGTGAGCGTGGTGGTGATCAGCATGTCCAGGGTGACGGCGATGCCATACGCTGCGGCCAGGTTGCTGGACGACCGGAACATCACCACCGCCAGCACGATGGCAAAAAACAGCCCCCAGTTGACCAGCGGGATGTAGATCTGGCCCGTGTCGCGCACGCTGGTGTGCTGGATGTTCAGGCGCGGCAGGTAACCGAGCTGGATGACCTGCTTGGTCACGCTGAACGCGCCGGTAATGAGCGCCTGCGACGCGATGACGGTGGCCATGGTGGCCATGATCACCAGCGGTATCAGCGCCCAGTCGGGCGCCATCAGGTAGAACGGATTCTTCACGGCTTCAGGCTCTGCCAGCAGCAGTGCGCCCTGTCCAAAATAATTGAGCGTCAGCGCGGGCATGGCCACCACAAACCATGCCAGGCGGATGGGGCGTTTGCCAAAGTGGCCCAGGTCCGCATACAGCGCCTCGGCGCCCGTCACGCACAGCACCACCGCGCCCAGGATGATGAAGGTCGTGCCCGGATAGGACCACATGAACCCCAGCGCATGGTGCGGACTGATGGCCCAGAGGATTTCGGGGTGGCCCACGATGTGCGAGACACCCAACACGGCAATGGTGAAGAACCACACCAGCGTGATGGGGCCAAAAAACTTGCCGATGCCGCCGGTGCCGCGCTTTTGCACCGCAAACAGGCCAAACAACACGACCAGCGTGATCGGAATGACGTATTGCTTGAAATGCGGGGAGACCACCTCCAGCCCCTCGACCGCCGACAGCACCGAGATGGCGGGGGTGATGACCCCATCGCCATAAAAAAGCGCGGTGCCAAACATGCCCACCGCCAGCAGCACACTGCGCAACTGGGGTTTGTCTTTGACCGCCTGCGAGGCCAGGGCCAGCATGGCCACCAGTCCCCCTTCGCCGTTGTTGTCGGCGCGCAGCACCAGCACCACGTACTTGAGCGAGACGATGACCGTCAGCGTCCAGAAGAAGATCGAGAGGATGCCGTAGATGTTGTCCGGGGTGAAAGGCACATGGCCCGACCCGAAGACTTCTTTGACCGCGTACAGCACGCTGGTGCCGATATCGCCATACACAACACCGATGGCGCCCAGCGTGAGCGCTGCGAGCGATGACTTGGAGCTTTGCACTGACCGCCCCCGGGCACAGGGCCAGACGGGGTTCCGTTACTTTTGGGAACGCTATTGTGCGCCTGAGCCAGATCAAGCGCGTGGATGCAGCTCCCCATGTTGCAACGCAGCAACTTGGCCCTTGGCAGCCGGGCGTGGGCGTGGCAGGCCGCGCAAGTCATTGCGCTGCTTTTAGGTCTGGCCTACCTGCACGCAACCTGTGATATTGGCGCGCCCCTACCAGTGGCCGCCGCGCAAGGGCCGCCCCGCCGCGCTGGCGGCGTCCCCCTGGGGGGAAGGCGCCGCAGGCGACTCAGGGGGGTTGCTAGTCGTACACCTCGGCGTCCGGGTTGGTCGCCTCCAGCTCGTAGCTGGCCGCCAGCATGGCCAGGCGCGCCACCACGCCGTACATGTAAAAGCGGTTGGGGGCACTCACCCCGGGGCGCACGCCCGGCTGGGGCATGTGGGTGCTGTGCTCAAACGCCAGCGGCACAAAACTCGCGCCGGGGGCATTAAGGTTTTCGTCCACGCCGCGCTCGGCATGCATGCGATAGAACCCGCCCACCACGTAGCGGTCCATCATGTAGACCACGGGCTCCGCCACCGCGTCGTTCACGCGCTCCTGCGTGAGCACGCCTTCCTGGATGATGAGATCGTTGACCGATTGGCCGTTCTTGATAAACGCCATCTTGTTTTTGGTCTTGCGATTGACCGCGTCCAACTCCTTGGCATCGCGCACGGTCATGACGCCCATGCCATAAGTTCCGTTGTTGGCCTTGACGATGACAAACGGCTTTTCGTTGATGCCGTATTCCTTGTATTTGCGGCGCACCTTGGTCAACAACGCGTCCACGGAGGACTGCAGCTGATCCATGCCTTTGTCTTCGGCAAAGTCCACCCCGTCGCACTGGCTGTACATCGGGTTGACCAACCAGGGGTCGATGCCCAGCATCTTGCCAAAGCGCTTGGCCACTTCTTCGTAGTTCTTGAAGTGGGTGCTCTTCCTGCGCACACTCCAGCCCGCGTGCAGCGGCGGCAACAGGTACTGCTCATGGATGTCTTCCAGGATGCCGGGGGCGCCCGCCGACAAGTCGTTATTGAGCAGGATGGTGCAGGGGTCAAAGTCTTTGAGGCCCAGGCGACCCTTGGTGCGGACCACGGGCTCCAGCGTGACGGAGTCGCCGTTGGGCAGCTCAATCAGGGTGGGCTTCTTGATCTCGGGGCTGATGGAGCCCACGCGCACGTTAAGCCCCGCCATGTTGAAGATGCGCTGCAGCTGCACCACGTTGGCAAGGTAGAACGTGTTGCGCGTGTGGTTCTCGGGGATGATGAGCAGGTTGCGCGCTTCGGGGCAGATTTTTTCGATGGCGGCCATGGCGGCCTGCACGGCCAGGGGCAACATTTCCTTGGTCAGGTTGTTCCAGCCACCCGGGAACAGATTGGTGTCCACCGGTGCCAGCTTGAAGCCCGCGTTGCGGATGTCGACCGAGGTATAGAACGGCGGCGTGTGCTCCATCCATTCCAGCCGGAACCAGCGTTCGATGGCGGGCATCGAGTCGAGAATGCGCTGTTCGAGTTCGTTGATCGGCCCGGTCAGGGCCGTGATGAGATGCGGAACCATGGAAAGCCCTCGGGAAGCAATTGCGACGAATTGTAGAGAGATGGGGCGACGCGCCGGTTTCGCAAGGCAGGCCGATGGCCAGTCGCCTCAACGGCGCCAGAACGCCGGGGTCAGCAAGGCCATAAAGCTCAGGATTTCAAGCCGCCCCAACAGCATCGCCAGCGTACACACCCACACCTGGAAATCGGTCAGCACCGCGTAGTTGGACGCTGGCCCCACGCTGCCCAGGCCTGGCCCCATGCAGTTGACGCTGGCAATGATGGCCGAGAACGCCGTCACCGGGTCCAGATCGGTCAGCAGCAGCACCATGCTCAGGCCGATGATGGTGGCGCCGTACACCAGCATGAAGGCCAGCACCGAGAAGATCACGCGGTTGTCCACCACCGCATCACCCAGGCGCACGGGCTGCACGGCGCGCGGGTGCACCAGGCGGTTCATCTCGCGCCGCGCCTGCTTGAGCAATATCAGCATGCGCACCATCTTGATGCCGCAGCCCGTGGACCCCGCGCTGGTGGCCACGCCCGACAGCAGCAGCATGAAAACCGGCGCAAACACGGGCCAGCCCAGGTAGTCCACGGTGGCATAACCGGTGGTGGTGGCAATCGACACCAAGTTGAACATGCCGTAGCGCAGCGCGTCCAGCGGGCCATACACGCCCTTCGCCCACAACAAACCGGCCACCAGCAGCCCACCCCCGATCAGCGTGAACAAGGTAGCGCGCAGTTCAGGGTCGCGCCAGAAGCCTTGCCAGTGCCCCTTGCGGATGGCCACAAAGTACAGCGCAAAGTTGCAGCTGGCCACCAGCATGAAGCCGACGGCCACGCCCTCCAGCAAAGGCGACTGGTAAAAACCAAAACTGGTGTCGTGCGGCGACATGCCCCCCAGGCTCACGGTAGAAAACATGTACATCAGCGCGTTGATCGGGTCCATGCCCCCCAGCCAGTACGCCAACGCACACGACAGCGAAAAAATCGCGTACACGCCCCACAGGCCCTTGGCGGTTTCGGTCATGCGCGGGGTGAGTTTTGCGTCCTTGACCGGGCCTGCGGCCTCCGCCCTGAAAAGCTGGCTACCGCCCACACCCAGCAGCGGCAGCACTGCCACGGCCAGAATCAGGATGCCCATGCCGCCCACCCACTGCAAGAAGGTGCGCCAGACATTCATCGACACCGGCAGCGTGTCCAGACCGCTCAGTACGGTGGACCCGGTGGTCGTCAGCCCCGAGACGGCCTCGAAGTACGCGTGCGTAAACGACATCGGCCGCGATATGTCGTGCGCCACCAGCATCAATGGCAACGCGGCAAACAACGGCAGCAGCACCCACACCAGCGTGACCAGCATGACGCCGTGGCGTGGCTGCAGCTCGCGGCGAAACAGGCGCAGCTTCCACCACAGGCCACAGCCAAAAGCCATGGTGGCCGCCATCGCCACGGGGTAGACATGCCACACGCCATCGCCCATGAACCACGACACCGACAGCGGCAGCGCCATGGTCAGCGCAAAAATCATGATCAGGATGCCCAGCACCCTGAGCACGGGAAACATGTCCGTCATGATGAACGCCTGTTATGCAGCGCACTACACGCCGCCCGCAGCGCCCGAGAGGGGCGCTGCCAAAGCGAGGGCAGCCGCGCAAGGGCCGCCCCGCCGCAAAGGCGGCGCTTCGCTTGCGTGCGCGGGCTGCGTCCCCCTGCCCGCATTGCGCAGCAATGCGAGAGCGGGGGAAAGGCGCGAAGCGACTCAGGAGGGTGCATCAAAAGTACGTGGCGCTGACGCGGAAGAGTTTCTCCACGTCGCGCACCAGCCGCTTGTGCGGCAGGAAGAACACCACGTGGTCGTTACTCTCGATGACGGTGGAGCTGCGCGGAATGATCACCTCGGGCTCGCGCAGGTCGTCGGCAGACACATCCGGCGACTCGGGCAAGCCGCGCACGATGAGGCCCATGTGCACGTCACGCGGCAGCGACAGCTCGCTCACCTTGCGGCCCACCACGCGAGAGGTCTTTCGGTCGCCGCGCACCACAATCTCCAGCGCTTCGGCCACGCCGCGGCGCAGGCTGTGCACGGCCTGCACATCGCCCTGACGCACGTAGGCCAGCAGCTCGCCCAGCATGGCCTGCGCTGGCGACAGCGCAATGTCGATCTGCGTGCCGTGCATCAGGTCGGCATAACTGCGCCGGTTGATCAGCGCCAGCACGCGGCGTGCGCCCATGCGCTTGGCAAGCAGGCAGGACATGATGTTGTCCTCGTCGTCATCCGTCAGCGCCAGAAAGAAGTCGATCTCTTCGATGTTCTCGCCGCTCAGCAAGCCCTCGTCGGTGCTGTCGCCCTGCAACACCAGCACGTCCGACGACAGCTCCGACGCCAGCGCAATGCACTGGTCCGCGTCGTCTTCGATGATCTTGATGTGAAACCGCCCCGCCTCTTTGCTGAGCTGTCGCGCCAGCCGCAGACCCACGTGCCCGCCGCCCGCAATCATGATGCGGCGCACGGGCTTGACCGGTTGGGCATCGCGCCGGTGCAGCGCGGTCAATACGTTGGCGATGTGCCCGCTGGCCGCCAGCACAAACACCTCGTCACCCGGCTCGATGCGGGTATGGCCATCGCAGGCCACAAAGCGGTCGGGTTCGTCCTGAAAGCGCCGGTAGATGGCGACCAGGCGCATGGCCACATCGGGCGTGCTTTCGCGCAGCTCGCAGATGGTGTGGCTGACCATGGGTGCCCCCGCGCGCGCGCGCACCGACACCAGGCAGGCCCGCCCGCCCGCAAACTCGCGCACCTGCATGGCCTCGGGGTAGTCGATGAGCTTGCCGATGTAGCGGGTCAGCGATTCTTCGGGGCAGATGATGCGGTCCACCGCAAAACCTTCGGGTCCCGCCAAGCGCTCGTCAAACTGAAACCCGGTGGACCGCACCCGCGCGATGCGGGTGGGAATGTTGAACAGCAGCTGCGCCATCTTGCAGCACACGAGATTCGTCTCGTCCTGCGCGGCGCAGGCAATCAGCAGGTCGGTGTCGTGGGCGCCTGCCTCAACCAACACAGAGGGCTCGATGCCGTTGCCCACCACCCCCCGCAGGTCAAAACGCGACTCCAGATCGCGCAAGCGGGCGGCGTCGGTGTCGATGACGGTGATGTCATTGCGTTCGGACACCAGACTGTCCGCCACGCTCTGGCCCACGCGGCCCGCTCCGAGGATGATGATTTTCATGCCAAATTAGCCTCTAGCGCAATACCAGAAAGCGCTTACAGCTATTAAATTGAGAGTACATCAAGCCCGTATCTCACCTTCGCCCAGCACTACGTACTTGAGCGAGGTCAGGCCTTCCAGCCCCACCGGCCCACGCGCATGGAACTTGTCGGTGCTGATGCCGATTTCGGCGCCAAGGCCGAACTCAAAGCCGTCGGCAAACCGTGTGCTGGCATTCACCATCACGCTGGCTGAATCCACTTCGCGCAAAAACCGTTGGGCGTGCACGTGGTTGGTGGTGAGGATGGCATCGGTGTGGTGGCTCGAGTAGTGGTTGATGTGGGCAATGGCCTCGTCCACACCCGCCACGATCTTCACGCTGATGATGGGCGCCAGGTACTCCTCGCTCCAGTCCTGCTCGGTGGCCTGGGCCAAAAACGCCCCGGGCACGTTTTTCAAGATGCGAAGCGAGTCAATACAGCCGCGCATCTCCACGCCCTTGGCGGCATACACCGCGCCGATCAGCGGCAAAAACTCGGCCGCTACACCGCGGGCCACCAGCAGGCCTTCGCTGGCGTTGCACGGGCTGTACTTGTTGGTCTTGGCGTTGTCGGCCACCTTGACCGCCATGGCGATGTCGCAGGGGTCATCTACATAGGTGTGGCAGTTGCCGTCCAGGTGCTTGATGACGGGCACCTTGGCATCGCGGCTGATGCGCTCGATCAGGCCCTTGCCGCCGCGCGGAATGATCACGTCCACAAACTGCGGCATGGTGATGAGCTGGCCCACGGCCTCGCGGTCGGTGGTCTGCACCAGCTGCACCGCGTCTTGCGGCAGGCCGGCCTCGGCCAATGCCTGCTGCACCAGTTTGGCCAGGGCCTTGTTGGAATCAATGGCCTCTGAGCCACCGCGCAGGATGCAGGCATTGCCACTCTTGATCGACAGCGACGCGGCCTCGATGGTCACGTTGGGGCGGCTTTCGTAAATCATGCCGAACACCCCAATCGGCACGCGCATCTGGCCCACGCGGATGCCGCTGGGCTGCTGCTTCATGCCGAGGATCTCGCCAATGATGTCAGGCATGGCCGCCAGCTGCTCGCAGCCCTCAGCGCAGGTCTCCAGCACCTTGGGGGTGAGCTTGAGGCGATCCACCATCGGCTCAGGCAAGCCTGCGGCGCGGGCACGCTCAAGGTCGCGGGCGTTGTCCACCTGCAGCGCATCCACGTTGTCGCGCAGCAGCCGTGCCAGGGCCTTGAGTGCTTTGTTTTTGATAGCTGCTGGCGCTTTGGCCATCAGCGCTGAGGCCGTTTTTGCCTGGAAACCGAGGGTGTGGGTGTATTCAGCCACGTTGAGCGCGTTCATCCGGCGATTTTGCCGCAGATGCCCCGGCACGGGAAACATAACCCCGGTTACCCTTGAAGCCCCCGCTTTCTTCAACTCTGCCGACATGACCCGATCCCACCTCGTCACCCCGGTGCAAGACGCGCTGACCGCATTCACCCAGGGCTGCCTCACTGCGTCTGCCCTGAGCCACACCGCCCGCAATCAGCCTGACCTGCTCGCGGCCCTGCCGCAGCGCTACGCCGACGTGCTGCTCGGTTTGCTGGACCGGCTCGAATCCAGCGCATTGTTTTCGGAAGAAAGCTGCTCGTTCAGCCAGAAAGACTTGGTGGACAGCTTGCAGATGTGGGTGGATAAGGCGCGGGGCCTGCTGGAGCAGGCATGACCCACCTGGGCGCGTGCGGCCAGATGCTACTATTTTTATAGCTATCAGCGCTTTATGGAAAAGCGCCACAGCCCAAAAACATTCAAACTTTTGAATCCTCAGCGCGCAGCCTGCGTCAACCTGCACACCTGAAACGCCAGCCGATGCAGCGCCTCCCAGCCATTGGTGGGCCAGTCGGGCACTTTCAGTCCTTTGACGATGCCATCCACGGTATGCGCGGACTGCAGCAGCCGCGCCAGCGCGGCATCGCTGGCTTTGGGCAGGATGCGTTCGTACAGCTTTTCCTTGGCGCCCCAGACGCGGTTCTCGCGCAGGGCCATGGGCAGGGGGCGGCCCGCGTTCATGGCATCTTTCACGCGCTTCAGGGCGCGGATGTCTTCGGCCAGCGCCCAGTGCACCAGCACCTCGGCCTCGCCCTCGGCCTGCAGGCCGTCGAGCATGCGCTGCACGCGCGCGGTGTGCCCGGCCAGCACGGATTCGGACAACTTGAACACGTCGTAGCGCGCCACGTTAAGCACAGCGCCTTCCACCTGGGCTTGCGTCAGCTCGCCCGCCGGGTGCAGCAGGGCCAGTTTCTGGATCTCCTGGTGCGCAGCCAGCAGGTTGCCCTCCACCCGGTCGGCAAAAAACTGCAGCGTGCGCTGGCCTTCTTCGCCGGACACCACGCGCTGGCCCTGCGCGGCAAGGCGCTGCGCAATCCACTGCGGCAGCATGCCGCGCTCGATGGGGTCGATCTGGATCGAGGTGCCACTGGATTCGAGCGCCGCAAACCAGGCGCCGGTGCGCGTGGCTTTATCCAGGCGCGGCAGCATCACCAGAGTCAGCGTGCTGTCGTTGCCCTGCGCCGACGCCGCCACCTGCTGCAGCGCCACGCTGCCGTCCTTGCCGGGCTTGCCCGACGGGATGCGGATCTCGACGATCTGCTTGTCGGCAAACAAGCTCAAACTGCCACCGGCGGCCAGCACGGCGCTCCAGTCAAAGTGAGCGCCTGCTACCGTGTAGGAAGTGCGTTCGGTGTAACCCTGGGCGCGGGCGGTGGTGCGGATGGTGTCAGCGGCCTCTTGCTGCAGCAAGGGCTCGTCGCCGTGCAACACATAAAGCGGCGACAGGGCCCGTTGAAGGTGCGAAGAGAGTTGGGCCAGGGCGACTTGCATGCGGCAAAGTTTATCGCCTTGGCGTTGCCGGGCACCCGTTTAACGCGGGCTTCTGCTGACGGTGCGACACCCCCGTTTCACGCAAAACGTCAAATCCACTGCGCAAATTGCACGTTTTGCCTCAAGAATTGCACAGCTTTCTCCCTTTTCTTTGGCTGAAGCCCACCAGACAATTTTGCTTAGCAGCGACAAAGCGGGCGCCGGGCCCTTGTGCCAAGCCTCGCATTCAAAACGTACGGAGACAAACACCATGGTCAACTATCTGGGCGTCAACAGCGTGCGCCAACTGGTCCAACAAGTGGGCCTGGCCGCTTTTCTTCAGCAACTGGTGGATGCCATGGAGCACGACTACCGGCGCTGGGAGAGCTTTGAAAAATCCGCACGCCACGCCATCCATTCGCCCGGCGGCGTGATCGAGCTGATGCCCACCAGCGACGGGGAGTTGTATTGCTTCAAGTACGTGAACGGCCACCCCAAAAACACCGCAGAGGGCCTGCTGACGGTGACCGCCTTTGGTGTGCTGGCCGATGTGGACACGGGTTACCCCTTGCTGGTGTCTGAACTGACCCTGACCACCGCGCTGCGCACCGCCGCGATGTCGGTGCTGGTGGCACGCCACATGGCGCGCAAAGAAGGCCCGGGCAGCCACACGATGGCGCTGATCGGCAACGGCGCACAAAGCGAGTTCCAGGCGCTGGCGTTCTACCACCTGCTGGGCGTGCGCGAACTGCGCCTGTTTGACACCGACCCCGCCGCAACCACCAAACTGGCCCGCAATCTGCAGCACCTGTCGCTGCCTGGGCTGCATGTGGTGCCCTGCACCTCCACCGCCGAGGCCGTGCGTGGCAGCGGCATCGTGACCACGGTAACGGCCGACAAACGCAACGCCACCATCCTCACGCCCGACATGATCGAACCCGGCATGCACCTCAACGCAGTGGGGGGCGACTGCCCCGGCAAAACCGAGTTGCACCCCGACATCCTGCGCAGGCCCGGTGCGCCCGCTGCGCCCGATGGTCGCGGTGCGCGTGTCGTGGTGGAGTTCGAGCCCCAGTCCCGCATCGAAGGCGAGATCCAGCAGATGCCGGCGGATTTTGCCGTGACCGAATTCACCCAGGTGCTGCGCGGCCACGCACCCGGGCGCGCCAGCGATCACGAGGTGACGGTGTTTGACTCGGTGGGCTTTGCGCTGGAAGATTTCTCGGCGCTGCGCACGCTGCATGCGCTGCTGCACACCCACCCCCACCTGGCCACCCCCATCGACCTGATCCCGCAGATGGACAATCCGAAAGATCTGTTTGGTGTGCTGCAAGGCGTGCCCGCCCCGGCGCACCCCACAGGCACCGCCACCCGGCTCCGCTCCACCCCTGCCCTTCAAGAGGCCCCGACACCATGAACCCCACTGCACTGCGCACCGCACAGCCCACCAGCCTGATTGGCGCCCCCACCGACATCGGCGCGGGCGCGCGGGGCGCATCGATGGGCCCCGAGGCGCTGCGGGTCGCGGGGCTGCAGGCAGCGCTGGAGAGCCATGGCCTGCAGGTGTTTGACCGAGGCAACCTGACGGGCCCGGCCAACCCCTGGCAACCGCCGGTGGACGGCTACCGCCACCTGGCCGATGTGGTCGACTGGAACCAGCGGGTGTTTGATGCGGTGTATGCCGAACTGCAACTGGGCCACCTGCCCATCCTGCTGGGGGGCGACCACTGCCTGGGCCTGGGCAGCATCAGCGCGGTGGCCCGCCACTGTGCAGAGGCGGGCAAGAAGCTGCGCGTGTTGTGGCTCGATGCGCACACCGACTTCAACACCAGCGACCTCACGCCCAGCGGCAATGTGCACGGCATGCCCGTGGCATGCCTGTGCGGCTTTGGGCCCGAGGCGCTGACGCACCTGGCGCGCATGCCCGGCGGCGGCCCCGCGCTGCAAACGAACCAGATCCGCCAGATCGGCATCCGCAGCGTCGACGAGGGCGAAAAACGCTTTGTGCATGAACAAGGCCTGGAGGTTTTCGACATGCGCTACATCGACGAAGTGGGCATGCGCCAGACCATGCAGCAGGCGCTCACGGGCGTGGACGCCAACACCCACCTGCATGTGAGCTTCGACGTGGATTTTCTGGACCCCGCCATTGCACCCGGCGTGGGCACCACCGTGCCCGGCGGGCCCACCTATCGCGAAGCGCAGCTGTGCATGGAGATGATTGCCGACAGCGGCCGCCTGGCGTCGCTGGACATCATGGAGTTGAACCCCGCGCTGGATGTGCGCAACAGCACCGCGGTGCTGGCGGTGGACCTGGTGGAATCGCTGTTTGGCAAAAGCACGCTGATGCGCATCCGCCCCGCTTAAGGGCGCCACGCGCAGTGGCACCGGAATGCCGCAGAAATGCGCCCGCAACGCGCCCGCACTGCGCGATACTATCAAATTTATAGCTACTAGCACTTATCCAATAAGCGCCAGGGCCATATTTCATCTAATTTTTACGTCGGCGCCCGCGTCAGCGATAACCGGCGCATCAGCTGCTGCACCAGATCGGTCTGCATGTTGCGAAACAGCAGCGCCTCTTCGGCCTCTTTGGCCAGGGCGATGGTTTCGTTGTAGCTGATCTCGCGCTGCTGCAGCAGCTCGGTCTCGGGAATCCATTCCACCCCGGTGGGCGTGCGCAGACGGAACTTGATGCGCAACCGCAGCTGCAGCTCACGCACCTGGCCCGAAGCGTTCTGGCCGACGACCACGCGCTCTTGCCGCTCCTGCAGCAGGTCCAGAATGACCTCTGCGGTGGGCATGGACGCGGCGTCGCGCAGCACCGTGAGCGGGCTGCCGGAGCCCGCGAGCGTGCGCTGCAGCTCGCGCGCCAGCGGAGAACCGGCAGGCGCTGCGATGTAGACCGACTTGAATGCAAACTCGGGCACGCCCCGCAGCCGAAAACCGCAGGCAGACAGCAGGGCCACCGGCGCGAGGGAGAGCAGTGTGCGCTTGTTCATCACCGTTACACCACGATGTTCACGAGTCGGCCCGGCACCACGATGACGCGTTTGGGCGCAGCGCCCGCAGCCTGGGTGGTGAAGGCTTCGCTCGCCAGCGCCACGCGCTCGATCTCGGCCTTGTCGGCCTGTGCAGCCACCCGGATGGAGCCGCGCAGCTTGCCGTTGACCTGCAGCATGAGTTCGATCTCGTCCTGCACCAGCGCGTTGGCATCGATCTTCGGCCAGGGCGCGTCGAGCAGATCGCCCAGCTGCGTGCTGTATCCCAGGCCGCTCCATAGGCTGTGCGCAACGTGGGGCGTGGCGGGGTACAGGCAGCGCAACAAGATGCCAAAACCTTCGATCAGCGCCACCTGGGCACCGGCCGAGTCGGTGGCCTTGAAGTCTTCCAGCGCGTTGATCATCTTCATCGCGCCCGAGACCACGGTGTTGTACTGCATGCGCTGGTAGTCGTAATCCACCTGCTTGAGCACGGTGTGGATCTCCAGGCGCAGGGCTTTGGCCTCTTTGCCGAATTCCACATCTTCTAGGGCACTAGCGCTTGCTACGCTTGCGCTAGCAGCTTCCATATCCATAGCAGACAGCTTGACGCCGAAGTTCCACACACGGCGCAAGAAGCGGTAGCTGCCTTCCACCGCCGCGTCGTTCCACTCCAGTGTGGCTTCGGGCGGGGCGGTGAACATGGTGTACAGGCGGGCGGTGTCGGCGCCGTACTTGGCGATCAAGTCCTGCGGATCGACGCCATTGCGCTCAGACTTACCCATCTTGCCTACGCCACCGTATTCCAGCTCCAGGCCCGCCGCATACACCCCTTCGGCCTCGGTCAGCTTGCCGCCCACGATGCGCCCTTGCGCATCCAGCACCTGGGTGACGGCCTCTGGCGGGAAGTAGTTTTTACCGCCCTTCTCATCGCGCCAGAAATAGATCTGGTTGAGCACCATGCCTTGCGTCAACAGCTTGGTAAAAGGCTCGTCTACCGTTACCAGCCCCATGTCGCGCATGACCTTGGTCCAAAAGCGCGCATACAGCAAGTGCAGGATGGCGTGCTCGACCCCCCCGATGTACTGGTCCATGCCGCTGCCGCCAGTCGCGTTTTGCTGGTCGCGCATCCAATACGCGGTGCCGTCGGCCACCATGGAGTCCATGTTCTTCGGGTCGCAATAGCGCATGAAGTACCACGAGCTGTCCACGAAGGTGTCCATGGTGTCAGTCTCGCGCCGCGCGGCCTTGCCACACACGGGGCAAGTCACACCGGCGTGGAAGCCTTCGTGCTTGTGCAGCGGGTTGCCCGAGCCGTCGGGCACGCAGTCGGTGGGCAGCACCACCGGCAGGTCTTTTTCGGGCACGGGCACGGCGCCGTGTTCGTCGCAGTGGATGATGGGGATGGGGGTGCCCCAGTAGCGCTGGCGGCTCACGCCCCAGTCGCGCAGACGCCAGGTGGTCTTGGTCTCGCCCAGGCCCTTGGCCTGCAGGGCGTGGGCCACAGCGGCAACTGCCTCTTTGTAGCCCAGGCCGCTGAAGCTGTCGGAGTTGATGGTGACGCCGCGCTGTTTATCCCCGTACCAGTCCTGCCACTCGTGGTAGTTGAACAGTTCCTTGTCGACCAGCACGACCTGCTTGATCTCGATGCCGTACTTGAGGGCAAACGCAAAGTCGCGCTCGTCGTGGGCGGGCACGCCCATCACGGCGCCGTCGCCGTAGCCGATCAGCACGTAGTTGCCGACCCAGACTTCGACCTTCTCGTCGGTGAGCGGGTGGGTGACGAACAAGCCCGTGGGCACGCCCTTTTTCTCTTGCGTGGCCAGCTCGGCTTCGGTGGTGCCGCCGCTCTTGCATTCTTCTATGAAGGCTGCAAGCGCGGGGTTGGTCTTGGCGGCGTGTGCAGCCAGCGCGTGCTCGGGGGCCACGGCGCAAAAGGTCACGCCCATGATGGTGTCGGCGCGCGTGGTGAAGACATACATCTTGCCGTCGCCAATCAGCGCGCCGTCGTCACCGGCGATGTCATGCGGGAAGGCAAAACGCACGCCTTCGCTCTTGCCGATCCAGTTTTCCTGCATCAGCTTGACGCGCTCGGGCCAGCCGGGCAGTTTGTCGCCGGTCACAAAGTCGAGCAGCTCTTCGGCGTAGTCGGTGATCTTGAGGTAATAGCCAGGGATCTCGCGCTTTTCGACCGTGGCGCCAGTGCGCCAGCCCTTGCCGTCAATGACCTGCTCGTTGGCCAGCACGGTCATGTCCACCGGGTCCCAGTTCACGACCTGGGTCTTGCGGTAGGCAATGCCTTTTTCCAGCATCTTCAAAAACAGCCACTGATTCCACTTGTAATACTCAGGGTCGCAGGTGGCGACTTCGCGGCTCCAGTCGATGGCCAGGCCCATCGCCTGCATCTGCTTTTTCATGTACGCGATGTTTTCGCGCGTCCACTGGGCGGGTGGCACGCCGTTTTTCAACGCCGCGTTTTCAGCAGGCAGGCCAAAAGCATCCCAGCCCATGGGCATCAACACGTTGTGGCCGTTCATGCGCAGATAGCGCGTGAGCATGTCGGTGATGGTGTAGTTGCGCACATGGCCCATGTGCAGCTTGCCGCTAGGGTACGGCAGCATCGAGCAGGCGTAGAACTTCTTCTTGTTGTTGTCTTCCGTCACGCGGTAGGCGTCGGTGGCGGTCCAGTGGTCATGCGCGGCGCGCTCGACGTCTTGGGGAGAGTATTTGTCTTGCATGAGGACTCGGGGGTGAGAGAAGTGGGCAGCCGCGGGGCCGCGCTGGGGCGATTTTAGGCTGTCATGCCCGCCAACCGGCCTGCCATCGGTGCGAGCGCCTGCTGGACTGCGCCAAACGGACGTCTCAGGGCGCCTTGGCGGGTGCGGGCGGGTTGCCGGACGCCGTGGGTTCGGCCACAAAACCAATGCGCTGCAGCCCGGCTAGATGCGCGGCGCCCATCACCTCGACGACGCGCCCATAGGGAACGGCGGCGTCTGCGCGCAGTTGCACTTCCGTGTCGGGTTGCTCGGCACCGATGCGGCGCAGGCGCTCGGCCAGGGCGGGCTGGGACAGCGGTTGATCGTCGAGAAAGGCCTGGCCGGCCGCATCGACCACAAGCGTGATGAACTGCGGCGCGGCACCGGGTGTGGCACCTTCTGCGCGTGGCAAGTCAAGACGGATGGAACTGGCCATCAACGGCGCCGTGAGGATGAAGATGACCACCAACACCAGCATCACATCCACCAGCGGCGTCATGTTGATGTCGCTCATGGGCTGCGGCCCTGTGGTGCGTTCCAGTCGTCCGAAACTCATGCCCCCATGCCCCCCGCTGCGCGTGGTTCGCTGCCCTCCAAGGGGGCTGACCCGGCTTGGGGCGGCCCGGCGGCGGGTCGGCTCACACGGCTCTGACTTTCTGCGGTGCCAGACAAACCTTGGGCGGACGCCGTGTCGATGAGCAGCTCCCGCAAATCAAGCGCAAAGCCTTCCAGGTCCGCCTCGATGCGGCCAATCAGGCGGCCAAATACGTTGTAGGCAAGCACGGCGGGGATCGCCACCGCCAGCCCGGCAGCCGTCATGACCAGCGCCTCGCCCACAGGGCCAGAGACACGGTCAATGGTGATTTGCCCCGCGCCCGCCATGGCGGTGAGCGCGTGGTAGATGCCCCACACGGTGCCCAACAGTCCCACAAACGGTGCCGTGGAGCCCACCGTGGCCAACAGCACCTGGCCAAACTGCAGGCGCCCCAGAACACCGTGCAAGGCATCGCGCAGCACGCGCGTGAGCCGCTGCGACAGGCTGCCTGCCGTCGCCAAGGTGGCTTGTTCGTTGGACGGGGGCAGTGATGCTATCGAATTTGCAGCAACAACCAGAGGAAGGACAAGCGCTGCACGGTCAAATGACTGCAAACGCTGCGCCGCAACGTCCAACGCCGGGGCTTGCCAGAACGCCGCCGTACAGCGGGCCACATCGGCGCTGGCCTGGCGCATGAGCCGCAGCTTCCAGACGATGACCACCCAGCTCGCCACCGACATGGCAAGCAACACCAGCGCCGCGCCCTGCGTGACAGCGTCGCCCTGGCGCCACCAGTGGAGAGCGTCCATTCAGTGACCCACTGTGCTGCGTACCACCCGCAACCCATGAAACTGGCGGGGCTCAAGCCAGTGCCACCGTGGAACTGGCTTTGCCAGGCCACGGGTGGCGTCCCCCTCCCGCGCAGCGAGAGAGGGGGAAGACGCGAAGCGGCTCAGGGGGTGTTTCATTTCAAGCCCAGCACGTCGAACATATCGAACATGCCTGTCTTGTGCTGCGCCAGGAACCGCACCGCCCGCAGGCTGCCCTGGGCGTAGGTGGAGCGGCTGGAGGACTTGTGCGTGATCTCGATGCGCTCGCCAATACCGGCAAAAAGCACCGTGTGGTCGCCCACGATGTCGCCACCGCGGATGGTGGCAAAACCGATGCTCGACGGGTCGCGCTCGCCCGTCACACCTTCGCGGGCGTACACAGCGCATTCCTTGAGGTCGCGGCCCATGGCGTCGGCAATCACCTCTCCCATTTTGAGCGCGGTGCCCGAAGGCGCATCCACCTTGTGGCGGTGGTGGGCCTCAATGATTTCGATGTCGTAGCCGGTGGCCATGGCCTTGGCAGCCATTTGCAGCAGCTTGAGCGTGACGTTGACGCCCACGCTCATGTTGGGCGCCATGACGATGGCGGTGCGCTGGGCAAACGCTGCGATCTCGGCTTTTTGCGCGTCCGAAAAACCTGTTGTGCCGATGACCGCCTTTACCCCCAGCTGGCTGCATACCGCCAGGTGGGCCAGGGTGCCTTCGGGGCGGGTGAAGTCAATCAGCACATCGGCGTTCTTCAACCCCGTGGCAAGGTCTGCCGTGATGGCCACGCCGCTGGCATGGCCCAGAAAGGCAGTGGCGTCCGAGCCAATCCCAGGGCTGGCGGCGACATCGAGCGCGCCAGTCAGGACGCAGTCGTCGCTGGCACGCAGGGCCTCAATGAGCATACGACCCATGCGACCCGAAGCTCCGGCAACGGCCACACGGCAGGGAGTAGCAGCGGTCGCTGCAGGCAAAGATGTCCCAGTCATGAGAGTCCTGTATGTTGAAGGGGCAGCGGGCAGGCCAGCACCGTGCGCCGCTGTGCCGCTCACATCAGCGCGCAGGCGCTTCGAGCGGCGGGTAACTGATGGAGGCGGGAGCCAAAGGCGCTGCCGTTGGATCCGTAGGGGGGCGTGGTGAAGCCGGGTACTTGGCGAGCTGCTCTGGCGTCGCATCCAGCACCGGCACCTTGCCCTTGCTGCCACGCGAGCCGAGGGTGGCCACAAACTCGGTCTCGGTCGGCATTTCGTCGCCTTCCGACCGCTGCAGCACATCACCGGCGAAGTACACCGTCAACTTGCGGGTCTGGATTTCTTCGCCGGGACGTTTGAGTGTGAACACGTATTCCCAGCGATCCGCATGGAACACGCTGGTCACCAGCGGGGTGCCCAGGATCTCACGCACCTGCTGGCGGCTCATGCCGGGCTGCAGGGCTTGCACCTGTTCGCGTGATACAAAATTGCCTTGCACCACATCTACCTTGTAGGGCGTGACCAGGTTGGCAAGGCGGTTACTGGCGCCATCGAAGCTGCTGCAACCAGCCAGGGCAACCAAGCTGGCACCGATCGACAGGACCAGGCCCAAACGGGCGCTGCAACGGGCTTTGACGTGCATGGATAAAAGGGCGGAGGATATGATCGCCCCATTGTAGCGGCTGACCTTGCGACCCCAAGGAGGAGGCCCGTACCCGAAAGAGCATGCCATGACCAATATCGACGAACTCAAAAGCACGGGACTCAAGGCCACGCTACCCCGCCTGAAAATTCTGGAAATCTTTCAGAAGGGCGCCCAGCGCCACATGACGGCAGAAGACGTGTTCCGCGTGCTGCTGGAAGATCGCTCGGACATCGGCCTGGCCACGGTGTACCGCGTGCTCACGCAGTTCGAGCAAGCCGGCATCCTGATCCGCAGCAACTTCGAGAGCGGCAAAGCGGTGTACGAGTTGAACGAAGGTCAGCACCACGACCATTTCATCTGTACGTCGTGTGGCAAGGTCGAAGAGTTTTACGACCCTGAGATCGAAAAGCGTCAGCAGATCGTGGCCAAGGCCAAAGGCTGGGTGGTGCAGGACCACACCATGGCCCTGTATGGCCAGTGCGCCAGCTGTGCAAGTAAATAGGTTCCCCCTGAGGCGCTTCGCGCCATCCCCCTGAGGGGGACGCACCCGGCGGCCCGGCAAAGCCGGTTCCACGGGTGCACTGGCCTTTGGGGCGCGCCAGTCTCTTGCGGAAGTTTGCTCAAAAATGGCCCTAGCGCTTATTTAGCAAGCGCTGACAACTATCAAATACGCAGCAGCCTAACTACCGGTATCGTGCTCCATGGCGCGGCGGTGCCGCTCCACGAACTCCTGATAGGTATCAATTCCGCGCAGTTGCAAGATGGTGTTGCGCACCGCCGCCTCGACCAACACGGCAATATTGCGGCCTGCCACCACCTGGATCACAACCTTGAGCACGGGCACACCCAGCACGTCCTGCGTGAGGGGCTCATACGGCAGACGTTCGTAGTCGCGCTCCAGCGTCTCCTTGCGCACCAGGTGCACGATGAGCTTGAGCCGCATCTTGCGTCGCACCGCCGTCTCGCCAAAGATGGCGCGGATATCCAGCAAGCCGATGCCGCGCACCTCCAGCAGGTTCTGCAACAGCTCAGGGCACTTGCCTTCGATGGTGGTCTGGTTGATGCGAGACAGGTCCACGGCATCGTCGGCCACCAGACCGTTGCCGCGCGAGATCAACTCCAGGCCCAGCTCGCTTTTACCGAGGCCTGACTCGCCCGTGATCATCACGCCGAGCCCCAGGATGTCCATGAACACGCCGTGCATGGTGGTGCGGTCGGCAAAATGTTTGGACAGGTAGGCACGCAGAACGTCAATGACAAACGCCGACGACTCATGGGTGGAGAACATCGGAATCTGCGCCCGCTCGCACATCGACACCAGCGCGTCTGGCGCCACTTGGCTGTCGGCCAGCACCAGCACGGGCGGCTCCAGCGTCACGATACGGGCGATGCGCCGCTTGCAATCATCCGGGGAGGCGCTGCTCAGGTACGCGATTTCCCGCTCGCCCAGAATCTGGACGCGGTAGGGATGGATGTAGTTGAGGTAGCCGACCAAGTCCGCCCCGGAGCGTGCGGAGCGCACGGCCACTTCATCAAATCGCCGCTCAGACGCCCCGAGGCCCGCCACCCATTCCCATTTCAGAAGGCCGCGAAACTCTTCAAACAGGACATCGGCACTGACAACGTTGGGCTTCACGGTTATGGCTAACGACGAATGCGAAGCAGGGGAAGGACTAAGCCGTTTGCGTCGACTGCCAGCTGGCAATCATGCCGTGCAGCAAAGCTGCATCGGTGCAGGCCTTGAGGTTTTCACGCAATACAGAGTCACTCAACAGCTCGGCAATCTCGGAAAGTATTTCGAGGTGTTTTTGGGTTGCCGCCTCGGGCACCAGCAAAAAAATCAGCAGGCCCACCGGCAACTCGTCGGGTGCATCAAACCCAATGGGATTGAGCAACTGAAACACGGCGGCCATGGGCGCCTTGAGACCCTTGATGCGCCCATGCGGAATGGCCACACCATGTCCGAGACCTGTGGAACCGAGGCGCTCGCGGGCGAAGAGGCTGTCAGTGATGAGCGCTCGCGAGAGGCCGTGCTGGCTCTCGAAAAGCAGACCCGCCTCTTCAAAAGCACGCTTCTTACTGGTGGCGTCCAGGCTCACTAACACTTGAGCGGGAGGCAGGATGGAGGCAAGTCGGTTCATGGTCAAGGGTAACAATTATGCACATGTTGGCGAAAACCCTGAGCGCGGCGCACTGGGCAACAAAAAAAACCGCCCGAGTGGGCGGCTGCTGTGCCTGGCTCAGGGATAGCGCATCAGGCGTGCATTTCGCGCTTGGCGGCTTCGTGGTGGTGATCCTGGATGCGATCCTTGTGGCGCACCACCTGACGGTCCATTTTGTCGACCAGCTCATCCACAGCGGCATACAGATCAGCGTGGGAGCTTTCGGCAAAGAGATCGCTGCCCTTGACGTGGATGTTGCATTCCGCTCGTTGCCTCTTCTCCTTTTCCTTTTGCTTCTCTACTGTCAGCAGCACCTTGACATCGACAACTTGGTCAAAATGGCGGGTGATCCGGTCCAGCTTGCTGGTGACGTAGTTGCGCAAGGCAGGGGTAACTTCGAGGTGGTGACCGCTGATCGTCAAGTTCATAAATAAGTCTCCTGTGGCTCTTGGTGGAAGAAACACCGTCCTGGATCAAAGGGGCGGCGCGGCGAACTTGGATGCATCCGTCGACGTGAGTTCACTATGCCCCTGCCCCCACCGAAAAGCAATCCCATACCGGCCCAGCCCGCTGGGTTATGCCGGGCAAGGTGCCAAGCCACGCAAATGCGCGCACAATGCCTGAGTTGCCGCAAAGCGCCCCGCGGCACAGGCAGCTCCCACGGCAGTGCTCCAGCAGAGCGTTATTTCGAGGAAGCCGTGGCGCCATGCAAATGCAACCGGCCCACCACTGCAATCGAGAGCAGGCTGGCCGTAATACCCACCACCGCTGACATCCAGTAGTTCTGCACCAGCCCCTGGGCATCGCGGCTGATCAACATCCCACCCACCAGGGACGCCACGCCCATCGCGGCCGACTGCACCGACGCGTTGAGCGTCATGAATGTGCCGCGCAGCGGCGCCTGCGCCGCCGATGCCACGATGGCCATACCGGGAATCATCCGTCCGCTCACAAAAGCAAACATCAGCGTAGACACCACAAGCACGCCCCACAACGGCATCCCCTGCACCAGCGTGATGGCCAGCAGACAAGGCGCAGCCGCCAGCGCCAGCCAGCGAAACGTGGGCACCTTGCCGCGCCGGTCCGTCAACCGACCGAACAGGCGGGCGGTGAACAGGGTGGCAACGCCTCCGCACAAGTACGCCAGCGGGATCTGGTCGGCCCGTACGCCCGCATTGGTCTGCATGTAGATGGTGATGTAGGGAATCACCGTAAAACCCGTAAACATGAGCAACGCGGAAAACAAGAAGGCCCAGCGGTGGTTCGGGTCTGCCAGCACCTGCCCAATACCGCCCAGCGCGGTTCGGCCGTGAGCGGCATGCACATGCGCGGTCATCACAGGCATGGTGCGCGCCGCCAGAATGGCCAGCACACCCACCATGACGGCGATCGCGATAAAAGGCATGTTCCACCCGCCATGCTCCGCCAAGATGAGGCCCAGCGGCACCCCGGCAACGGTGGACACCGAGAACGATGTCATCACGATGCCCATGGCACGCCCGCGCCGCTCAAACGGCACCACATCGGCCACGATGGTTTGCGACAAAGCGGACAACACCCCGCCAAACGCCCCCGCCAGAACGCGCGCCACCATCAGCGCCCCGTAAGTCGGCGCGATTCCGCACGCCAGCGTCGCCAAGCCAAACAGGACATACAACACCAGCAACAGGCGTTTGCGCCCGAAACGATCAATGTAGGTAGAGGCCAGCAAGCCCGACACCCCCGCCGACAGCGTGTACGCCGAGACCAGCAGGCCAAACTGCGCATCGCTGATGGAGAACAACTGCGTGAACCGAGGCCCGAGCGGCATCATGATCATGAAGTCGAGGATGTGCGTGAACTGAATGCCTGCCAGCGTGAACAGCAGCCAGAGTTCGCGGCGCGGGGTGAGAGCGGAGTTGGAGGGCAAGGGGAAGCGCCAGAGGCGGCCATGTCGGATGCGGGGCCGCACAGTGTGCCGCAATGTGGGTGAGTGCGCAGGGCGGCAAAGGGGGCGCGGGTTGTATTGCGCTCCGGCGCCCCTACTTCCCATGAGACTACAACCGGCTGCCCCACACGGGGCAGGGGTTCCTGGCCCGGCGCGTAAAATCCACCGGTTGCGCGGGATGACCGTTTCCGCGACTCCGCCCCACGTTTTCCGGCCTGCCTGCAGCGGGTACCGACCGCCCATACCGACACCATGACCCAGCCCAGCTCCATCGCCCTGCATACCTCTGCACTGAACTCGCTGCCCCTGCTTGCACGCGGCAAAGTGCGCGACAACTACGCCGTGGGCGACGACCGCATCCTGATGGTGGCCAGCGACCGCCTGTCGGCCTTCGACGTGATCATGGGCGAGCCGATCCCTGGCAAGGGCGAGCTACTCACGCAGATGGCGCTGTTCTGGTTCGACAAGCTCGGTCACATCTGCCCCAACCACCTGACCGGCGATGCACCGGAAAGTGTGGTCAGCCCAGAGGAAGCGCCCCAGATCCGTGGCCGGTCGATGCTGGTGCAGCGCCTCAAACCCATTCCAGTGGAGGCCGTGGTGCGCGGCTACCTGGCAGGCAGCGGCTGGAAGGAATACCAAGACTCGCAATCGGTGTGTGGCGTACCCCTGCCCGCCGGGCTGACCAACGCCGCCAAGCTGCCCGAGCCCATCTACACCCCCGCCGCCAAGGCTGCGGCGGGCGAGCATGACGAAAACATCACGTTCGAGCAGACCGTGGCCATCGTCGGCCCGGAGCTGGCGGCCCAGATCCGAGATCTGAGCATTGCCATCTACAAGGCTGCGGCCGAGATTGCGTTGACCAAGGGCATGATCATTGCCGACACCAAGTTCGAGTTCGGCCTGGCGCCCGATGGCACACTGGTGCTGATGGACGAAGTACTCACGCCCGACAGCTCGCGCTACTGGCCCGTGGAAGGCTACGAAGCGGCTTTGGCGGCAGGTCAAAACCCGCCCAGCTACGACAAGCAGTTTGTGCGCGACTGGCTGGAACAGGCCCAGGTCAACGGCAAGCCCTGGGACAAAACCCCGCCCTCCCCCCGCCTGCCCCAAGCCGTGATTGAAAAAACCGCCGCTAAATACCGCGAGGCGCTGGAGCGGCTGACATCGCAGTAAGCCACCCTTTTTAGCCACAAGACGCGCGGGACCTTCACCGCGCGCATCGGCTGCACGGCGGCGTCACTTCAACAGGGTTTCCGTGGCCTCAAAGCGCAACACGGGTTTGCCTTCGGCGTCCCGCAGCAGCAATTGCAAGCCCTGCTGCCGAAAACTTTCGACCACGGCCAGAGTGCTGAAGAACCGCTCTTCCACGCCGCTCGACTCCAGGCACAGCGCGATGTTGGACACCACCCGCCCAAAGCGCATTCGCCCGCCTTGCACGTCGAAGTCCACCAAGAACCGGTTGCACCCGCCAGACCCGGTGGCCCGGGGCTCGTCGGTGTGCAGCACCAGATGCGGGCCGACCGCGCCCTCAGCAGGCCGCGGCACGGGTTCGCCGTCGATCTCGGTGAGCCGCCAGTGCGTCAACGCCAGTGGCACGCCGGCCTCGACCCGGGCCTGCTGGGGCAACAGCCGCAGCAGCTGGATGCTCACGTGGCGGTAGGCGGCATCTTGCGGAACCGGGTTGCGCATGTCCGTGGTCCACAACACCCGCCCTTCCAGCGACAGCGTCGCCCGCACCTCGTACCGACCCTTGGGGACAAAACGCACTGAAGCATAGGGAATGTGGATGGCAAACGGTGGCTGCCCTGCGGGTTCGCGCCTTTGGCGACCCAGTACCACCGGCGGCGCGTCGGGGTTGGTCACGTCGAGCAACGTGGCCTCGAACACCGCCTCGGGTGGCAGGACGACGCGTTCACGGGTCAAAGCGACGCCGGTGACCACAGCATCTGGCTCCGGCGGTCGGGTGGCGCACCCCGCCAGCCACATGCACAGGCACAGCAGCCCTGCGCCGACATACCGGGCCGTTGTGCGAAAGATAGTCACTGCGGCTCGCATTGCGCAAGTGATCGATAAACCCATCCGCCGGAGTTTTTCACAGCCTGCGCGGGGGAAAACTCCCGGGGTTTCCAGTGGATCAGCTCAGCACCACACTCGACAGGCGGCGGCGGTACGTGGCCACCACGGGGTCATCGGGCGGGATCTGGCCGTCGGCCACCTTGACTTTGGGGGGCTCGATGATTTCAAGGATGGACACGTAGGTCTTGCGGGCCAGCTCTTCACCCCAGGCCTTGTCGCGCATGAGGATTTCGAGCAACTCGTCCATGGCGTCCGTCCAGCGCTGGCCCGCCATGAGCCAGCGCGCGCGGGCGTAGCGGGTGTCAAAGTCGCGCTTGTTGGTGGCGATTTTTAAGTCAAAATCGGCTCCAGCGCTTTCCCCATAAGCGCTAGCAGCTACAAAATCAAGAGCATCCATCCACGCCTTCAGCGCACCCAGCTTGCGCGAACCGGCTGCCTTGGCGATCACCGGAGCAAACGCCACTTTGGCGTCGTCTTCACGGCGCAGTTGCAGCAAGAGCTTGACGTAGTCAAAACGCACATCGTCGTTGGACGGGTCGGTCACCACGGCGTGCTGCAGCTTTTCGAGCGCAGTGCCAGTGTCGCCTTCGGCCAGGGCGTCCAGGGCCTCTTCTTCCTCGGCTTCGGCCACCACCTCATCCGCAGTGGGCACATGTTTGTCCAGAAACTCCCGGACCTGGCCTTCAGGTAAAGCACCCATGAAGCCGTCTACAGGCTGGCCGTTCATGAGCAGCACGCAGGTGGGAATGCTGCGGATGCCGAACATTCCCGCCAGTTGCTGCTCCTGGTCCGAATCGATCTTGACCAGCTTGAAACGGCCGTCGTAGGCGGTTTCCAGCTTTTCGAGAACCGGGCCCAGCGACTTGCACGGGCCACACCAGGGCGCCCAGAAGTCCACCAGCACGGGGACGTTCATCGAGGCGGCAACCACCTCGGTTTCAAAGTTCTCTACGGTGACATCAATCATGGTGGTGGGCCGGGGGCCGATGGTGCTTGTTCGCGCTATTTTGGCCCATCGAAATGTCCGGGTGCCAAGAAGGGGGGCGCAAAAAGTAAAATCGCCGGTTCTACCTACAGCGGTGCAGGCGGGTTCAGCCCGTCACCTGCCACCCCAACACCATGAAACCCATCCAGATCGGCGTCGTCATGGGTTCCAGCAGCGACTGGGACACCATGCAGCATGCAGTGCAAATTCTTGAACAGTTCGGCATCGCCCACGAGGCCCGCGTGGTGTCGGCCCACCGCATGCCGGACGACATGTTTGCCTACGCCGAGGCCGCTGTCAGCCGGGGCCTCAAGGCCATCATCGCCGGGGCCGGGGGCGCCGCCCACCTGCCTGGCATGATCGCCGCCAAGACCACCGTGCCCGTGCTGGGTGTGCCCGTGGCAAGCCGCCATTTGCAAGGCGTGGATTCGCTGCATTCCATCGTGCAGATGCCCAAAGGCATCCCCGTGGCAACGTTTGCCATCGGCACGGCGGGCGCGGCCAACGCGGCCCTGTTTGCCGTGGCCCTGCTCGCCAACGAAAGCCCCGAACTGCGCCAGCGCCTGGAAGCCTTCCGCGCCGAGCAGACGGAGGTGGCGCGCAACATGACCTTGCCGCCTGCATGAACAAGACCCCCACGCTCCACCGCTGCGCGGATCGCTGCCCCCCGAGGGTGCCGCTTTTTCATCTTGGGGCGGCCCGGCGATGAAAAACTTCACTGATCAACCCCTTCTGCCCGGTAGCACGCTAGGCGTGCTCGGTGGCGGCCAGCTGGGCCGCATGTTTGTGCACCAGGCGCAGGCCATGGGCTACTTCACCGCCGTGCTCGATGCCGACCCCACCAGCCCCGCGGGGCTGGTAAGCCACCACCACATCCAGACGGGATACGAAGACCCCCAAGGCCTGGCCGAGCTGGCCCGCCTGTCGGATGCGGTGACCACCGAGTTCGAGAACGTACCCGCTGCGGCGCTGGCCGCATTGGCCGCGCAGTGCCCCGTGTCACCCGCCGCCAGCGCCGTGTCCGTGGCGCAGGACCGTGCGCGCGAAAAGGCCCACTTTGTGGCCTGCGGCGTGCCCTGTGCGCCGTATGCGGTGATCGAAACGGCCGAGCAACTGGCGGCCGTGTCGGCTGAACCGAGCGCAGCGCCGGGCCGCCCCAAGCAAGCGAGCGCCCCCTTGGGGAGCGTGGGGGCCTATCTCTTACCAGGCATCCTGAAAACAGCTCGCATGGGCTATGACGGCAAGGGCCAGGTGCGCGTGAAGACGCCCGCCGAGCTGGCTGCGGCATGGGAGTCTGTCGGCAACGTACCGTGCGTGCTGGAAAAAATGCTGCCGCTGGCGCTGGAATGCTCGGTGATTGTGGCGCGGGGCGCTGACGGCGCCACCGTACACCTGCCCGTGCAACGCAACCTGCACCGAGACGGCATTTTGGCCGTGACAGAAGTTTTTGAGCAAAATCTGCCCCTGGCGCTTATTCAGCAAGCGGTAGCAGCTGCGATTTCGATAGCAAACGGCTTGCAGTACGTGGGCGTGTTGTGTGTGGAGTTCTTCGTACTGCAGGACGGCAGCCTGGTCGTCAACGAGATCGCCCCCCGCCCCCACAACAGCGGCCACTACAGCCAGAACGCCTGCGACGTGTCGCAGTTTGAACTGCAGGTGCGCACCATGGCGGGCCTGCCGCTGACGCAGCCGCGCCAGCACAGCCCGGCCGTCATGCTCAACTTGCTGGGCGATCTGTGGTTTGCCCAAGGCGATGCCGAGCGGACGCCTCCCTGGACCAAGGTGCTGGCCCTGCCGGGCACGCACCTGCACCTGTATGGCAAGCGCGAAGCCAAGCGCGGCCGCAAGATGGGCCACCTCAACATCACCGCCGCCACCGCCGAAGCCGCACGCGCCACCGCCCTGCAGGCCGCAGCGCTGCTGGGCATTGCACCGTTCTGATGGCGGTTCAATCCATGATTCTTGACGGCACCCTGCCCGCATCCATCGCCACTGCAGCGCGGGCTGTGCGCAGTGGCGCACTGCTGGGCCTGCCCACCGAAACCGTGTACGGCCTGGCCGCCGACGCCAGCAGCGATGCCGCTGTGGCGCAGATTTTTGCCGCCAAGGGGCGTCCCAGTGACCACCCGCTGATCGTGCATGTGGCCAACGCCGACGGCATCGCGCACTTTGCCAGCGAGGTACCGGACTTTGCGCAAAAGCTGGTCGATGCCTTCTGGCCCGGCCCGCTCACCCTCATCCTGCCGCGCCTGCCCGGTATCGCCGCCGCCGCTACTGGCGGCCAAAACAGTGTGGGCCTGCGCTGCCCCGCGCACCCAGTGGCGCATGCCCTGTTGTTGGCCTGCGCGGCGCCCGGCGAGGACCAGACCCAAGGCGGGCCGCCCGTGTGGGGCGTGGCCGCGCCCAGTGCCAACCGCTTTGGCCGCGTGAGCCCCACCACCGCCCAGCATGTGCAGGACGAGCTGGGCGCTGACCTGCTGGTGCTGGACGGCGGGCCCTGCGCCGTGGGCATTGAATCGACCATTGTGGATTGCACCCGCGGCGTGCCTGTGCTGCTGCGGCCCGGCGCCATCACGCGCGAGCAGATCCGGGCGGCCTGCGGCACGGCGCCCTTGTCCCAAGAAGACCTGCCCGCGCTCACACCCCGCGCCTCGGGCACGCTCGAAGCCCACTACGCGCCCAATGCCAAGGTCCGGCTGATGGACGCCAAGGGCCTGCAAACCGGTTTGGACCTGCTGGGGGCCGAAGCCGTCCACATCGCGGTCTACGCCCGTTCCGTGCTGCGCACCAAGTCCTCGAAGCTGGTGATGCGCCGCATGCCCGACGACGCCGCCGCCACCGCGCAGCAGCTGTTTGCTGTGCTACGCGGGTTTGACGGCGATGGCGTGAAACTGATCTGGATCGAGACCCCGCCCCCCAGCCCCGAATGGGAAGGCGTGCGCGACCGCTTGCAGCGCGCTGCTGCAGCGTGACGGTCCGCAATGGCGCTGCTTTACATGCATTGACATTGCACCGCTAAACTACCCCCCACTTTTCTGGAGAAATACATGGCAGCAAATTGGATGCGCCGCACCGTACTGGTCGCCGCATGTGCGTCGGCCGCGTTGCTTGCGGCCTGTGGTTCAAGCACCACCGAATCAGCCATCACCCCCGAACGCTTCATCGCGTTTGGCGATGCCAACAGCGACGTGGGGCAAAAGGGTTCGCTCTACACCGTCAATGACGGCAGCGTGAACAACTGGACGCTGCAGGTGGCTGCCAACTATGGCAAGTCCCTGACGCCTGCTGCAACGGGGGGCAAGAGCTATGCCGTCGGCAATGCACGTGTGGCCGCCAAGCCCGATGCGGCAGGCAACGCCAGCACCCCCACCATCACCGAGCAGATCGACACCTTTCTGGCAAGCAACCGCTTTGGCGCCAACGATGTGGTGATCTTGAGTGGCGGTATCAGCGACGTGATCGCCGGCATGGCCGCCGTCAGCGCGGGGACCCAGACCGAAGCCGCCATGGTGGCGGCTTCCCGCAAGGCCGGCGAAGACCTGGCCGCGCAGGTGCGACGCCTGGTGACGGCAGGCGCCAAGTACGTGGTGGTGAGCGGCACCTACAACTTGAGCAAGACCCCGTGGGCCAAGACCATTGGCCGCGAAACCCTGCTGGCAGACGCCAGCAGCCGTTTCAACGACGGCCTGCTCGTGGGCATTGTGGACCTGGGCGCCAACGTGCTGTATGTGGACCTGGCCTACTACGTGAACCTCTACGCCGACGTACCCGCCAATTACGGCTTCAACAACGCTACCACCGCCGTGTGCACCTCGGTGGACGCCAGCAACGGCATCGGCATTGGCGCAGGCCGGGTCAATTCGGCCCTGTGCAACACTTCGACCCTGCTGTCGGGTGCCAATCAGGCCTCGTATGTGTTCGCCGACTCGGTCTACCTCACGCCGTCTGCGCAACGCCAGTTTGGGACCTACGCCCATGATCGCCTGAAGGCACGCTGGTAAATCAGCAGCTGTGGTCTGACAGCGCTCGTGAATAGCGCTGCAACGAGACACAGCGCACAAAATGCGCAAAGAAAAAGCCGACCCCAGGGTCGGCTTTTTGCTGTGCGCTGCCCTGCAGGGGCAGCGCAGGCAGATGCCCTTTGGCTTGTTCCGTTTCTAAATCATTCGTGTCGAGGCGCGAAGCCGCAGACAGTGCTTCAGCAGGGCAAGGCGAAGCAACAACGACACGGATGGTTTTGAAATGGAATTACTTGACGGTTTCAAATACAGCACGGGCCTGCGCATGGCAGAACGGTGGCTCGTAGGTACCGTGGTAGCTGCCGTAGTAGGCGGCAAACGCGGGCGAAGTGGGGTCTGTAGGCGCTTTGCCACCGGGGCCAAAGGTGGCTTGGATGGCGGCATCCACATCGACCGATGTAACGTTGGTGAGGCCCCGGCGGTCAAAATCGGCCTTCATCACCACCTGGTGGACGGCCGGTGGCACTGTGGGGTCACCCGCGCCGCCACACAGCAGTACACGCGCCTTGGGGCTCCAGCCCAGCAGGTCGTTCTTTTTGGCCGCCAAATACAGGGGGTGGGTGGTGCTGGTTTGTGAGCCCTTGATGAAGTCGGGCTGGAAAACCGCGTCGCGCGCCTGGTTGGGCGTGCCGCCGGGCAGCATCCCGCTCGTCACCAAGGTGGTGTAGTTGAGTGTCGGGCTGGGCAGCAGGTTCTCGATGTAGCCCGAGTAAGGGGCCTTGAACACCGTCTTCACGTCGCTGTAGACATCGCCATACACCTTCTGCCACGCGGTCACCAGGTAGGGCACGAAGAACTGCACCCCCGCAATCGCGTCAGGCACTTGCAGCGACCCCGACAGGTTGTAGGGGCCTGCCAAATGGGCGCCCGCGACTACGTTGAATTCATTGCCGTAGTCGCGCTCCGCGGAGCGGTGCGCTGCCATGGATGAGTGACCGCCTTGCGAGTAGCCGGTGAACATGACCTTGCCCGACAGGCTGGCGCCCACGGTGCTCGCTGCATTGCGGGCTGCGCGCACCGAGTCGATGACCGAGGTGGCTTCCGAGTCGGCATGCAGGTAGGGGTGGTAGCTGTAGCCTGACTTGGCAAAACCCAGGTAGTCGGTGGCCACTACGGCATACCCTTGGGCGGCATACATGGCGGCCAGCAAGAAGGTTTCGCCGTCTTGCGGGTTGGCCAGTGTGTGCGGCTTTTGTACATCAGTGCCCTTGGCGTAGGCCACCAGGGCTGCAGCGGTGGTGCAACTGCCAGCGGGTACCAGCATCACGCCCGAGGCGTTGGTGCTTTCGCCGCTTTTGGCGCCTGCGGTGGCGTAGTTCAGCGACACCACCTTCACATCACATTTGGCCTTGCCGCTGATGGCCTGCAGGCCACTGGCAGCGGTGCCTGCGTCGATCTGGGCCGCGGTCAAGGTGGTCAGCGTGGCTGGAGGGTCGATCAACGCGCCGCGCGCGGGGTCGTCAGAACCCCCGCAAGCGACAAGCAGGACTGCAGCGGCGGCGACACAGGTAAGGCGGAAATACGTCATGGATGGAACCCTCGGTCAGTGAAGAACGACGCATCGTGCGCGCACCTGCACTGCAGCATCCATTGGGGATAACGCGGGCCACCCTGCGCAACAGACGCCTAGGTGACAGCGCCCGCGCCCACACCCGCTGCGTCAACGCCGCCGGCGCGTCCCGTACACCACCTTCATGCCCAGGATGGCGCCCGCCAACACCAGCGTGATGGCATTGGCCGCCACGATGGGCCAGGCCTTCAGTGCGAATCCATATACCAGCCACAGCGCAATGCCCACAGTGAACACGCTGTACATGCCCAGCGAGATGCCACTCACGTCCCGCGTGCGAAAGGTGTGCAGCGCCTGAGGCACAAAGCTGCAGGTGGTGAGGGCAGCGGCCAGGTAGCCGATCAGTTCAGAGATTTGCATGGAATGTGGGGGGCGAAAGGCCGCGGGCTTTGCAGAGCCGCTCTGAGTTTTTCACTGGTCGCGGGCAGTCCAGTCGGTGAGGGCATCCAGAACCGGGCGCGCGCCCCCTGCGTTGGCATGGTTGACCACAGCCACCAGCACATACCGGCGCCCGCTGGCCGCGTGCACATAGCCCGCCACCGCCATCACATCGCGCAGACTCCCCGTTTTGAGGTGGGCGGTGCCCGCACGGCTCTGGCTGCGGCGCAGCGTGCCATCCACCCCCGATATGGGCAGCGAAGCCACCAGCTCTGGCATCACCGGCGACACCCAGGCCACCTGCAGCATGCGGGCCAGCGCCTGTGCCGTGATGCGCGCGTCGCGGCTCAGCCCCGCGCCGTTGTCGGCCAGTGGCAGCTCCGCGTCACCCATGCGCACCTGCCACCACTGGCGCAGGGCCTCCCGCGCGCCCTCGAAAGTGGCGACGCCATTCTTTTGCAGCGCCAGGGTCAGAAACACATGCTGCGCCATCACGTTGTTGCTGTATTTGTTCACGTCGCGCACCACCTCGGCCAGCGCTGGAGACGTGACCACAAAGGCCGGCTTGAGACCCGCAGGCACCTTGCCCTCGCGCACCGTGCCCGTGAGCTTGCCACCCAGCTCACGCCACATGCCCTCCACGGCCCGCGCGGCAAAACCACGCGGGTCGGTCGCAGCCACGGGCCATACCCGTTCGCCACAGGCTGCGGGGTACACGCCCTGAAAGCTGACCTTGACCGGATCGACCAGCTCTGCCCGCAAGGCCCCGCGCCAGTCACCACACTCGGTGCCTGCCGCCGCCAGCGCCACGGTGGCCTGGCGCTGCACGCCCGCCAGCGGCGGGTCGTACTGGATGCGCGCCAGGCCTGCTGACACGTCGGGCACAAAGGCCATCACCGACGACTTGTAGTTCAGCAGCAAAGCATCGGGCGCGGCGTTGTAGGGCCGCAGGGGCTCGCCGTCAAAACGGGCCGGGTCGTGGTCGGGCACATCAAAGGCCGTGCGGTCCAGCACGATGTCGCCCACGATGACCTGGATGCCCTGGCCCTGCAGGCGGCGCATCAACAACCACAGGCGTTCCATGACCAGCTTGGGGTCGCCCTGCCCCTGGATAAATACATTGCCCCGCAGGCTGCCCTCCTGCACCGTGCCCTGCACGTACACCGGGGTGTTCCACACATAAGCGGGGCCCAGTTGCTCCAACGCCGCATAAGTGGTCACCAACTTCATGACCGACGCGGGATTGACGGGCACCTGCGCCCGGTGGGCCAGGCGTGCGGGGGTGCGCCCACCTTGGGCATCCACCACCACCACCGACAGGGCGTCTCGCGGCAGCCTGGCGCGCGCCAGAGCCGCTTCGACTTCTGCAGGCAGCAGGCTCGGCGTGGCGGGGGCGGTTTGGGCCAAAACGGGCAGTGCCGTGGTGGCCACGATGGCCAGCACACCCAAAACGCCACGGAGCGCCACTTGGCGCCAGAGATCAGAAACAGAAACAGAAACAGAAAACATGGCGGGAGTCTATAGCCCGCCCCGGGGGGTCAGCCCGCTGTAACCGCCCCGCCGCCAACGCCGCAGGGTGCACACACCGATAATCCCCCGATGCGTTTTTCTCCTCGCGCCATCGGCATGCTGGCGGCGGTTGTCACCGTCGTCATCTGGACAGGCTTCATCGTCATCGCCCGCGCCTCGGCGCAGCGCACGCTCACCCCCTTCGACATTGCCCTGCTGCGCATCACTGGCGCCAGCCTGGTGCTGCTGCCGTGGGGCTGGTGGATGGTGCGGCGGCGCAGGGCCGCCAAGGGCGCGCAGGGGCCTGCATCCAGCCTGCTGGGTATTTCCCCCCTGCCATTGCGCACCACCGTGCTGCTGGGCACGTTTGGCGGGCTGCTCTACGCGCTGCTCGCCTATTCGGGTTTCTTTCATGCGCCCGCTACGCATGCGGCGGTGCTCATGCCTGGCAGCCTGCCGCTGTGGACGGCGCTGCTGGCTGCCGTGCTGCTGCGCGACCACATCACCCCGCTGCGCGCCGCAGGGCTGGCACTGATCGTGGCGGGTGACTTGCTGGTGGGTGGGCGCAGCCTGCTTGCGGCTTTTTCTGGCGGCGATGTGTGGAAGGGTGATGTGCTGTTCATGCTGGCCGCATCGTGCTGGGCCACCTACAGCGTGCTGGCTCGGCGCCACGCGGTCGACGCGGTGCAGGCCACCATTGCGATCACCGCCTTTGCCTGCATGGTTTATTTGCCAGCCTACGCACTGCTGGTAGCACTGGGCGCGGTCACGAGCCACCTGTCCATCGCCCCGTGGAGCGAAATCGCCTTTCAGATGGTGTTTCAGGGCGGAGGATCGGTGGTGATCTCGGGCATCAGCTTTACGCGCATGATCCAGCACTATGGCCCCGTGCGGTCCACCATGATTACCGCGCTGGTGCCCGGGCTCTCGGCCATGGGCGCCGTGATTTTTCTGAACGAACCCATGTACTGGAACCTCTTCGCGGGGCTGCTGCTGGTGACCCTCGGTATCCTGCTGGGCGTACTCCGCAAAAGCCAGGGCGCTCCAAAACCCACCTCCGCAGCCGTGAGCAGCTCTGCTCCGTGACCGTTGACCCCCGACCCTGTTTTCACCGCCCACCTCCCTGGCCCCATGAATCTGCTTGCCTTTGACACCAGTACCGACACGCTTTCTATCGCCGTGCAGCACGGCGATACCGTGTGGCAACACACGGGGCCAGGCGGTCCGCAGGCTTCAGCCACCCTGATACCCGGGGTGCGCCAGCTGCTTGCGCAGGCGGGGCTGTCGTTCGACACGCTGGACGCCATCGTGTTTGGCCGAGGCCCCGGCTCGTTCACCGGCCTGCGCACGGCCTGTGCGGTGGCGCAGGGGCTGGCGTTTGGCGCCCGCGGCGGCTTGGGCGTGCCCGTGCTGCCGGTAGACACCCTGCTTGCCGTGGCCGAAGAAGCCCGCCAGCAACATGGCTGCACCCAGGTGGTGGCCGTGCTGGACGCGCGCATGGACGAGGTCTACCACGCGCGGTGCGAGTGGCTGGGTGGCGACAGCGGCTGGCAGACCGATGCCGACTTTGGTCTGGGCGCGCCCGAAACCGTGCAGCCCCCCGCCGGGTGGACCGTGGCGGGCAACGCACGGGCGCCCTACGGTGACCGTTTGGCCCCCACCTCCAACCACGTGGTGGCCCTGCCTACCGCCACGGCCCTGTTGCGCCTGGCACCCGCCCTGCTGGCCGCGGGCGGCGGTGTACCTCCCAGCGATGCGCTGCCCCGCTATATCCGCGATAAAGTGGCGCAGACCACGGCCGAACGTGCCGCCCTGCGCGCCAACCCGCCCGCAGCCCAACCCTGAGAAGGCATGAGCGCTTTACCCACATCGTCTGACGGCGACGCACTGAATTCGCGGCCCGAACTGCGCCTGGAAGCCCGCTTTGAAGCGCTGACCCTCGCGCAGCTCGACGCCGTGCTGGCGGTGGAGCTATGCGCCTACACCCACCCCTGGACACGCGGCAACTTCACCGATGCGCTGGCGTCGGGCTACCAGGCCCAGGTGCTGATGGCGGGCGACCACCTGCTGGGCTACTTTGTGGCCATGATGGGCGTGGACGAAGTACACCTGCTCAACATCACCGTCACGCCCGAGTTCCAACGCCAGGGCTGGGCGCGGGTGCTGCTGGATGCGCTGGCCCTGTGGTCGCGCGGGCGCGGTGCCCAATGGCTGTGGCTGGAGGTGCGCGCCAGCAATCTGCGCGCCCAGCACATCTACCAGGTCCATGGGTTTCGCCGCGTGGGCGAGCGCAAGCGCTACTACCCCGCAGACCAGGGTTTGCGCGAAGACGCCGTGGTCATGAGCCTGCCGCTTTAATGCCCGCCAAGATGCCCACCACAACGATGGCCCTCACTGCCACGGCCCACCGCCTACCTCTACCCGTATGAGCCTTCACCTCGATGCGCGCCAACGCGCCATGTTGCAAGAAATGGGCGTCACCGTGTGGGGCCCGCCCGAACCCGTGGCCGCTGCGCCGCTGGTCCCAAACAACCCCGCAGCAGAGCAGCCACGGGCGTCAATCCCTGTCACGGCCCCCGTGCCCGCGCCGCGCCCAACCACTCCGGCGGTCGCACGCACGGCGGCCGCGGCGCCAACCCGCACGAACACCCCCCCCCAGACCGCAGCCCCGGTTTCTGCCTCTGCGGCTGCGGCCCCCGCGCTCAAACTGCACCCCACCCAAGCGCTCTACCCCGGCGCCGACCCGGCCCAGACCCCCGCCGAGCTGGGTGCAGGTTGGCTCATCGTGACCGAAAGCCTCACCCCCGCCGACCCGCTGGGTGGCGATGCCGGGCGCCTGCTGGACAACATGCTGCGCGCCATGCAGCTGCACCGCCACCCCCGGGTGTTTCTGGCGGCATTGGAACGTGCAGCCTCTCCCGGCACCGAGGCCCAGGGCGTTGACATCGTGGCCACACTGGCAGACACCGTCGCCACCCTGCAACCCGCCATGGTGCTGGTGCTCGGCCATGTGGCCGCCCGCGCAGCGCTGGGCCGCACCGAGCCCCTGGGCCGCCTGCGCGCCGGGCCCCACCAGCTGGCCGGTTGCCCAGCCGTGGTCACCTATGACCCGGCCTTTTTACTGCGATCCCAAGACAACAAGGCCGCCGCCTGGGCGGACCTGTGCCGTGCGCTGGCCACGGTGCGCGGCGCGCCTGCCGCCAGCGCAGGCTGAGAACAGGCTCTAAAGGGTGCGCACTGCGCCACCGCCTTGCCACCCCGCGGTGCCATAATCCGCCGCTCGCTTACTGCTTACTTTTACGGAGAAAGCTCCTTGGAAACCTACCCCAGTTGGTAGCTTTCAGCTCCCTGGCCTGCTTGGCTGCTGTGGGGTTGAAAGCAACCCATGCACCCACCGCAGACGACGCCACATAACAAGGGAGTGAGCCCATGCTCAACATCTTCACGCTCGCCAATGGCCGGCTGTTCCAGGAAGAAATCGAATCCCTGGAAGAACTGACCCGCTTCCAGCCCATCTGGGTCGACCTGGAAGCCCCCACCCTTGAAGAAAAGCGCTGGATCAAGCAGCACTACGGCCTGTCCATCCCTGAAGACGCGATGGACGAGGACATCGAGGAATCCGCGCGCTTCTACGAAGAAGACAACGGCGAGCTGCACATCCGCAGCGACTTTTTGATCGACGACGAGGATGACCCCCGCTCGGTACGCGTGGCCTTCATCCTGAACCAGCACAACGCCAACCTCAAAAGCCGGGGCGTGCTGTTCTCCATCCACGACGAAGACGTGCCCGTCTTCCGCCTGCTGCGCATGCGCGCGCGCCGCGCTCCCGGTCTGATCGAGGACGCCAAGGAAGTCCTGCTGGCGCTGTTCGACGCCGATGCAGAATACTCGGCCGACACGCTGGAAGGCATCTACGACGAGCTGGAAAAGGTCAGCAAACAGGTGCTGTCCGGGGACGTCACCGATGCCCGCGCCGGTGAAGTGCTGGCGGCCATCGCCCGCCAGGAAGACTTGAACGGCCGCATCCGCCGCAACGTGATGGACACCCGCCGCGCAGTGAGCTTCATGATGCGCAGCAAGATGCTCAACTCCGAGCAGTTTGAAGAGGCCCGCCAGATCCTGCGCGACATCGAGTCGCTGGACAATCACACGGCGTTCCTGTTCGACAAGATCAACTTTTTGATGGACGCCACGGTCGGTTTCATCAACATCAACCAGAACAAGATCATCAAGATCTTCTCGGTGGCCAGCGTGGCGCTGCTACCCCCCACGCTGATCGCCAGCGTGTACGGAATGAACTTCAAGTTCATGCCCGAACTCGACTGGGCCTATGGCTACCCCTACGTGGTGGCGCTGATGGTGGCCAGTGCGCTGGGGCCTATGTGGTACTTCCGCAAGCGCGGCTGGTTGAAATAGCCCCCCTGTGGCGCTGCGCGCCTTCCCCCCCGAGGGGGGACGCCTCCAGCGGCCAGGCAGAGCCGGTTCCGCGGTGGCGCTGGTGTTTGGGGTGCGCCGGTTTCACGGCGTGGGGGCGGGACGGGTGGCGGCGCTATTGCAGGTTCCCTTGAATTACTTACGCACTGCCCACTACCCGTCACCCATGCCACCGCCCGTCCGGGCTGAGCTTGTCGAAGCCTGGGCAAGGCGGGTGATGGGTTTGGCGGTCACCTCAGCGCAAAATATGAGCCAAATTGGCCTCTAGCGCTTATTCAATAAGCGCTAGCAGCTATCAATTTCATAGTTTCTGCAAAAACGCCAGCACCATGTGCTCGGCGTAGCGGCTGGCTACGGTTTGCACGAAGAGGGGGAAGTCCACGTGGGCGGTGTCGTCGGCGCGGTCGGAGATGGTGCGGGCCGCGGCGAAGGGGATGCCGTAGTCGTGGCACACCTGGGCGACGGCGGCGCCTTCCATTTCTACGGCCAGTACGTTGTGGCCCGCGTCACGCAGGGCGCTGCGCAGGCGGTGGGCTTCGTCAGCGGCGGAGACAAACCGGTCGCCGCTGGCCACCAGGCCGTGGTGTGCGCGGTGTACAGCCCCTTCGACGGTGCTCAACCCCTCAGATTTCAAGCCAAATTGACCGCTAGCGCTTGATACACAAGCGCTGGCAGCTTCCAAAAGCAGAGCAGACAGCGTTGCATCACATGCCCAGCGGCTGCGTGAGTACCCGGGCACTTCCCAACGCGGAAACAGGGGCGAGGCGTCCATGTCGTGCTGGAGGTAGTCCTGCGCCACCACCACGTCGCCCACGTTCACTCCGTCGCCCACGCCACCCGCCACGCCGGTGAAAACGATGCGCGCCACCCTGAACTGCTCCACCAGCGCTGTCGCCGTGGTGGCCGCCGCCACCTTGCCGATGCCGGAAAGCGCCAACACCACCCGCCGACCGTTCAGATCGCCCAGCCAGAAAGCGCGGCCCGCGTGCATCAGGCGCTGGGGGTGCGCCAGGTGCTGGACGAGCGAGCTTTGTTCTTCGGGCAAGGCGCTGAGGATGGCGGTGGTCATGTGCTGTAGGGTAACGAAGACAGGAAAAACAAAAGCGGCCGAAGCCGCCTGAATGGTTGAACAACGGGGCGCGTGGGCCCCTTGGCGTCACTTCTTGTCGCGCAGCTCGCGGCGCAGGATCTTGCCCACCGGAGTTTTTGGCAGCTCGGTGCGGAACTCGATGACCTTGGGCTGCTTGTAGCCCGTGAGGTTGGCTTTGCAGTATTCCTTGACCTGCGCTTCGGTCAGTGCCGGGTCCTTCTTCACGATCACCAGCTTGACGGCTTCGCCCGTCTTTTCGTCGGGCACGCCCACTACCGCACATTCGAGCACGCCCGGGCAGTTGGCCACGACTTCTTCGACCTCGTTGGGGTACACGTTGAAGCCGCTGACCAGCACCATGTCTTTCTTGCGGTCCACGATCTTGAAGTAGCCACGCTCGTCCATGATGCCGATGTCGCCGGACTTGAAGTAGCCGTCGTCGGTCATGACCTTGGCGGTTTCGTCGGGGCGCTGCCAGTACCCGGCCATCACCTGCGGGCCCTTGATGGCGATCTCGCCGGGCTGGCCGAGGGTGGTGACTTCATGGCCTTCGTCGTCCAGCAGCTTCATCCAGGTGCCAGGAATTGGCACGCCGATGGTGCCCGTGAACTCTGTGGCGGTCACAGGGTTGCAGCTGGCCGAGGGGCTGGTTTCGGACAGGCCATAACCTTCGCAGATGGGGCAGCCCGTCTTCTCCAGCCACAGCTTGGCCACCGCGCCCTGCACGGCCATGCCACCGCCCACCGAGACCTTGAGGTTCTTCCAGTTCACGGTGTTGAAGTCGGGGTGGTTGGCCAGGCCGTTGAACAGCGTGTTCACGGCGGGGAAGCTGTGGAACGTGTGCTTGGACAGCTCTTTCAGTACCGCAGGCAGATCGCGCGGATTGGGGATCAAGATCGTTTTGCCGCCGGTGCGCATGCTTAGCATCATGTTCACGGTAAAAGCGAAGATGTGATACAGCGGCAGTGCACAGATGCTGGTCTGCTGCTCGCCCGCAGGCACCTGTTTCATGACGGGGTTGTTCCAGGCTTCGGACTGGAGCACGTTGGCAATCACGTTGCGCTGCAGCAGCACAGCACCCTTGCTCACGCCGGTGGTGCCGCCGGTGTATTGCAGCAGGGCGATGTCGTCGGGTTTGATGTCGGGCTTTTTGAGCGTGCCGCGTGTGCCCTGGGCTACCGCGTCGTTAAAGCGCACGGCGCCGGGCAGGTCGAACGTGGGCACCATCTTCTTGACGTTGCGCACCACGTAGTTAACCAGCGTACCCTTGAGCAGGCCCAGCTGGTCCCCCATGGCGGCCAGCACCACGTGTTTGACGGGGGTGTTGGCAATGCAGCTTTGCAGCGTGGCGGCAAAGTTCTCGATGATGACGATGGCCTTGGCGCCCGAGTCCTTGAGCTGGTGTTCCAGTTCGCGCGGCGTGTACAGCGGGTTCACGTTGACCACCACAAAACCAGCGCGCAGGATGGCGGCCACGGTCACGGGGTACTGCGGCACGTTGGGCATCATGATGGCCACGCGGTCGCCCTTGGCCAGACCCAGGCCCTGCAGGTAGGCCGCAAACGCGCTGCTCAGCGAGTCGGTCTGGCGATAGGTGACGTCCTTGCCCATGAAGCTATAGGCCACACGGTCTGCGTACTTGGTGAAGGCCTCGTCCATCAGGGCGACAAGGGACGGGTACTGCGAGGTGTCTATGTCGGCAGGGACGCCTTGTGGGTATGCGGTCAGCCAGGGGCGGTCGGTCATGGTGCGTGTCTCTCCAAACTACTCGTTGCAATGGAACCCCGGCATTGTGTCTGCCGGTGCTGGTTCTGGGGGTGTGTAGTTTCCCTATGCGGAACGGGCTTTGGGGGCAAGACCGTCCGCTTTGTGCGGGAAACCAGCTAAACGATCTACTCGCTCTACTCGATGGCTTTGCCGATGTCTTCAACGACCTTCTTAGCGTCGCCAAAGACCATCATGGTCTTGTCCATGTAGAACAGTTCATTGTCCAGGCCGGCGTAACCCGCCGCCATGGACCGTTTGTTCACGATCACTGTCTTGGCCTTGTAGGCCTCCAGGATGGGCATGCCGTAGATGGCGCTGCCCTTGGTGTGCGCGGCGGGGTTCACCACGTCATTGGCTCCGAGAATGATGGCCACGTCGGCCTGGCCGAACTCGCCGTTGATGTCTTCCATCTCGAACACCTGGTCGTACGGCACTTCGGCCTCGGCCAGCAGAACGTTCATGTGGCCAGGCATGCGGCCCGCCACGGGGTGGATGGCGTATTTGACGGTGATGCCTTTTTCAGTGAGCTTGGCGGCCAGCTCTTTCACCGCGTGCTGGGCGCGCGCCACAGCCAGGCCATAGCCTGGCACGATGACAACGGTTTCGGCATTGCCCAACACAAACGCTGCGTCGTCGGCGCTGCCGGTTTTGACGGGGCGCTGCTCGGTAGAACCGGTGGCGGCGGTTGCAGTGTCCCCGCCAAACCCGCCCAGGATCACGTTGAAGAACGACCGGTTCATGGCCTTGCACATGATGTACGAGAGGATCGCACCCGAGCTGCCCACCAGCGATCCGGCAATGATCAGCATGGAGTTGTTGAGCGAAAAACCGATGCCCGCCGCTGCCCATCCGGAATAGCTGTTGAGCATGGACACCACCACCGGCATGTCGGCGCCGCCAATCGGGATGATGATGAGCACGCCCAGGATGAACGACAGCGCCAGCATGGCAAAAAAGGCCGTCCAGTTCTCGGTGAACATAAAGACCAAACCCAGCCCCACGGTGGCGAGGCCCAGCACCAGATTGAGCATGTGCTGGCCTGCAAACTGCACCGGCGCGCCCTGGAACAACCGGAACTTGTATTTGCCCGAGAGCTTGCCGAAGGCGATCACCGAGCCGCTGAAGGTGATGGCACCAATAGCGGCCCCCAAGAACAGCTCCAGCCGGTTACCTGCGGGGATGGGCTGGCCCTTGGCGACGATCTGGAACGCCCAGGGTTCGGCCACTGCAGCAATCGCAATGAACACGGCCGCCAGGCCGATCATGCTGTGCATGAAAGCGACGAGTTCCGGCATCTTGGTCATCTCGACCCGGTGGGCCATGAACGCGCCTGCGGCTCCGCCGACCACTAGCGCGCCCATCACATAAACCATGCCCTGGGCCTTGCCGCCGGAAAGCTCGACGATGAGTGCGGCGGTGGTCAGGATGGCAATCGCCATGCCTGTCATGCCGAACAGGTTGCCGCGGATTGACGTGGTGGGGTGGGACAAGCCCTTGAGTGCCTGAATGAAAAAGACGCTGGCCACCAGGTACAGCAGCGTGACGAGGTTCATGCTCATGCCTGGTCTCCTTCAGCCTTGGGAACGGCGACCTTCTTTTCTTTTTTACGGAACATCTCCAGCATGCGCCGCGTCACGAGGAAGCCGCCGAACACATTGACGGCGGCAAGCGCCACCGCCAGCACGCCCATGCTTTTACCCAAGGTGGTCTCGGTGAGCGCTGCGGCCAGCATGGCGCCCACGATCACGATGGCCGAAATGGCGTTCGTCACCGCCATCAGCGGGGTGTGCAAAGCGGGGGTCACGGTCCACACCACGTGGTAGCCCACGTAGATGGCCAGCACGAAGATGATGAGGTTGATGATGGTGGGGGAGACGGCGTCCATGGGAGTCCTTCGTTCAGCGTTATGTTCCAGAAGACCAGGGGCCAGAGGCCGCCTGCTTCTTGGCGAAGTAGGCGTCCACGGCATCCATCAGTTGCTGCTGTGCGGGGTTGATGGGCGGCTCGATCAGTGCGGCGGAGCGCATCACCGCCTTGAGCGTCTGCAAGTGGTAATCGGTGAACTGGTCGGCACTTTTCGCCAACACGGCAGCAAGCTCGCTCACATCCAGCGGCCGGTTGCGAAGCAGATGAGCGCTAGCAACCAATAAGTTGCTGCCATCTGCGTCGTTCAGCGCCAGATGGTCGCGCAACAGCGCTTGAACGCCCACCTTCTGCTCCACCGTGATGGCCCCTGTAGTCTGCACGGTGGCCAGAGCGAGCACGGCAACCACATCCACCGGGTGGTCCAGCGCATACAGCGGCGGTGTAGAGACCTTCTTGCGCCAGGCACGCCGATGAAAGAACGTCAAAGGGTTGAGCCAGCCCACGTCAATGCCAAAGCGGCGCAAGGCCTCCATCGCCATCGTGAATGTGATGACCAGGCCCAGGATTTGCAGGACAACGCCCATGTCGGTGGTTCCAGATCAGAGAGAGGTTATGGGGTGCCGAGGGATCACTGGGGCAGTGGCAGGGGAAACGGCGGAACGGCAAAAAAACCATCCGCCATGCCCGTGCTCAGGCGCGCTGCATCCGCCACTTTTTTGCTCCACTCGTGCGCGGGCTGGCCCGCGCGCAGAAACTCTTCGTTGTTGGACGTCTTGGGACGCAGCAAACGCTGGTCCACCATTGCGTTGACCTCGACGTACGAACCGCCCTCGGTAGCAAATCGATAGTTCAGGTGCGAATAAGGCTGCGCAGGTTCTGCACTGCGCTGCGCCATCCAATGCGCTACATCGGGGTGGTTCTTTTCGATCCAGCCTGCATTGTTGGCCCAGCGCTTGAACCGCATGCAATCAATGCGCACCGGGCTCTCGGACGTGGCGTCTTCCACCAGCAAGCCCTGCTGCTGCGGGCACGCGCCCGTCCAGAGGGTGGGGCTGCGGGGTTGGTCGGTGCGGTTCGTCTGCACCAGCAGCACCGCCACAAGCTCCTTGTTGGCACCGCGCAGCGCCATTGCGCGGGTCTGCAGAGGAAATACACCCGGACCGGGCGCCAGAGGCAATGCTTCGTTTGAAGCGCCTAAATCCTCCCAGGCGGTATTCGGCAACACCACACGCGTGCGGCCCGCGCTGTACTCGGCAGGGCCTGCGGGGATGGGGGCACAACCGCCCAGAACAGCCACCGCGGATGCGGCCACCAGCAAACTGCCGCAACGTGATTTCAAGGACAACATATCTTTCAGATTCTTCATTCGGCTCATGCGCGCTTCACCGTACCCTCGTGCGCCATGAGGCAGGCTGCGACGATGTCGTCCTGCAGGTCCATGTGCAGGGCACCTTCCTTGTTGATGATGAGTTTGAGAAAGTCGAGCACGTTGCGCGCATACAGCGACGAAGCATCAGCCGCCACCAGGGCAGGCAGGTTGGTTTCGCCCACCAAAGTTACGCCGTGCTTGACCACAATCTGGTTCGCCTCGGTCAGCGGGCAGTTGCCGCCGCGGCCCCCGTGAGGACCCTCGGGGCCCTTGTCGGCGGCGATGTCCACGATGACCGAACCGGCCTTCATCGACTTGACCATGTCTTCAGTGACCAACACAGGGGCTGCACGACCGGGGATGAGGGCGGTGGTGATCACCACATCGGCCTGCGCTACGCGCTTGGCCACTTCGGCCTTCTGGCGGTCCAACCAGCTTTGGGGCATGGGCCGTGCATAGCCGCCTACGCCTTCGGCGGCGTCTTTTTCTTCCTGGGTTTCGTAGGGCACATCAATGAACTTGCCCCCCAGCGATTCCACCTGTTCCTTGACGCTGGGGCGCACGTCCGACGCCTCGATCACGGCGCCCAGGCGTTTGGCCGTCGCAATGGCCTGCAACCCCGCCACGCCCACACCCAAGATCACCACACGGGCGGCCTTGACGGTGCCCGCAGCGGTCATGAGCATCGGGAAAAACCGCTGGTACCGGTCCGCCGCAATCATCACGGCCTTGTAGCCTGCAATGTTGGCCTGGGAAGACAGCACGTCCATGCTCTGCGCGCGTGTGGTGCGCGGAGCGGCTTCGAGTGCGTACGCGGTGACCCCCGCAGTGGCCAGACGCTGCAGGCCCTCAGCGTCAAAGGGGTTGAGCATTCCCACCAGCGTGGAGCCCGACCGCAGATGCGGCGTTTCGGCCTCGGAAGGGCCGCGAACCTTGAGCACAAGGTCCGCGCCCCAGGCGCCTGCCGCGTCGGATATTTCGGCACCCGCAGCTTCATACGCCGCATCCGGCACACTGGCCGCGACGCCTGCCCCCGACTCGATGCGCAGGGTGTGGCCCTGGGCTTTGAGCTTCTTGACCGTCTCGGGCGTCACAGAGACCCGGGTCTCTCCTGCCATGGTTTCCGCAGGCACACCAATCAGCATGTCATCTCCTCGGTGGGGGTCAGTGGTATTACTTACTGACCGCGAGCTTACATGAAGAATTTCTTATGGCTGTCGCGTTTGTCTGATGTAGAGGGAACTCTCCAGCGCAGAAAAACATCCTGGCCACAAAAAAGCCCGACAGCTTCACGCGGCCGGGCTTCACTCATGGGAGAGGGAAGGGTCAGTTCACAACCTGTGCGAGCGCACCCGATGCGTAATGCGCCGCGATGACCTGCAGGCTGTGGCCCTTGATCTTGGAGCCCTGGCCTTCGCAGCCAAACTCCAGGTAACGCTGCTTGCAAACGGCCTTGGCGGCCTCGCGGGCGGGCTTGAGCCACTCGCGGGCATCGAATTTTTCAGGGTTCTCGGCCAGAAACTTGCGGACTGCACCGGTCATGGCCAAGCGGATGTCGGTGTCGATGTTGATCTTGCGCACGCCGTATTTGATGGCTTCCTGGATCTCTTCCACGGGAACACCGTAGGTCTCCTTCATCTTGCCGCCGTACTGGTTGATGATGGCCAGCAGTTCGGCAGGCACCGATGAAGAACCGTGCATCACCAGGTGTGTGTTGGGAATGCGTTGGTGAATTTCTTTCACACGGCTGATGGCCAGTATGTCGCCCGTCGGCTTGCGGCTGAACTTGTACGCGCCGTGGCTGGTGCCGATGGCAATGGCCAAAGCATCCAGCTGCGTGGCTTTGACAAACACTGCCGCTTCTTCGGGGTCGGTCAGCATCTGGCTGTGGTCCAGCTTGCCCACAGCACCAATGCCGTCTTCTTCACCGGCCTCGCCCGTTTCCAGATTGCCCAGGCAACCGAGTTCGCCTTCGACCGTGACGCCGACCTTGTGCGCCATGTCGACGACCTTGCGGGTCACATCCACGTTGTACTCAAACGATGCGGGGGTTTTGCCGTCTTCCATCAGCGAGCCGTCCATCATCACCGAGCCAAAACCGAGGTCGATGGCACCTTGGCAGATCTTGGGCGAGGAGCCGTGGTCCTGGTGCATCACCAGCGGGATGTGCGGGAAGGCCTCCACGGCCGCCTGAATCAGGTGCTTGATGAAAGCCTCACCGGCGTATTTGCGCGCACCAGCGCTGGCTTGCAGGATGACGGGTGCGCCCACCTCGTCCGCTGCAGCCATCACGGCCTGAACCTGTTCCAGGTTGTTGACGTTGAAAGCGGGGATGCCGTAGCTGTTGGCGGCGGCATGGTCGAGCAGTTCGCGCATCGAAACGAGGGGCATGGTCGTAGGGTCCGTTCAGGGTTGAGGGAGAAGGCGCGGTCAGCCTGGCAAAGCGGTGGTAACCACTTGGTAACCGGCAATTTTAACCGGGGTGGGCCACGGGGTGCCTGGGCAAATCCAACCGGTAGCAGGTGGTAAAGGGCGCCAGTGCCGGAGCGCGCCCAAAGTGGCCACCATGGACCTCTGCCACCCGCCGCACAATTTCATGGCCCAGGTGCAAGCTGTCCTGCTTGCGCGCAACAGCGACAGCTGGGGCAACCAAGGCACCGCGACCCCCGTCATCACACACCTGCAACCAGACATCACCCGCGTCCGATTCACCCACCTCCACCGAGATATGGGTGCCGTCCGGCGTGTGTTTCAGAGCGTTCTCTAACAAATTGCGAACCGCCAGATCCAGCAATACAGCGTGGCCCGGCAAGCTGAGGGACGGTGGCGCCAGCACCGCGATGTCGTCACCCTGCTGCCATGCGGCCTGCGCATAGTCTCCGCACACCGTACGCGTCAGCGCGCCCAGATCGACTGGCGCCTTGGCTTCGTGCAGCTCAGCGCGGCTGGCACGCGCCAGGGCCAGCAACTGGTTGAGGACATGGCCTGCACGCAAAGCATCTTTTCTGATGCGCTCCACCGCCTGGGCACGCGCTTGGGCACTCAGCTCGCCAGCCAGCGCACTGGCCTGAAGTGCAATGGACGATAGCGGCGTTCGCAGCTCGTGCGCCACTTCGCTGGCCAGCCTTCGCTCGCTCACCATCGCCGCGTGCTGCTGGTCCAGCAATGTGTTGATAGAACCGACCACGGACTCAAACTCGCTCCACGCATGGCGCGATGCAAGGCGCTGCGTGCTGGCGGGTTCGAGCGCAGACACATCCGCCGACAGTGCATAAAGCGGACGCAGGCCACGCCACAACGCCAAGCCCAGCGCCAGCGACACCACAGGTAACAACCACAGGCCAGGCTCGATCATCTGCTCAGCAATATCCTTGGCCAGCTCATCCCGCTCGCGCAGCTCCAGCAGCACCATCACCTTTCGCGAACGGGCCTCGTCCCACTGGGAAAAACTGCGCCACTCCGCCTCAGTAGGGCCCAGCTTGAGATTGGCGAACCCCTCATCTTCCGAGAAATGTGGTGCTGGAGATGTGCCGCTGAGGGCCAGCAAACGCCCTTGTGCATCCCACTGCGCCACACTGATCGACTGCTGATAGTCATGTGACTTGAGCCACGGCGTGGGAACCCGCGGGGTCAATTTAGCCCCCTCCATGGCCTCGGTGGCTCGCAGATTGAGCAGCAAAGCGGTGACGCTGGCGAGGTGTCCATCCGTCAGCTCATCGGCCTCATGGACCCCCGTCTGGTAACCAATCAGCACGAAACTGCCCCACACCAGCGCCAGGGCGCCCAGTGACCACAATAAAAGCTGGCGCGTGAGAGAAGGGCGACGTGCCGATACGGGCAGCCTTGCGGGCGACGCGCTCATTGTTCGGTCTTTTGCGGAATGAAATAGCCAACGCCACGCATGGTCTGGATGCAGCCACTGCCCAGCTTGCGACGCAGGTGGTGAATGTGCACCTCGACCGCGTTGCTTTCTATGGCGGCATCCCAGCTGTACAGACGCTCTTCAATCTGAAGGCGCGAGAGCACGCGGCCTCGTGCCTCCAGCAAGACCAGCAGAACCGAGAACTCACGGGGGGACATCTCTACAGGCTTGCCTGCCAGGCGCACGGTACGCGCCGCCGGGTCAAGCTCCACATCCCCATGGCAAATGGTTGGAGAAGTGCGCCCCGCAGCGCGGCGCAGCAATGCACGCAGGCGTGCATCCAGCTCATCCACATCAAACGGTTTGGCCAAGTAATCGTCCGCCCCCAGGTCGAGTCCCGCGATGCGTTGATGCACCTGGTCACGCGCCGTGACGATGAGTACAGGGGTCGCCGAGTCGGGCAATGCCAACGCCGTTGCAGCGGCGGCCGGCGGACTCTGCCGGAGGCGGCGCAAGAGCTCACTGCCATCGCCGTCCGTCAGGCCCAGGTCCAGCAAAACCGCGTCAAACCTCTCTGCACGCAGCGCACTCCAAGCACTGGCCACGCCATCACAGACATCCACAGCATAGCCGCGCTGCTGCAGGTTGGTGCGCAGGCCGCTGGCGATGCCTGCATCATCTTCGACCACGAGTATTCGCATACCCCATTGTCGCCGGGCTGCGATAGGGCGGGGCGCCTATTAAGACGCCGTTAAGTGCGCGACCCCACGATCGGCAGCATGCAGCCCCCCACTTCTTCGATACAACCAACCGCCAACAACCGTCGCTTTTTGCTCTGGACGCTGGGCGCGCTCGCGTGCTTGGCCGTCTGGGACGCGGGCGGGCTGGACTTGGCGCTTGCCCGCTACTTTGGCGACGCCACCGGGTTTCCGATGAGGGACCAATGGTTTTTCGTGCACGTTTTGCATGAAGGCGCTCGGCGCCTGGGGTGGTTGCTGGTGCTTTTTCTGACCTTGAGCGTGTGGTGGCCCTGGGGGATACTGCGGCGCGTTGACGCCAGCGCGCGCTTGCAGATGGCGGTCAGCGCATTGGTTGCACTGGCCATGGTGAGCATCACCAAAAACCTCAGCAACACCAGCTGCCCTTGGGACCTGGCAGAGTTCGGTGGCGTGGCGCGCTACGCATCGCACTGGGCGCTGGGAATGTTGGACGGAGGCGGTGGCCGGTGCTTTCCGGCAGGCCATGCATCCGCCGGGTTCGCATTCATGGGAGGGTATTTTGCGCTGCGCCGCACACAGGCACCCGCTGCGCGGTGGTGGCTCGCCGGGGCGGTGGTGGCTGGCTTGATTCTGGGGGGAGCCCAGCAAGTGCGCGGGGCGCATTTCATGAGCCACACGCTGTGGACCGGCTGGATCTGCTGGACCACAGGGTGGCTTTGCGACTTGGCCTCATCAGCGCTGCACCCCCGCTTTCCCGGCTTCGCCTGCACAAAGCCCCCAGAGGAAACGCCCCATGCTGCCACTTGATCTGGCGCTGTTTCACGCCATTAACGCAGGCGCTACAACCGCGCCCATGGTGATCGCGGCCGCGCGCTGGGTTTCACTCGATCTGCCCCTGGCAGTGGGCGGGGGGTTGTTGATCTACGCCACGCTGGGCAACGCGGCACAGCGGCGCGCACTGGCTATTGCTCTCGCAGCCATGGTGCTGGCTTGGATCGCCGTACAGTGCTTGCGGCAGTACGCCCCGGTTCCCAGGCCTGCCCAATTGGGCGTGGGCATGCAGTGGCTAGAACACGGCGCCCGCGCAGGATTCCCCAGCATGCATGCCGCAGCCGCCTTTGCGCTGGCGACGGCAGTTGCCTTGGCGCGCATGCACCGTCTGGCGATGCTGCTGGGGATCGTGGCTGTTGCCATGGCATGGAGTCGGGTGAGCCTGGGGGTTCACTTTCCGTCCGATGTGATCGCAGGTGCTGTGACCGGAGCCATTGCAGCCTGGATCGTTCATGCGCAATCGGCCTTCGCAGCGGGCTTGCTCAGCCCGCAGACGCAAGGGGTCAACCGGCGACGCAGATTTTCAGCATATTGGTGCCGCCCGGCGCGCCCATGGGCTCGCCGCAGGTGATGGCGTAGACATCGCCCTTTTGCACGATGTTGCGGCTCTTGAGATGGCCCTCGGCCTGCTCCAGGGCGGTGTCGCGGTCGGCGCTGGTGTCCATAAGCAGCGGGCGCACGTTGCGGTACATGGCCATCTTGCGCTGCGTAGCCACCTTGGGCGTCAGCGCATAGATGGGGATATGGATGCGGTGACGGCTCATCCAGAGGGCCGTTGCGCCGCTGTCGGTCATGGCCACGATGGCCTTGGCGCCCAGATGGTGGGCCGTGAACAGCGCGCCCATGGCGATGGACTGGTCAATGCGCCCAAAGGTCTGACCCGTGAAGTCGGCGTCCAGATGGGGGTCTTCAGCGGCTTCCGCTGCGGCGCAGATCGTGGCCATTTCTTCCACCGTTTCGAGCGGATAACGCCCGGCTGCCGTCTCGGCGCTCAGCATCACGGCGTCAGTTCCGTCCAGCACTGCATTGGCCACATCACTCACCTCGGCGCGTGTCGGCACGGGGTTGGTGATCATGCTTTCCATCATCTGGGTGGCGGTGATGACCACCTTGTCCAGGTCGCGCGCCATGCGGATCATCTTCTTTTGCAGTGCGGGCACTGCGGCGTTGCCCACCTCGACCGCCAGATCACCCCGCGCCACCATGATGCCGTCGCTCACACGCAGGATGGCTTCGAGGTGGGGAATAGCCTCGGCGCGTTCGATCTTGGCGATGAGGCCCGGCTTGTGGCGGTACTCCAATGCCGCCACGTTGCACAGCTGGCGCGCCATTTCCATGTCGGTGGCGTTTTTTGGAAAGCTCACTGCCACGTAGTCGGCCTGAAAGCTCATGGCCGTTCGGATGTCATCCATGTCCTTGGCGGTGAGGGCCGGTGCCGTAAGACCGCCGCCCTTTTTGTTGATGCCCTTGTTGTTGGACAGCTCACCGCCCAGCTTGACCGTGGTGTGCACTTCTTCGCCGCGCACGGCATCGACGGTCAGAACAATGAGGCCATCGTTGAGCAGCAAAAGGTCGCCGGCCTTCACATCGCGCGGCAGCTCTTTGTAGTCAAGGCCCACGCCGTTGATGTCACCCGGCTCGGTACGCGACGCATCGAGAATGAACTTGGCTCCCGGCTCCAGATGCACCTTGCCTTCGGCAAACTTGCCCACGCGGATCTTGGGGCCCTGAAGGTCGGCCATGATGGCCACCTCGCGGCCCGCGCGCTGGGCTGCGGCACGCACGGTAGCGGCCCGGTCAATGTGGTCTTGCGCCTTGCCATGGCTGAAATTCAGCCGCACCACGTTGACCCCCGCACGGATCATGGCCTCCAGCAGCGCCGGGTCGCTCGATGCGGGGCCCAGGGTGGCAACAATCTTGGTAGCGCGGCGGGTGGACGTAGTCATGGGCTTGTCTCTTTCTGTTGTTCAGGGGGCGGATGCCATCGAATTTCAATTCTCACACGAAGCGGTTACATACCAGTTACCCCTGCACAGAGGCGCCGGATACCGGTGCGGATGAAAAGCACAACCAGCGCCGACAACACGGCCTGTTGCAGGCATTGATCCGCATAAGAGCCCGCACGACGCCAAGGCGCGGTGTGTTTGCGATGAACCACAGGCGCCACCCGACCGCCGTTTTGGGGACGGGAGCGAGCATCCGGCGAATCAGCCACTATGGTGCTGCCTGCAAGGGTGCTTCTCGCTGACCGCTTGCTGGTGGTGCGCCTGCTCAGGCGCGCATCAGCGCTTCGATCTCATCGGCCTTCACCGGCACACCCCGCGTGATCAGCTCACAGCCGGTTTCAGTGACGATGGCATCGTCCTCAATGCGGATGCCGATGTTGTGGAACTGCTCGGGCACACCTTCTGCGGGGCGCACATAGATACCGGGCTCGATGGTCAGCACCATTCCTGGGCGCAGCACGCGGCTGGGGCGGTTGGTGATGGTTTCGCCCGACAGCGGGTCTTTGCGCTCGCTCACTTGGCCCACCTCGCCGGGCTCCACATAGCTACCGCAGTCGTGCACATCCATGCCCAGCCAATGGCCGGTGCGGTGCATGTAAAACTGGAAATACGCGCGCTTGTCGATGACGTCCTGCGCAGTGCCCACCTTGTTCTTGTCGAGCAAGCCCAGGTCGAGCATTCCCTGCGCCAGCACGGCCACGGTGGCGTCATGCGGGTCGTTGAAGCGCGCGCCGGCCTTGGTGGCGGCCACGGCTGCATCCTGGCTGGCCAACACCAGGTCGTACAGCGCACGCTGCGGGCCGGTGAAGGTCCCATTGGCCGGAAAAGTACGCGTAATGTCGCTGGCGTAGCCATCAAGCTCGCATCCCGCGTCGATGAGCACCAGTTCGCCGTTGCGCACAGGCGCTGCAGCGGCTTGGTAGTGCAACACGCAGGCGTTGGCACCTGCTGCAACGATGGAGCCGTAGGCCGGGTACTGCGAGCCTGCCTCGCGGAAAGCGTGCAGCAGTTCGGCGTCCAGGTGGTATTCGCGCACGTCCTCCCCCGCGCGCAGCATGCGGGCTGAACGCTGCATCGCACGGATATGGGCTTGCGCGCTGATGGCGCTGGCGCGGCGCATGGTGTCCTGTTCATGCGCGTCCTTGACCAGGCGCATTTCATCGAGCGGCGTGCACAGGTCGTTTTGCTCTGCCGGGCACATGGCGCCATACCGAACGCGGGCGCGCACGGTGTTCAGCCAGCCCTCCACCCGCGCAGCCAGGCCGCTGTGGATGGCGAACGGGTACCACACACAGCTGCGGTTCTCCAGCAGGCGCGGCAGTTTGGCGTCCAGGTCGGTGATGGAATGCGCGGCATCCACGCCCAGCGCGGCGGGCGCAGCGACGGGGCCCAGGCGGTAGCCGTCCCAGATTTCACGCTCCAGGTCTTTGGGCTGGCAAAACAGCGTGCTTCGGCCATCGTGGCTGATGACCAGGCAAGCGCCAGGCTCGGTAAAACCGGTCAGGTAGTAAAAATAACTGTCGTGGCGGTACAGAAAGTCGGTGTCACGGTTGCGCGGGCGCTCGGGCGCCGTGGGGATGATGGCGATGCCACCCACGCCAAGGCTGGAGGCAAGGCGGGCGCGGCGCTGGGCATAGAGGGAGGTCTGTGGGCTCATCCGTGCATTTTGGGGCCATCCTGGGACAGGCGGAATGGTTGCGTGTGAATCCCCCTGTCCAGCCCCTGCATTGCACGTGCCCATTGCGGCACATGGCGGCCATTGCGGCATATGGCGGCATATGGCGGCGCATTGCGACCCGGGAGCGATCCCGCGTCACCGCTGAGGCGAGCCATGGCAGACTCTGGGCCAGCCTTGGCGCAATGGCGGCCTGGCCGCCCCTTTGCAGGGCCGACACCTTCACCCAGCCACTGAACACCATGTCCGCTTTGCTTTCGACCCTGCTGAACTTCTTTCTGGCCTCGTTTTTGCCCATGTTGGCGCTGGTGTTGACGAGCGCATTGCTGATCTACGGGGTGTATGTGCGTTGGATCGACATACCGCAAAAGTGGGTGCTTGCCCCCCGCGCGCTGCAAGTACTGATTGCAGCGACCTTGCTGTGCAATGCCTGGGTGGGTGTGCGGTTTTATCTGTCGCACAGCGCACAGCAGGCGTGGCACGACAGCGCCGCGGTCCGCGCCAGCCGCGAGCGGTTTGTGCTGCCGCAGGACTATCAGTATGGCGAGATCCTCATCCCCGCAGGCAGCCTCATCAATCGCCGCGACCCTTTCGACAAGGGCGAGCCCAACCGCCCGTTGGCGCTGCATGGGTTAGAGGCCGTGCGCTTTGCGCAACCGGTGGAGATCGCCGGGGTGTTGGCCAGTGCGCTGCAGATCTTGCCCATGCGCGTAGCGCTGGCGGAGGACCAGCGCTTAGGCCCCGTGTACCGCTATGACAACGCCAGCCAGAGCTGGGTGCCCAACACCGTCATCAAAGGTGTTGCTTGCAAAAAGGGCCAGATCGCGTTGTTTCAGGTGCCGCATGTGCCCTACGACGTGCAGGCCGAGGTGGGCAAGCCCGCACCCGATGGACCGGATGCCCGTTTTCTGCCCAGCCAGTGGCTGTTGCGCACCTGCGAAAACGGCCCACCGATTGCGCTGGAGCCCGCCCACAGTCAGAGCGCCACTGCGGCTACGCAGTAACCTGCGAACCGCGCTTACCGCTTACCGCTTACCGCTTACCGCTTACCGCTTACCGCTTACGGGTTACCGGTTGAGCTCGGCCAAGCGCTCCGGCGTGCCCACGTCCGTCCACCGCCCGGTATACATCGAGGCAGACACGCGGTTCGCCTCCATCGCCCGGCGCAACAGGGGGGCCAGCGCGGCCTGGAGGCCGCCCGGGTTACCGGCAGGAATGTCACACCAGGGTGGCATGAAGAGTTCGGCGCGCAGCAAGGCAATGGTGCTGTAGGTGTAGCGTGGCGCGGGGTCGTCGGCGGGCAGGTTCAGCGCCATGCCGGCGGCCGACAGGCCAAAGTCGCCCCGCAGGTTGTGCGCGGGGTTGGGCACCAGCCACAGATGGGCCAGATGGTCGCTGGCAGCAAAGGCCCGCACGGCAGCGGCATCAAACACGAAGTCGGGCGTAAACACATCCCCCGCCGCCAACCAGAACACCGACCCAAGTTGGGGCAGTACGCGCGCAATGCCGCCCGCAGTCTCCAAAGCGCCGCCAAAGTCTGCACCTTCGTGTGAGTATGAAATTGATAGCTGCTTGCGCTTACCAGTCATGCGCTGGAGGCCAAAAACGCTTGAAAAACACTCGCTGATCTGCGCTCCCAGCCACGCCGTGTTGATCACCACCCGCTCAACGCCCGCGTCCTGCAGTGCCTGCAAGTGCCATTGCAGCAGCGGCAGGCCTTGCACCCGCAGCAGGGGTTTGGGCGTGCTGTCGGTCAACGGGCGCATGCGCTCGCCGCGACCCGCGGCCAGCAGCATGGCGGGGACCTGCAGAGGCCGCGTGGTATCGGGGCTCATGCGTTCGACAATTTGCTATCGGCGTTGACTCGGACATCCCCACGCTGGAGCGCATGGCGGTCCACGGCGGTGGGCTCAAACAATGCGAGCAGCGCGTCCATCAGCGCGTGCGCCTTGCCCGAATGGTCCGCACCGAAATTGCATACATACACATCCAGAGTCACCGCGTGCTGCTCGGGCCATGTGTGCACGCACAGGTGCGACTCTGCTAACAAAACAGTAGCAGTCACCCCACCAGGGCCATGCGCTGTGGCCGGAAACGCATGAAACAACTGCCCCACGGTTTGCAGCCTCGCAGTGCGCACGGCGTGGGTGCACGCGTCCCCCAGTGCAGCAGCGTCCAGCAGCCAGGCCGGGGCGCAGCGGCAACCATGAAGATCAGCGGTGAGGTGCAGTCCTTGCATGGCCCGCACTGTAGTCCATCAAGCGGCCCCACAAACAACGGCACAGGCCAGGTATCTGCGGCGCCGGGCCGCCCCGGTAAAATGCTGGGTTTCCCCGATTCTTCCAACCTGAACCCTCCCCCCATGGCCAACACCCAGCAATCCCCACAGATGGCAAATGCAATTCGCGCATTGGCCATGGACGCCGTTCAACAAGCCAACTCGGGCCACCCCGGCGCCCCCATGGGCATGGCCGACATGGCCGTGGGCCTGTGGGCCCGCCACCTCAAGCACAACCCGGCCAACCCGCAGTGGTTTGACCGCGACCGCTTTGTGCTGTCCAACGGCCACGGCTCGATGCTGCTGTACGCATTGCTGCACCTCACCGGCTACGACCTGCCGATTGGCGAGCTCAAGAACTTCCGCCAGCTGCACAGCAAGACAGCGGGTCACCCCGAAGTGGGCGTGACTCCGGGCGTGGAAACCACCACCGGCCCCCTGGGCCAGGGCATCACCAACGCCGTGGGCTTTGCCCTGGCGGAAAAACTGCTGGCCAGCGAATTCAACCGCGAAGGCCATACGGTGGTAGACCACCACACCTACGCCTTCTTCGGCGACGGCTGCCTGATGGAAGGCATCAGCCAGGAGGCCATCTCGCTGGCCGGCGCCTGGAAGCTCAACAAGCTGATCGCCCTGTATGACGACAACGGCATCAGCATCGACGGCCAGGTCGCCCCCTGGTTTGCCGACAACACCCCCCTGCGTTTTGTGGCCAGCGGCTGGAACGTGATTGGCCCCATCGACGGCCACGACGCCGACAAGGTCGATGCCGCGATTGAAGAAGCCAAGAAGCAGACCGAGCGCCCCACCGTCATCGTGTGCAAGACGCACATTGGCAAGGGCAGCCCCAACCGCGCCAACACCGCCAAGGCGCACGGCGAGCCCCTGGGCGCCGAAGAAATCACCCTGACCCGCGAAGCACTGGGCTGGTCCAGCGAACCCTTCGTGATCCCTGAAGACGTGTACGCTGACTGGGACGCCAAGGCCAACGGCCAGGCGTTCGAATCGGTCTGGAACGAGCGCTTTGCCGCCTACAGCCAGGCCTACCCGGAACTGGCCGCTGAGCTGACCCGCCGCATGGAAGGCAACCTGCCCGCCAACTTCGCGCAAGTGGCCGTGGACACCGTCATCGCCGCCCACACCAAGGGCGAAACCGTGGCCAGCCGCAAGGCCAGCCAGCTGGCGCTGGAAGCCTTCACAGCCGCCCTGCCTGAGATGCTGGGTGGCAGCGCCGACCTGACCGGCTCCAACCTCACCAACACCAAGAGCACGCCCAACCTGCGCTTTGACATGCAGGGCAACGTGGTCAAGACCGAAGTTGCAGAAGGCCAGAAAATCGGTGGCCGCCACATCAACTATGGCGTGCGCGAGTTCGGCATGGCCGCCATCATGAACGGCATTGCGCTGCATGGCGGCTTCATCCCTTACGGCGGCACGTTCCTCACGTTCAGCGACTACAGCCGCAACGCCATCCGCATGGCCGCGCTGATGAAGCAGCGCGTGATCCATGTATTCACGCACGACTCGATTGGACTGGGCGAAGACGGCCCAACCCACCAATCCATCGAGCACGCTGCCAGCCTGCGCCTGATCCCCAACCTGGACGTGTGGCGCCCCGGTGACACGGCTGAAACCACCGTGGCCTGGAGCGTGGCGCTGTCCAACCGCGACAAGCCCACGGCTCTGCTGCTCTCGCGTCAGAACCTGCCCTACGCGCCGAAGCGCGACCTGGGCGACATCTCGCGCGGCGCTTATGTGCTGAGCGAGCCTGCTGATGTGGGCATCAAAAAGAAGGCCGTGGCCGTGATCATCGCCACGGGCTCTGAAGTGCAACTGGCCCTCAAGGCCCAGCGCCTGCTGGCCGACAAGAAGATCGCCGTGCGCGTGGTCTCCATGCCCAGCACGACCACCTTCGACCGCGAAGACGCCAAGTACAAGAGCAGCGTGCTCCCCGCAGGCATTCCCCGCATCGCCGTGGAAATGGGCGTGACGGACGGCTGGTGGAAATACGGCTGTGCCGCCGTGGTGGGCATCGACACCTACGGTGAATCGGCCCCTGCGCCTGTGCTGTTCAAACACTTTGGTTTCACCGAAGAGAACGTGGCCGACGCAGTGCTGGTCGCCATGGGTGCTGCGCGCCTCAAGCCCGCCAAGAAGGCCGCAAAGGCACACTGAGCCCTGTCCTGCCCGCTGCGCCCCCCGGCAGCAGCGGGTGCGCCACGGCAGACTCCTGATTTCGAATTTGCAACTTTGGAGAGACACCCTATGACGATCAAGATTGGCATCAACGGCTTCGGCCGCATCGGCCGCAACGTGTTGCGCTCGGCCATCCAGAACTTCAGCGACATCGAAGTCGTTGGCATCAACGACCTGCTCGAGCCTGACTACCTTGCCTACATGCTGCAGTACGACTCGGTGCACGGCCGCTTCGATGGCACCGTGTCGGTCGAAGGCAATACCTTGATCGTCAATGGTAAAAAGATCCGCCTGACGCAAGAGCGCGACCCCGCCAACCTGAAGTGGAACGAAGTCGGCGCCGACGTGGTGATCGAATCCACCGGCCTGTTTCTGGACAAGGTCACCGCGCAAAAGCACCTGGATGCTGGTGCCAAGAAGGTCATTCTGTCGGCCCCGTCCAAGGACGACACCCCGATGTTCGTGTACGGCGTGAACCACACCAGCTACAAGGGCGAAGCCATTGTGTCCAACGCCTCGTGCACCACCAA
>JAUXZO010000227.1 GCA_030692685.1 Acidovorax sp. | reverse complement strand
TATGACCTCTCGGTGGGTGGTACAAACTTCACCGGTGCCAATCCCGTTTTCACGATTACCAGTGTCAACAGCGCTCCCACCGATATCAGCCTTTCTGCAGGCAGCGTCAATGAAAACGTCGCTGGCAACTCGACAGTGGGCGCACTGAGCAGCACAGATCCAGATTCGGGGGATGTTTTCACTTACGCCCTGGTCGCGGGTACAGGCGACACGGACAACGCTGCGTTCAGCATCTCTGGCAGCGCTTTGCGTATTACCAGCAGCCCAGATTTCGAGACCCAGAGCAGCTACGCCGTGCGGGTACGCACGACCGACCAGGGCGGGCTGTTCTTCGAGAAGGCGTTCACGATCACCGTCAACAATGTGAACGAAGCGCCTACCAATATCAACCTGTCCGCCAGTGCCATCAATGAGAACGTGGCAGCCAACTCGGCAGTGGGCACGTTCAGCACCACTGATGTGGACGCAGCCAACACGTTCACCTACACGCTGGCCCCAGGCGCTGGCGACGCGGAAAACTTTGCATTCACTATCTCGGGCAGCACACTGCAAATCAACAGCAGCCCGGATTTCGAGACCAGGAGCAGCTACTCGGTGCGCGTGCGCAGCACTGACCAGGGCGGCCTGTCTTTCGATAGGGCATTCACGATCACGGTCAACGATGTGAACGAAGCGCCCACCAATATCAACCTGTCTGCCAGTGCCATCAATGAGAACGTGGCAGCCAACTCCACAGTAGGCGCTTTCAGTACCACCGACGCGGACGCAGCCAACACGTTCACCTACACGCTGGTTGCCGGAACCGGCAGTACAGACAACGCCGCCTTCAATATCGCTGGCAGCAGTCTGCGCATTTCCAGCAGCCCCGACTTCGAAACCAAGAGCAGTTACTCGGTGCGCGTGCGCAGCGCCGACCAGGGCGGCCAGTTTTTCGAAAGGGCGTTCACGATCACGGTCAATGATGTGAACGAAACGCCGGCGGATATCAGCCTGTCCGCCAGTGCCATCAATGAGAACGTGGCAGCCAACTCCACAGTGGGCTCTTTCAGTACTACCGACGTCGACGCGGCCAATACGTTCACCTACACGCTGGCTGCCGGAACCGGCAGTACAGACAACGGTGCATTCAGTATCTCCGGCGGCAGTCTGCGCCTTACCAGCAGCCCCGACTTCGAAACCAAGAGCAGCTACTCGGTGCGCGTGCGCAGTACCGATCAGGGCAATCTGTTCTTTGAAAAGCAATTCACGATCACGGTGACCGACGTGAACGAGTCCCCTTCGGCAGCTACGGTAGCCGTCACCGGAACCGTCCAGGCAGGCCTGCTTCTGACAGGGGGCTATGTGTACTCCGACCCGGAAAATGACGCCGAAGGCACCTCCACCTTCCGCTGGGTGCGCAATTCCGTCAACACCGGTATCAGCGGCGGCAGTGATGTGGCGACCACGCTGACCTACACCCCGGTGGCAGGCGATCAAGGTCAGTATCTGTACTTCTGCGTGACGCCCGTAGCGGGTGCGGGTGTGACCACAGGTGTGTTGGCCTGCTCTCCGGCCACGGCCCAGGTGCCCAGTTTTACCAACGGTGCATGCGCTGTCAGTGCTGTTCCGGTGGCGGTGGCGCCAGTGGGCGTTGCTGCGTGCACCGCGGGCAGCGTGGCTAACGCGGCTGCAACCGCCAGCCAGTTCACGTGGGGCTGCGCAGGCAGCGGCGGTGGTACCAGCACAGCTGTCGCAGCTTGCAGCGTTCCGCGCGGCTACAACGTGACGTCCTCGGCTGGCGCCAATGGCTCCATCACGCCCAGCACCGTGCAGGTCGTCACCTACAACAGTTCCACCGCATTCACGGTCACTCCGAACGGCGGTTATGTGGCCAATGTCACCGGCACTTGCGGTGGAAGCCTTTCCGGAGCGACCTACACCACCAACGCGATCACCGGCGCCTGCACGGTCGATGCAGCGTTCACGCCGACGACTTCCATGGCCAACATTCCGACGCGCCAGGGGGGCGTATCTGCCACCCTCAGCGCTGTCGGCTGTACAGCCGTTGGGGCTGCGGTGTTCGTGGATGCCCCTGCTGCTGGCAAACCGTCCGACAAGTCATTCCCTTATGGGTTGATCGATTTCACGTTGACTGGGTGCGTGGGGTCGGCGGATGTCACGATCACCTATTCGCAAGCGATCCCGTCTGGCGCGACCTATTACAAGGAACTAGCCGGGGTTTATTCGGTATTGCCTGCAACCATCAGCGGCAACACGGTGCGTTTTACCTTGGCGGACAACGGCACCGCTGATGCCGATGCAACAGTGGGCACGATCCGGGACCCGAGCGGGCTGGCATTTGGTGCGGGCGCAGGCCTTGCTGCCATTCCGACACTCTCCGAGTGGGGCCTTATCCTGCTTTCGGCCCTCATGGTCGGTTTCGGGCTTCGTACAGCGCGCCGTCGTTCCAACCAAGCAGCCTGACAAAGAGGCCCTCTGAAGTACGCGCCGCTGCAGTTGCGCGACATGGCCTTTGGGTCGCTCACGCTGGCAAAACACAAAAGGCTCCCGAGGGAGCCTTTGCTTGGAGTGGCATACATAGGGACGTCCTGCACAACTCCCTGCGGTCTGTGATCGGGCGGGCTTCGGCGGTCCGCACTACCACCGCCTCGCAAGGGTTATGCAGGACATCCCAAGCGCATTTGCTTAACCATTTCGGCCGGTTGCGGCTGATTTGATTGGCTGTGCTGCTATCAATATTGCCTTTTTCCAGTGCCTGGCATTCTGGGTGGCGTCACGCAACCGTCACCATGCAGTCATAGCAGCGCCATGCCAGCAGGGCATCGTGGTGGCTTCTTTGTTTCTGTCTGCAACACCATGGCTGCCCTCTCGTCGTTCTCGCGCATTTCTGCCCTTGCCATTTGCGCCGCACTTGCGTGCGCCGCCCCGTCTGCCACCTTAGCCCAACAGGCGTACCCTGCCACGCTGGCAGGCCACGCCGTGTTGCCCGCGCTCACTTTGATTGCGGCCCCCAAGGATGCCCCGCAGGACCTGCAGGTTTCGGCCAAGTTCACCACCCCGCGCCGCGTGGATGCTGTGGGCACGGTGATGGGCCAGTCCGGCGGCCGCAACACGGGCGTGTCGTTGCCCTTCCAGGGCCAGCCTGTGCAGGGTCACTCGGGCATCAAGCGAATGGCCGACGGCAGTTTTTGGCTGCTGACGGACAACGGCGCGGGCAGCAAGGCCAACTCGCCGGACTTCATGCTGCACCTGAGCCACTACACGGTGGACTTCAAGAGTGGGCAATTCAACCGCCTCAAAACCGTCTTCCTGCACGACCCGGACAAGAAGGTGCCGTTTCGCATCACCCACGAAGGCACCGACAAGCGCTACCTGACCGGCGCCGATTTTGACCCCGAGAGCTTTCAGTTTGCGGGCGGCGCGCTGTGGATTGGTGAAGAGTTTGGCCCCTTTCTCATCAAGGCCGATCTGAACGGCAAGGTGCTGGCCGTGTTTGAAACCAAGGTAGACGGCAAGACCGTGCGTTCGCCCGACGCGCCCGGCGTGCTGCTGCCCGGCGCCCCCGACGCCAAGCCCACGGCATTTGAAGTCAAGCGCTCCAAGGGCTTTGAAGGCATGGCCGCCAGCAAGGACGGCAGCAAGCTGTATGCCCTGCTGGAAGGCGCACTGTGGAACGAGGAAACCAAGGCCTACGAAACCGTGGGCGGCAAACAGGTCCTGCGCGTGCTGGAGTTCGATGTGAAGAGCGAACAATGGACGGGCCGCCACTGGAAGTACGTGATGGAGGCCAACCACCACGCGATTGGCGACTTCAACATGATTGACCAGACCACGGGCCTCATCATCGAGCGCGACAACGGCGAAGGTACGGCCGACAAGGCCTGCCCCGCCGACCAAAAGCGCACCGACTGCTTCCACGACCTCGCCAAATTCAAGCGCGTCTACAAGGTCGAGATGAGTGACGCCAACGTGGGGGGCGAGATCCGCAAGGTCGGCTACATCGACCTGATGAACATCGCCGACCCGAACAAGCTCGCGCGCAAACCGCTGAACAACGGCGTGTTGACCTTCCCGTTCTTCACCATCGAAAACGTCGAGGTAGTGGATGCCACGCACATCGTGGTGGGCAACGACAACAACCTGCCTTTCAGCAGCAGCCGTGACCCGAACAAGGCGGACGACAACGAGCTGGTGCTGCTGGAGGTGGGTGAGCTGCTGCGCGCGAAGTAGGGTGACAACCCCCTGAGGCCCTGCGGGCCTTCCCCCTTGCTGGGCTGCCCTGGTTTGGGTCGCGCCAGTTCTGGGCGCCCTGAGCTGGTACGACACACCAGAAAGCACGACGCATGCAGGTTTCAACCCCAGGGTGACGTGTGAGAGCTACGGGTGGCAAAATTCCCGGTTCCCACTCCAACGCACCCTAAAAGCCGCGCCACCATGTTCACAGGCATCGTCCAAGCCACGGCAGGCATCGCCGCCATCCACGACCGCGCAGGCCTGCGCACCTTCACGCTCGATTTCCCGGATGGCTTTTGCCAGGACCTGGCCATTGGCGCCAGCGTATCGACGGACGGCGTGTGCCTCACGGTCACCGAGATCCTCTCGCCCAAGCAGGCCAATTTTGACGTGATGTTGCAAAGCCTGAACATCACCACGCTGGGCACGTATGCCCAAGGGGACCGCGTGAATGTGGAGCGCGCAGCCAAGGACGGTGCCGAGATCGGCGGGCACCCGCTGTCGGGCCATGTGGACTTCACCGGCACACTTATCGAGCGCCGCGAGTTCGACAACAACCTGGTGTGGCGCGTGGCCGTGCCCGAGGCGTTTCGCCGCTACATCTTTGCCAAGGGCTACATCGCCATCCACGGCGCCAGCCTGACGGTGGCCGAGGTGAACCGGCAAGAGGGCTGGTTTGAGATCTGGATGATTCCCGAAACGCGCCGCGCCACGGTGTTTGAAGCCAAACAGGTGGGCGATGCGCTGAACATCGAGATCGAGCGCAGCACCCAGGTGGTGGTGGACACCGTGCGCGAGGCCGTGCAAGAAAGCCTGGGCCGTCTGCAGCCCGTGCTGGAGGCGTTGCTGAAGGAAAAGGGCCTGTCGCTGGACGACTTTGTGCAGCCGCCGGTGCTGCCGCACTGACTGCGTACCTTCCATGCCCGTGGTGGTGGTGCGCCCGCTGGCGCTGACCGATCTGGCCGACCTGCTGGCAGTGCAGCTGGCCTGCTATGGCGAGGGATTTGTCGAAAGCGGCGAGGTGTTTGCGCGCCGCCTGGCCAGCCCGGCCAATTGTTCGCTGGTGCTGGAGCAGGGTGGCGTGGTCTGCGCTTACCTGGCTGCCTACCGCAGCGTGCGGGGCAAGGTCACACCGCTGCATGGCGACTTTGAGGGGCCGGTGGAACCCGACACTTTGTACCTGCACGACATGGCCGTGGTGCCCACCTGCGCGGGGCAAGGGCTGGCACGCGCGCTGCTGCAGCCAATGTGTGAGCAGGCCGCAGTGCAAGGCATGCGTCACTCTGCGCTGGTGTCGGTGCAGGGCTCGCAGGCCTACTGGGAGCGCCAGGGTTATGCGCTGCAACCGCTGGAAGACGCAGCGCAGCGTGCGCGGCTTACCAGTTATGGCGAAGGTGCGGTATATATGGCGCGACGTCTGTAGGCCCGTGGCAACGGCCACAACGGAGCGCAGCGCCGGTCACCTCCTCTCGTCATAATGCGCGCCATGCCCCACCGCTGGAAACCCAACGTCACCGTGGCCGCCCTCATCGAGCGCGATGGCCGCTTTCTGCTGGTCGAGGAAGAAACCACGGACGGCCTCAAGCTGAACAACCCCGCGGGCCACCTGGACCCGGGCGAGTCGCCCATCCAGGCCTGCGCACGCGAGGTGCTGGAAGAAACCGCGCATGATTTCGTGCCCACGGCGCTGATCGGCGTGTACCTCAACCGCTTCACCAAAACCCGCACGGGGGACGACATCACGTACATGCGGTTTGCGTTTGTCGGCACGTTGGGCACCCACCACGACTGGCGCACCCTGGACGCTGGCATCGTGCGCACGCTGTGGCTGACGGCCGACGAGATCCGCGCCTGCCCCGAGCGCCACCGCAGCCCGCTGTTGTTGCGCTGCATGGAAGACTATCTGGCGGGCCAGCGGTTTCCGCTGACGCTGGTGCATACCGACATCTCGGTGACCGAGCCCGCTGCGCAGTAAGAGCGGCGAACAAAAAAACTCTTTTGGCGTCGTTGCTGCATCTTGTCGTACTAGCGTACTAGCGTACTGGTGCACTGCCCGCGACACAGCGCCTGGCCAAAACCGCTTCGCTGAGTTTTGCTCTCGCTGAGTTTTGTTTCCCGCTCTTAGCAAGCGCTGCCCGCGCATTGCTTATTGCTTCACGGGTTTTGGTGAGCCGGTTTTAGACAGACACGGTGAAATTTATTTCGGACTGCATGTAACCCGCGGCGCGCGGGAGGCGAATTACAAGGCAGAGAGCGCGGCAATGTGCAGCGTGATCTACCCAACCTTGATTCACCCCTTCACCGTTCCGGAGTTCACCATGCTGTCCACCCAAGCCAAGTCCACTGCTTCTTTCGCCCTGTCTGCCGCCCTGCTGGCACTGGCATCCACCAGCTTTGCGGCCGACGCGCCCAAGGGCTCCAAAGGCGCCGCCATTGGCGCCAACGACAAGGTGCATTGCTACAACGTGCACGACTGCAAGGGCAACAGCGATTGCTCCACGGCCGAGCACAGCTGCAAGGGCCAAAACGCCTGCAAGGGCCATGGCTTCAAGGCCAAGACCGCAGCGCAATGCCTGATGGACAAGGGCACCATTGGTGACATCAAGTAAAGCTCCTTTGGGTCGGAATGCACCCACTTGAACCGTTCGTGCCGAGCCTGTTTGAAGCGCCACATCGCGCAAGGCTTCGACAAGCTCAGCCCGAACGGGTGGTTCAAGTAAAAGGGTACCGACTCCAGCTTTCACCATGACGCAAGCCCCCATCGCCAAACGCGGCACCGGCTTTGGCCTGGGCCTGCGCACGCAGCATTACGCCGATTTCCTGGAGCGCAAGCAGCCGATCGACTGGCTGGAAATCATCACCGACAACTACCTTATCGACGGCGGCAAACCGCTGGCCATGCTGGATGCCATCCGGCGCGACTACCCGGTGGCGATGCATGGCGTCGCCATGTCGATTGGTGCAGCGCAGGGCGTGGATGTGCCGTATATGCAGCGCGTAAAGGCTCTGGCCGACCGCATCGAGCCGCTGTGGGTGTCTGACCACCTGTGCTGGACGGGCCCCGGCCCCGAGCAGCTGCACGACCTTTACCCCCTGCCCTACACCGACGAATCCGCACGGCACGTCATCGCGCAAATCCGCCACGCGCAGGACTTACTGGGCCGCAGGCTGGTGCTGGAGAACGTGTCTAGCTACATCCGCTACCAGCACGACAGCGCCAGTGAATGGCAGTTTCTGGCCCACATTGCGCAAGAGGCCGATTGCCTGCTGCTGGTGGATGTGAACAACATCTACGTGAGCAGCGTGAACCACGGCTTTGATCCGCTCACCTACCTGCATGCCCTGCCTGCACACCGCGTGCAGCAGATTCACCTGGCCGGGCACTCCGACTACGGCGACCACATCATCGACACCCACGACCACCCGGTAGCGCAGCCGGTGTGGGATTTGTACGCCCAGGCCTGTCAGCGCTTTGGCGCCGTGGCCGCGATGATCGAGCGCGACGACCACATTCCGCCGTTGGCCGAGTTGCTGGATGAAATGGCCATTGCCCGGCGCATTGCGGCAGAGCATGTGGATCAAGCCGAAACCCTTTCCGTCACTCCCGTCACCCTGACCCCCACGCCGGACCCGACCGGGCTGGCTGCGGTGCAGCGCCACTTTGCCGACTGCGTACTGGCCCATGCGCTGCCGCCCGAACGGCCCGATGACCTCATCACCGGTCGCCTGCCCATCTACCACCACGCCTACCGCGCGCGGCTTGCCGAGGTGCTGGCTGACACCTACGCCAAAACGAATCTGTACATGGGGTCAGACACCTTCGACGCCCATGCGCGCGCCTACGCCGTGGCCCACCCGCCGAACACGCGCAGCCTGAACCGCTACGGAGACGGCTTGGTCGATGCGCTGCGCCAGCAGTACCCCGACAACCCTGAACTGCACGAATTGGCCCAGCTCGATGGGGACCTGCGCACCCGCTTTGATGGTGCGGATATGCCGGTGCTCGACCTCTACGCCGCGCAGACCGTTGGCGACTGGACCACCCGAGCCAATGTGCTGCACCCCAGCGCCTTGCTGCGCACGGTGACCACCAACGTGGTGAGCCTGTGGAACGCAATCCACACCGATGACGAAGTGCCCGAGGCGGTGGCGCTGCCCGCGCCTGCCACGCTGCTGGTATGGCGCAAGGGATACCAGCCGCACTTTCAGTCGCTGGACGGGCCGCAGGCCACATGGGTGCGATGCCTGCAGGCTGGGGAGTCTGTGCAGGGCGCCTGCGCCGCGCTGCTGGAAGCGGGGCTGTGGGATGGCGACGCTGCCGCGCTGAGTCAATGGCTGGCGCAGCTGCTGAAGGATGGCCTGGTGCGTGCGGATGTTGCGCCCCCACACTGCAGCAGGCAGCAGGCAGCAGGGTCGCCCGCGCCCGGCACGTAGCGCCGTTCACCCAGCGCCGATAATCGGCGGATGAGCAGCAAGCAAAGAGTCGTCGTAGGACTGAGCGGCGGGGTCGATTCGGCCGTCACCGCCCATCTTCTGAAACAACAAGGCCACGAGGTGGTCGGCATCTTCATGAAGAACTGGGAAGATGACGACGACAGCGAATACTGCTCGTCCAACATCGACTTTGTGGACGCCGCTGCGGTGGCCGATGTGATCGGCATCGAGATCGAGCACGTCAACTTTGCGGCCGACTACAAAGACCGCGTGTTCGCCGAGTTTCTGCGCGAATACCAGGCGGGCCGTACGCCCAACCCCGATGTGTTGTGCAACGCCGAGATCAAGTTCAAGGCCTTTTTGGACCACGCCATGCGCCTGGGTGCCGAGAAAATCGCAACGGGTCACTACGCGCGCGTGCGGCAGAACGCGGGCACCGGTTTGTTTGAATTGCTCAAAGGGCTCGACCCATCCAAGGACCAAAGCTACTTTCTGCACCGCCTGAATCAGGCGCAGCTGTCCAAAACGCTGTTCCCCGTGGGCGAGCTGCACAAGACGGAGGTGCGCCGTATTGCCGAAGAAATCAAGCTGCCCAACGCCAAGAAGAAGGATTCCACCGGCATCTGCTTCATCGGCGAGCGGCCGTTTCGTGAATTTTTGAACCGCTACATCAGCCACGCGCCCGGCCCCATTCAAGACGACCGGGGGCGCACCCTGGCCCAGCATGTGGGGCTCTCCTTCTACACCCTGGGCCAGCGCCAGGGTCTGGGCATTGGCGGGGTCAAAGAAAAAGGTGCGCAGCGCGGCGGTGGCGAGCACGAGCCGTGGTTTGTGGCCCGTAAAGACCTTGCAAAAAACACCCTGCGCGTGGTGCAGGGGCATGACCACCCCTGGCTGCTGTCCCACCAGCTGGTGGCGCAGGACGTGAGCTGGTGTGCGGGCCATGCGCCCGCGCCCGGCAGCTATGCCGCGAAGACGCGCTACCGCCAGCAAGATGCCGCCTGCTCGCTGCAGGCCGCGCCCGAGGGCTTTGCGCTGCAGTTCCCCGAGGCCCAGTGGGCCGTGACGCCCGGGCAGAGCGCGGTGCTGTATGACGGGGATGTGTGCCTGGGAGGCGGCGTGATCGCTACCGTGGACGGTCTTGCGCCGTAGGTGTAGCCGTGCCTGCAGCGCGGGACTTGGCGGATTTTTTGCTATTAATTGGTGAGCTATTAGCGCTTATGGATAAAGCGCTAGAGCCTCTTTTGGCTTAAATTTTGGCACCCCAACAAGAAAAAGGCCGGAGCGATGTCGCTCCGGCCTTTTCTGTCAGCGGGTACCGCCCGAATCAATCGTCGTTGGTCGCCAGGCTGATCAGAATGCGCAGCACATACCAGAGCATGAGCGCGATGGATGCAAACAGGTGCAGTGCAGCGCCTGCGGGGCGGTCTGCGGGGTAGTCGCGAATGATGCGCGAGGTGTCGTACAGCACACAGGCACCCGCAAACAGCACCATGATCCCGGAGAACCAGATACCGAGCTTGAAGCCAAAGATCGCGCCCGCGATGATGGTGCCCAGTGCTACCAGGCCACCCACCTTCAGGATGCCGCCCAGGAACGAGAAGTCTGTCTTGGTCGTAAAGGCTGTCCACGTGAGCGCACCCACCAGCAACAGCGTGATGAAGGCCGCTGACCCAATGGCGCCCGGCGCCACGATCTGCGCGATGCCGAACATGGGCGCAAAGATCAGGCCTTCAGCCAACACGTAAATGCCCAGGCCCATGAGTTGCGTTTGTGGGCTGTCGGAGTTGTCGGCCAGGTGCGACGCCAGCCAGCCCACCAGCATGAAGGCGCCCATGACGCCCAGCCAGATGAACTTGTTGCCGCTGCCCAGCAGCATCTTGGCCGTGGTGCCCGAGAAGCCGGACACCATCAGCACGGCAGACAGCAGCACAAACGCGAGCATCGCCACGCCCAGATGTTTATAGGTAGAGACGATGAAGGCGCGCCGTTCAAACGGTGCGCCTTCGGGCGTCGAGGGGGTCAGTACATTGGGATTCATGGTTTCTTCTTCCTCCGTTGGTTTTTTGAATGTGGGGAAGAGCCCGGCTGGGCGCTCCTCCCGCCCTCTCTTGGGAAACTGAAATCAGGCGACTGCGAGTTGCGCTTCGTGCGCTGCACGCAGCTTGCGGTTGGACCACACGCCCGCCGCACCAATCAGCGTGAGGAAGATCGCAAAGATCCATGTGCCTGCTCCGCTGAAGGACTTGGCCGATGAAGCCGCTTCGGCCTGCATGCGCTGCTGGGTGGTTTCGTAGCCGATCACCGCCATGCCGTCGACCGAGACTTCGTACACCAGGTCGTTGTCGCTGGAGTCCACCAGGGCGGTGATTTTTTCGTCGATCAGGTTGCCCACCAGTTGTTGGGGCGTGCTGTGGTCAATGCGCAGTTTGCGCACTTCGGCGCCGGTGGCGTCGGGCTGCACGCTGATTTCGTAGTATTTTTTGGTGGTGCGGCGCTTGCGCGTGACGGTGATTTCAGACGCCTGCGTGACCGTGCCCGACACGGTCAGCAAGCTCTCGCGAGCGGCGTAGGCGTGGTCGCCGTCGGCCTTCCATCCGCTGTACACCGACAGCGCAATCAGGCCGGGCCCGGCCAGCAGCAGCAGCCACGCATAGCCGGTGATGAAAATCAAAATCTTGCGAACGAATCCTGGCATGGCTATCCCTCTCTCTCTTTGTTTAATATTGATTTTTTGAACCGAGAATTGCCGCCCGGTTTTCGGAACTTTGGGGCGGCAAGTCCGCGATGATCCGCGAGTTAGGCGTATCTGATGTAAGAAAGTGTTGGCTTCGTAGCGAGTGCGCCGCACTGGACAAAGTGGAGGGGTGCGACTGCTGCACCCCATGTAAAAGGCGCCGCCCAGCGTGCGCTTTGAGCGCGGTTGGTGAGCGAGACTTCAACTGCGCGGGTGTTACCGGGCGCTACGTTTTCGTCGATTGCTTGGGGGATGCAAACAACAAACGGCCGGTCGTCGATCATTCGGTCAGTCCGGCAGGCGTTGTCGCGTCTTGCTGCTACCAAGGTGGCAGTGCCAGCCTGCGTCCGGGCAAAAAAAAGCCCTCAGCGAAGGCAGAGGGCTTGTTTGCGAACGATGGGGTAACTCCCCACCTGTTCCGGTGCCAAGTGTCGGCTCAGAACGGAATGTCGTCGTCCATGTCATCAAACCCCGAAGCCGCACGCGGTGCCTGTGCGGCTGGCGCGGGTGCAGGGCGGGCAGCTGGGGCTGCAGAGGCTGCCATGGGGCGTGGGGGAGGTGCCGCACGGCGCGGTGCCTGGTCGTAACCGCCCTGTTGGTCACCACCGCCACCACCGCCATAACCACCACCGTCGTCATAGCCGCCACCTTGCTGGCCGCCGCCGGCGCCACCGGGGCCGCCCATGCCTTGGCGGCCACCCAGCATTTGCATCTGGTCGGCGCGGATTTCGGTGCTGTATTTTTCAACGCCGCTCTGGTCGGTCCACTTGCGGGTGCGCAGGCTGCCTTCAACATACACCTGCGAGCCCTTGCGCAGGTACTGGCCCACGATCTCGGCGAGGCGGCCGTTAAAAACCACGCGGTGCCATTCGGTGGCTTCTTTCATCTCGCCCGACTGTTTGTCTTTCCACTTGTCGGTGGTGGCAATCGTCACATTGGCCACCTGATCGCCGCTGGGGAACGTGCGCATTTCAGGGTCGCGGCCCAGGTTGCCGACGATGATGACTTTGTTGATGGATGCCATGGTGGTGTGTGCCTTTTCAGTAACGAGGAAGCGCCGGATTTGGAGGGGGTTTCCGAGCGCCAAGCGCGCCATTGTGCCGCAACTGCGGTCGCTTTGGACCTCTTAGGGCGGGCGCTCAGTGGCTGCCGCGCCCTGTGGGCTGCAGGTGCCAGGTCAGCGCCAGCCACAGGGCTGTGAGTGCAGCAGTGGCCGCAAACAGGCCCGGCGCACCCGCCCATTTCACCAGCACGCCACCCAGTGCCCCACCCGCGAACAGGCCCAGCGACTGCAGCGTGTTGTAGCTGCCCAGCGCCGCACCGCGCAGGGCCGCAGGTGCCATGCGCGAGACCAGGCTGGGCTGGCTCGCCTCCAGCGCGTTGAACCCGCAAAAGAACACAAACATCAGCGGCCCCAGCACCCACAGGGTGGGCGCCACGCCACTGACCGCCAGGGCGCCCAGCCCGATCTGGACCACCAGGATCAGCGCAATCGCCCCCAGCAGCGCTGCCCGCAGGCGCCCCGCGCGCTCTAAAGCAAACAGGCCGCCCATGGCGCCAAACGACAGCACCACCGCGGGGAGGTAGACCTGCCAGTGGTGGTCTTTGCTCAGCCCCGCCTGCACCAGCAGGGCGGGCACCGCCACCCACATCGACAACTGCACGGTGTGCAGCACAAAAACGCCCAGGTTCAGGCGCAGCAGGTCGGGGTGGGCCCACACATCGGCCAGGCGGCCACGGGGGGCGTTCTTGTGCAGCGCAGGCTCGGGCGGCACCCACCACACCACCACCGCCACACCGGCCAAGGCCAGCGCACAGGTCAGGCCAAACAGGCCCGCCAACCCGATGTGCGCCGTCAGCACCGGCGCCGCCACCAACGCCACTGCAAACATCAGCCCAATGCTTCCGCCCACCAGCGCCATGGCCTTGGTGCGTACCCCGTCGCGCGTTTGGTCGGCCAGCAGCGCGGTCACGGCGGCAGACACCGCCCCCGCGCCCTGCAGCGCGCGGCCCATCAGCAGCCCCGTCAGAGAATCCGCCAGCGCCGCCAGCAGACTGCCCCCGGCAAACACCAACAAGCCCAGCACGATGACCCGCTTGCGCCCGAAGCGGTCAGAGGCCATGCCCAAAGGCAGCTGTAGCAACGCCTGTGTAAGGCCGTAGATACCCATCGCCAGCCCCACCAGCGCGGGGTCGTCGCCCCCGGGGTACTTGCGCGCTTCCAGGGCAAAAACAGGCAGCACCAGAAACAGGCCCAGCATGCGCAGCGCAAAGATGAGCGCCAGGCTGACGCTGGAGCGGCGCTCCAGAGCGGTCATTTGAGTTTCAGGGACGGGCGGCCGCATGGAGGCAGCGGCTGACAGAGAGGAGAGTTCCGGCACGGTGGTGCGCTAAGGCCCAGTGAAGCAAAACGTGGATTTTCGCCCATTGGCCGCCTCCCTGCCCCTCGCCTTGCAACCTGGACCCTGGTTTCAGCGTTTTGTCCGTTTTTGCCGGTGATCTATCCACGCCATCCAACCGACGATGCCTACCATCAGTCCCAGTGCCCACGGGTTGTCAGTGGGGGAGGGAATGCGGGATGCATCTTGGGGTTGTATCGCTTTTGCCGGGTGTGGCTTTGCCGCGCTGCGGTCGTGAAGCGTGTCCACCCGGTGTGATCCCGGCTGGTACAACGCCACGGTCATCTCGGCGGCCTCATCCACGGCGACGTTTTGGAGGTCGGGCGCCGCCGTGCAGGCCACCCAGGGCGCCAGCAGCACCAGCGCCAAGGCCCTGCGTGCGCGGGCGCCGGGGCGGGCAGCGGCAGCGAGAACGCGTTCAACCAATCGAAAAAGTGGGGAAATAGTCAACATGGAGGGCAAAAAGGGTCTGGCTCTGCAGTCAGCGCAAAAAAACGCCAGGAGGTCACAAGAGTCGAGTCCATCGTAGGTGCGCCACGACGCATGACTTGACTGTGAATTTGCGTTTTGTTGACTGGCCGTCCCAATTGCCCCTTCGCCGCCGCATCCACGTGTGGCAGCCCCGGGTCACAGGGTGTCGGTCACGTTTGCCAGTCCGCGAACCCAGGCTGCGTATTCGGCAGAATTGCCCTGCCAATGGGCCTCCAACCCGCTTGCCGTGTCTGACGGCCCCCGGCTGGCCGGTGCGCGCAAATCGGAGGGTGCCATGCCAAAAGCCGTGCGGAAGGCGCGGCTGAAATGTGCATTGCTGGAAAACCCCGCGCGAGACGCCACATCTGCCACGCGCAATTTGCGGTTGGCGGGGTTGGCCAGTGCGTGGTGGGCCTGCAGCAGCCTGCGCAGCTGCACATGGTGGGCCACGCCCCCCAGCGGTTCAAACAGCCGATACAAAGCGCTGCGTGAGATACCAAACTCCCGGCTCAGCGCATCGGCACTCAGGTCGCTGCCAAGGTGTCTGTTGATGTGGCGCTGAATGCGCTCCAAGGTGACACCTTCTATCGAATGGCGGGCTTCCTGCAGTGTGCGCGCGCTTGGCAGCAGGCAAGCGGCCAGCATCTGCACGCTGGCGCGGGCGACGGCGGGCGAATCGTCCAGGGCAATGCCGGGCAAACGGTGCTGCAGCGACAACAAGTGATCGCTCAGCAACCCCCCCAGTGCTGAATGGGCACGCAGCACCGTTCCGTGCAGGTCCGAGTCGCGCACGCCCATGGCTTCGTGGATCAGCTCGCGCGGCACGATGAGCGTCATCACGTGCGAGCGGCGCGCAAAAGTGCGCAAAGTGCGTCCCAAATCCAGGATGACGATGTCGCCACCGCTGACTTCGACGTCGGTACTTCCATCACACTGGCCTACAAAACCGCCAGTTCGGTACCACTGCACGAGGTAATGGTCGAGGCCGTCCCGCGCCACCCGGGGTTGAGCGCGCAGAAACTGCTGCTCCGCGAAATGCAGGTCACCCACGAGCAAACTGCCCAAATGAGTGGCTTTGACGGTGGCATCAAACGACCCCATTGGCTGCACGGCCAGAGGGGCTACATCAAACACCACCGAAATGCTGCTGCGCCACGCTTCAAACCGGGCGTCTTCGGCCAGCTGATCGGTTTGAAACAGCGTGGAAGGCAGCGCGTTGGAGGCAGGCATAGCTGTCACATTATGTAACGCCCGATAAAACCCCGCCCTTTGGCGGAGCACAGCGTGCATGGCGTAAGCCCACGGTGAAGGGTGTCCTATCATGGTGGGTTTCCCTGTACCGATCTCGCCCGTGACCCTCAAGCTTCCTGATGATGCCCAGCCGCTAGACGGCGCCTACCTCGCCCGCGTGCTGCGCGAGCAGCGCATCAGCATCCGCGGCGCGCGCACGCACAACCTCAAGAACATCGACCTCGACATCCCGCGCAACCAGTTGGTCGTGATCACGGGGTTGTCGGGCTCGGGCAAATCGAGCCTAGCGTTCGACACGCTGTATGCCGAGGGCCAGCGGCGGTATGTAGAAAGCCTGTCGGCCTATGCGCGGCAGTTTCTGGGGCGGCTTGACAAGCCCGATGTGGATTTGATCGAAGGCCTGTCGCCCGCCATCAGCATCGAGCAAAAGGCCACCAGCCACAACCCGCGCTCCACCGTGGGCACGGTGACCGAGATTCACGACTACCTGCGCCTGCTGTATGCCCGCGCTGGCACGCCGTACTGCCCCGACCACAACCTGCCGCTGGCAGCGCAAACGGTGAGCCAGATGGTGGACGCCGTGCTGGCCCTGCCAGAAGACACCAAGCTCATGCTGCTGGCCCCCGTGGCGCGCGAGAAGAAGGGCGAGTTCGTTGAGCTGTTTGCGCAGATGCAGGCACTGGGCTACATCCGCTTTCGGGTGGATGGGCAGATCTACGAGCACGAAAACCTGCCCGCGCTCAAGAAAACCGAGAAGCACAACATCGACGTGGTGATCGACCGCATCAAGGTGCGGGCCGACCTGCAACAGCGCCTGGCCGAAAGCATCGAGGCGGTGCTGCGCGTGGGTGGGCACGAGGGCAATGGCCGCGTGCTGGCGCTGGAGATGGACACGGGGCAAGAGCACCTGTTCAGCAGCAAGTTCTCGTGCCCGGTGTGCAGCTATTCGCTGCCCGAGCTGGAGCCCCGCCTGTTCTCGTTCAACTCGCCCATGGGCGCCTGCCCCACCTGTGACGGCATTGGCCAGCGCGACGTGTTCGACCCGGCGCGCGTGGTGGCCTTCCCCACGCTCAGCCTGGCCAGCGGCGCCATCAAGGGCTGGGACCGGCGCAACGGCTACTACTTTGCGATGCTGGAGAGCCTGGCCAAGCACTACGCGTTCAACATCGAGGCGCCGTTCGAGTCGCTGCCTGCGCCGGTGCAGCACGCCATCCTGCATGGCTCGGGCGAAGAAGAAATCGCTTTCAACTACATCATGGACAGCGGCGCCTCCAAGGGCAAGGCCATCATCAAAAAGCATCCCTTCGAGGGCATCATCCCCAACATGTCGCGCCGCTACCGCGAGACCGATTCGGTGGTGGTGCGCGAAGACCTGGCGCGCTTTCGCAGCACGCAGCCCTGCCCGGAGTGCCATGGCACCCGCCTGCGCCGCGAAGCCCGCCATGTGCGCCTGGGCGAGGGCGAGCAGGCCCGCGCGATCTTTGAGGTCAGCCACGCCACGCTGAACACCGCGCATGCCTGGTTCAACGACCTGAAGCTCACCGGCGCCAAGGCCGAGATCGCCGACAAGGTGGTACGCGAGATTGCCACGCGCCTGCAGTTTCTGAACGACGTGGGCCTGAGCTACCTCAGCCTCGACCGCAGCGCCGAGACCCTGAGTGGCGGCGAGGCGCAGCGCATTCGCCTTGCATCCCAGATTGGATCGGGCCTGACGGGAGTGATGTACGTGCTGGACGAACCCAGCATCGGCTTGCACCAGCGCGATAACGACCGCCTGATCGCCACGCTCAAACACCTGCGCGACATTGGCAACAGCGTGATCGTGGTCGAGCACGACGAAGACATGATGCGTGCCGCCGACCATGTGATCGACATGGGCCCCGGCGCGGGCGTGCACGGAGGGCGCGTGATGGCGCAGGGCACGTATGACGAAGTGCGCAGCAATGCGCAGTCGCTCACGGGTCAATACCTTTCGGGCGCGCGCTCCATTGCAGTGCCCAAGCGCCGCACGCCCTGGCTGCCGGTGCTGGAGCAGGCAGCGCCCGTGGTTGAGGCCAAAGCCAAGTCGCGCTTTCCGCAAACCGAGGCCAGCAAGCGCCGCGCCGAGCGCATGGCCGAGCACCACGCGCGCCAGGGCGCCCTGCAAGCGCTGCGCGTGGCGGGCGCCACCGGCAACAACCTGAAGAACGTGACCGCCGACTTCCCTGTGGGGCTGCTGACCTGCGTGACGGGCGTGTCGGGCTCGGGCAAGAGCACGCTGGTCAACGACACGCTGTATGCCGCCGTCGCCCGCCAGCTGTACCGCGCCCACGAAGAACCCGCCGCACACGACGAGATCGTGGGCATCGAGTATTTCGACAAGGTCATCAACGTCGACCAGAGCCCCATTGGCCGCACGCCGCGCAGCAACCCCGCCACCTACACCGGCCTGTTCACCCCCATCCGCGAGCTGATGGCCGAGGTGAACACCGCCAAGGAACGCGGCTACGGCCCGGGGCGCTTCAGCTTCAATGTGGCCGGGGGCCGCTGTGAGGCCTGCCAGGGCGACGGCGTGGTGAAGGTCGAGATGCACTTCTTGCCAGACGTGTACGTGCCCTGCGATGTGTGCCACGGCCAACGCTACAACCGCGAGACGCTCGAAGTGCTGTGGAAGGGCAAGAACATTGCCCAAATTTTGGAGCTGACGGTAGAAGACGCGGCTGCCTTCTTCAAGGACGTGCCCACCATCGCCCGCAAGCTGCAGACGCTGCTGGATGTGGGCTTGAGCTATATCCGCTTGGGCCAGGCCGCCACCACGCTTTCGGGCGGCGAGGCGCAGCGCGTGAAGCTGGCGCAGGAGCTGAGCAAGCGCGACACCGGCCGCACCCTCTACATCCTCGACGAGCCCACCACCGGCCTGCACTTTGCCGACATTGATTTGCTGCTCAAGGTGCTGCACCAGCTGCGCGACGCGGGCAACACCATCGTCATCATCGAGCACAACCTGGACGTGATCAAAACCGCCGACTGGCTCATCGACATGGGCCCCGAAGGCGGCGCGGGTGGCGGCACTGTGGTGGGCGTGGGCACGCCGGAAGAACTGGCGGCCAACCCGGCCAGCCATACGGGGCAGTATCTGGCGCCGTATCTGGCGGGCAAGAAAGTTTGAGGCTAATCAGGCCGCTGCCCTTGCAAAATAAGCGCTGACAGCTATTAATATAGGAGCAGACTGATCCTCGCCGGGGCGAAGCAACCAGGCTGCGTCATCCGCCCTTGACAGCGACCCATGCCAGCACGGGCCGCCAGGCTTGCGGTGGTGGCGCAGCCCATACCGCAAGCACATGGCTGCCGACACGGCGAGGTTCACCGGCCGCTCAGCCGGAGCGGTGCGCGCGGGGCCGGCCGCCTTGCGCCGAGCGACGGTGGACCCACGGGGTCTGGGCATCGGATCGGGGTGGGGGCAGGTCCCGGTCACGCCGTGCCAGGTACCACAGCAGCCAGTCGGGCTGGTCGGCGGCGTCGATATGAAGGTCGCCAGCGTGGAAGAAATGCGATGGCGAAGCGCCATAGCACTGCACCCACACTTTCGAGAAATGGGCCGAGTCCACAAAACCCGCCGCCTGGGCGACCGCAGTCAAAGCCAGGCCACTGCCCATGAAGCTGGCCGCCGCACGGATCTTCACTGACAACGCATAGCGCCGCAGCGGCAGGCCCAGCCCCTGGCCGAACAGCCGCGATGCGTGGTGCGGCGACAGGTCCAGCTGCCGCGCCATCTGGTCCAGTTCCGCGCTCGGGTCTTCGTCGAGCAGGCTCATCAGCCGGCGCACGCGCGCATCCAGGGGCGCGGGAGCGGGAAGAAGCCTGCTGACAAGGCTGTCGATGGCATGGCGTGCGCTGGCGTCCAGGTCGCGCCCGCCCAGCTGGCCGGCGCCAAAGGCCTGGGCCATGCCCAGCAGCGCTGCGCAGTTGCTGGCGTCGAGCGCCTGTGCCCCGGGCGCGCTCACGGCATGAAACCGCCGGTACTGCGGGTGGGTGGGCTCCAGGTCGATGAGAACCAGGGGCTGGCCAACGGCATGGATGGTCTTGCGCGCCATGGGCCGGATCAGCAGCACCTGCCCCTGGACCACCTGCCCGTCGCAAACCACGCGCAGCGGCTGCTCTCCGGTAGCGCACAGCACGGTGGCAGAGTGGCGCACGGTGGTGTTCTGCATGCCGGGGCAGGCGAATGCGATCGCATCGCCCAGAAGCCGTACGCGCGCCCGCGGTGCGCCCTCGGCGGGCGGTGTCCAGACGGGCCGCGAGCCCGCCGTGTCCTGCGCATCAGGAAGGTCCATGCGCTGGCGCCTCCTCATTGAGCCGCGCCGACAGGCGCACCAGCGCTCCGGCACGGACCACATTGAACGCGATCTCGCTCACGCCGGTCAGCGCCACCATGTTGTTTTCATCGATGGGCGGCTGTTCCGGCAGGTCGATCGAGTAGATGGTGTCGCCGGGACGCAGGCCCGCGCGCTCATACCGGCTGCCGGGCAGGACTGCCTCGACGATGAAACCGCCGCGGGGCTCGGGTTGCAGCACCACATGGTCGAGAAACGCGCTGGCCGCAAGCGGGCGTTGCACCGAAAGACGCGCCGGGTCGATGCCGGCGTTGCGCTGGCGCGGGTCGGGCCCCAGGTCATCCGACGTGTCTTCGCCCTCCTCCACCGGGCGCAACCGGTCCCAGGGCGAAGCCCCGGCGGCCGCGGCGACGCTATCGCCCGGCACCACGGCACCGAAGGGCCAGGGCTGCGTGGCTTGCCGGGCCTGCTCCACGGGCGCCGCAGCCACGGCGTGCCGGGCTGCGGGCGGCTTGTCGTGCCACAGCCACCCCAGGGCGGCGCACAGGACAGGCACGGCCCAGGCCAGCCAGCGCCGCCACCACCCGCGGCGCAGTGCAGCCTGCGCACGGGCGTGGGCGGCGGGCGCCATGGGCGGGGGAAGGGTGTCAGGACGGTGCATATCCGTGGTTCCGCAGGAGTGACGCATTGGGCCCCCACCCGGCCCCGGTGCGCAAGAGGGGGAACACTTTCAGGCGCCCTGCTCAGGGCGTGACGAAGGTCTTGAGCCAGTCCATGGTAGTCCGGATACCCCACTGGTTGTTACCGTACTGGTAGTACGGGTCCACGCCGAGGATGCCCGAGCACTGGACTCCGGGAACGCCCAGGTTGCCCATGAAGCAGTGGTCCGCGTTCAGGTCGGCCACCTGCAGATCCTTGACGATGTACCAGCCGCTGCCATTGTTCCGAAAGCACGACTGCTGTCCGGCGCACTGCAGGCCCGTGACCAGTTCGGCCTGCGAGCGCGCGATGTACTCGGTGCCGCCCACGAACATGTCGCGCTCGCCGTTGATGATGCGGATGCGGTCACCCGGCTGGGCGTGCTTGCCGTTGGCCATGCACGATTCCAGGTTGTAGGCCGCCGTATACGTCGTGCCTGTGCCCTGGCCCATGGAGGCCCGTACGCGGCTGTCGTGGTTCCTGGACAGCACCGAGATGATGGAGCCCTGGCTCAGGCCGCCGGTGACGACGCCCTTGGAGCAATCGGCCTTGGCGCGCGAGCACAGCTTGGCGATGGCACTGCTGGTGCTGGCGGCGTCAAAGATGCCCTTGGTGCGGCCGTTGATGGTGGAGCAGCTGCCGAAGCTGGCGTTGTCGTACTGCACCGTGGCCGCGACGAAGCCGCGCGCCACGGCCGCATCCACGGCGGCCCTGGCCCAGGCGCTGTTGTACGACTCGCCCGTGCCGCTCATGTGCACGTACACCGGGTACTTGCCCGAAGCGCTGGGCTCCTTGCCCTCGATGTTGTAGGTGCTGCCGTTGCGGTAGGTAGCGGTGAAGGCGGTTTGCGCCTGTGCGGACAAGGCCCCCAGAAGGGCCGCCCCGGCGACCAGGACGGTCCCAAGACGACGGAACGGACGGTTGGCTGGCATGGAACCCATGTTTTTCACGGAAGTCTCCTTTGGCGGACAGAATCCGGCGCCGCCAGGCCAGGGTGGCCAGACTGGTAAAGCCGGGAGGAAGGCGTACGTACCAGCCAAGTCTAGGAAGACCGCAGCGCGCGGCCTTGTACCGCAAGGCCATGGCACCCCGGAGTTTCCCGAGGTGTGCCGGCACCCGGAATGCGCAACGTTTTCTTGCTTCCGGTGCCCGGTGGTTTCAGGCGCGGGCCAATCCGTCGCAGGCGGCGATGGCCTTCATGGCAAATGGGCAGCCAGCCATGGATCCAGCGTCGCCAGGAACGCTTTGACCGCTCGCGTGTAGTCGCCCTCCAGCCCCAGGCGGGCATTGATGTCGCCGTGCGACAGCGGCTGAGGCAGCACCTCGGCCCGGCCGCCGTGGGCCTGCAGGCGGCGGGTCATGGCAGCGGACTGGCGGCAGGAGCCATCGGACAGCAGCGTGGAGCACACCAGCAGAAAGGGCACGGGCGCAGGCGCGGGCTGTGCAGGTGCCGTGACGCCGGGCGGCGCATCGGGCAGGCCATGGGCCGGTGATGCCGCGCGCCAGAAGGCCGGGTCTGCGCCAAACACGCCGTCATAGAAGGCCGCGTGGCGGGCCTGCATGAGGGCGGGTACGTCCAGCGCCGCGCTGTCGAGCGCCACGGTGCCCAGCCACGGGCGTACGCCCGCCTGCTGCGCATACACCGGCGCAGTGCTGACCAGCGACGCGAGGTGCGCTCCGGCAGAGTGCCCCATCAGGACCACGCGTGCCGCGTCGCCGCCCCATTGCGCCGCGTTGCGCTGCACGGCGGCCAGCGCGCTGGCCACGTCTTGCGCCTGCTGCAGCACATCGGCTGCGGGCAGCAGCCGGTAGTTGGCCGACACCACCACCCAGCCGCGCGCCACCCAGCGGGCCACTTTCTCCTCCACGACGCGGCCATGGGCCTTGTCGCCCATGCTCCAGGCGCCCCCATGCACCATGAGCAGCACAGGGGCTGCGCCACCCGGGCTGCCTGAACTGGGCATGGTCGGCGCAGCGGGAAGGTAGACATCCATGCGCTGGCGGCGGTCGGGGCCGTAGGGCACGTCGGCCAGCTTTTGTACGGGCGGCGCAGCCGTGGGAATGCGGGCAGCCGCGGGCACCTTTGTCTGTGCCAGCGCCGGGCGTGGTGGCAGCACCAGCAGCGCAGCCATTGCGGCAACGGCGGCCGCTGCCGCCACCGCAGACGCCCGCGCACTGCGGCCCTGCAGGGGTGCGAACCAGATCATCGGCATATCACCCCCCCACGGTAGCGCCAATACGCCCGGCCAGCTTGCGGTACAACGTCTGGCGGCTGATGCCCAGCTGGCGGGCGGCCTGCGAGACATTGCCGCGGGCATGCTGCAGCGCCTGGTCGATGGCGTGGTGCGACAGCTCCTGCAGGCTTTGCGGCGCCAGCGCGGCGCCCCGGGCCGCGGGCGCAGGCGCTGCGGCCGGGGCGGCACCCGCTCCGTCGAGCGCCTGCGCGATGTCATCGGGCAAATGGTGCCAGTCCAGCGTGTCCTCCCCCTGGCACAGCATGGCGCAGGCGGTGCGCAGCACGCTGGCCAGCTGGCGCAGGTTGCCGGGCCAGGGGTAGGCGGCCAGGCGGGACAGCAGGTCGGGCGCCATCTGCACGTCGGCAGGCAGACCCTGTTCGATAGCCAGGTCGGCCAGCAGGCGCAGCACCAGCGCCGCAAAGTCGCTGCGCTCGCGCAGGGCGGGCAGTTGCACCGTCAGGCCGTTGATGCGGTAGTACAGGTCGGCCCGAAAGCGCCCCTGCTCGGCCGCCTGCGCTAGCTGGCAGTGGGTGGCGCAGACCAGCGCAAAGTCCACCGGTACCGCGCGGCTGGCGCCCACGGGCGTCACGTTGCGCTCTTGCAGCACGCGCAGCAGCCGGGTTTGCAGGGCCAGCGGCATGTCGCCGATTTCGTCCAGAAACAGCGTGCCGCCGTGGGCCTCGCGCAGGCGGCCCAGGTGGCCTTCCTTGCGGGCGCCGGTGAAGGCACCAGCCACGTGGCCAAACAGTTCGGATTCGATGAGGGCCTCGGGAATAGCCGCGCAGTTGATGGCCACAAAAGGCGCATCGCGGCGCGGGCCGCTGGCGTGCAGGGCGCGCGCAAACACCTCTTTGCCCACGCCAGATTCGCCCTGGATGAGCACCGGGATCGGCTTGGCGACCACGCGGCGGGCCTTGTCGGCGGCGGCGCGCCAGCGGTCGTCGCCGGTGTCGAGTTGGGCCAGGGCGTCTGGCGCCGTGGCCGTGGGGGCGGCGGGGATTGGGGTGGTGAGCGCGATGGCGCCCGGCCAAGCCGCCACGTCGATCTGCACCTGCGCAAACAGCAGGGCGCCACCGAACAGGCGCACCGCCTGCGGCTGCTGGGGGCGGCGCTTGTGGTGCGAGAGCAGGTCATCGAGCCGCACGTCCAGCACGCGCTCGAGCAGCGTTGCGCCCACATCACCGGCCAGCAGGCCCAGCTGCACCAGCGCCACGCGGTTGGCGCCCACGATCCAGCCGTCGGCAGACACCGCCACGATGCCTTCGGCCACGCTGCCAATGCCCTCGGGCGCGCTGTGCAGGTGCAGGCGGATGTTGCGTTTGCAGGTGGCGGCCAGCAGGCGGTTTTCGATCATGCGGGCTGCCGTGCTGACCAGGCCCAGCGTGTGTGCATGGCCGCTGCGGTAGTCGCCCGAGATGTCGAGAATGCCCAGCAGCTCGCCCGTGGCCGACAGGATGGGCGAGGCCGCGCAGGTGAGAAAGCTGTTGCGCTCCAGGTAATGCTCGCCGCCGTGCACCTCTACCGGGCAGCCTTCGGCCAGGGCGGTGCCGATGGCGTTGGTGCCCCGGTGCGCCTCGTGCCACGAGGCACCGCTGCTCAGTGCCACGCGCTCGGCCTTGTCCACAAAATGCGGGTCGCCCAGGGTGTGCATGAGCATGCCGCGCCGGTCGGCCAGCACCACCACGCTTTGGCTGTGGCGCACCTGCTCGAACAGGTATTCCATGACCGGGCGCGAATGCGCGAGCAGCTCAGGGTTGCTGGCCAGCACCTGGCGCAGGGTGCCGCTGCTGGGGTGGTCGATGGGCTGGGGCCGCCCGGTGGGGGCAAGGCCTGCCGCCATGCAGCGCGACCAGGACCGCGCCAGGCGCTCGTCCACGAGGCCGCTGGGGCACTGGCCAAACTCCAGCAGGTGCTGGCGGGCCTGTCGCAAGGCGACGGGTGAGGTGTTGGGGCGCACGTTTTTGTCTCCGTGCAGGGTCATGGTGCCCTGCTTTGGTGGTGGTGCAGCCCAGTATGGCGGCCTGCGCAGCGTGGGGCAAGGGCGTGGGCGCAAGGGACGTGCCGACTGTTCCAGTTTGTGACAGGTGTGCCGTGCTGGAACAGGCGGGGGTGGTCTGCAGTGACAGCCGCCCACGCAGCCGCTGCCAAAAAAATCAATGAAATCAACACCCCATGCACTGCGGCGCGCTGGCATGCGTCTTGAGTAGGGGTTGGTATCGGACTGGCTGCCAGGGGGTTGGCATCTTTGCGCTGGAAACACCCGTTCGGGCTGAGCCCGTCGAAGCCTCGCGAGGCGCTTCGACAAGCTCAGCGTGAACGGTTCCAGGGGATGGCTACCGACCTCACAAAGCGCCCACCTGATGCCCACAACCACCGAAGGAGACAACACCATGACCGTTTACGCAGCCCCCGGCACCGCAGGCGCAAAGATCGCCTACAAGCCCCAGTACAACAACTTCATCGGCGGCCAGTTTGTGGCGCCGGTCAAGGGCCAATACTTCGATGTGATCTCGCCCGTCAACGGCAAGGTCTACACCCAGGCCGCCCGCTCCACCGCCGAAGACATCGAACTGGCGCTCGATGCCGCCCACGCCGCTGCCGACGCCTGGGGCAAGACGGACGCTGCCACGCGCGGCAACATTTTGCTCAAGATTGCCGACCGCATTGAGCAAAACCTGGAGCTGCTGGCCTATGCCGAAACGGTGGACAACGGCAAGGCGATCCGCGAAACGCTGAACGCCGACATTCCGCTCACCGTGGACCACTTTCGCTACTTTGCGGGCTGCGTGCGGGCGCAAGAAGGGGCGCTGTCCAACATCGACGAGAACACCGTGGCGTACCACATCCAGGAGCCGCTGGGCGTGGTGGGCCAGATCATTCCGTGGAACTTTCCCATCCTGATGGCCGCCTGGAAACTGGCCCCTGCCATTGGTGCCGGTAACTGTGTGGTGCTCAAGCCTGCAGAGTCCACGCCCATTTCCATCCTCATCCTGGCCGAGCTGATTGCCGACATCCTGCCGCCCGGCGTGCTCAACATCGTCAACGGCTATGGCCGCGAGGCGGGCATGCCGCTGGCGACGTCCAAGCGCATCGCCAAGATCGCTTTCACCGGATCCACCACCACCGGCCGCGTCATTGCGCAAGCCGCTGCCAACAACCTGATCCCCGCCACGCTGGAGCTGGGCGGCAAAAGCCCCAACGTGTTCTTTGCCGACATCATGGACAAGGACGATGCGTTTTTGGACAAAGCCGTCGAAGGCCTGGTGCTGTTTGCGTTCAACCAGGGCGAGGTCTGCACCTGCCCATCGCGCGCGTTGATTCAAGAAAGCATCTACGAAAAGTTCATGGAGCGCGTGTTGAAGCGCGTGGCCGCCATCCAGCACATGAACCCGCTCGACACCGACAGCATGATGGGCGCACAGGCCAGCAAAGAGCAGCTGACCAAAATCTTGAGCTACCTGGACCTGGGCAAACAAGAAGGCGCCGAAGTGCTCATCGGCGGCGGCCAAGCCCATTTGGGCGGCGACCTGGAAGGCGGCTACTACGTGCAGCCCACGCTGTTCAAGGGCCACAACAAGATGCGCATCTTTCAGGAAGAAATCTTTGGCCCCGTGCTGGCCGTGACCACCTTCAAGGACGAGGCCGAGGCGCTGGAAATTGCCAACGACACGCTGTACGGCCTGGGCGCTGGTGTGTGGAGCCGCAACGGCAACGTGGCCTACCGCATGGGCCGCGCCATTAAGGCGGGCCGGGTGTGGACCAACTGCTACCACGCGTATCCGGCGCACGCGGCGTTTGGCGGCTACAAGGAATCGGGCATCGGGCGCGAGACGCACAAGATGATGCTGGACCACTACCAACAAACGAAAAATTTGTTGGTGAGTTATAGCGAAAACAAGCTGGGTTTTTTCTAAAGCCCGTTGCGTTCATCCGGCGCGAACCGTTCGGGCAGAGCCCGTCGAAGCCTTGCGCCGCGCTTCGACAGGCTCAGCGTGAACAGCCTTGTGGATGCGAAAGCGCTTTGCAAGAAGCCCTCTCGCTCCGTGCGAGATCAACACAAAGCAAACGGCAAAAGGAGGCGGGCAACTGCGCCCCGTTCCTATCTGTGCCCATTGCAAAGGAGACACGCCATGGTCGACAAAGTCATCGCCACGCCCGCCGCTTTGGAGCTGGTGGCCTTCCTCAAAACCAAACACGGCCCCGACCTGATGTTCCACCAGTCGGGCGGCTGCTGCGACAACAGCGCGGCCAACTGTTTTTTGCCCGGCGAGATCACCATGGGGGCGGGCGATGTGTACCTGGGCGACATCGGCGGCTGCCCGTTCTACATGGGCCTGGCGCAGTACCAGACCTGGAAGCACACGCAGCTCATCATCGACGTGATCGAGGGCACGGGCGGCACGTTTTCGCTCGAAGGCCCGGAGGGCAAGGCGTTTCACACGCGCTCGCGGGTGTTCACGGCGGCAGAGCTGGCGGAGTTGGGGGTGGAGCCGTCGCAGCGTCTTGGTATAGAAAATATGGGTAAAAATGGGCTCTAGCGCTTATTCATCAAGCGCTAATAGCTATTGAAATGATAGTGTTTGGGGTGCCGGGCCATGGGGTGTTTGAAACCCAGGCGCAGGTACCAACGCCACCACCACAGTGAGCAGGGCCCGCCAGCAGGTCAGCACGCCTGCGGGTTAGCGAGTTGGCGAGTTGGCGGCGTGGCGGTGCGCCGCCGACGGCAAATGGGTGGCTGGAGAATAATGAGCCTCCCCCTTCTCTGGAGCACCCCGCATGCACTCAATCACCCTGCGCTTTCTGGCGTCTGAAAGCAGCTTGCTGCAGGCAGGCCGTGTTCCTGGCGGCACGGTACTGCGCTGGGTGGATGAGGCTGGATACGCGTGCGCCAGCGCATGGGCCAAGGGGGCGTGTATTACGCAGTTTGTGGGCGGCGCCGACTTTGTGCGCCCCATCCGCCCCGGCGATCTGGTGGAGGTGCATGCCCGCCTGACCCAGACCCAAGGCGCCAGCCTGAGCCTGGCCGTCGAGGTGCGCAGCGGGCCCATCCACGGCGCACCGCTGGAGGACGTGGTGCATTGCGTTGCGGTCTACACCGCCGTCGGTGCCGACGGCGAGCCCCTTGCCGTAGACAAGTGGACCCCAGAGACCCCCGGTGACATCGCGCTGGCCCAGCGGGCGCAAGCGCACATCGACGCTGCGCGCGCTGCAGCGTGACGGCGCCGGTGTCCGGTCAAGGGTCAGGGCTGGCTGGTGGCCCCCTGCGTGCGCGCGACCTGTTGGCCGCGCTGGTGGTGGTCATCCTGTGGGGTGTGAACTTTGTGGCCATGAAATGGGGGCTGCGCAGCTTCAGCCCCTTTCAGCTGGGCGCCGCGCGCTACCTGTGTGCGGCGCTGCCGCTGGTGTTGCTGGTGCGGCCCCCGCGCATGCACTGGCGCTGGGTGGTGCTGTTTGGGCTGTTCCAGGGCGTGGGGCAGTTTGGGTTTTTGTTTATCGGTCTCAAGGTGGGGATGACGGCCGGGCTGGCAAGCGTGCTGCTGCAAACCCAGGTGTTTTTCACGGCGCTGTTTGGCTTTGCGCTGCTGCGCGAGCGGCCGGGCCCGTCCCTGCGCTGGGGCATGGTGCTGGCCGCGCTGGGGCTGGTGTGTTTTGCCATGAACTACGTGGGCCCGGGCTCTGGCGTGGGCGTGGCCGCAGCCACCACGCTGGCGGGGCTGCTGCTGACGCTGTGTGGCGCGGCCATGTGGGCGTCGTCCAATATCGTGTCGCGGCTGGCGCAGCAGCAAAGCCCGGGGTTTGACCCGCTGGCGTTTGTGATCTGGGCCAGCCTGGTGCCGGTACTGCCGTTTGTGGCGCTGTCCGCCCTGTTCGACCCCGACGCAGCGCGCTGGCTGCAGTGGCAAACGCTGGTCGATGTGCCGCTGCTGGCGTGGGCGTCAGTGGCCTATCTGGGCTGGGCTGCCACCATTGTTGGCTATGCACTGTGGACCAACCTGCTGCAGCGCTACCCCGCCAACCGCGTGGCGCCGTTCAGCCTGGCCGTGCCAGTGGTGGGGCTGACGGCGGGCTGGTTGTTGCTGGACGAGGGTGTGGCGCCTTGGCAGTGGGCCGGTATTGCACTGGTGGTGGCGGCGCTGGTTTGTGTGGTGCTGGGGCCAAAAATACAAGCCAAAATGGCCTCTAGCGCTTGATGGATAAGCGCTAGCAGCTATCAAAATAGTAGTTGATATTTGATGTGCAAGGCTGCAGGCCCGCCCCCAGGGCTGGCCTGCAGCGTGGGTTCACAGTGCGGTGCGGGTGGCAAAACGCACCACCGTCACGCCCGCGCGTGCCTGCCGCACCGAGGGCATCACCAGCACGCAATGGTCATACGGGGTGGTTACGGGCACGCCGTCGTTGTCGCCGATCACCGTTCCCACCGTCTCGAACATCTCCAGCCCCGTGTAGGGCGCCACAAAGCGGAAGGCGCTGCTGGTGGCCACCACGGGGCCTGTCACTTCCAGCGCCCACTGGCGCGGCGCATCGGGCAGGCGCCAGCCGGGCAGCTGCTGCGCCAGGGCCGTGGCGCTGATGGCGCCCGATTGTTCGATGAAACGCACACACTGGTCTTGCGCCACCGCTCGGCTGGCGGGGTCGCCATGAAAACCGCACTCAACGAGCAGCGATCGCGTGTCGCCGCCCTCTTCGTCCATCAGCCCAAAGCGGCCGTAGTCGCGCATGCGCACGCCGTCCTTGTGGCCTGCGTCCACCACGATGTGTTCGGGCGAGCGCATGGCACGCGCCAGAGCCCGGTTACGGGGCTGGATGCCGGTGAGCAGCAGGGGAGCCGAGGGCTCGTGCATCGAATGGATGTCGAGCAGCCAGTCGGCCTGCGCCACGAACGGGCGCAGCGCGGCGGCGCGCCGGCGCTCGTTGGTGTCGGCAGCGTCAATGCGCGCGTCCAGCCATTGGCGGTTGAGGTCTTCATCGGTGAAGCGCGAGGCGTCGTGGTTCTGCGGGTCAAAGCGGTCGAACGCGTCGAGGTTGCAGAACGCGAGCGTGAGCGTGCCGTGTTCGGGGCGCACACCCGCTTCGAGCAGGCCCTTCAAGGCCCAGGCGCCACACAGCTCGTTGCCGTGCACCAGCGCGCTGACCATGACGTGGCGCCCAGGGTGGCCCGAGTCGAACTGCCACACGCCGGGCGTGCCGGTGTTGCCCGCGCGCCAGGCGGTGATGTCGGGTGCGGGCAGGTCAAAGGTCAGCGGTTGCACCGCGATAGGGGGGTGGGCGTTGTCGTCGCTCATTCTTCGATCTTGGCGAATTCAACAATCTTCTTGTACTTGGCCACTTCGGCCGTCAGGAACTGGTCCAGGTTCACCGTGGGCGACGCCACGGTAGAGCCGCTGGCTTCCATCTTCTTGCGGAATTCGGGCGACTGCAGGCTGTCGTTCAGCGCCTTTTTCACCTTGTCGAACACGGGCTTGGGCAGGTTGGCCGGGCCCATCAGCGCAAACCAGACGCCAATGTCCACGTTCTTGAACTGCGGCGTTTCGGCCAGCGCCGGAATGTCGGGCGTGGTGGCCGAGCGCTTGGCTTCGGTAGTGCCCAGGGCAATCACCTTGCCGCTCTTGATGTGCGGCAGCCCGCTGGACAGCACAAACACGCCGTATTCCAGGTTGTTGCCCATGAGGTCGTTGGTGAGCGGCGCCACGCCGCGATAAGGGATGTGTGTCATGAACAGCTTGCCCTGCTCTTTGACCATCTCGCCCGCCAGGTGCAGCGAGGTGCCCACGCCCGAGCTGCCATAGCTGAACTTGCCAGGGTTCTTGGAGACCTTCTGCGTGAACTCGGCGAAGTTTTTGACACCCGCTCCGGTCGAGGCCACCAACACCAGCGGCTGCGATGCAATGAGGCCGATGGCGGTGAAGTCCTTGGGGCTGTATTTGATCTTTTTGTTGACCAGGCCGACGATGGCCAGCTCGTTGCTGGCGCCCACAAACAGCGTGTAGCCGTCAGGCGCTGCGCTGACCACCTTTTGCGCGCCAATGGCGCCGCCAGCGCCGCCGATGTTTTCAATGACGACGGGCACGCCCAGCTTGGCGCTCAGCTCCAGCGCCACGTTGCGGCCGGTCAGGTCGGTGCTGCCGCCCGGCGGGTAGCCGACGACGATGGTGATGGGCTTGGACGGGTAGACATCTTGTGCAAAGGCGGGTGCGGCGGCTGCCATCAGGGCCAGGCCGCACAACAAGGCGGTGCGGCGCAGGGAGGACGGGGTGGTTTGCATGTGGGGTTCCTTGGTGGTGTAGCGCGTGTTATTGCGCGTGGCATGGCCTGATTGTGAGAAGACCCACCCCCTTGGTTGGTGCTGAAACGGCACCAACGCTTGCCAATACGGCCCATCGCCCTGATGAAAACCCGTGGGCTCAGCGCTGCGACAAGGCCTTCCACAAGGCCTCGGCCAGTGGACCCAGGCGCCGTTTGGGGCGGTACAGGCGCACGTCAAACCGCACCTCCATGCGCGCATCGCCCGCCAGGGCCAGCCGCTTGGCCTTGCAGTCGGCATGCACCATCGACCAGGGCAGCCACGCTACACCCAGGCCTTTTTGCACGTACTCGTAGTGGGCGTCGGCCGAGTCGCATTCCACCACCCGCTGCAGGCGCGGCGCGTGGGGGTTTTGGGCCAGGTGGTCTTCCACCAGGCGCCCCAGCGCCAGCTGCGGTGCATAGGCCAGGTAGGGGATGCGCGTGGCGTCGGGACCGAACCGGTGCATGGCCTGGCCTTGTGCGGTGGCACGGGACACGGGCACCAGCCGGTCTGACGCCACCGTCACGTGCATGAACTGGCGCGCGTCCAGCCGTATCGCCAGCGCCGGGTGGTGATAGACGAGCGAGAAGTCGGCCTCGTTCCTCTCCAGCATCGCCACCGTTTCGGCCAGTGCGCGGGTGCGTATGCACAGCTCGCCGCCTTGCAAAATGGGCTGCAGCCGCACCAGCCAGTCGGCCACCACCGTACGCGCCAGGGTGCGGCCGGTGGTCAGGGTGGCGCTGCGGGCTTGTCGCCCGGCCAGGCTTTGCAGCTCTTCATGCGACTGCGCCAGGCTGCGCGCCATGTGGCCTGCGGTTTCGAGAAAGCTCTGCCCGGCAGGTGTCAGGGTGACGGGGCCACCGCCGCGCTCCACCAGCGGCGTGCCAGCCCAGGCCTCCAGCGCCCGGATGCGTCTGCCAAAGGCAGGGTGGGTGACATGCCGCAGCTCGGCCGCGCGGGTGTAGCTGCGCTCCTGCGCCAGCAAGATGAAGTCTTCGAGCCATTTAAGCTGCATGGGCGTGATGCGGATGCGGATGCAGTTGCGGCGCGAAGGTGGTGGGGTGCCAGCAGTGCTGTTGTGTCAGCGTGCGCGGGCCGCTTCGAGCACCGCACGGGTGCGCTGGGCCTCGGTGCGCGCTGCGGCGGCAAAGTCGTCGCCTTTGGAGGCGTACAGAATGGACCGGGACGAGTTCACGATGATCGGCCCGCCATCGCGCAGCCCGGCGCGCACGGTGGCTGCAGCGTCGCCGCCCTGGGCGCCCACGCCCGGAATCAAGAGCGGCAGCGTAGGCGCAATGGCGCGCACGCGTTCGATCTCCTGCGGATAGGTCGCGCCCACCACCAGGCCCAGCTGGCCATTCTTGTTCCACGGCCCTTGCGCCAGGCGCGCTACGTGTTCGTACATCAGCGGCTGGCCCTCCACTCTGGCCAGGCGCTGTGTCTGCAGATCATCGCCGCCCGGGTTGGAGGTGCGGCACAGCAAGAAGGCGCCCTTGCCGTGGTACGCCAGATAGGGCTCGATCGAATCAAACCCCATGAATGGCGACAGGGTGACCGCGTCGGCACCGTAGCGCTCAAACGCCTCCTTGGCATATTGCTCGGCGGTGGAGCCGATGTCGCCGCGCTTGGCATCCAGAATGACTGGCACATGCGGCGCGTTGGCGCGCATGTGCTGCATCAGGCGTTCGAGCTGGTCTTCGGCGCTGTGGGCGGCAAAGTAGGCGATCTGGGGCTTGAACGCGCAGACCAGGTCGGCCGTGGCGTCCACAATCGCCGCGCAAAAGTCATAGATCTTGCGCGGGTCGCCCTGCATCCCCGCCGGAAACCGCGTGGGCTCCGGGTCCAGGCCCACGCACAGCAAAGAGTTGTTCTGCGCCGTGGCGTCGCGCAGCATGTCGGTGAAGGTCATGGGGCGTGATTTTAGTGGCCCGGCCTGCGCACCCCGACCCTGCGCGTTCACATAGACGTGGCTGCGCGCTTTTCCAAAATCTCAAACGCGGGCAGCGTCTTGCCTTCCAGCATCTCCAGAAACGCGCCACCGCCCGTGGAGATGTAGCCCACCTGCTTTTCAATGCCGTATTTGGCAATGGCGGCCAGCGTGTCGCCACCGCCCGCGATGCTGAAGGCGGGCGATTCGGCAATTGCTTTGGCGATTTCGCGTGTGCCGTTTTCAAACGCCGCAAATTCGAACACGCCCACCGGGCCGTTCCACACGATGGTTCCGGCAGACTTGAGCTGTGTTGCCAGGCGCTTGGCGGTTTCAGGGCCAATGTCGAGGATCAGGTCGTCTGCGGCCACATCGGCTGCTGCCTTGACCGTGGCGGGGGCGTCTGCGGCAAAGGTCTTGGCGGTGACCACGTCGGTCGGGATGGGCACCTCGGCCCCACGCGCCTTCATGGCGGCCATCACAGCGCGGGCTTCGTCCAGCAGGTCGGGCTCGGCCAGGCTTTTGCCAATGGGCAGGCCTGCGGCCAGCATGAAGGTGTTGGCAATGCCGCCACCCACGATGAGCTGGTCTACCTTGTCGGCCAGGCTCTTCAAAATGGTGAGCTTGGTCGATACCTTGGAACCCGCCACGATGGCCGCCAGCGGGCGTTGCGGGTGGGCCAGGGCTTTGGTGAGTGCGTCGATTTCTGCCGACAGCAGGGGCCCTGCGCAAGCGATGGGCGCGAACTGGGCGATGCCGTAGGTGGTGCCTTCGGCGCGGTGCGCGGTGCCAAACGCGTCGTTCACAAAGATGTCGCACAGCGCAGCCAGCTTGCGCGCCAGGTCTTCCTTGTTCTTCTTTTCGCCCACGTTCAGGCGGCAGTTTTCCAGCAGCACGACCTGGCCGGGGGCCACAGTGACGCCGTCCACCCAGTTCGACACCAGCGGCACCTCGGTGCCCAGCAACTCTGCCAAACGCGCGGCTACGGGCGCCAGGGAATCTTCGGGCTTGAACTCGCCTTCCGTCGGCCGGCCCAGGTGGCTGGTCACCATCACGGCAGCGCCTGCGTCCAGCGCCATGCGGATGCAGGGAATGGACGCGCGAATGCGAGTGTCTTCAGTGATGCGGCCAGTGTCGTCCTGCGGAACGTTCAGGTCGGCACGGATAAAGACGCGCTGGCCGTGGGCCTTGCCCTGGGCACACAGGTCGGAAAAGCGGAGGATGTTCATGGAAAGGGGGGGAGTGGAGGCTTGGGTCGCCATTTTAGTGATCGCAGCCATGCACCTGCCCCGCCCCTTGCCAGTGCACCCGGGGAACTGGCTCTGCCAGGCCAGTGCGGTGTTTTACGCTGAATGGCACATATTAAAAAGGATGGACTTTTGGTCGTGGCAAGGCGCAAACCACAGCGATACCGGGCGGTATCGCGAGGATTTGTAACGCAGCCACGGCCGAAAAGACGCCTTTTTATGTGCCAGATAGCGTGAAACACCGCACACCGTGCGTCCCCCTGGGGGGAAGCCGCGCAGCGGCTCAGGGGGACTTCTCTACCAGCCCCAGCCAATGTGCAGCGGCAAATACACTGCCATGCCCACCACGATGGTGCCCAGAATGCCCCGGCGCCAGAAGTAGTAGGCGCTGGCGCACAGCACGGCGGGCAGTCGTGCGTCCATGAAGGTGTCGATGAACTCGCCTTGCGTCATGAAGATCTCGGGAGCGATGACGGCGGTGAGCGCCGCCAGGGGCGCGTATTTGAGCCCGCGCTTGAGCCAGTCGGGTAGCGGCAGTTCGCGTTCGGGGATCATGAAGAACGAGCGCGAGACGACGGTGATGACCGCCAGGCCCACGATGGCCAGAAAGGGACCGATCCAGGACCAGCTCATCTGGAAACCTCCGTGCTGCGCACTGCGGTGCGAGCTTGTCTGGGGCGGCCCGGCACGGCGCTCATGGGTGGCGCTCCTCACGCAGGGGCACCACATCGCCCGCTGCGACATGTTCGCGTTCTTCCGGGGGCATCACGCTGTTGGCGGGTACCAGCAGCAGCTCTGGTTTGTGGCGGCGGCGGTCTACCGCCTCCATCAGCAGGCCTGCGGCGACTGCAGCGGCCAGCGCGACGAGGATGTTGAGCTTCAGCGGCAGCGCAAATGCCGCAATTGCAGCGGTGGCAGCAACCCCCGTGGCCAGCCAGGTGGCCCGGTCAAACAGCAGCGACAGCAGCACCCCCAGCAGCGCCAGCACACCTGCAAAGCCCAGGCCCCAGGACAGCGGAACGGCATTGGCCAGCAGGATGCCCGCAATCGACGGCACTTGCCATGCCAGCCAGTTGGAGCTGGCGGCACCCCAGAAATACGGTATCTGGTCAGGCCCCGGGCGCGGCTCGGGAAACCGCTTCATGAACGCTACATAGATCACGTCGCCACTGAAATACCCAATGGCCAGGCGCTGGCGCAGCGGCAGGTGGGCAAAGTAGCTGCGCCACATGCTGCTGAAAATCACAAACCGCAGGTTGACGCACGCGGCCGTGAGCCAGATGACCCACAAGGGCGCACCCACTGACAGGAGCGGGATGACCGCGAGCTGTGCGCTGCCCGCATACACCAGCAACGACATGAACACGGCCAAGCTCACCGGCATGCCGCTTTTGACCATGGCCACGCCGGTGACCAGGCCCCAGGCCGCAATGCCCAGTGACGTGCCCGCCATGTCCAGTGCGGCCAGGCGGAACGACGGGTGGCGCACCGTACGGCTGATGACCGCTGTGCGGCTCATGGCGTTGGCGTAGCGCTATCGGGGGAGCTCGTGCTGCTGCCCAGGACCGTGCCGACAGACAGGTCGAACCCCCGGAGGAAATCTGCTGCTGGCAGCCGCTTGCCGCCTGCGCGCTGCAGCGTGGTCAGGCGCAGAGCGCCCTGCCCGCAGGCCACAGTGATACCGGGGCCATCTATAGACAAAATATGCCCGTAGCGCTTGTCAGTAAAGCGCTGATTGCTATCAATTTCGCACGACCAGATTTTGATGGTTTCGCCCCCAACGTCGGTGGTGGTGCCCGGAAACGGGTCAAACGCCCGGATGCGTTGGCTGATCGCGGCGGCGGGCAAGGACCAGTCGATGGCGCTTTCGGCTTTTTCGATCTTGTGGGCGTAGGTGACGCCTTCGGAGGGCTGCGGCGTGGCGGTCAGCCCGCCACAGGCCACCAACTCCAGGGCTTCCACAATCATCCGCCCGCCCAGCGTGGCGAGGTGGTCATGGAGCAAGGCGGTGGTGTCGGTCGGGGCAATGGCAATGCGCTCCATCAGCAGCATGGCACCCGTGTCCAGACCCGCATCCATTTGCATGATGGTGACCCCCGTTTCGGCGTCGCCAGCCTCAATGGCCCGGTGGATGGGCGCGGCGCCACGCCAGCGGGGCAGCAGACTGGCGTGGATGTTCAAGCACCCGTTGGGTGGAAGGTCCAGCACCCACTGCGGCAGGATGAGGCCGTAGGCGGCCACCACCATCACATCGGCCTGCGCGGCCAAAAGGGCTTCGCGCGCAGCGGCCGCATCGTCCGGGTATTTGCCGTCCAGCCGCAGGCTGCGGGGTTGCGCCACGGTGATGCCATGGTCCAGCGCGCCCTGCTTGACAGGCGACGCCTGCAGCTTCATGCCACGGCCCGCGGGGCGGTCGGGCTGGGTGAGTACGAGCGGAACGGTAAAACCCGCGTCCAGCAAACGCTGCAGCGCAACACGGGCAAACTCGGGCGTGCCAGCAAAGATGACTCTCATGGGAACCAATGTCAGTGGGTACGCGCTGATCTACTTCAATCGCGCGCGTTGTCGAAGAGGGGCAGTTCGTCCGTGAACATCACCGTGCGCACGATGCCTTGGCGATCAATGTGCACATGGGCCAGGCGCGGGTCGGAGTTCTGGCGGAAGCGGTAGGTCCATATGTCGCCGTCAAAGCGGGCCACGCGCTCTACCAGCAAGGGGGGGCCAAAGGTGCGTTTCACGTCGCCCAAGGTCCACACGCCGACGGGAATGGTCTCAAACCGCGTCTGGGTCAGCACCTGTTCGTTACGCACCAGTCGGCCAGCGGCATCGAAATCGAGGTTGTACGCGGCAAAACCTGCAGGAAGCTCGGAATACAACAACCGCTGCCCGGAGGGCAGCGCATAGGTAGCGGTGGGTGGCCCCAGTCTTGCGATGACCTCGGCCTGGAGCGTGCCGGGGGTTTCCTTGGCGGGCAAAGCGCAGCCTGCAAGGTGCAGCACCAGCGCCACAAATGCCAGGCGCGCCAGCACTCTGCCACCCGGGAGGGAGCAGAGCGCCGCAGCGTTCACTCGCGAGACTCCCGCTGCTGCTTGATCATCTTTGTCTTGATGCGGTTGCGCTTGAGGGGCGAGAGGTATTCCACAAACACCTTGCCCATCAGGTGGTCCATCTCATGCTGGATACAAACGGCCAGCAAACCATCGGCCTCAATGACACGCGACGTGCCTTTGTCGTCCAGTGCGCGGACATGCACCGCATCAAAACGCTCCACGCCGTCATAGATGCCCGGCACCGACAGGCAGCCTTCGTCGTTCAAGTGCTTTTCGGCGCTGGTCCAGACAATTTCAGGGTTGATCAGCACCAGGGGTTCGTTGCGCTCTTCAGACACATCGATGACCACCAGCCGCTCGTGCACATCCACTTGCGTGGCGGCAAGCCCAATGCCATGGGCGTCATACATGGTGGCGAGCATGTCGGACGCGAGGGTCCGGACGCGGTCGTCCACCGCCTGGATGGGTTGCGCCACCTTGTGGAGCCGGGGGTCCGGGTAGCAGAGAATGGGAAGGATTGCCATGGATACAGGTAAGAGATGTCGCTATTTTCGCCACTTTTGAGCGCTGCTGCAGCCCCGAAAGCCAATAATCGTTGCCGAATCAAGGGCTTGAGCAGAGAATCTCAGATGGTTTGTAACGTATTTGCCCGGTCGCTCGCATGCCGCGAGCGTCGTGGCGCCAGTGAGGGGGCGTTTCACAATGCATGAAAAAAGGAACAACATGACGGCATTCACCAGCGTGCGGCGGACCGCCCTGGGCGCGCTCACCATCATTGCTGGCGCTATCCTGGTGGCTCCTGCTCAGGCGCAAAATTACCCAATCTCCGGTGGCCAGCGTGCCACGGCCCAGCAGGTGTCAGAGCGAGGGATTCCCCTGGCCGAACTTGCGCCAAACGCCCCGGACAGCTACACCGTCAAGCGTGGCGATACGTTGTGGGGCATTTCGGGGATGTATCTTTTGCGGCCGTACCGCTGGCCAGAGCTGTGGGGGATGAACCTCAAGGCCATCCCCAATCCGCATCTGATTTTCCCCGGACAAACACTCTATCTCGACAAAGCGGATGGCTATGCCCGGCTGCGCACCAGCCCCCCCGGCCAGTCCGAGACGGTGCGTGTATCGCCCCGAACCCGCAGCGACAGCCTGATGGGCACGGCGCTGCCAACCCTCAAGCCACACCTCATTGAGCCTTTTTTGGTGGAGCCTGTTGTGGTTGACGCGTCGGTTCTGGAGCGGGCGCCGCGGATCGTGGCGACCACCGAAGAGCGTGTGCTGATGGCGCACGGGGATCGCGCGTATGCCCGCGGTATCGATTCGGCGCCCTTGCGCGTTGCGCCCGGCGAGCAGCGGTACTACCGCGTGTACCGCAACGCCGTTCCATTGAAGGACCCGGTGAGCGGTGAAATCCTGGGTTACGAAGCGCAGTATCTGGGCAAGGCAGAGTTGGTTCGCGGTGAAACCACGGAAAATGTGCCGGACGGCAAAGGCGGTTTCACCCTGGACAAAGTGCCTGCGACCGTGGATATCTCCGCCACGAAAGAGGAAATCCGTGCCGGCGACCGTTTGTTGGCCGAACCAGGGCGTGGTTACATGAGCTACACGCCGCAGGCTCCACAGCGCAAAGTGGATGCCCGCGTGGTCTCTATCTACGGCGAGTCTACGGTCGCCTTTGCGGCGCAGAACCAGGTGGTCTCCATCAACTTGGGCGCCCGCGATGGATTGGAGCCCGGCCATGTTCTGAGCGTTCTCTCGCGGGGTGAGCGAATCAAGGATACAACCAGCGAGTCCAAAGAAATGATCAAGCTGCCGAGCGAATCCAACGGCATGGCCATGGTGTTCCGGACGTTTGACCGGGTCTCGTATGTGCTGTTACTGGACGTCCGCAACGCGGTACGTGTAGGCGACCGTCTGGTCAATCCAGAGTAAGTCGGCTGCGCAGATGCGCCGGTGTGGACTCGGTTGGGTTCTCGCCCGCATCTGCGACTGATTCAGTAGTTTTCATGGAACGTGAAGAACTCGGAGGGTGGCTTCGGCTCGCCCTTTCGTCTGGCGTTGGCAATGGCGCTGCCCGGCGACTGCTCTCGGCGTTCGGGCTCCCGCAAGCTATCTTTCAGCAGCCTGAAGTGGCACTGCAGCAATGTGTAACGCCCACACAGGCGCGCGCATTGTGTCAGGTGCCCCCCACGCTGGATGACCTGCTGGAGACCACGGCGACGTGGTTGGCCTCCGCAGATCCTGGGGGCCCGGCGCGCGCTGTGATCACCTTGGGCGACATCCGGTATCCGCAGGCGTTGCTGGATACCGAAGACCCTCCACTGTTGCTGTATCTGATGGGGCCAGCGCGTCTGCTGAATCACCAACCGTTCCCGCGCGAACGTTGTCTTGCCGTCGTCGGCAGTCGCAATCCCACGGCCCAGGGTGCCGAAAACGCCCGACTATTTGCACGGGCCTTGCACAGTGCGGGGCTCACGATTGTGTCGGGGCTCGCCTTGGGCGTTGACGCTGCTGCGCACGAGGGAGCGCTGGATGTGGCGGTACCGGGCTCAGGCGCGGCGGCCACGATTGCGGTCGTCGGAACGGGTCTGGACCGGGTGTATCCGCGGAAAAACCTGGATCTCGCCCACCGCATCGCAACGAATGGCCTGTTGGTCAGCGAGTACCCGTTGGGGACGCCGCCACTCCCCGCGAATTTCCCCAAACGCAACCGCATCATTTCGGGGCTTTCCCAGGGGACGCTGGTGGTAGAGGCCGCCCTCGCCTCCGGCTCACTGATCACCGCGCGGATGGCGGTGGAACAGGGTCGAGAGGTGTTTGCAATCCCCGGGTCTATCCACGCACCTCAGTCGCGTGGTTGCCATGCCCTGATACGCCAGGGTGCCAAATTGGTCGAATCGGCTCAGGATGTACTCGAAGAACTGCGCATGCCTGCTATCTCCGGCGTGGGGCCGAGTGTGACCCCATCACAGGAAGCGGCAACAGAGGCTGACACGTCCCAGAGCCCGCTGCTTGAAGCCCTGGGCTTTGATCCAATGAGTGTGGATGCCCTGGTCGCGCGCACGGGCATGGACGCGGCATCGCTGCAGGTCGCGCTTTTGGAACTGGAGTTGGAAGGCCGTGTAGCCCGGCTACCAGGCGGTCTGTTTCAGAGGATGGGAAGCGCCTGAGCGCACGGTGTATCCGTCAAGACCCAAGGGCGAGCACACGAAAACTGCCAAAGGCCTGTGGGGAGCGCTCAAGAAATCGGCCAGTCTTAGACCGCTTGAAGGGCCACAGGGCGCACCGAGTCAGTCCAGCAAGCGCTCAGGGTTGGCATCCAGTTTGGCCAGTGCGTCACGGGTGGCGCGCAGCGTCAGGCCTTCTTCATCCTGGGCTACCAGGAGGCCGGCCTGCAGGTAAGCCGCCAAACGGCGCAACTGGATGAGATAGCTGCTGCCATCGACTGCGGCAAACAGGTGCAACTGCTTGCGCTGGCTTTGCCAAGCGTACTGAACCTGGGCAGAGGCACCGTTGTGGTCCAGTGTGTACCAGGTACCAGGCTGCAGCTCCTGCGCCCAGACCACCATCGCGTCATCCACAGGAGCCCCGTTGTCGGCCACCACGTAAATAGACGACGCGTCAATGCCCAGCATCATTTCGATGTTGTCGGCATTGAGCGGCATGTCACCCAGCGTGGCGTCGCTGATGAAGTCTTCGAGGTTGGCCAGGCGCTTGGCCATGGCGTCAATGTGGGCCTGCGGGATCGAGGCCGTCTTGGACAGAAACGCATCGGCCAGTGTGTCGGTCAGCGTCTTGATCTGTATGTCCTGGGCTTCGCCGGTGACGTTCGTCAACGCCAGTCCATGGCGCAGTCGCTGCAACAATCCTGGCAGGTTCTGAATCACCTGTGCACGGTCGCTCCGGTTGGGCTTGGCACTCGCGGCCCATACCAAATCTGCCGCGGTGCGTTTGAGCGAGATGGTGTCCGCATGCTGCGGCCCGTCGCGTACCGCAGACAAGGCCAGCACTTCCGCCCAGGTTTTGAAAAGAAACTCGCGGATCTCATCGCGCACCGGCATGTCGCGCAGCATGGTGCGCAATTCAATGGTGTACTGGATGGCCAGAGTCTCTCTTTGTTCGACCTGCTGGGCCACACTCACCAGTCGAGAGGTGGCCTGCTTTTCGGTCAAGAACTTGGACAGAAATTTCTCGAACTCGTCAAACACCAGTTGAAAGACGCGCCGCCCTGTCTCAGGGTACTGCTCGATGACCTGCACCACACGGCGAATTTCGGCTTCCAGTGCACTGCCGTTGATGGTGGTGGCGTTAAAGCCCATCACGCACGCACCCATGCGGTCGATCAGTTTGCGGGCAGGGTGATCCATGTTGCTGAAAAATTCTGGCTCTGCCAGGGCAACGCGCAGCACGGGCACCTGCAGGCGCGCGAACCATACGCGCACGGCCGGGGGGATTCGGTCTTCCGCCAGGATGCTCTGGAACATCAGCGCAACGACTTCAATGATGGCTTTTTCACCTGCGGTGTTGGCCTTCTTCTTGAGTTCGGTAGATCGCTCGCGCATGGTGCCTACCAACTGCACCACTGCCGCGGGGCTGTAGTCTTCCATCAGGGTGGCGACACCGCTGTAGTAGGTGTCTGCGTGCACCCGGTGCGCGGTGAGCGCATGGGCCAATGCGGCGGATGCGGGGGGCGCGTTCACCATGTCAAAGCCTGTGGCGGGTTGGGTGAGCAAGCGGCGCAGTTGCCCCATCACCCCTTGCGCCCGTTGGCGCGCCCGCGACAACGGCGTCATGCCCGTGGCAAAGGCAGTCTGCATTCCCCGCTGCGGGTATCCCCCAGGGGGCTGACCTCGGTGTTGCTGCGGCACCATGCCTCCACGCACGGCGGCCATGGCTTCGCGCGTCTGGGCTAGCGCCTGCGACGCGAGACCACCAGCACCCGATTCGCTGCTGCTGCCCGAACCCGTCACCGAGCCGCCCGACGTGCGCCGCACGCGCGACTTCAAATCCGTCTGCGGCGTAACGCCTTGCTCAACATAAAACACATTGACGGCCTGGTACTGCTTTTGCAGCAAATTGGCCAACTCGCGCTGCAGCGGGTCCACCACGGTCAGTAGGTCGGTACGCGGAAGGCCTGCCTCCACCCATTGCTCGACCAGCAACAGGCACACAGTGTCGGGGCGCAGGATGTCGCTGTTGTCGAGGTCTTGTCCCTCCAGGGACTGCGTGCGTTGGCGCAGGGTGTCGAACTGGTTGCTGACCTGCTCACTCACTGTCAGTGCCATGCGCGATGCCACGATCTTGTTTTCGACCACATCGTCACTCAGCAACTCAAACTGGCTACCCCCCGGCCCTGCGGGGAAATGGCTGCCGCGGGTGGTGCTGACATGGGGGGCCAGTGCTTCGCGCCAAGCCTTACCTGCACGGTCAATCCAGGCTGCGCTGTGCTGCTGGTAGGTCATCCATGCATCACGCCGGGACTGCATCTCGCGCGCTGTGCCCGTCTGGGTCATCAGCGTGGTGACAAAGTCCAATACGGTTTTGTCCAGATCGCCCAGACCTGCGCAGAGGCCCTCCACGAACCGCTGGCGCGCCTGGCGGGCCAGTCGGCGCTGCGGAACGGAAGAGGGCGTGGGCTGCATGGGTAGATATTACCGGTTCAGACGGTTGCCCCGGCATGAGGATCATTCGGATCCCCGTCCTTCTTGGCGGGCTTGACAAGATCCTCGCGTTTGACCCCCAGCCACATGGCAATGGCTGCGGCAACGAACACCGAGGAATAGATGCCGAACAAAATACCGATGGTGAGCGCCAGCGCAAAGTAATGCAGGCTGGGCCCGCCAAACAGCAGCATCGACAACACCATCGCCTCGGTGGAGCCGTGGGTGATGATGGTGCGGCTCATGGTGCTGGTGATGGCGTGGTCGATGACTTCGGCCGTGTTCATCTTGCGATATTTGCGGAAGGACTCCCGGATCCGGTCGAAGATCACCACCGATTCATTCACCGAGTAGCCCAGTACCGCCAGCACCGCGGCCAGCACCGACAGGGAGAATTCCCACTGGAAGAACGCAAAGAACCCCAGGATGATCACGACGTCGTGCAGATTGGCAATGATGGCCGCCACGCCGAATTTCCATTCGAAGCGCATGGCCAGATAGATCACGATGCCGACGATCACCATGGCCAGCGCCATGAGGCCCCCTTGCACCAGTTCCTCGCCCACCTGGGGGCCAACAAACTCGGTGCGGCGCAGCGTCACCGCCGGGTCTGCGGCTTTCAGTGCACCCAGCACCTGCTCGCTCTGCTGGGCAGACGACACGCCCTTTTGAGCGGGCAGGCGAATCATCACGTCGCGAGCGGTGCCAAAGTTCTGCACCTGCACGTCCGAGTAGCCCAGGCCCGAGACGGTCTCGCGCACCTTGGCCAGTTCGGCAGGTTGGCTGTAAGCCACTTCCATGACCGTACCCCCGGTGAACTCCACCGACAGGTGCAGGCCGCGCGTGAGTAGAAAGAAAACGGCGAGGGCAAAAGTGATGAAGGAGATCGCGTTGAAAATCAACGCGTGCTTCATGAACGGGATGTCTTTTTTAATGCGAAAAAATTCCATGGCCGCTGTCCTTTAGTTTGTTTTGGCCACGTCGGTACCGGCTTCTGGCTTCCAGACTGTACCGATCGACACACTCTTGAGCTTCTTCTGGCGCCCGTACCACAGGTTCACCAGACCGCGCGAGAAGAACACGGCCGAGAACATGCTGGTCAGAATGCCGATGCAATGCACCACGGCAAACCCGCGCACCGGGCCCGAGCCAAAGGCCAGCAGGGCCAAACCGGCGATCAGCGTGGTCACGTTGGAGTCAAAAATGGTGGCCCAGGCGCGTTCGTAGCCTGTGTGAATCGCGGCTTGCGGTGCAACACCTGCCCGCAGTTCCTCGCGGATGCGCTCATTGATCAGCACGTTCGAGTCAATAGCGACACCAATCGCCAGTGCCATCGCCGCAATACCCGGCAGCGTAAGGGTGGCTTGAAGCATCGACAGCACCGCTACCAGCAGCAGCACGTTCACGCCCAGCGCAATGCTCGAGAACACGCCAAACAGCATGTAGTAGGCGCACATGAAGATCGCGATGGCGATCAGGCCCCACACCACGCTGTTGATACCGCGGTCGATGTTGTCGGCGCCCAGGCTGGGGCCAATGGTGAACTCTTCAATGATTTCCATGGGCGCGGCCAGCGAACCGGCGCGCAGCAGCAGTGAGGTGTCGTTAGCTTCTGCCGTGGTCATGCTGCCGGAGATCTGTACGCGGCCGCCCGCGATTTCAGTGCGGATCACGGGCGCGGTAACCACCTCACCCTTGCCCTTTTCGAACAGGATGATGGCCATGCGCTTGCCCACGTTTTCACGCGTGATGTCGCGGAAGATGCGTGAGCCTTTGGCATCCAGCGTCAGGTTGACGGTCGGCTCCTGTGTCTGGCCGTCAAAACCGGGCTGTGCGTCCGTGAGGTTTTCACCGGTCAGGATGACTTGCTTTTTCACAATGACCGATTGGCCATTGCGTTCCAGATAACGTTCAGAGCCAAACGGCACGGGGCCGCGGCCGGTTTCTGCTGCCCGGGCTTCGGTGCCCTCGTCTACCAGGCGCACTTCCAGCGTAGCGGTGCGGCCCAGAATGCGTTTGGCTTGTGCGGTGTCCTGCACGCCGGGCAATTGCACCACGATGCGGTCCAGGCCCTGCTGCTGGATGACAGGCTCGGCCACGCCGAGTTCGTTGATCCGGTTGTGCAGCGTCACCATGTTCTGCTTGAGCGCCTGGTCCTGCACCTGGCGCGTCGCCTCGGGCTTGATGGTGACGCGCAGTTTGAACTCGCTGCCATCCGCCACGCTGGTGGATTGCAAATCTGCAAACTGGTCGGTGATGAGATTGCGTGCTGCAGTCAGGGTGGCTTCATCACGCACCTTGATTTCCACCGCCTGCCCGTCTCGGCTGATCCCGCCGTGGCGGATGCCCTTGTCGCGCAGCGCGGTGCGCAGGTCGCCTGCGTACGACTCGGCCTTTTTGGTGAGGGCTGCCTGCATGTCCACTTGCAGCATGAAATGCACGCCGCCGCGCAAGTCCAGGCCCAGGTACATCGGGTTGGCGTGCAGCGCTTTCAGCCACAGGGGCGAGCGTGAAATCAGGTTCAACGCCACGACAAACGATGGATCGCTCTCGTCAGGGATCAGCGCCTTCTGAATGGCGTCCTTGGCCTTGAGCTGGGTGTCGGGCGTGTCAAAACGCGCACGCACCGACGCGCCTTCCAGCGCCACAAAGTCGGGCGTCACGCCTGCTGCCTTGAGCGCGTCTTCGACCCTTTGTTGCACCGCCGCGTCCACCTTGACGGTGGCCTTGGCTGACGAGACCTGCACTGCAGGCGCCTCGCCGAAGAAGTTGGGCAGGGTGTACAAAATCCCCACCAGCATCACGATCACCAGGATCGCGTATTTCCAGACCGGATATCGGTTCATGATCGCGCTCTTACCTCTCAGAAAGCTTCAAAGGGCGGCGTGCTCGCAAGCCTGCCGCCCCTTCATCGTTTCATTCAACAAGCCCCAGGGCTTGTTCTTATTTGACCGAACCCTTGGGCAGCACCTGGACCACAGCGCTGCGCTGGATCTGCACTTCGACATTGCTGGCGATTTCAAGGTGCAAAAAGCCTTCGGACAGGCGCGTGACCTTGCCGACGATGCCACCGGCGGTGGCCACTTCATCGCCCTTGGCGATGGCGTCAATCATGGCGCGGTGTTCTTTCTGGCGCTTCATCTGGGGGCGGATCATGACGAAGTACAGCACCACAAACATCAGCACCAAAGGCAGCATGCCCGTGAGCGAGGACATCATGTTGCCGCCTTCAGCGGCTGCAGCGGGTGCGGTTTGGGCAAAAGCAGAAGAAATAAACACGGACTGGACTCCACAAACGGATGGTCAAAATTCTCGAAACCCGCCACCGGCGGGCGCCGGGAGGCTGTCGGGGCACAACAGGGCATTGTATGCGGCACCCTGCCAATTGCCGCCAGGGGATGACCCAAGGGGGCGGCGGGTGTTTGCCTGCCCACACTGCGCCATGGCGATAGGGTGAAGGTGTTTTGGCCAAAATGGCCGCTAGCGCTTATCCATCAAGCGCTAATAGCTATTTTTTTGATAGTAAATAGTGCATTACGGGGCGGGCGCTTTGCCCGCCCACCCGTCAGGCCGCCTTGCGTTGGCCCGGTGCCTGGCCGCCGCGCCACTGGGCCATCAGGCCGTCCCACTTGGGGCGGGCAAGGTGCAGATGGCGCTCTTTCACGTGGCCGTAGCCCCGGATTTCTTCGGGGATGCGCGCAATCTCCGCCGCCAAGCCCAGGTTGTCGGCGTTCAGCGTGGCCAGCAGCTCGTCGATGCAGGCGCGGTATTCCACGATCAGCGCGCGCTCCATGCGGCGCTCTGCGGTTTTGCCAAACAGGTCCAGCGCTGTGCCGCGCAGGCCCTTCATCTTGGCCAGCAGGCCAAAGGCGCTGCGCATCCAGGGGCCAAACGGCTGTTTGACCAGCTCACCCTTGTCGTTCTTTTTGGCGGTCAGGGGTGGCGCCAGGTGGTGCACGATTTTGTAGTCGCCTTCAAACATGTTGGCGATCTTGTCCGTGAAGGCCTTGTCGGTGTGCAGGCGCGCCACTTCGTACTCGTCCTTGTACGCCATCAGTTTGAACAGGTAACGCGCCACGGCTTCCGACAGCTTGGTGCCGGTGCCCAGCTTCGCTTCGGCAGACTTCACTTTGTCGACAAACGCCTGGTACTCAGACGCGTAGGCGGCGCTCTGGTAGCCGGTGAGGAACTCCACGCGCTTGCTTACCATTTCGACCAATGACGGCTTTTTGACGAACTGGATCACCTGCGCCGCAGCAAACAGCGCCTGCACCGATGCCAGATCGTGCGCGCAACGGCGGCCCCATTCAAACGCAGCCTTGTTGTTGTCTACCTGCACGCCGTTCAGTTCCATGGCGCGCATCAGCGATGCGAACGTCAGTGGCACTCGGCCCTTCTGCCAGGCGTAGCCCAACATCAGCGGGTTGGTGTAGATGCTGTCGCCCAGCAGCTGGGTGGCCACCTGCTCGGCGTCAAAGGCGCCGACGCCGCCCGCGCCCACGGCCGCAATGATCGCGCTGTCGCAGTTGGCACCCGGGAACTGCCAGTCCGGGTTGGTCACAAACGCCGCCGTGGGGGTGCCGTGCGTGTTCAGCGCCACAAAGGTGCGGCCCGGCTGCATCACGGCCAGTGTGTACTTGTGGGCGGCCACGATGGAATCGCAACCGATCACCAGGTCGGCTTTGGCCGTGTCCACCTTGGTGGTGTAGATGGCGTCGGGCCGGTTGGCGATCTGGATGTGGCTCCAGGTGGCGCCGCCCTTTTGGGCCAGGCCACCGGCGTCCTGCGTGATGACGCCCTTGCCATCCAGGTGCGCGGCCATGCCCAGCAGTGATCCGATGGTGATGACCCCCGTGCCACCCACGCCACCCACCACGATGCCCCAGGCCGTCTCGGCCACAGGCAGCACCGGTTCAGGCAGCGGCGGCAGTGCGGACAGGTCGCCCTTTTTTTCCTTCTTGGGTTTTTTGAGCTTGCCGCCCTCCACCGTCACAAAGCTCGGGCAAAAGCCGTTGACGCAGGAGTAATCCTTGTTGCAGGTGCTCTGGTTGATGCGGCGCTTGCGGCCGAATTCGGTCTCCACGGGCTCGACTGAGAGGCAGTTGGACTTGGTCGAGCAGTCTCCGCAGCCTTCGCACACCAGGTCGTTGATGACGACCGTCTTGTCGGGTGTGGCCAGTGTGCCGCGCTTACGGCGACGGCGCTTTTCAGTGGCGCAGGTCTGGTCGTAAATGATGACGGTGCAGCCCTTGATCTCGCGGAACTGGCGCTGCAGGGTGTCCAACTCGTCGCGGTGGTGCACCGTCACGCCTTCGGCCAGCGCCACGCCGTCATACTTCTGGGGCTCGTCCGTCACGATGATCAGCTTGACCACGCCCTCAGCCTTGAGGCTGTTCATGATCTGCAGCACCGAGTGGCCTTCCGGCCGCTCACCCACCTGCTGGCCGCCCGTCATGGCCACCGCATCGTTGTAGAGCACCTTGTAGGTGATGCTGGTGCCCGCCGCAATGCTCTGGCGGATGGCCAGCAGGCCACTGTGAAAGTATGTGCCGTCGCCCAGGTTGGCGAACACATGCTGGTCGGTGGTGAACGGCGCCTGGCCCACCCAGGTCACGCCCTCGCCGCCCATCTGCGTGAAGGTGCTGGTATTGCGGTCAGGCATCCAGTTGGCCATGTAGTGGCAGCCAATGCCAGCCACGGCGCGCGAGCCATCGGGCACGCGGGTGCTGGTGTTGTGCGGGCAACCGCTGCAAAACCAGGGCGCGCGTTCGCCCGTGTCCACTGTCAGCGCGGTCATGGCGCGCTCGCTGGCTTCAATCACGGCGATGCGCGAATCCATGCGGGCGATGATGTCGCTGGAGACGCCGAGTTTCTTGAGCCGCTTGGCAATCGCCTTGGCGATGATGGCGGGTGTCAGGTCGGCCTTGGCGCGCAGCAGCCAGTTTTGGCTGGGGTTGGGCATGCTCCATTCGCCGCCGGTTGCGTCGCCCTCGGAGTCATCGAACTTGCCCAGTACGTGGGGGCGCACATCGGAGCGCCAGTTGTACAGCTCTTCTTTGAGCTGGTATTCAATGACCTGGCGTTTTTCTTCCACCACCAAAATTTCTTGCAGGCCCTGCGCAAAGTCGCGGGTGATCGACGCTTCCAGCGGCCACACCACGTTGACCTTGTGCACGCGAATGCCCAGCTGGCGGCAGGTGTCGTCGTCCAGGCCCAGGTCGACCAGGGCCTGGCGGGTGTCGTTGTAGGCCTTGCCGCTGGCGATGATGCCAAAGCGGTCATTCGGGCCTTCAATGACGTTGTAGTTGAGCTTGTTGGCGCGGATGTACGCCAGCGCGGCATACCACTTGTAGTCCATGAGGCGCGCCTCCTGCTCCAGCGGCGCATCGGGCCAGCGGATGTGCAGGCCCCCGGGCGGCATCGCAAAGTCTTCGGGCATGACGATCTTCACGCGGTCCGGGTCGATGCTGATGCTGCCGGACGACTCCACCACCTCCTGAATCGTCTTCATGCCCGACCACACGCCCGAAAAGCGGCTCATGGCAAAGGCGTGCAGGCCCATGTCCAGAATTTCTTGCACGCTGCTGGGGAAGAACACCGGCGTGCCGCAGGCCTTGAAGATGTGGTCGCTCTGGTGCGCGGCGGTGCTGCTCTTGCTGATGTGATCGTCACCCGCAATCGCGATCACGCCGCCGTGTTTGGCGGTACCGGCCATGTTGGCGTGCTTGAACACGTCCGAGCAGCGGTCCACGCCCGGGCCCTTGCCGTACCAGATGCCGAAGACACCGTCGAACTTCTTGCTCTCGGGGTACAGGTCCAGCTGCTGAGTGCCCCACACGGCCGTGGCACCCAATTCTTCGTTCACCCCGGGCTGAAAGACGATGTTGTTGGCCGCCAGGTGCTTCTTGGCTGCCCACAGCGACTGGTCATACGTGCCCAGCGGCGAGCCCCGATAACCGCTGATGAAACCCGCCGTGTTCAGCCCCTGCATCGCATCGCGCTGGCGCTGCAGCATGGGCAGGCGAACGAGTGCCTGCACCCCGCTCATGAAGGCCCTTCCATGGTCCAACGAATATTTGTCGTCCAGCGTGACGGTTTCCAGGGCCTTGCGGATGTGTTCGGGCAGAGGGGCGTTCATGGGCGGGTTCCTGTGGGGTGACGGCCAACCGCCACCGCCTTGTGGGCAGTGGTGGGGGAGTTTCAAATGGTTTGCAGCACAGTTTATGCACTCCCATGGGATATGTCCTTTCGTTTTCATGCGAGGTTTACCCTTGTTTTAGAAAGGATCTTTCTTAGAATGACGTCTTTATGAATAATTTGGACAAATTCGACATCGCCATCCTCAACGAGCTGCAAACGGATGCCCGCCTGACCAACGCCGAACTGGCCCAGCGCGTGGGGCTGTCGGCGGCGCCCTGCTGGCGCCGCGTACGGGCGCTGGAAGAGCAAGGCTTCATCAAAGGCTACCGCGCCGAGATCGACCGGCACAAGATCGGCCTCGGGGTGCTGGCCTTTGTGCGGCTGGATGCCGACCGCAGCACCGGCAACCTGACCCGTGCCATGGAAGAAGCCATCCGCCAGATCCCGGAAGTGGTGTCCTGCCACTACATCAGTGGCACCGGTACGTTCGAGCTGCAGGTGGTGGCGCGCGACCTGGACAGCTTCTCGCAGTTTGCGCGCGATGTGCTGCTGAACCTGCCCAACGTGAAAGACATGCACACCAGCTTTTCGCTGGGCGAGGTCAAGGCCAGTGGGGCGCTGCCGCTGACCCATCTGGTGCGCGCTAAGTGATGGATGCTATTAATTAAGTAGCTAATAGCGCTTATTGGATAAGCGCTAGAGACCTATTTGATGTGCATTTTCTACCAAGGAGCACCTGCGCACAGGGCCAGCGCCTTGCCCGTTGACCCGCAGTGTAACAAAGCGTTAAGGCGTGGCTCAACCGTTGTGTGTGCTGTATAAGCCAGCGCAACCATCGCGGAACTATCGAGCAAGGCGCTGGTTCTTGGAGCAGTTGTGCGGGCGTTTGTGCGAGCGGTTTTCGGTGGGTCTCTAAATACAACAGGCTCCCTGTCGGCAGGCATCTTGCCTGCCGACAGGGAGATCCAAAGAGGGAGCGGGCGGCATGATCATCTGGGGCATTTTTTGGGGCGCGGTGCTGGGCTCGTGGTTTGGCGGCTACGGCGACTTCGGGCCGTTCGTCGGCGGCGTCCTGGGTTTCTTTGCCGGGCTGTCGCTGCGCTGGGCGATCCGCTCGGCCATCCGCACCGAGCTGCAGGCGCAGGCCGCGAAGCCTGCTGTCACGGCTGCACCGGTGGATCAGACCTCTTCCGTTGCCGAAAGCGGAGTGCCCGCTGCACCAGCGATGACGCCAGTGTCTGCGCCGGTCGCGGCCACGGCTGCTGTGAATGAGAAGCCGTCGGAAACCGACGATGCATTCTGGGCGGGGGCGCTCACGCCGCAAGGCTTGCCGCCAGCCGCGTCCCCCGTCTCAGCGCCTGCCCCGTTGCCTGCGCGCCCTGTTGCGCCCAGCAAGCCCAACCCGGTCGAACTGGCGATGCTGGCGGCCAAGAACTGGTTCCTGGGCGGTAACACCATCGTGCGTGTGGGCCTGGTGATCCTGTTCATCGGCCTGTCGTTCCTTGCGCGCTACGCCGCCTCGGCCGGGCTGCTACCGGTCGAGTTCCGCCTGGCTGCGATTGCCGGGGTGGGCATTGCGTTGCTGGTAGTGGGTTTTCGCAAGCGCACCGACAAACCCGCCTTTGCGCTGGCCCTGCAGGGCGGTGGCGTGGCGGTCATGTACCTCACCGTGTTTGCGGCCTTCCGGCTCTACGGGCTGCTGCCGCCGCTACTGGCCTTCGCCTTGATGATCGCGGTCTGCGCAACGAGCTGTGCGCTGGCGTTGCTGCAGAACTCACGCTCGCTCGCAGTGGCTGCGTTTGCCGGTGGTTTTGCGGCGCCCATCCTGTTGTCCACAGGCCAGGGCAGCCACATCGGCCTTTTCAGCTACTACACCCTGCTCAACCTGGCCATTCTCTTCATTGCCTACAAGCGCTCCTGGCGCGTGCTGAACGTGGTGGGTTTTGTCGCCACCTTCGGTGTGGCCTCGGCCTGGGGCGTGCTCAGATACGTGCCTGAGCACTACGCCAGTACGCAGCCCTTCCTCGCGGCGTTCGTGCTGATCTACCTGTTCACCGCCATCCTCTATGCCCGCAACACGCCCACAAAGCTGGGCAATGCGGTCGACACCATGCTGGTCTTCGGCACGCCGCTGATCGGCTTTGGCCTGCAGGCCGGGCTGGTGCAGCCCTTCGAGCTGGGTGCCGCCTTATCGGCGCTGGCCTTTGCCGCGCTGTACCTGGTGACCGCGATGGTGCTGGTGCGCCGCGCGCAGGACAGCTACCGCTTGTTGACCGAGTGCTTTATCGCGGTGGGCGTGGGCTTTGCCACGTTGGCCGTGCCGCTCGCGCTGGACGCCCAATGGACGTCTGCGGTGTGGGCGCTTGAAGGCGCAGGTGCCTTCTGGGTCGGCATGCGCCAGGCCCGGTGGATGCCGCGCGCCTTCGGGCTCTTGCTGCAAGGTGTCGCCATGCTGGCCTTCATGGGGGGTCTCTCTGGCACCGACATGCAGGTTTCGCCCCTGCCGCTGGCCAACCCGGCCTTCATGGGCGCGTTGCTGATCGCGCTGCCTGCTTTGCTGCTGGCCTGGTGGCTGCGCAAGCCGCTGCCGCACAGCGGCTCGGCCTGGGCCCAGGGCTATGCGGCGGTAGAGGCGCGGCTGTCCAGCCCGGCCTATCTCTACGGTTTTGCCTTCTGGTGTTTGGCATGGCTGCTGGAGATCACGCGGCACGTGCCCAACCTGGAAGCGGGCCAGTGGCCCGTGCCGGTGTTCTCGGACCGTGTCACCGAACTGCTGGGCATGTTGGCCGTGGTGCTTAGCGCCGCCCTGTCAATGCTGCTGGGCCTGCGCACGCGATGGGCCGTGGCCACGTGGCCGGCACGTGGCACCATCGCCGTGCTGGCGCTGGGCTTTGTGGCGCAGGCGGGTGATGGCTACCGCGTGCTTGCTACGCCGGCGTGGGCCGTGTGGCCGATTGCGCTGGCGCTGCATGTGTGGATGTTGCTGCAGACCGATCGCCTGCATGCGGCAGCGGACACGGGCGGTGAACCCGGGAAAGGTACCTCGCCGTTCCGCTGGTTCCATGCCGCCACGGCGTGGCTGGTGACCTTTCTGCTGGCCGACTGTTTGTGGTCCGGTATCGGCAAGGCCGAGCTGTGGCGTACCTCGTGGGCCGGTGTGGTCATGCTGGTCAGCGCCATTGCGGTGTTGATGCTGCTGGCGCTGTGGGCCGGCCGCGGCAACCGGCCTGCCGCGCGCGCTGCGCTGGCCTGGCCGCTCAACCCGCATGCCGAGGCCTACTACTGGCTGGCGGCCCTGCCGCTGGCGGTGATGGTGTTTGGGGGCGCGCTGCTGGCCGCAGTGGTGTCCTCGGGCCACACGGCGCCGCTGCCCTACATCCCGCTGCTCAACCCGACGGATCTGACGCTGGCGCTGGCGCTGGGCAGTCTGGTGTTCTGGCGGCGTGTGCTGCTGGCGGCGCTGCCACCTCCGGCCAAGGCGGGCTGGGTCACCGGCCGCCATGCGCTGGTGGCGTTGGCCCTCTTGGTGTTCATCGTGATCAATACGGTGTGGTTGCGCGTGGCCCACCACTTCTTTGGCGTGCGCTGGGATGCCTCTGCGCTGTTCGACAGCTTTGTCGTGCAGACCGGCTACGCCATCCTGTGGACGCTGCTGGCGCTGAGCATGATGGTGCTGGCGCACCGCCGCGCGCAGCGGCCGCTGTGGCTGGTGGGCGCAGGCCTGCTGGGGCTGGTGGTGGTCAAGCTGCTGCTGATTGATTTGTCCAATGCCGGTGGTGCCGAACGCATCATCGCCTTCATCGCGGTGGGCCTGTTGATGCTGGTGGTGGGCTACTTTGCGCCACTGCCGCCCAAGGCGGTGCCACGCGCAGCGCCTGAAGCGCCACCGGTGGCGCCATCGGAACAGGAGATGCCCTCATGAAACCTGTCCGTCTGAACCTGTCATGGGTGCTGGCCGCAGCCGCCTTGTCGCTGTCCGCCGGTGCCGCCCAGGCTGCAGCCGATGCCAACAGCCCTGCCGCCTATGCCATCCGCATTCCTGTCACGCTGGCGGCCGATGCGCCGCTGCAGCGCGTCATGCTGCCCGCCGAGGTGCTGGTTCGCCTGCAAAGCCCAGGCTATGCCGACGTGCGCCTCTTCAACGGCGCAGGCCAGCCGGTGCCCATGGCCCTGGCTGGCGTGGCGGCGGCCAGCGCGCCAGAAGAGTCGGTGGCTTTGCCTGCCTTTCCCATCCTGGGCGCTGCCGGTACGGCGGGGTCCGCGGGGCTGGAAGGCCTGTCGCTGCGCATCGAGGAGCAACAAGGCCGGCGCGTGGTGCAGATCGACACCCCGGGTACGGCAGGCCCTTCCGGCACGCAAACCGTCCGTGGCGCGTTGTTCGATGCGCGCAGCCTCCAGCTGCCCGTGGCCCGCATGGCACTGGACGCTGATTGGCCCGCCGGCCAGCCGGTGACGTTCACGGTGCAGGCGAGCAAGGACCTGAAGCACTGGCGGCCGCTGGCCGAGACGGTGCTGTACCGCGCAGACGCTGTCACCACCACCACGCCTTCCGCGGCGCCGGGCCGCCTGGGCCGTCTGGGCAATGAGCAGATGGACCTGCAACGGGCCGATCTGAGGGACCACTACCTGCGCGTGACCTGGGGCGACGCCGCCGTTACCCTGCGCGGTGCCACGTTGGTCACCTCGCGCGGCACGGGCGCACGCGAACGTGTCAGCGCCAGCATGGCGGCTCCCGCGATGGGCAACCCGCGTGAACTCGTGTTTGCCTTGCCGTTTGCCACACCCGTCGCCGCGCTCAAGATCACGCCGCAAGGGAGCAACGTGCTGGTGCCTGTGCGCGTGCTGGGCCGCAACCACCGCGAGCAGCCCTGGTTGCCGCTGGCCAGCGCCGTGGTTTACAAGATGGCTGTGGGCGGCAAGGACCAGAGCAACGGGCCCATCGAGCTGGGCGGCGCCTCGGTGCGTGAGGTCAAGATCGAAGCCGATGCCAAGTCGCCCGGCTTTGCCGCCGCGCCCGAGCTGGCGCTGCAGTTCGATCCCGCACAGCTGGTGTTTCTGGCCAGCGGACAAGGGCCTTTTACCCTGGCGGCCGGACTGCCCGGTACCGCGGCGGCTGCAAGTGCCTTCTTGCCCCTGGCAAGCCTGGTGCCGGGCTACCAGCCCCTGCAGGAAAACACCCTGCCCATGGCGCTGGCGGATATGGCCCGGGCCGACATCACCGGCGGAAATCCGGCGGACGGTGCGCTGGTGGCCGCTGCGGCGGCCAGCGACGGCCTGTCCATGCGCAGCTGGGTGTTGTGGGGGGTGCTGCTGGCAGGCGTTGGCGCGCTGGCGCTCATGGCCTGGTTGCTGTTGAAGCAGACAAAGCAGCCGGGCAAGTCGTCGGCTTCGCCGCCCGATGCGGCTTGATCCTGCCCACTGGCTTTCGAAGCGGCGCGCTCAACGGCCGGTTTGAGTCCTGGGCTGAAGTCCCGGACGCAGGACCCGGTGGCGACGCCTGTGGGGCACAGCGAGCACGTGGCTATTCGGTGCGCTCGCACCAGGGCCGCTCCAACCGTCGCAAAATGCGAAGACATGCCACCTTTGCCGTCCCACGAAAGCACGCGCAGCATTGCGCCCCCCACCTCCCCTGAAGTGAATCTGGCACCCGATGCTGCGGGGCAGTCTCCCGTTGCCGAAGCCGCCGCCGACCGCGCGGCCTTGGCCCAGGACGCCGAAGCCTCCGTGGCCGCGCATCTGGAGCACACCGTCCCGCCCCTGGCCAACGCCGCGTCCGCCTCCCTCTCGCCTTTCGCGCCACTGTCCGTGCCGGTGTTCCGCATGCTCTGGCTCACCTGGGTGGCGGCCAATACCTGCATGTGGATGAACGACGTGGCGGCCGCGTGGTTGATGACAACGCTCACCACCTCGCCGGTGCTGGTGGCGCTGGTGCAGACAGCATCCACGCTGCCGGTGTTCTTGCTGGGCCTGCCCAGCGGCGCGCTGGCCGACATCCTGGACCGGCGCCGCTATTTCATCGCCACGCAGTTCTGGGTGGCTGCCGTGGCGCTGGTGTTGTGTGTGGCCGTCCTGGTCGGTGGCATGACGGCGCCGCTGCTGTTGGCGCTGACGTTTGCCAACGGCATTGGCCTGGCCATGCGCTGGCCGGTGTTTGCGGCCATCGTGCCGGAACTGGTCAGCCGCGCGCAGCTCCCAGCGGCCTTGGCGCTCAATGGCATCGCCATGAACGCCTCGCGCATCATCGGCCCGCTGCTGGCCGGCGCCATCATTGCCAGCGCGGGCAGTGCCTGGGTGTTTGTGCTCAATGCGGTGTTGTCGGTGGCCTCGGGCCTGGTCATCATGCGCTGGAAACGCACCCACGTGCCCAGCCCGCTGGGCCGTGAGCGGCTGCCCAGCGCCATGCGCGTGGGCCTGCAGTTTGTGCGCCAGTCGCCGCGCATGCGGGCGGTGTTGTGGCGCATCTCCATCTTCTTTTTGCACGCCACCGCATTGCTGGCCTTGTTGCCGCTGTTGGCCAAGGGGCTCGACGGCGGCGGTGCGGGCACGTTTACCTTGCTGCTGGCGTCGATGGGGGCGGGCGCCATCACGGCGGCCATGTTCTTGCCGCGCCTGCGCCAGGCCATGGCGCGCGATGTGCTGGTGATGCGCGGCACGATCTTGCAGGCCGTTGCGACGGCGGTGATGGCCTTGGCGCCGAACGTATATGTCGCCGTGCCCGCCATGTTTGTCGGCGGCATGGCCTGGATCACCACGGCCAATTCGCTTTCCGTGTCGGCCCAGCTGGCCCTGCCCAACTGGGTGCGCGCGCGCGGCATGTCGATTTACCAGATGGCCATCATGGGCGCCACCGCGCTGGGGGCTGCCGTGTGGGGCCAGGTGGCCACGGTGACTGATGTGCATGTCAGCCTGGGGCTGGCGGCCGTGACCGGGGTGCTGGCCATGGCGCTGGTGCAGCGGCTGGTGGTGGACCGCAGCATCGAAGAGGACCTGAGCCCCTCGCGCGCGTTCACCGCGCCCGTGGCCGACAGCCCGCCCGAGCCGGGGCATGTGGTGGTGACGATTGAATATTTCATCGACCCGGCGCGGGCGACCGAATTTCGCACGCTGATGCAGGAAAGCCGCCGCAGCCGCCTGCGCCAGGGCGCGCTGTCGTGGCAGCTGCAACACGACATCGGCGACCCCACGCGGTATGTGGAGCAGATCGAGGACGAATCCTGGACCGAGCATCTGCGCCGGTTTGACCGTGTCACCGCCCACGACGTTGCGCTGCGCGAACGCAAGCTGGCGTTCCACACGGGGGACGCGTCGCCGGTGGTCACGCGCCTGACGGTGGAGCGGTAGTCATCAAAAAAGATAGCTATCAGCGCTTGATGGATAAGCGCTAGAGCCTGTTTTGACTCATATTTTCTGACTGGGCAGGCGCAAAACTGCGCTGCAGTATGCCCAGCAACACCGTGCGCAGCAGCGGCGGCAGTACATCGGCGGGCGCCTGTGCCGCTTGTATCGCCTGTGTCGTTTGTTTCGCTTGGGGCGCCTTTAGCGCAGCGGTCAGTTCTCCCCCGTGGGCGGCCACGGTGCCCGTCACCTCGGCGTGCCAGCGGCGGGCCAGGGCGTCGGCATCCTGCGCGCGCACGCGGGCCTGGTGGGCGATGACCAGATAACGCGTGCATGCGGCTTCGGCGGCGTGCCGCAGCACATCCTGCTCCGCGTCCTTCTTTTGAAACGCGCGCACCACCCAGGCCGTGGTGCCGCCCAGCAGGGCGCCCAGGGCGGTGCCCGCTCCCAGTGTCAGTCCGCCCGTGCCGATGTCGATCAGCGCACCCGCCTTGGCGCCAGCGGCCGCACCTGCCGCCGCACCGGCCGACGTGCCCGCGGCCAGCGCAGTGTTGTCGGTGCGGCGCAGGGCGGGCAAACGGTTCGGCATCGCCGTGTTTTCTGGCGGCGCGGGCAGGTTGCCATGCAGCGCGCGCAGCGTGGCGTCCAGGGTTTGCACATGGTGCGCGTATTGGGCCGCCGGGTCGGTGGTGCCCAGCGCCGTGCAGGCGCGCAGGTGCTGCGCCAGGGCCAACAGCGATGCGTCAAAACGCTGCTCGTTGCGGGCCACAGCGCTGGCGCGCAGCCGGGCCAGCACGTGTTGGTGGTGTGGCAGCGCGGCCGCCAGTTGGTCAAACAACGCGGGCTCCTGCACCCAGCTTTCGCCGCAGTCTTCCCAGCGCAGAGCGCGCTGGGGCGCGGGTGTCCAGGCCGGGGGCATCGGGTGGGCGGGTGCTGTGTCGTCCCAGATCAGCACGGCGTCTACCGGCTGGCGGGTGGCGGCGGTGTCAGCGGGGTCGGCAAACCGCAGGCGGTCGCCCTGTGGGGTTCCTTCGGCTGCCAGGGCTTGCAGCACCTGTGTCTGTGCTGGCTTCAGGCCTTGCAGGCCAATCACCAGGTCGCCCGGCAGGCTGCGGCGCAGCGTGTCAAACGCGGCGTCTTGGGGGTCGTCGGGGTCGATGTGGCATTGGCGTGCCCACTGCGCCTCACGCGCCCAGGCCCAGGCGGCCAGCGCCAGGCGGGGCAGCACCACCGCGAGTGCCAGCAGGCCCACATACATCCACACCCAGCGGCTGCCCGCCGCGCCCTCGCCCGCAAAGTTCTGCGTGGCCGTAATCTCTTGCAGCGAAAACGGCGCCAGCCCAAACACCGTGGTCAGCGGCCAGAACAGCGCCGAGACGATGGCATGCACTTGGCCCGCGTCGAGAAAGGTGCTTTCCCACCCAAACTGGTAGCGCACCACCAGCCCGCGCAGCAGCAGCGACAACGCAATGCCTGCAGCCCAGGCGGCAGCGCACAGGTGCAGCACGCGCGCCGCGTGGTGTTGCAGTGGTGCCGCCATGCGTGCCAGCCAGCGGGTGTGAAAGTCTGCCGCGATGCGTGCTGTCAGGCCGCGCCGCCCGGCACGCCCGCTGTGCGCAGGGCGCGCCCATGGCGCCAACGTCCGCAGCACTGCGTTGGGACCGTGCCCGTGTGGCCGCCGCAAGGCGCGCCAAGCCAGCAGTGCGTACATCACCAGGTTCCATCCCAACACGGCGAGCAGCGGCGGCGATAACAAGTCCACGCGGTGCGCGTTGGCCATGCGGTCCAGCGCCAGCCCCAGCAGCAGGGCGACCCAGGGCAAACCCATGGCCAGCCAGCGCAGGCGCGCACTGGGCTGCCGCAGTGCAGCCACGGTGGGGTCCCGCCCGCTGGCGCGCTGGGCGATGGTTTCGGCCCGGGCCAGCACAACGTCGCCCGCGCCCACGCGGGGCACGCCGCGCTGCCGGGCCGCTCCCACGGCCGTGTGCGTGGCCTCGTCGATCTCGGTCTGACTGACCAACGTGCGCTCGGTGTCCACCTGCTCGATGGCCTGTGCCAGCAGCACAGTGCGCAGTTGGGCCACGGTGACACGCATGAATAGTCCTGTTTTGATAGCTGCTAGCGCTTATCCATCAAGCGCTAGAGGCCAATTTAATGCTTATTTTGGCCACAAGGCCCACAAACGCAGGCCTTGTTTCAGGCGGCCTGCAATGTCGCCCGCCTCTTGTCCCCAGCCGGTAAAGAAGTCGGCCCGCACGGCGCCCAGGATGGCGCTGCCCGTATCTTGCGCCAGCACCATGCGGCTCAGTTGCACCTGCGGTCCGGTGGAGGCCAGCCACACCGGGGTGCCATACGGAATGCTCTGCCGGTCGACCGCAATGGAACGCCCCGGTGTCAGCGGCACGCCCTGGGCGCCTTTGGGGCCGAACTCGGCGTCCAGCCCGCTCAAAGGCTCTTCGCGGAAAAACACGTAGCGGGGGTTGCTCCACAGCAGCTCGTTGGTGCGGTGCGGGTTGGCGGTCAGCCAGGCGCGGATGCCCGGCCAGGTGGCGTCGCGTGTCAGGTTCTGGTCCAGCAGCCAGCGGCCCACGCTTTGGTAAGGCTGGTCGTTGGTGCCTGCATAAGCCACCCGCACGCTCGATACGGAGCCATCGGCCTCGGTGATGCGCAACCGGCCCGAGCCCTGGATGTGCAGCACCATCGATTCCACCGGGTCGCGCAGCCAGGCGATGGCGCGGCCTTGCAGGGCGGCCTGGGCTTCGGGCAGGGTTTCGATCTGCTGGCGCGTGTACCAGGGCTTGCGGCTGCCCAGCGTGGCGGGGGTGCGGTACACCGGCACGGTGAAGCCGTTTCCAGGTTGCCGGGCGGCGTCGATCATGGGTTCGTAGTACGCCGTCAGCAGGCCCTCGGCATTGCCGTCATGGGCCTCGATGCGGTAGGGCTGCAGACGGGACATGAGCCAGGCGCGTTGCTCCTCGGCCGTGGCAATGCTCAGCTGGCGCACCTCGCTGCACAGCGCGGTGAAAGGCGGGGCGGGGCGTTCGCAGCTTATGATCCAGGCGTTCCAGGCTTCGTGCAAGGCGTCATTGGTAAAACCCGGCAGTTCGCCCCAACGCACGGCAATCCAGCGGCTTTTGGGCTGCGACAGGGGCGGCGGCAGCGGGCCGGTGTCGCCGGGCAGCATCACCGTGGCGGTGGGGGGAGGAGGCAAGGGGATGGCCGTGGGGCGGGAGGGGCTTGGCGCCGGGGGCGTGGAGCAGGCGGCCAGCGTTCCTACAATCAGCGCCGTCCACACAATGCGCAGGAGTGTCAATTTCATGGGGCTGATTTTGCTTGAAGCGCTGCTGGCGCTGGTATTGCTGGTAGCCATTGTCTGGTGGACCATGTTCTCCGGCCGCAAGGGGGGCGAGTTGAAGGCGCCACCCCCGGACGACAAAACACCGCCGCCACCGGCTCCCTGATCCGCTGATTTCGCCTTTCTTCGCGGTTGGGCGCCCCGGACGATCAACGGCGCAGTCCTACAGGCACTGGGTGGGCCCGCCGATGGCGTCCCGCCGGACATGCCCTCACGATGGCGATACAGCTGGGCTCCGCGCCTGAGCGGATGAGGCCGCCCTCCCCGGGCGAACAAATGCCTTCAACGCCCGGCTCTTCATCTTCAAGGAGCACACACATGCGCAAACACATTCTTCTCGGTGCCACTGCCGTCATCGTTCTGGCCACTGGCTGCGCCAGCATGGACGACACCCAGCGCCGCACCGCCACCGGTGCAGGCGTTGGCGCACTGGCCGGGGCCGTCATTGGCTCTGCCACGGGTGGCAGCGCCGGGACCGGCGCCGTGGTGGGTGCCGGCGTAGGCGCACTGGGCACCTACATCTGGTCACAGAACATGGAGCGCCAAAAGCGCGAGATGGAGCGCGCTACCCAGGGCACCGGCATCGCAGTCACACAGACTGCGGACAACCAGCTCATGCTCAATATCCCCAGCGACGTTTCTTTTGCAGTCGGCCGTTCGGACATTCAGCCTAACTTTGGCCCGGTGCTGGACCAGTTTGCCGCCGGGCTGCGCAACAACCCGAACACCGATGTTCGCATCGTGGGCCACACCGACGCCACGGGCAGCGATGCCATCAACAACCCGTTGTCGATGGACCGCGCCGCAAGCACGCGCAGCTACCTGACATCGCGGGGTGTGGATGGTCGCCGTATCGCCATCGACGGCATGGGCGAACGTTATCCCATTGCCACCAACGACACCGCCGATGGCCGCTCGCGCAACCGCCGTGTAGAGATTTTTGTGGGCGAACGCCCCCGCGGCTAACAAGCCCGAGATGGGAGTGCCCGCTACCGCGTCACGCGGCAGAGGGCCCTTCATCGATCAATGCCCGGTGCGCAGCAGGTTGGCCAGTTCCACAGCCGACTTCACCTGCATCTTGTCGAACACGCGCGAGCGGTGCACTTCGACCGTGCGCACGCTGATGTCGAGTTGATCGGCAATCAGCTTGTTGGGCAGGCCTGCCACCACCAGGTCCATCACGTCGCGTTCGCGGTCGGTCAAATCGCGCAGGCGAACCTGCATGTCGCTGCGCTCGCGCACTTCGGCCAGGCGCTCGGCAGACTGGGCCAGGGCTTGCTCAATGCGGTCCACCAACGCGTTGTCCGAGAAAGGCTTTTCGCAAAAGTCAAAGGCCCCGCGCTTGACGGTGTCGACTGCCGTGGGCACGTCGGCGTGGCCAGTCAGAAAAATCACGGGCATCGTGGCCAGGTCGCCGCGCACGGCCAACAAATCAAACAACGCCAGCCCGCTCATGCCAGGCATGCGCACGTCCAGCAGCAGGCAGCAGGGCTGGCGTTGCGCGGGGCGGCTGGTAAGCATGGCGTCAAAGGCTTCGGCGCTGTCGAACGATTCGCTGGGAAGCCTGCGTGAGCGCAGCAGCCACGCTAACGCCTCGCGCACGCTGGCGTCGTCGTCCACGATGTACACGGTGGCGTTGGTGATGGGTTCCATCAGGGTTTGGACGAAGAAGGTTGAATGAGCGGCAGTGTGAAGGTGAATACCGTACCACGCGGCTCGTGGGGCGCAAATCCGAGAAAACCACCGTGCTGCTCGATCACGGTGCGGCACATGCTCAGGCCCAGACCCATGCCTTCGGGGCGTGTGGTGAAAAAGGGCGTGAATAGCTTTTCAGCCACGTCTGGGGCAATGCCGGTGCCGATGTCGGTCACCGCAAACTCCACCCAGCCGCTGTGCTGGTTGGAGGCGGTGCGGCGCACGCGAATGTCCAGCACGCGGGTGGGGATGGCGGGGTCGTCCATGGCCTGCATGGCGTTGCGCGCCAGGTTCAGCAGCACCTGTTCGACCATGGTGCGGTCGCACAGCGTGGGCGGCAGACCGGGTTCGACCGTGGTGTGCACGCGCACCCCGAGTTTGCGGGCCTGCAGAATCACCAGCGGCAAGATGGCGTCCAGCAACTGCTGCGCATGCACGGCTTCGCGGGCCTGGTCGCGGCGGCGTACAAAGTCGTGCACGCTCTTGATGACCTTGCCCGCCCGCTCGGCCTGCCGGGCGATTTGCTGCATGGCCATACGCACGTCCTGGAGCTGTTCCGCACCGGGTGTGGCGTCGGGTGCCGATGGTTCCAGCAGGTTGATGGACCCGGTGGCGTAGCTGGAGATGGCGGCCAGGGGCTGGTTGAGTTCGTGGCTGAGCAAGGATGCCATTTCGCCCACAGTGGCCAGACGGGCCGTGGCCTGCAACCGCTCTTGGGAAGCGCGGGAGATTTCTTCCACCCGCCGTTGTTCGCTGATGTCGAGGAACGCGCTCATCCACCCCGTGTGCTGGCCCTGCGCGTTGATCAGCGGTGCCTCGATGATCAGCACCGGGAACCGGGTGCCGTCCTTGCGCATGAAAACCGACTCGAAACCCTCGCGCGGCGGCACATGCTGGCCCGCCAGGCGGATCTCCTGCCGCTGGCGGTATTCGTCCACCAGTTCGGGCGGCCAGTACGGTGCCGAAACGCTCTGGCCCAGCAACTCTTGTGCACCAAAGCCCACCATGGCACAGAACGCGGGGTTCACGTAGGTGATGCGGCCTTCCAGGTCGCGCGCGCGCAAGCCGGTGACCAGCGAGTCTTCCATGGCTTTGCGAAACGCCAGCGCGTCGGCCAGGTCGCGTTCAGCGCGCAAGCGGCGGCGGTTGTCGCGCACCAGCACCGCCATCACCGTGACCAGCGCAATCGACATCGTGGTGACCAGAGCCGTCAGCACGTTGGGGAACACGCTGGGCGCTGCATGCCAGGTGTCCATGCGCAGCACCAGCGTGCTGCCCGGCAGGTCGAGCAGATGTTGCGCCGTGAACATGCGCGAGCCGCGGCGCGCGGCGCCCAGCACGGCCAGCCGCGTTCCATCGGGCTCGGTGAACGAGGCCTCCTGGCTGCGCGTGAGGTTGTGCGCTACCAGATTGATGAGTACGTCCTGCAGTGAATAGGTCGCCACCAGAAAACCGGTGTTGCGCCCGCCTGCGGTCAGCGGCAGGCACAACTCCATCATCTCGGAGCCCAGGCCATCGCCATGGGGCTGGAAGTAGCTGCTGGAATATGAAGGGCTGCTCAACCGGCGTGCATTGGCGCAGGCGATGGCAGAGTCCGACTGGCTGCTTTCGCGCAGGCGCGCGTCCCATGCCACGGGCCGGTAGGGAGACTGTGCATGGGTGCGCAAGCGCATGTTCGACTCGCGCCATTCGATGCGCACCAGCTCGCGGTTCTTGCGCAGCAACTCGGACGCCTCGATATCCCAGGCCAGCTGACCTGGGTCGCCCGCGTGCAGGGCCTGCAGGCTTTGCAGGTTGCGGTTGAGGGCCACGCGAATGTCCGACACCGCGTCGGCCGTGTCGCGCTCCAGCCGGGTCTGCACCTGGCTGGCCTCGTAGCGCCCGGCCAGCCACACCATGGTGGCCAGCATGGAAACCACCAACAGCACCAGCGCCGTCCACAGGGACCACCGGCGCCAGGCGCGCCGCCAGCGCAGCAACACAGTGAACCGGGATGCGGTCACAACACGCGGTGGGTCAGGGCGGGCAACTGCTGGCGCACCGCGTGCAGGCGCTGGGTGTCGAGCACGCCCACCACCACCGCCTCGCCCTGTGCTTGCTGGTTCAGCACAGTGCCCCACGGGTCCACCAGCATGCTCTGGCCCCAGGTGTGGCGACCGTTTTCGTGAACACCGCCCTGCGCGGGCGCAAGCACATAGGCAAGGTTTTCGATGGCGCGGGCACGCAGCAGCACCTCCCAGTGGGCCTGGCCCGTGGTGTGGGTGAAGGCGCTGGGCACCAGCATCAGGTCTGCACCTGCACGGGCATGCGCGCGGTACAGCTCTGGAAACCGGAGGTCGTAGCACACAGAAAGCCCTACGCGCCAGCGGTGACCGTCGCGTGCCTGCAGATCAAACTGCACGGGCGTGGCGCCTGCTTCGATGACACGGCTTTCGTAGTACTGCTCGCGGCCGTTGTCAAACTGGAAGAGGTGGATTTTGTCGTAGCGCGCCACGCACTCACCCGCCGGGTTGAACACCAGGGTAGTGTTGTGCACACGGTCCTCCGAGGTGGTCTGCAGCGGCAGGGTACCCCCCACAACCCACATCTGAAGCGTACGTGCCGCAGTGGCCAGAAACTCCTGAATTACGCCCTCGCCATGGGCCTCGCGGAGCGCCAGCTTGTCGGTGTCCTTGTGGCCCATGGCGCAGAAATGTTCGGGCAGCACCGCCAGCTCGGCGCCCAGACTGGCCGCCTGCTCCAGCAGCGCGCTGGCGGCACGCAGGTTGGCCTCCAGCTGCGTGCCCGACACCATCTGGATCGCGGCGACTTTCATGAGGGTTCTCCAGTTTTGGGCGGGTTGCTGCGGGGTGCGGTGTCGATGGTGGCGCCGGGGACTGGTGGGACCGGTGGGGCCGTGGCGTCGCGGCCGCGGCGGGCGATGCGCACGATGCGGGGGTCCGCCCAGGTGCCGTCGATGCGAAACTCCTGCGTGGCGGCTTCGATCAGTGGGCCGCGCAGAAACACCTGGGCCAGGAAACTGCCCAGGCCAATGACCGGGTTGATGGCCGTCGCCACCAGCGATGCGGTGAGCGCATTGATCTCTGGCACTACCACCACGCGCAGGTTTTGCGTTTCGTTGTCGATGCTGGCGCTGCCTTCCATCAGCACTGCTGCATTCACGCCCTTCATCTGCAGGTTGTTGGTGGTAGCCACGCCCTGCTCTATGCGCACGTCGCCGCGCACAAAGTCAAACGCAAACCCCTCGCTGAACACGTCGCGGAAATCGAGCGCCAGGCGCCGCGGCAGCGATTGCAGGCTCAGCACCCCCAGCAGCTTGGCCAGCCCGGGGTCGGCCTTGAGGAACTGGCCCGATTCGATGTTGAGATTGATCTGCCCGGTCATGCTGGGGTAGTCGGGGCTGAAGGGCGCGCCGATCCAGGCCACCTGGCCCTCCATACGGCCCTTGCCCCGCTTGACCACATCGGCCATGCCCATGCGGGCGAGCAGATCGCCAGAGTCGCGAATGTCGAGCTTGAAGTTGAGCACCGTGCGCCGCTCAGGCGCCCGTGGGCCCATCCCGGCTGCGTTGAGCACCGCCCAGTTGCCATTGGCGGTAAAGCTGGCTTCGGGCGAGAGGATGTTGAACTTGGAGAGGCGCCACTCGCGCTGAGCGCCCTCGCTGCCGCGGTTCTGTGCCTCTATCTCCACCCTGCCCAGGCGTTTGCCCCGCAGCTCGAAATCCTCCACCACGATGTCCAGCGCGGGGAGCGTTCCGGGCTGTTCGTCCAGCAGCGCCTCGACCTGCGTCACATCGCTTTGTGGCATGTTCACGCGCGACAGTCGTGCAAACACCCGGCCATTGGCGTGATCGACTGAGCCGGGCTGGCGGTATTCGAGATAGCCATTGAGTTCGGTCGCGTCCAGGTTGGCCCGCCAGATGGTGCCTTCGCGCAGGGCGCCCGCCACCACGTTGTGCAGGGTTCGACCCTGCACCGTGAGTTCGCGCGCACGCACGGCCAGGGTCGTGGGCATGTAGTCTTGCGCGACGCCTTGCCCGGGCGGCGCTGCCACGTTGGCGGCTGTGCGCGCCCCCGCTGCTGGCCCTGCGGCCTGGGACAGTACGTCTTCCCAGGCGTCCACGTCGATCTTGGACTGGTTGATGTTGGCGGCCACGCCCTGCGCGGGCATCGGCGCGGATTCCCCCGGGGCCAGGCCCACGCCAATGGTGCCGCGTATCACCCGCGCCTGGGCGCCACTGACATCGCGCAGGTAGGTGGCTGACCCGAGCGCGCCGAGGTCCAGGGTGATCTGGTCGCTCAGCGGTGGGCCTGCTGCCGCCCCGTTGTTGCCCGCGCTGCTGGCCAAGCCCACCAGTGACTCGCGCGCGACCTGGCTTTCAAAACGCAGGGGCAGGCTGCTGTCGGCGGTTTTGCCCAATGGAGCAGGGAGCTCCAGCGCCATGCCTTGCAGGCTGGTTGACACCTGCAGTTCTGGCACTCCGCGGCGGAACGCCAGGGCCATGGTGTACGGCGTGCTGCCGGTGGCCCGGCGGGCCAGCTGCGCCAGCATGCCCAGTTGCTGGGTTTGTTGCAGCCCTTCGGCCGTGGCGGTGCCTTGGGCGCGCAGCTGCACCGCCGATTCGGTGGCTGGTGCGTTGGCGGCCAGCGCGCGCATGCCGCCCTCCAGGCGCACGCTGCCTCCCAGGGCCTGGGCCTGCATGTTGTTCAGCGAGAAGCCGGTTTCACTGAACTGCACGGCGCCGCGCACCCGGCTCAGCGGCGGGGTGTCTGGCGTGATACGCAGTTCGTTCCCCGCCAGCGTGACGCTGCCCTGCACTTTGGATTTGTCGAGTTCGCTGATGGGCAAACTCAGGCGCAACTGAAAATCGGCGTTGCCGGTGCCGCTGGCTTGCGCAAGCGCATTGCCCGTCATGCCACCCAGGGGAGATGTGGTCATCAGGGCCAGCAGCTCACCCAGCGGCCCGCGCGCATCGGCGCTCACCCCCACCACCGTGTGCGACAGGTCGGGGATTTTTGCTTCCACCTTCGACAACCGCAGCCCCTTTTGTCCCGCAAAACTGCCGCTGGCACCCCGCACCTGCATCGACGACCGCTCGAAGATCAGCTCTCCCCCCAGCTCCGTCAGTGCCGGCCAGGGCAGCACGTTGGCGGGTTGCAGCTGCGGCGGGACATAGGCATAGGTCACGTCTTTCACCCGCGCTGCAATCCGGAATTCGCCCGTTTTGGGGTCATTGAACGGTAAGTCATGCAGGTCGCCCTTGACGCGGAACTGCACATTGCTGGCGCTGCCGGCCACCACGGCATCGCGCACATAGTGGCGCGCATCCGCCGGGATGGACAGTGGCAAATAGCGATGCACCCGAGTGCCGTCCGCGCGGTTGAGCGCGCCGCTAAGGTCCAGCACCCCCGGAAAACGCGAACGGTGCGGTGCCTTGCTGGCATCGCTGGTGTGCCAGGTCGCCCGCGCCTCGCCCTGCGCGTCGGCATTGGCAAACTGCACATCGTTGGCCTGGACGGCAATGCGGTCTCGATCGAATTGCCAGCGCACATCGGCGCTGAGGCGGTCGAGCGGCACGACGGGGTCTTCGAACACCCCCGGAAGGACCAGTGCGCCTGAAGCTATGGTCAGTGCGGCTTTGCCGCCGGACTGGTTCATGTCGATGTCCACCGTGGCGCCCCGCAGGCCCAGATGGGTGGGCGCCACCGCGGCCCCCTGGGCCGTGTCGCCCGCCAGCGCGAGGCCTTGAATGCGCCCCCGCACCTGGTATTGCTGCAGGCGGTCAAGCGGACCCTTCCAGGTGGCCTGTATGTCGTCCACCAGCCCCTTGGGCGCGTAGGCGCGCACGGCGTCATGGGCGGTCGTGCCCAGCGGCAACCGGCTGGCGATTTGTGCCAGCGCGGCCAGGTCCAGCCGGTCGGCGCGCAACTCGCCCTGCTCCGGGGTCTTGCCAGACGCCGTGGTGTGTACCAAGCGGACATTGCCCCCCGGCCAGGTCAGGCCATCGTCTGTCTGGAACTGAAGCGCTTGGGTAGAGAACTCGAATCCGCCGTTCAAACGGCGGCCCCCCAGCCGCCCCTGGACACTGGGCAATACCAACGGTTGCAGCTCTGAAGAGAGTGTGGTGTTGACATCCGCAAGCGCCAGGTCGGCCGTGCCACCCACAATCTGGCCGCGCTGCACATCGGCCCAGGCACGCAAGGCACCGCGGCCCTGGGCGACTTCAATGCCCACGTCCGCATGGTGGCGCAGCCGCGAGACATCGACCCGCGCAAAGTCTGCAAACAACTGGCCGCTCCAGTGTTTCCAGTTGCCATCCCGTGCGCGCAGCAACGGCGCGCGGAAAAGTCCCACCACGCTAAAGCGGTCTCCCCACGCCTCGGGGGGGGTGGCATCCAGGCGCATGTGGTGATGCCAGTTGCCGTTGCGCAAGAGCAGGTCCACTTTTTCGAGGGCCAACTCGGGGGCGCCACGCTGTTCGTCGGTCCAGCGCACCGTGCCGCCTTTGATGAACACCTCGCCCTGGGAGAACAGCCAGTCGGCGGCGGCATTGTTGTCGCCTTGGGTTTCGGTGAAGGTGAGGCCCGCAATATAGATACGGCCGTCCGGCGAGCGACGCATGTCCAGTTCGGGGCCTTCGATGTACAACTGCTCGAAGCCCGCATTGAGCAGCGAACGCGGCGACAGCGCTACCACCACCCGGGGCAGCCGCAAGGCAGATCGCCCCGAAGCATCCAGGAGCGCCACGTCCGACAGCTCGATGGAAGGGATCAGGCCTTGGGTATGGGCCGAGATCGCGCCGATCCTGACGGGAACCCCTAGAGCCCGTGCGGCATGCGCTTCGATCTGTGGGCGAAAATCACCGATTCGCGGCACAATCCAACCATGAAGGGCCCCCCACGCGATGGTCAGCAGCAGCCAGAAAGCCAGCAGCAAACCCAGCGACCACCGCGCAAGACCTGCCACTATTTTCAGCAGGCGTGTGGGGTGTGGGATGGGATCGATCATGGTGGGATTGAATGTGGCAGGAATTATGACCCGCAGGCTTAGCCCGGGTTCACTACAAACCGGTGTTCATATGTACGCATTCAATTGCGGCCGCCATGCAGACACCCGGTTCTGAACCTCTTTGCAACCCCGAGGCCGCCTTTGTGCCGGGGGCCGAGCATTCGCGCTTCTACCAGCGCCTGCACCGGCGCTACGAGAACGATCTCCCCTTGCTGCCCGCTGGCACGCCCGCGCGTGCCACGATGGAGCAAGCCTATGGCGTGCTGCGTGCGCGGGGCTGTGACACCGGCACGGCCTTGCGGGTGTTGCGCCAGCTGGTCATGGAGCGACTCATCCAGCTCGATTGCGAAGCCCAGGCGCCTTTGGCCGACATCACCACGGCGGTCACCGAGTTGGCCGAACTTGCGCTGGACCGCGCGTGCGTCCAAGCGCGGCAAGAGCTGGACGAGCGCCATGGCGCGCCCTGCGGGCCAGCGGGCCAGCCGGTCCAGTTGTGGATCATCGGCATGGGCAAGCTGGGTGCGCGCGAGCTCAATGTCTCCAGCGACATCGACCTGATCTACGTGTACGAACACGACGGCGAAACCGCCGGTGCGGCCGATGGCCGAGGGCGCATCTCCAACCACGAATACTTTGCGCGCGCCGTCAAGGCGATCTACAGCCTGGTTGGAGACACCACCGAACACGGGTTTGTGTTCCGGGTGGACCTTGCCTTGCGGCCCAATGGCAACTCGGGGCCGTCGTCGGTGTCGCTGTCGGCGCTGGAGGAATATCTGCAGGTGCAGGGCCGGGAATGGGAGCGTTTTGCGTGGCTCAAAAGCCGCGTGGTGGCCCCGCGCGACTGCATTGCCAGCGCCGAGGTACAGGCATTGCGGGGCGTGGTGCTGCCCTTTGTGTTCCGGCGCTACCTGGACTACAGCGTGTTTGATGCGCTGCGGGTATTGCATCGCCAGATCCGCGACCACGCCGCCAAGCGCAGTGCCGGTCACCCCGAGCGCGCGAACGATGTCAAGCTGTCGCGCGGTGGGATTCGTGAGATTGAGTTCACCGTGCAGTTGCTGCAGGTGGTGCGTGGCGGGCAGTTCCCCGAGTTGCGCCGCCGCCCCACGCTGGATGCTCTGCAGCGCCTGGCGCAGGCCGGTCTGATGCCGCAAGAAACCGCCGACGCCCTGGCGCGCGCCTATGTCTTTTTGCGCCGCGTGGAGCACCGTATCCAGTACCTGGACGATCAGCAAACCCACGTGCTGCCCACACGCGACGACGATCTGGCCTGGATCGCCCATACGCTGGGCTACAGCAACTGCTGCGCCTTTTTGCACGAGCTGGACGCTCATCGCGAGCTGGTGGCGCAAGAATTTGACACGCTGCTGGGCGGCGCGGGCAAAAAGCAGTGCAACGGTGGCGGATGCGGCGGCCCCCGCGCAGCCGCGCCCCCGCCGCCGGAGCTGGAAGGCCTGCTAGAGCAGTTGCCCCCCGGGTTCCGGGAACGCGTGGCCGAATGGCGCAACCACCCGCGGGTAGAAGGCTTGCGCGACGAAGCCCGCGCGCGCCTTTTTCGCCTGGTGCAACGCACCGCGCAGTGGCTCAATGAAGGACGTGTCACCCCAGAGGCTGCACTGCGCCTGGTCAACTGGCTGGAGCCGCTGCTGCGGCGCGAAAGTTACCTGGCGCTGCTGCTGGAGCGGCCTTCGGTGCACGAGCAACTGCTGCACCTGCTGGGCGCTGCCAAGTGGCCCGCCCGTTACCTCTTGCAGCACCCGGGCGTGATTGACGAGCTGGTGGGCGACGCGTTGCTCGCCGAGCGTTTTGTGGTCGCGGACTTCGAACGCGAACTGGCTCTGCGCCTGACATCGCTGCAGTCCACCGGCGAAGACGACGACGAAACCCTGCTTAACCTGCTGCGCCGTGCGCAGCACGCCGAGACCTTCCGCACCCTGGCGCGGGATGTGGAGCGCCGCATCACCGTGGAAGAGGTGGCCGACGACCTTTCGGCGCTGGCTGACAGTGTCTTGCGGGTCACCACGCAGTGGTGCTGGAGCCGCCTCAAGACCCGCCACCGCGAAAGCCCGCAGTTCGGCATCATTGGCTACGGCAAGTTGGGCGGCAAAGAACTGGGCTACGGCAGCGATCTCGACATTGTTTTTGTGTTCGACGACGACGACGAGCGCGCCCCCGAGGTCTACGCAGCGTTTGTGCGCAAGCTCATCAACTGGCTCACCGTGAAGACCGGCGAGGGCGACCTGTACGAAATCGACACCGCGCTGCGGCCCAACGGCAATGCAGGCTTGCTGGTGACGCGCTTTGAGGCCTATGCCAACTACCAGGAGCGCCGGGGCAGCAACACGGCCTGGACCTGGGAGCACCAGGCCATGACCCGCGCCCGATTTGTGCTGGGCAGTGATGCCCTGCGCGCGCGTTTTGACGCCGTGCGCGAAGCCGTCATCACGTCCGAGCGGGACACCGCAGCCCTGCGCGACGAGATCACCACCATGCGCGAACGGGTGCGCAGCGCCCACCCGGTGCGCAACGGGCAGTTCGACGTCAAACACAGCCCGGGCGGCATGGTGGATGTTGAGTTCGCCTTGCAGTATCTGGTGCTGTCGCATTCGGCCACCCACCCGGAGCTGCGGGAAAACAGGGGCAACATCACCCTGCTGAAACTGGCGGAGCAGGTGGGCTTGCTGCCGCCGGGCGTGGGTCAGGCTGCGGCCGGTGCATACCGCGAACTGCGCCGGGTGCAGCACCAGGCGCGGCTGAACGAAGCGGCCACGCAGGTGACGCCTCCTGCGTTGCAGGCAGAGCGCGAAGCAGTGCTGGCCCTCTGGAGCGCCGTGTTTGGGCCCGTGCGGAGCGCCCAATAGGGCTTTTCCAGTGTTACCAGCGCCGCCTTTCATTCGGCTGGCGTCCCGCCCCGCCATCCAGGCCACGGCGCCGGGTGCAACCCTGCTTCAGTAGGGAGGACGTGGTGTCGTTTCAGGCGGATTTTCGCGCACACTGATGGGTGATTCCGCAGGCCTTCAGGCGAATAAAACACTGCTTCGCGTGGGCCATCACCGCCCGCCTTCAAGGTGTCTTTTGTCACAATTATTTAATCAACCGTTTGATTAAATTGTGCTTCAATCCGTTTCCATGCCCACCCTCTCCACGTCATCTGCCGACGAATCCGCCGCGCGCGCCGGTCTTTCCGAACCCCGTACCCGGCTTTTGCATGCGGCGCTGCGCCTGTTTGCCGAGCATGGTTATTCCAAGACATCCATCCGGGAGATCGCCCAGGCCGCAGCGGTCAATCCGGCTTCGATCAGCTACTACTTCGGCGATAAGGCCGGGCTGTACCGGGCCGCTTTCACCGAACCCATGGGCAGTCCAGTCGCGGTGGATGCCTGGCCAGGCGGCCGTGCTCCCACTCTGGAATCGTTTATCGAAATGCTCATTGAGGGCTTCATGAAGCCACTGCATGAGGGAGAGGTGGTGGAGCTGTGCATGCGTTTGCACTATCGTGAAATGCTGGACCCGACCGGGCTGTGGGAGCAGGAACTGGAGTGCGAGATCAAGCCTGCGCATGCGGCGCTGGTTGGCCTGTTGTGCAAGGAATTTGGCCTCCGTTCGGCGGACGACGATGTGCACCGGCTGGCCATGGCCATTACGGCACTTACCTTGCCGTATTACGTGGGTCGGGACGTTGTGCAGGCCGTGCGTCCGGGGCTCACTGCCACGTCCAGAGCGCTGGTGGCCACCACGTCACGGCTGGTGAGTTTCGCCTTGTCCATGGTGGAGGGCGAACGCGCGCGGCGTCTTGCCGCCGCCTCGCGAACCACCCGCCACCCTCCACGCACGAAAGAGTGACATGCCCATGCAATTGACCCAATTCAAACCACTCTGCATGGCACTGTGGCTGGTGCTGCTTGGGGGCTGCTCAACGCTGGCACCAGCGCCGCAGGTAGCCGCTTCGGCCCCCATGGCCTGGCAGGCACCGCTGCCGCACCAGGGCTCCCTGGAGGGCCTGGCCCGGTGGTGGACCCAGCTGGGGGACCCCTTGCTGGTGGAGCTGATGGAAGCGGCCCAGGCAGTCAGTCCGGGTGTGGCCCAGGCGCAGTCGCGCATTGCACAGGCCCGCGCCACCCAGGTGGCCAGCCGCGCTGCGCTGGGCCCTGCGCTCGACGGGCAGGCCAGCGCCAGCCGGGGGTTCAACGAACAAGTGGCGGGCATTGCCACCACCGCGCAGGCCGGGCTGCAGGCCAGCTGGGAGATCGACCTGTTTGGCGCCAATGCGGCCACCAAAACCGCGGCCGACCAGCGGCTGGCGGGCGCACAGGCCCTGTGGCACGAAGCCCGCGTGAGTGTGGCCGCAGAGGTGGCGTTACAGACCAGCAGCCTGCGCACCTGCCTGGAGCAGTTGAACGTGGCAGAGCGCGATGCTAAGTCGCGCGGCGAAACCTCGCGCCTCTCGGCCCTGAGCGAACGGGCGGGTTTTACTGCACCGGCCACCGCCGCCCTGGCGCGTGCCAGTGCCGCAGAGGCGGCTGCGCGGGCATCGCAGCAGCGCATGCAGTGTGATGTGGAGCTGAAAACACTGGTGGCGTTGACCGGTTGGGAGGAGCCCGCCCTGCGCACGCGCCTTGCGGCTGCACCGGCTCGCCCTGCGCCGGACGCGCTGTTTGCCATTGCCGCCTTGCCCGCGCAGGTGCTGGCCCAGAGGCCGGATGTGTACAACGCCGAGCGCGAGGTCGCCGCTGCCAGTGCCGACGTTGGCAGCGCGCGGGCCCAGCGTTATCCACGCCTGTCGCTCAGCGGATCGGTGGGTGCCGGATGGGTGCGAACCGGGGGTGTGACCACCGACCTGAGCACCTGGACGATTGGCCCGCTGGCGCTCAGTGTTCCGCTGTTTGACGGTGGCCGCCGTGCGGCGCAGGTGGATGCCGCCCAGGCGCGCTATGACGAGGCCGCCGCCTTGTACCGTGCACGTGTGCGGCAAGCGGTGAGCGAGGTCGAGCAGGCGCTGGTGCGGCTGCAGAGCACAGCCGAGCGCAATGCCAGCGCACGCATTGCGGCAGAGGGCTACCGGGTGTCGTTCGATGCCACCGAGGCCCGCTGGCGTGGTGGCCTGGCCAGCCTGGTGGAGCTGGAAGACGCGCGGCGCACCTCGCTGGCTGCCGAGAACGCACTGATTGCGCTGCAGCACGAACGCCAGTCGGCGTGGGTGGCGCTGTACCGCGCAGCCGGTGGCGGCTGGAGAGAATGAAGCACCCCCTGAGCTGCTTCGCAGCTTCCCCCTTTCTCGCACTGCGTGCGGTAGGGGGGCGCACCCGGTGGCCTGGCAAAGCCAGTTCCACGGGTGCACTGGCCTGGGTCGCGCCAGTTCTGTGTGCCATGAACCACTGAAACGAATTTTTTAGGACGGATGCACATGCCATATTCCTCTTTCTTCCCTTCTTTCTCCAGGCTCTCTCCCGTTGCCTTCGCCGTGATTGCCACCTGCTTGCTGACCACTGCGGGGGCGCTGGTGTATTCAGGCGCATCACGCGCGGCCGATGAGCCCAAGGCCAACCAGCCCCGCCCTGCGCTGACGGTGACCACCGCCCAACCCCAACGCACCGCTGTGCCGCTGCGCCTCACGGCCAATGGCAACGTCGCTGCGTGGCAGGAGGCCATCATCGGCGCCGAAAGCAATGGCCTGCGCCTGACCGACGTGCGCGCGAACGTGGGCGACGTGGTGAAGGCAGGCCAGGTGTTGGCCACCTTCTCGGCCGATACGGTGCAGGCCGACGTGGCCCAGGTGCGGGCCAGCCTGCTCGAAGCCCAGGCCAATGCGGCCGAAGCGGGGGCCAATGCGGACCGGGCCCGGTCTTTGCAGGCCACGGGTGCGCTCAGCCAGCAACAGATCCAGCAGTTCACTACCGCAGAAAAAACCGCCCAGGCCCGCGTGCAGGCCGCCCAGGCCACGCTCAATGCCCAGCAACTTCGCCTCAAATACACCCAGGTAGTGGCGCCTGACAGCGGCGTGATCTCGGCCCGCACGGCCACGGTGGGTGCGGTGGTGGGCGCGGGTGCCGAGCTGTTTCGCATGGTGCGAAAGGGTCGGCTGGAGTGGCGCGCCGAAGTCACCTCCACCGAGCTGCGCCGCATTCAGACGGGCGCCAAGGTCAGCGTCACCGCCGCCAGTGGCGCGGCGGTGGAGGGCACCGTGCGCATGATCGCGCCCACGGTAGACCCGCAGACGCGAAACGCTTTGGTCTATGTGGACCTGCCCCTCAACGCAGACTTCCGTGCAGGCATGTTCGCGCGCGGTGACTTTGCCTTGGGCTCTAGCGAGGCGCTCACGGTGCCACAAGAATCGCTGGTCGTGCGCGATGGCTTCTCGTACGTGTTTGTGGTGGGTGCCGAGCAGCGCGTGCAGATGCGCAAGGTGATGACCGGTCGCCGCGTGGCCGACCGGGTCGAAGTGCTGTCGGGCCTGGACGCAAATGCCTCCATCGCGGTGCGCGGCGCGGGATTTTTGAACGATGGCGACTTGGTGCGGGTGGTGACGTCGGCGGCACCTGCTAACCCGACTTCTTTGCTGGATTTTGAGCGAAAAGTGCCTCTAGCGCTTATCCATCAAGCGCTAATAGCTATTAATTGAGGAGCGTTCTTCATGAATGTATCCACCTGGTCGATCAAGAACCCCATCCCGGCGTTGATGCTGTTTGTGCTGCTGACGTTTGGCGGCCTGCTGTCGTTCAACGCCATGAAGGTGCAGAACTTTCCGGACATTGACCTGCCCACGATTTCGGTCACCGTGGCGCTGCCCGGTGCCTCGCCCGCGCAGCTCGAAAACGACGTGGCGCGCAAGATCGAGAACAGTATCGCCACGCTGCAGGACCTGAAACACATCTACACCAAGGTGCAGGACGGCGGCGCCACCATCACCGCCGAGTTCCGCCTGGAAAAGCCCACACAAGAGGCGCTGGACGATGTGCGCTCGGCAGTAGCGCGCGTGCGCGGCGACCTGCCCGGCGACGTGCGCGACCCCATCGTGACCAAGATGGACCTGGCCGCACAGCCCGTGCTGGCGTTCACCATCGCCTCGGCCCGCATGGACGACGAGGCGCTGTCCTGGTTTGTGGACGACGCTGTGGCCAAGAAGTTGCTGTCGGTGCGCGGTGTGGGCGCAGTGACCCGCGTCGGCGGTGTGGACCGACAGGTGCATGTGTCGCTGGACCCGGTCAAGCTGCAGGCGTTGAACGCCACGGCGGCCGATATCTCGCGCCAGCTGCGGCTGGTACAGACCGAAAGCGCGGGCGGCCGCACCGACCTGGGCGGCAGCGAGCAGCCGGTGCGCACGCTGGCCACGGTGCAGTCGGCGCAAGAACTGGCTGGCCTCACGCTGGCATTGTCGGACGGTCGGCATATCCGGCTCGATCAGGTAGCGACGGTCACCGACACGGTGGCCGAGCCCCGCGCCATGGCCTTGCTCAACGGCAAGCCCGTGGTGGGCTTTGAGGTGGCGCGCAGCAAAGGCGCCAGCGAGGTCGAAGTGGGCGGCGCCGTGCAGGCTGCCTTGAAAGAACTGCGCGAGCAACACCCCGACCTGGAGGTCACCGAGGCCTTCAATTTTGTAAAGCCCGTGCAGGAGGAATACGACGGCTCCATGCACTTGCTGTACGAAGGCGCGCTGCTGGCCGTGCTGGTGGTGTGGCTCTTTTTGCGCGACTGGCGTGCCACGTTTGTCTCGGCGGTGGCGCTGCCGTTGTCGATCATTCCAGCGTTCATCGGCATGCACTTGCTGGGTTTTTCGATCAACGTGATCACGCTGCTGGCGATGTCGCTGGTGGTCGGCATCTTGGTGGACGATGCCATCGTGGAGGTGGAGAACATCGTGCGCCACCTGCGCATGGGCAAGTCGCCGTACCAGGCCGCCATGGAAGCGGCCGACGAAATTGGGCTGGCCGTGGTGGCCACCACGTTCACGCTGATTGCGGTGTTTTTGCCCACCGCGTTCATGAGCGGCATTGCGGGCAAGTTCTTCAAGCAGTTTGGCTGGACGGCGTCGCTCGCCGTGTTTGCCAGTCTGGTGGTGGCCCGGGTGCTGACGCCCATGATGGCCGCCTACATCCTCAAGCCCATCGTCGACGATCACAAGGATCCGCGCTGGATGACGGTGTACCTGCGCTGGGCCGCGTGGTGCATCCGGCACCGCTGGGTCACGTTTGTTGCCACGGCGGCGTTTTTTATCGGCTCGCTGGCGCTCATTCCGCTGCTGCCCACGGGTTTCATCCCGCCGGACGACAACTCGCAAACCCAGGTGTACCTGGAGCTGCCCCCTGGTGCCACCCTGGGCCAGACGCGCGCCGTGGCAGAAGACGCCCGCCAGCGCATCGCCAAGGTAGACCATGTGCAAAGCGTGTACACCACCATCGGCGGTGGTTCGGCCGGGGGCGACCCCTTTGCAGGCCTTGGCAATGCCGAGACGCGCAAGGCCACACTCACCATCTTGCTGGCCGAGCGGGGCGACCGACCGCGCAAACAGGGCATCGAAAACCAGATCCGTGCATCGCTGGAGACGCTGCCGGGTGTGCGCAGCAAGGTGGGCCTGGGCGGCTCGGGCGAAAAGTACGTGCTGGTGCTCACGGGTGACGACCCCCTGGCACTGACCAGCGCGGCCCTGGCAGTGGAGAAGGACCTGCGCTCCATCCCCGGGCTGGGCAGCGTATCTTCCACCGCCAGCCTGGTCCGGTCCGAAATTGCGGTGCGCCCCGACTTTGCGCGTGCTGCCGACCTGGGCGTGACCAGCAGTGCCATCGCCGAGACATTGCGCATTGCCACCGTGGGCGACTACGACGTGTCGCTGCCCAAGCTCAACCTGGCGTCGCGCCAGGTTCCGATCGTGGTCAAGCTGCAGGACGATGCGCGGCAGGACTTGTCGCTGCTGGAGCGCCTGTCGGTGCCGGGCAGCAAGGGCCCGGTCATGCTGGGCCAAGTGGCCACGCTGGAGTTCAGCGGCGGCCCCGCGGTGGTCGACCGGTATGACCGTGCGCGAAACGTGAACTTCGAGATCGAGCTGTCCGGCCTGCCCCTGGGCGAGGTCACCAAGGCGGTGGAGGCGCTGCCGTCCATCCAGAAGCTGCCGCCGGGCGTGCGCCAGGTGACCATTGGTGATGCCGAAATGATGGGCGAGCTGTTTGCCAGCTTCGGCCTGGCCATGTTGACCGGCGTGTTGTGCATCTACATCGTGCTGGTGCTGCTGTTCAAGGACTTTCTCCACCCCGTCACCATCCTGGCGGCCCTGCCGTTGTCGCTGGGTGGGGCTTTTGTGGGCCTTTTGATTGCACAAAAGAGCTTCTCGATGCCGTCGCTCATCGGGCTCATCATGCTGATGGGCATAGCCACCAAGAACTCCATTTTGCTGGTGGAGTACGCCATCCTGGCGCGCCGTGAACACGGCCTTACGCGGTTTGAAGCGCTGATCGACGCGTGCCACAAGCGCGCGCGCCCCATCATCATGACCACGCTGGCCATGGGCGCGGGGATGTTGCCGATTGCGATTGGCTTTGGCGCAGCGGATGCGAGTTTTCGCTCCCCGATGGCGGTCGCCGTGATTGGAGGGCTGATCACGTCCACGCTGCTGAGCCTGCTGGTGATTCCGGCGGTGTTCACCGGGGTGGACGACGTAGGCGCAAGTTTTGGTCGGTTGCTGCGCCGCTTGCGCGGTGCACACCATGACGAACTTGCCGCAACGGAGGCGCCCGCCGTGCCGGTGCCCCCAAAACCCCTGCAGTGAGATCACAGCAGGGAATGGTGATGTTGGGGTGGCGCACGTGCCCCCCCAACTTCTTTCAAAAAGCGGGGCAATCCCCTGGTTGCCCCGGCTTTGGAAGGGTGATGCGCGTTGGATAATGGCGCGAGCACTATGAACCTCGTCAGCCTCAACATCGAATCCATCCAGGTCGGCGCTCCGCTGCCGTTTGTGCTGCGGGGCGCCGACGGCGCGCTGTTGGCCCAAAAGGGCTATGTCATTCGCACACGGGAGGAACTGGCCACCATGGTGGCGCGGGGCCGCGAGCTGTGTGTGGACACCGATGAGTCGGGCGGCAGCCACCGGGCGTACTTGGCACAGCTCCAGCGCATGTTGATCGCCGACACCAATCTGGGCGAAATTGCCTCGATGAAGATGACGGCCGCCGAGGATGCGGGTGTACGGGGACGGGGCGGCAAGACGCTGCCCGATTGGCCCGAACTGCAGCTGCGCACCACACAACTCCTGCGGGCACCGTCGGCCAGCGACTTTGGCGGACGTTTTCAGGCGCTGCACGACGAGCTGAACCGCCTTTGCGAACACACGCCCGACGCCACGCTGCTCGCACTCATTTATCTCTCGGCCCAGGAAACGCGCATGTACAGCGCCACGCATTCGATGCTGGTGAGCTGTGTGTGCATGGTGGTCGCGCGCGAGATGCTGCGCTGGCCCGATGCGCGTGTCCAGCAGGTGGGGTATGCCGGGCTGAGCATGAACATCGCAATGACCGAGCTGCAAGACCAGCTTGCCCTGCAAACCCAACCCCTGACGGCCGCCCAGATTGCGGGCGTGGAAGACCACGCTGCCCGCTCCGAGGCGCTGCTGCGCCAGCTGGGCGTGGCCGACCCTTTGTGGCTGGAGGCCGTGCGCTGCCACCACCACCGCAACCCCGGCCCTCTGGACAAGAAGTCCGAAGCCCAGCAAATGGCCCGCCTGGTTCAGCGCGCCGACATCTTTGGGGCCCGCCTGGCGCCCCGCGTAGCCCGTTCGCCCATGCCCGTCACGGCGGCCATGCAGGCAAGCTACTACGACGAAGACCACAAGGTGGACGAGATGGGAGCCGCGCTGGTCAAAACCTTGGGCGTGTATCCCCCGGGCGCTTTCGTGCGGCTGGCCAGCCAGGAAGTGGGTGTGGTGATCCGCCGTGGCGCCACGGCCACCACCCCGCGGGTGGCGGTGGTCACCAACCGTGACGGTATGCCCACCGGGGAGCCGATTCCACGCGAATCGGGCATGCCGCCGTGGAAGGTCACCGGCGTGGTGGCCTTCAAGGATGTGCGGGTCTCGCTCCCACTGGACCGGCTGCTCAGCCTAGTCTGAGCGAAGGCGCGCAGCCCCTTTGCCCCTTTGCCCCTTTGCGCATTCGCTCGCCGCGCAGTCAGCGCGGCGGGTCAGTAGATCCCTCGTTACCTGACGGTTGCCCGAGCCGGTGCCGCGCGGACTTTGGTGCGTGTGTGCGCAGCCGCGCCCCCAAGGCCGAGCGCAACACCCCACATCCGTGTCAGGAATCTGAATCCAAACCGCCACGAACGACGTATACCGTTCAGTACAAATAAAAACTCATGTGGACAAAAAATGATGAAATGGTTAAATTGGGCATATCCAAGAGCCCCAACTCCCATGAACACCCTTTCACGACTCCTCTCGGCGGCCAGCCTCTGCGCTACCGTGCTCCTGACGGCGCCCGCCGCCCAGGCGGCCGATGCACCGGTGCAATGCCCCGCCACACTGCAGCACACGGTGCCCCGCCTGCAGGACGAAAAGCCGCAGTCGCTGTGCCAATACAGCGGCAAGGTTGTTCTGGTGGTGAACACCGCCAGTTTTTGCGGGTTCACCGGCCAGTACAAGGGGCTTGAAGAGCTGTATGCCCGCTATAAGGACAAGGGGCTGGTGGTGCTGGGCTTTCCGTCCAACGACTTTTCACAGGAATCGGGCAGCAACCAGCAGATTGCAGAGTTCTGCGAAAACACCTTCGGCGTGAAGTTCCCCATGTTTGCCAAGAGCAGCGTCAAAGGCGCCGAGGCGTCCCCGTTGTTTCGCCAGCTCGCCGAGCTGTCGGGCACGGCGCCGCGCTGGAATTTTCACAAATACCTGCTGGGGCGCGACGGCAAACTGGTAGACAACTATTCCAGCCTGACTGGACCCGACAACAAAGGCCTGGTGCGTGCGATTGAGAAGCAACTGGCAGCGGCTGCGCCCCGGTGATGGACATGTTTTCTTTACGTTTCTTTAAAAAAAACCACCGCAAGCTCTGGAACTTCGCGGGGGAATCCTCACTCTATCCCTTGCGCAACAAGATTGCGCGTCGTACAGTTTTAACGTTGCGAAGCCTTTCGGGCCCCCGGGTTCCGACTGACCTCCTGGAGCGCTTCTCCTCCCTCCCTCTCTTATTCGTTTCGGGACGCTTCGCAACCTTTTTATTCCGTGCACCGGCCAGAGGGAGCCGGTCATGAAAATCGCCATCATTGGTTCCGGCATTTCAGGCCTCTCTGTCGCGCACCAATTGCGTGGCCAGGCAGACATCACGCTCTATGAGGCGGGCGATTACTTTGGTGGCCACACCCATACAGTCGATGTCACGTTGCCGGATGTGTCGGGCACCCCTGTCACCCACGGTGTGGACACTGGCTTTCTCGTGTTCAACGAGCGTACCTACCCGAACCTGATTCGCCTGTTGGCAGAACTTGGCGTAGAGACGGCCCAATCAGACATGTCGTTTTCGGTGCAGGTGCCGGGCGCCCTAAGTGGCTCAGGCGGCGGCCGTGCGCTGGAGTGGAGCGGCACCAGCCTGAGCACCGTGTTTGCACAGCGGTCCAACCTGCTCAACCCGCGCTTTCTGGGCATGCTGCGCGATCTGCTGCGCTTCAACAAGCTGTGCACCCGCATCGCAGAGGCGAAGGCCGACGCGGCCTTGATGCAACCTTTGGGTGACTTTTTGCGCGAGCACCGCTTTGGCGATGCCTTTCGCGACTGGTACTTTCTGCCCATGCTCGGCTGTATCTGGAGCTGCCCCACCGATCAGATGCTGAAGTTCCCTGTGGCCACCATGATCCGGTTCTGCCACAACCACGGCCTGATCCAGGTCAGCAACCGCCCCAAATGGTGGACGGTGGCGGGTGGTGCGCGCAACTACGTTGACAAGATCGTGGCGGACATTGCCGACAAGCGCTTGTCCACGCCCGTGCGCCGTATCGAGCGCGATGCGGCGGGCGTGCGCGTGGTGACTGATGGCCTGGTTGAGCACTTTGACCAGGTGGTGCTGGCCACACATTCCGACCAGTCGCTGGCGCTGCTGGCCCAGCCCACCCTGCAAGAGCGGGCGGTGCTCGGCGCTATCCGCTACCAGGCCAACCGGGCCGTGCTGCACACCGATACTTCAGTGCTGCCCGAGCGCCGCGCCGCCTGGGCTGCGTGGAACTACGAACGCGCCCAACAGAAGAGCCGCGAGTCGGCCCGCGTGTGCCTGCACTACCTTATCAACCAACTGCAGCCAGTGCCCTTTGCCCAGCCCGTGGTGGTGTCGCTCAACCCCGTGCGCGACATCGCGCCCGAGCACGTCATCGGCAGCTATGAATATGCGCACCCGGTGTTCGACATGGCAGCGATTCGTGCGCAGCAGCTGCTTGGCAATATCCAGGGGCGTGAGCACACCTGGTTTTGCGGTGCGTGGACGGGTTATGGCTTTCATGAAGATGGCCTCAAATCAGGCTTGGCCGTGGCAGAGCAATTGCTGGCAGCCATGCCCGCCCCCTTGGCGGAGGCCGCATGAGCCATTGCGCCGCGCCCCCGGTGCCACTCATCGGCTTCGGCCAGGTGCGCCACACGCGGTTGCGGCCAAAAAAACATGCGTTTGCGTACCGCACGTTTTTCCTGATGCTGCCGATGCGCAGCTTGTCGGATGCGCCGGGCGCGTTGGCGGTGAACCGCCGCGGTGCCATCAGCTTTCATGATGTGGACCACGGGGACGGCCGCAGCGCTGCACAGGGCGGGGCGCTGGCGTGGCTGGATGCTCTGCTGCGCACCGAAGGCATTGAGGATGCGACGGGCGAAGTCTGGCTGCACTGCTACCCCAGGGTGCTGGGCTACACCTTCAAGCCCGTGAGTTTTTGGTACTGCCACCGCACGGACGGCAGCCTGCGCGCGATCGTGGTCGAGGTGAACAACACCTTTGGCGAGCGCCACTGCTATCTGTTGGATGCACCGCAGTACGGCGTGGAACAACAGGCGCGCAAGGTGTTCCATGTGTCGCCGTTCTGCGAGGTGAACGGGGGCTATCGTTTTCGATTCATGCGCACCGAGGTCAATCCAAAGGACACGCAGTACACGCAAGACGCAGGTCGCACCGTGGCGCGCATCGACTACGACGACGCCAGCGGCCCCCTCATCCAGACCAGCGTGAGTGGCACGCTGCACCCCGCAAACGCCCGCACTTTGCGGCAGGCGCTGTGGGGCTACCCCGCCATGACGCTGGCCATCATGGCCCGCATCCACTGGCACGCGCTGCAGCTGTGGCTCAAGCGCGTGCGTTTCCATCGAAAGCCCGAGGCCCCCGCCTCCATCGTGACCCGTTGAAGTGACCTGCTGAGCCCATGCACGAGAAGACCGCCATGAACACCTCCACGACCACCACCCAACGCGCAGCACGCGAGCTGCCACAGGGCACGCCCACTGCAGCGCGCACGGCGCTCAAGCTCTTGCAGCGGCTGCAGCACGGCCACCTCACGGTGCAACTGCCCGACGGCACGCTGCAGCACTTTGGGCACGGCAACGGGCCCTCGGCGGCCATCACGCTCAAGAACTGGAACGTGTGCAGCGCCGCGCTCCGGTCGGGCGACATCGGTTTTGCCGAAAGCTACATTGCGGGCGACTGGACCACCCCCCACCTCACCGACCTGCTCAAGCTTTTTGTTGCCAACCGCCAGCAGGTCGAGGGCGTGATCTACGGCACCTGGGCCGGGCGGCTGCTGTACCGCATCAAGCATCTGCTCAACCGCAACACGCGCAGCAACAGCCAGAAGAACATCCACGCCCACTACGACCTGGGCAACGCGTTCTACGAGCTCTGGCTGGACGACACGATGAACTATTCGTCGGCGTGGTTTGAGGGACACGCGGGTGGCGACATGCGCGCGGCCCAGCATGCCAAGGTGCGCCGCGCGCTGCGCATGGCGGGCGTGCAGGCCGGTGACCGCGTGCTGGAGATCGGCTGCGGCTGGGGCGCTCTGGCCGAAATGGCGACCACCGAGTTCGGCGCGTCGCTGACGGGCGTGACCCTGTCTACCGAGCAACTCGCGTTTGCGCAAAAACGCATGGCAGCGCATGGGGTGGAGGGCAAGGCCGATCTGCGGCTGCAGGACTACCGCGACATCCAGGACGGCCCCTACGACGCGATCTGCTCCATCGAGATGGTGGAAGCCGTGGGCCGCGAGTATTGGCCTACCTACTTCCAGTCGGTCAACCGCCTGCTCAAGCCGGGCGGCAAGGCCTGCATCCAGAGCATCGTCATCGACGACAGCCTGTTTGACCGCTACATCAGCTCCACCGATTTCATCCAGCAGTACATCTTCCCGGGGGGCTGCCTGCCCTGCCCACGCGAGTTTCGCCGCGAGGCCGAGGCCGCAGGCCTGCGCGTGGTGGACGAGTTCGCGTTTGGCCAGGACTACGCCGAGACCCTCAAACGCTGGCGCGAGCGTTTTCTGGCGCAGCGCGCGCAGATCCTGCAACTGGGGTTTGACCAGCGCTTCATGCACATCTGGGAGTTCTACCTGGCGTATTGCGAAGCGGCGTTTGCCATGAGCAACATCGAGCTGGTTCAGTACACGCTGGTCAAAGACTGATGGCGGAAAAATGATTACTATAAAAAGTATAGCTATCACCGCTTTACTGGCAAGCGCTACAGCCGGTTTTCATTCAAATTTTGCGTTGGCACAGGCCTCGCAAGGCTCGCAGGCCAGCCAGCCCGCTGCGGCTGCCGCCGGGTCTGCCACCACGCCCTTGGCTGGCGCGCGCATGGCGGGCCAGGGCACGTTGCGGTTTTTGGGTTTTGACATCTACCGCGCACGCTTGTGGGTGCAGCCGGGGTTTGATGCAGGCAACTACGCCGCCCATCCGCTGGCGCTGGAGTTGACTTATCAACGCAACTTCACGGCCGAGGCCATTGCCAAGCGGTCGATGGAAGAAATGCGCCGCGTGGGCAGTTTCAGTGCGCAGCAAGCCACTCGGTGGCAGCAGTTGTTGCAGGAGGCACTGCCGGATGTGAAACCGGGAGACCGGCTGCTGGGTGTGTACCAGCCGGGCGCTGGCGCGGTGTTTCAGATGGGCGGCCGGGTGGTGGGCGAGGTGCCCGACCCTGAGTTCGCGCGCCTGTTTTTTGGCATCTGGCTGTCGCCGCAGACCTCTGAGCCCGGTTTGCGTGCCGAGCTGATCGCCGCCCCCCGCACTGCGGGCCAACCATGACCCGGCCCCAGCCCATCCGCGCCAGCGCAGGGCTGGCCTATGGGCTGCTGGGCCTGCCTTTGGCGTTTGTGGCATTGCCGTTGTACGTGCTGCTGCCTAACCACTATGCGCGCGAGTTCGGCATGCCGCTGGCCACGCTGGGCGCGGTGCTGCTGGCGGCCCGGTTGTTCGATGCTATTTCTGACCCGCTGCTGGGCCGCCTGTCAGACCACCTGTTCGGCCGCTCGGTGCGCGCGGTGCTGGCGGTGGGTGCGGTGTCGGCCACGGTGCTGGCACTGGGGCTGACCAGCCTGTTTTTTCCGGCGGTGCGCGGCCCCGATGCGCTGATTGCCTGGGCGCTGGTGGCCTTGCTCATCACCTACACGGCTTACAGCCAACTGAGCATTGCGCACCAGTCGTGGGGCGCCCGCCTGGGCGGCGACGAGCTGCAGCGCGGCCGCATCGTGGCCTGGCGCGAGGGTGCTGCGCTGGTGGGGGTGGTGCTGGCCTCGGTGCTGCCAGCGCTGCTGGGTTTGCCGGTCATGCTCAGTGTGTTTGCCATCACCTTGCTGATGGGCTGGTGGGCGTGGACGCGTGCGCCACGCCCACCTGCCCCCGCGGGTGCCGTGGCAGGGGTTTATCGCCCCCCCCAGCGCGCCAGCCTGTGGCGGCCCTGGGGGCGCGCTGCATTCCGCCGCCTGCTGGCCGTGTTCATGCTTAACGGCATTGCCAGCGCCATTCCGGCCACGCTGGTGCTGTTCTTTATTCAAGACCGCCTGCAGGCCCCGCCCGCGCAGGAGCCTATGTTTCTTGCCGCGTACTTTGTTTGTGCTGCACTGTCGATCCCGCTGTGGCTGCGCGCCGTGGCGCGGTGGGGCCTCGCACGCTCCTGGCTGGTGGGCATGTTGCTGGCGATTGCCGTGTTTGTCTGGACTGCGTTTTTGGGGGCAGGCGATGTGGTGCCGTTCCTCGTCGTCTGTGCGCTGTCGGGCGTCGCGCTGGGCACCGACCTGGCCTTGCCCAGCGCGCTGCTGGCTGGCGTGATTGCGGCCGAGGGCGACAGCGGCCAACACGAAGGCGCGTACTTTGGCTGGTGGAACTTTGCGACCAAGCTCAACCTAGCGCTGGCCGCAGGCCTGGCGCTGCCGCTGCTGGGCTGGGTGGGCTACAACCCCGGCACCCGCAGCGAAGACGGGTTGCAAACCCTGGGTCTGGCCTATGCCGTACTGCCCTGTGTGCTCAAGTTGATGGCTGCCGCAGCGCTTTACCTCCTCATCCTGCGGCCGCACCGGACCGTTGCCCCCCTTTGATAACGAACCGACTCCAAGGCACACACTTCATGATGCAACGACGCCTCCTCCTCTCGGCCGCAGTGGCGGCACCCGTGGTGCTGTCCGGCTGCGCCAGCCAGAACATTGATGGGTACGTCAGCGAAAAGCCGGTGCTGGACCTGGCCCAATATTTCACCGGCACGATCGACGCCTACGGCATCTTTCAGGACCGCAGTGGCCAGATCGTCAAACGCTTCACCGTCGTCATGGACTGCGAGTGGAAGGGCAACGAAGGCGTTCTGGACGAAGCCTTCACCTATTCAGACGGCACCACGCAGCGCCGCATCTGGCGCCTGACCAAACACGCCGATGGCCGCTACACCGGCACGGCCGACGACGTGGTGGGCACCGCCAACGGGCAGACGCGCGGCAACGCCTTCCGCTGGGGCTACACGCTGGCCCTGCCGGTGGATGGCAAGGTCTACAACGTGGACCTGGACGACTGGATGTACCTCATCGACGAGCGCGTGATGCTCAACCGCGCCACCATGAGCAAGTTCGGATTCCGCCTGGGCGAGATCACTCTGTCCTTTACCAAACGCGCACCATGAGCCTCAACCCACCGCTTCGCGACTGGCATGGCCGACGGGCCTGGCTCATTGGGGCCAGCAGCGGCATTGGCCGTGCCACCGCAGCCGCGCTGCATGCGCGTGGCGCGCAGGTCATTGTGTCGGCGCGCAGCGGCGATGCGCTGGACGCCTTTGTGGCACAGCACCCGGGCAGCATGGCCCTGGCCATGGACACAGCGGAGCCCGCGCAGGTGCAGGCCGCCGCCGCGCAAGTGCTGGCGGGTGGCGCACCCGACATGGTGTGCTATTGCGCGGGCTATTACCGCGACATGCGCGCCACCGACTTCGATCTTGCTGTGGTGCTGCGCCACGAGCAGATCAACTACAACGGCGTGCTGCATGTGCTGGCCGCGGTGTTGCCCGCCATGCTGGCGGCGGCGCAGGCCGGGCGCCCCGGGCATGTGAGTGTCATCAGCAGCGTGGCGGGTTTTCGCGGCCTGCCCAAGAGCCTGGCCTACGGGCCTACCAAGGCCGCGCTCATCAACCTGGCCGAGGCGTTGTACCTGGACCTGCACGATCTGGGAATGGGCGTGAGCGTGATCAACCCCGGCTTCGTGGCCACGCCACTCACGGCGGGCAACGACTTCACGATGCCCGCGCTGATTTCCCCCGAAGCAGCAGCGGCGGCCATCGTGCAGGGTTGGGAGCGGGGCCACTTCGACATCCACTTCCCCAAGCGATTCACGCGCGTGATGAAACTGCTGCGCTTGATGCCCTACCGGTGGTACTTTCCGGCGGTCCGTCGCTTCACAGGTCTTTGACGCTTTTTGCCATGCTGCCCCCGTACACCGCTCCCGCTACCGAAGAAGCCGTCACGCGCGTCATCGCGTTTTTTGAAAACCTCTCCCCGAAGGACCTGCCCACCATCGGCCAGATCTATGCGCCGCAGGCGCGGTTCAAGGACCCGTTCAACGAGGTGTTGGGCGTGCCCGCCATCCAGGCCATTTTTGCCCACATGTTCGACTCGCTGGAGCAGCCACGTTTTGTGGTCACCGGGCGGGTGGTGCAGGGGCAGCAATGCTTTCTGACCTGGGATTTTCTGTTCGCCTTCAAAGGTTTTGAAAAGGGCGTGACACAGACAGTGCGCGGCGCCTCGCACCTGGTGCTGGACGCGCAGGGCCTGGTGACCCTGCACCGTGACTACTGGGATGCCGCCGAAGAGCTGTACGAGAAGCTGCCCGTGGTGGGAGCGCTGATGCGCTGGCTCAAGAAGCGCGCCAACAGTTGATCGACGACGACCGATGCGCTGATTCGCTGCTACGCAGTTGCGTTGATCACGCCAGAGTCTTGATGCGCGGGTGCCCCGGCAGCGGCACCGCACGTTGCAGCACGCCCTCGGCCAGCCACAGCGCGCTGTTCCAAGCACGCCTCGCCACATAGGGCAACGGCAGTTGCTGATAGTCGTCGTTGAAGACTTCAAAGCTGTAGTCGCCCTGGTAGCCCATTCCGTCCAGCGTGCGGACCAGTTCGGCCAGCGCCTGGCTGTGCACACCTTCGCCCGGGAACACGCGAAAGTGCCGCGCGGTGTCGATGCGGTCCTGGACCGTTGGCGTCTCCTGCCACATGAAGTCCGAGAGCTGCACAAGGTAGATCTTGTCCGGGTCTACCTCCGCCAGGGCCGCCAGCGGCGTGCTGGTAGCAAACTGGTGGTACGAATCCACCGCCAGCCCCAGGTTGGGGCAATCGGCTTGTTCTACCGCCGCCCAGGCCTGGTGTACCTCGTTGATGTGCCGCCCCCACGACAGGCCTTCAAACGCCACGCGAATCCCGTGGGGCAGCGCCAGCAGGGCCAGCTTGCGCAGGTCGCGGGCAATGGCGTCGGCATCGGCCGTGGCGTGTGATGAGGTGGAACTGCAGGCCAGCAACACGGGCGCACCCAGGTCGCGCGCCATCAAAATCATCTGCTTTGCAATGTCCACCTTGTAGCTGTGCAGGTGGCCCGACAGCCCTTCAAAGTCGCGCAGCACCTGAAAGCCCGTCACACGCAGGCCACTGCTGCGCACGGCGTGCACGGCCGCTTCGATGCCTTGTGGATGGCCCACGATGTCGCGCGCGGCCAGCATGATCTGGCCAAAGCCAGCGGCCTTGACGGCGGCGAGTTTGGCCTCCAGCGGACCCGCCAGGCTGATGGTGTCCATGCCGAAGTCGGCGACGTTGCGTTGCATGGTGGATGTGCGCATGGGTGGTCTCCCGACTTAGCGTGCGTTCAGTACCAGCTCGAAACTGGGCGAGCCCGCATCGGCGCGCGTAAGGGCACCGCGGGCGCCCGTGTGCACGCCCGTGGGGGACTCGACAAAGTCCACACCGCGCACGCGCAGCGCATTCACGGTGGCCAGCACATCGGGCGTACCAAAGGCCACGCGCTGCAGCAGCTCCTCGGGGTCGGCGTCGATGGCATCCACGAGGGGTTCAATGAGCTGCCAGTGCAGCGTACCGCAAGGGCTTGCCAGAATGCGGCCATGGGTGAGCACGCCAAACGACTGCTCGGGAGACAGCTCCGAAAAACCAAACAGCTCTGCGTAGAAGTGAATCCAGTCCTGCGCGCGTCCGAGGCCGATGTACTGCACCACGCCGAAGAGATGCAAACCGGTCAGCACTGCCGGTGGAGGCGCCACGGTGGGGATCGGCACAAAGTCCACGTCGTAGATCGAGAACTCTCTGAACCGGTCCACAAAATAGATGCGGCTGGACCCCACGCCGTGGATGGCGGGGATGTTCAGCTCCATCACCTCGACCTCGGTGTGCACGGCCCAGGCGCCCAGCTCCAGCACGCGGCGATACGCGGCAGCGGCATTGCCCACCCGGAACGCGATGGCGGTCAGCACCGGGGATTCCGTCAGCGCCGGGGGGGCGTGTAAGCCGGTGCGTTCGGTGTCCTGGTGGGCGTTGACGATGATGTTCATGTCGCCCTGTCGGTACAACAGCACTTCGCGCGAGCGGTGGCGTGCCACGGGCTGAAAGCCCATCCGCTCCAACGCCTGGCCCAACGCCTGCGGGCGGCTGGTGGCGTATTCAATGAACTCCACCCCTTGCAGACCCAGGGGATTGGGCAGATCGCCCAGCGCTTCGCGGGTGGCCATCAGGGGGGTGCTCATGGGTTCGAGTCCTTGGCGGGTGTGGGATTGCGTGTGAGGGTGACGCGGGTCAGCGAGTGCTGACCAGTCGGCGGAAATGGGCGTCCATGCGGGCTGCGTCGGGGGCGTCGCCAGTGAACAGCTCGAACGCACCCACGGCCTGGCCCACGGCCATGCCACCGCCGTCCGACACCCTGCAGCCAAGGGCCCGCGCGGCTTGCACCAGTGCCGTGTCGAGCGGGAAATACACCACCTCGGACACCCACATGGCGGGCCGCAGCAATGCCACGTCAAGCGGCAGCCCGGGCAGCTTGTCCATGCCCGTGGGCGTGGCGTGGATCAGGCCGGAGGCCTGCACCATGGCAGAGCGGATCTCGGCAGCCTCCGCCCTGGGGCCATAGAGGGTGTTCACATCAGCGGCCAGTTGTGCAGCCCTTTCGGGTTGGGCATCCACAATGCTCAGGTGTTGCGCACCCAGCCGCAGCACCGCGTGCGCAATGGCCGCGCCCGCGCCGCCCGCGCCCAGCAGAACCACGTGGCCCAGGTCGGCATCGGGCAGCGCGCGGGTAAAGCCCCAGGCCCAGCCCGATCCGTCGGTGTTGTGCCCCACAAGCTGCCCGTCTTGGACCACCACGGTGTTGACGGCGCCCATGGCGTGCGCTTCTTCAGACAGGCGATCAAGATGGGGAATCACCGCCTGTTTGCACGGGTAGGTCACGTTGCACCCGGCGTAACCCATGATGCGTGCGGCCAACAGCAGTGTGGGCAGCTGTTCGACCGACGAGGCCGCGTGGTCCAGGTCAATCAGCTGGTAGTGCAGGCGCATGCCATGGTGGCGTGCCTCTTCTTCGTGCAGCGCGGGCGACAGCGACTTCTGGATGCCGGCACCGATCAGCCCGATCAGCACCTTGCGGGGGCTTGTGGAAGACATGGCGGGCGCGGTAGTGGGGGTGACCTGAGGACTAAGGAGCGGCGTGCTCATGGGAGGAGTGAAATGCGGAGTGCGCTGCCAAGGCGGTGTTGCCGCGCGGCAGCGCACGCACGGGTTGCTGCGTTCAGATCACTTGCCGCCGCGCAGTTTGGCCAGCGTGGCGTAGACCTCTTGCACGGTCTCTGCACCCACCTTTTCGCTGTGTTTTTCCACCACAGGCTTCACCTTGGCGCGCAGCTTGTCGACCTCTGCGGGCGGGAATTCGGTGACCTGCATGCCGGCCTTCTTGAGCTCTTCCAGCGCCACGTCAGCCTGCGAGCGCGAGACGCTGCGCTGGAACGTGGTGGCCTCGGCCATGGCTTCGGTCACGGCCTTCTGGTCGGCGGGGCTCAGGCTGTCCCAGAACTTCTTGCTCAGGATGACGGCCTGCGGGTTGTACATGTGGCGCGTAATGGTTAGGTGCTTTTGTACTTCGGCGAACTTGGACGACAGGATGGTTGAGAACGGGTTTTCCTGGCCGTCCACGGCTTTTTGCTCCATGGCGGTGTACAGCTCGGGGAACGGCATGGGCACGGCGTTGGCACCCAGTGCATTGAACATGTCGATGTAGATCGGCGACTGGATCACCCTGATCTTGAGGCCCGCAATGTCTTCGGCCTTGGTGATGGGCTTTTTGCTGTTGGTGAGGTTGCGAAATCCCAGCTCCCAGTAGCCCAGACCCACCAGGTTTTTGGCCTGCAGCTTGTCGAGCAGTTTCTTGCCGAAGGGTCCATCGGTCACGGCATCGGCTTCTTGGGGCGACGCAAACAGGAACGGGAAGTCGTAGATGCCAAATTCCTTGGCCTGTGCCGACAGGATGCCCGCGTTGAGCACCGTCATCTCCACCGTGCCGCCTTGCAGCGCCGATACGGTCTGCAGGTCACCCCCCAGTGTGCCGCCCGGGAAGAGCTTGACCGCAATGCGCCCGTTGGTCTTGGCCGCCACGAGGTCGGCGAACTTCTGTGCGCCCTGGGCCTGCGGGTGTTCCTTCTGGTTCTGGAACGCGAACTTGATGGTGCGCTCTTGGGCATGCACCGCGGGCAGCAGCGATGCGGCAACCAGGGCTGTGGCGAGCAGGGTTTTGAACAGTTTCATCGACATGTCTCCTTGGGTTTTAGGCGGCGTACAAAAAATCAGTGGTGGGAGCAGGGAAAAGGGGCGTGGCGCATATCAACCGGCAAGCCATCGCAGCGGCGCGGTAACGATGGACGGAACGAACACCAACAGCAACACCACGGAAAACTGCGCGGCCACGAAGGGCAACACGCCTCGCGTGACCTCGCCCATGGACACGCGGCCAACACCGGCCACCACGTTCAGCACGGTGCCTACCGGAGGCGTGATGAGGCCGATGGCGTTGACCATGATGAACAACACACCGAAGTAGACCGGGTCAATACCCGCCGCCTTGACGACCGGCATGAGCACCGGCGTCATGATGAGAATGGTGGGTGTCATGTCCATGGCGGTGCCCACCACCATCACCAGCACCATGATGGCCAGCAGCAGCACGGTCTGGTTGCCCATGAACGGCTGCAACATGTCGATCACCTTGCTGGGCATATCGGCCACGGTGATCAGCCAGGCCGACACCATCGCTGCGGCCACCAGGAACATCACGATGGCACTGGTGCGCGCTGCGGACTGAAAGATCTCTGCCAGTTGGCGCAGGGTCAGTTCGCGGTACACCAACATGGCCACACACAGCGCATATACGGCTGCGACGACCGCGGCCTCGGTGGGTGTGAACACCCCCATGCGCAGACCCGCCAAAATAATGACGGGCAGGCCCAAAGCCCATACAGACTCCTTGAGCGCTTTCAGAACCTCTGCGCGCGAGGCTTTGGCGGGCGGAGCAACCTGCTCTTTGCGCACCAGCCACCACCAGGTGCCTGCCAGCGCCACACCCAGCAGTAGCCCGGGCACGATGCCCGCCAAAAACAGCTTGCTGATCGACACATTGCCCGCAACGCCAAAAATCACGAACCCGATGGACGGTGGAATGACCGGCGCGATGATGCCGGCCGAGGCAATCAACCCCGCCGACCGGGCCTTGTTGTGGCCTGCGGCCACCATCATGGGCAACAGCAGCGAGGCCAGCGCCGCCGCATCGGCCACCGCCGAGCCCGACACGGCCGCCAGAATGACCGCCGCCATGATGGCCACATAACCCAGCCCGCCGGGTACATGCCCCACCACGGCCAAGGCCAGCTTGACGATGCGGCGCGACAGCCCGCCCACGTTCATGATCTCGCCTGCCAGCATGAAGAACGGCACTGCGAGCAGCGGAAAGCTGTCGGCCCCGTTGATCACGTTCTGCGCGAGGATTTGCGCGTCAAACAGATCCAGGTGCCACATCAGCGCCACGCCACTGATCAACAGCGCAAAGGCGATAGGGATGCCAATCGCCATGGCGAGCAGCAGGGATCCAAGAAAAATGGTGATGGTCATCGTTGCACCGTGTGTTTGCGGGAGTTCAGCGGCGCTTGTCGGCCGCAGAGGGCGGCGCTACGGCTTCTTCGCTACCGGCAGCCATTGCCAGGTCTTGTGCATCTGCTGCATGCACCAAGGTGTAGACGAGGTCGCGTAGCAAGATGGCCAACGCTGAGGCGCCCATCAGCACACCGCTCGCGTAGAAGATGCCGACCGATGCGCCCGTCACCGGCGCCTCGGTCTCCCGGTTGATCAGCATCTGCGCCCAGCTGCCGCGAAGCAACAACCACGACACATACAACATGGCCAGCTGCGCCACCACGAGGCAGGCCTTCTTGCCCCGGGCGGGCAGGCGCGATATCAGGATGTCGGTGCCCAGGTGCCCATGTTCGCGCAGCGCCACCACGGCGCCCATGAAGGTCAGCCACACAAACAGCCAGCGCGACAACTCTTCCGACACCGTGATGCCCGCGTTGAACACATAGCGCAGCACGACATTGCCAAACACCAGCGCCACCATCGCGGCCAGAAACAGGCCGCCCAAGGCATGGAGCACGCGGGTGTATCCCCGCAGCATGCGGTCGGCCAGTGCAAACATGGTGTCTCCAGTCATTGTGAGTGCCTGAAAAGAATTTTGTACGAACTGGTTAGTATTTAAACTAAGTGCAAACCCTTGCCGTGTCTACGGAGGAAGAATCAGATCGAAAATTCGGCGCCGCGGGGCCGCGTGGCCTTGCGCTGTCGCGGACGGCCGATGCAACCGGCGGCCCTTTTCAGGGGAAAGGCGCGAAGCGCCTCAGCGCAACGTCACTTCAGGAAGCGGACGATCATCTCAATGATCGATTCCCGGCGCTGCGCGGTGGCGGCGGGGGTGTCCAGCGAGCGCTTGAAGATCGCGCCGAAGGTGTGGCGGTTGGCCACGTTGAAGAAACACAGTGCCGAAATCGACATGTGCAGGTCCACCGGGTCCACATCAGGGCGAAACACGCCAGAGGCCACGCCACGCTCGTACACATTGCGGACCGCGTGAATGACGGGGATGTTCAGTTCCTGAATGGTGGTGGACTGGCTGATGAACTCGCCCCGGTGCATGTTTTCATTCATCACCAGGCGGATGAAGTCGGGGTTGGCAAGCTGGTAGTCCACCGTGAAACCCACCAGCGTGCGCAACGCTTGCTCAGGCGCCAGGTTTTCCAGGTGCAGTTCAGATTCAATGCGCCGGATGCGCCGGTAGGCATCTTCCAGCACCGCCACATACAGGCCTTCCTTGCTACCAAAGTAGTAGTAGATCATGCGCTTGCTGGTGCTGGTCAGCGCTGCAATCTCGTCGATGCGCGCGCCCGCCAGCCCCTTGTCTGCAAACTCAGCCGTGGCCACCTGCAGGATGTTGGCCATGGTGCGGTCGGGATCGTTCACACGCACCCGATCGGCCCCGGGTGTGGCCGCTGCATCGCGGGCGGCGCGCTGCCGGGTGGCGCGCACCTCGGACGGCTTTGAAAGGTTTTGAACCGTTTCGTTCATATGCGCCCTAGCATACGGCACACAAGGAGCGATCACGCGACCGGCGAGGCCCTGGGCACATCATCGGCGCGCAGGGCGCGTCAGTACGGTTTGGTGTCTGCGAAGCTGGCGCGCAGCGCCAGTTTGTCGAGCAGCTTGCCCAGGTTGGGGTACTCGTTGCGCCAGGCGATCTCGGGAAAACGAAACTCCAGCCAGCCCAGTGCGCAGCCTACGGCGATGTCGGACAGGCTCAGGTGGATGCCGCTGCAAAACGGCTTGTCGCCCAAGCCCTGGCTCATGGACTTGAGGCCGTCGTTCACCTTGACCAGCTGGCGGTCGATCCAGGCCTGGCTGCGTTCGCTGTCTTTGCGGTGGGCCCAGGTGGCCTCCAGTCGGGCCAAAATTGCAGCATCCATCACGCCATCGGCCAGGGCCTCCCAGGTCTTCACTTCGGCGCGTTCACGGCCTTGGCTCGGAATCAGCTTGCCCACCGGCGACAGCGTGTCCAGGTACTCCACGATCACGCGCGAGTCGAAGACGGCTTCGCCACCTTCCATCACCAGGCAAGGCACCTTGCCCAGCGGGTTGGAGGTGGCAATGGCGGTGTCGTCTGCCCAGACGTTTTCCTGTACGAACTGGTAGTCGAGCTTTTTTTCGGCCATCACGATCCGCACCTTACGGACGTAAGGGCTGGCAGAGGCTCCGATCAATTTCATGGTTTGTCTTCCAGTGCGCGGGGGTAGCTGAACAATTGGCTTTGATTCTATCGGGACCGGCCCACCCGAAGCTGACGCAGACGCCACGCCTACACGCCACGCCTACAATGGCGCGCCATGAGCCTGTCCACCATTACCGCCCTGTCGCCGCTTGACGGCCGTTACGCCAGCAAACTTGCCGCCCTGCGCCCGATCATGAGCGAACACGGCTACATGCACCGCCGCGTGCAGGTCGAAGTGGCGTGGTTCATCGCGCTGTCCGACGCCGGTTTTGCCGAATTCAAGCCGCTGACCACTGGCGCCCGCGCCTATCTGCTGGGCCTGATCAAGAACTTCTCCGAATCCGACTCGGCGGCCATCAAAGAGATCGAAAAAACAACAAACCACGACGTAAAAGCCGTGGAGTACTGGATCAAGAGCAAGTTCGAAGCCCGCCCCGAGCTGGAAAAAGCCTCGGAGTTTGTGCACTTTGCCTGCACCAGCGAAGACATCAACAACACGAGCCATGCGCTGCAACTGCGCTCGGGCCGTGACCAGGTGGTGCTGCCGGGCCTTGACCGCATCGTGCTCAAACTGCGCGAAATGGCGCACGCCTACGCCGATGTGCCCATGCTCAGCCGCACCCACGGCGAGACGGCCAGCCCCACCACCGTGGGCAAAGAGATGGCCAACGTGGTCATGCGCCTGCAGACCGCTTGCGAGAAGATCGCCAGCGTCAAGATCATGGGCAAAATGAACGGCGCCGTAGGCAACTACAACGCGCACCTTTCCGCATGGCCCGACTTCGACTGGGAAGCCTTCAGCAAGAAGGTCATTGAAACCCCCGAACCCCTGGGCCTGGGGCTGACCTTTCAGCCCTACTCGATCCAGATCGAGCCGCACGACTACATGGCTGAGCTGTTCGACGCCGTGGCCCGTGCCAACACCATCCTCATCGACCTGTCGCGCGACATCTGGGGCTACGTGAGCCTGGGCTACTTCAAGCAGCGCCTGAAGGCCGGTGAAATTGGCTCGTCCACCATGCCGCACAAGGTCAACCCCATTGACTTTGAAAACGCCGAAGGCAACCTGGGCCTGGCCAATGCGCTGCTCAAGCACCTGTCCGAAAAGTTGCCCATCAGCCGTTGGCAGCGCGACCTGACCGACAGCACCGTGCTGCGCAACATGGGCGTGGCCCTGGGCTATGCCGCGCTGTCTTACGCCTCGTTGCTGGCCGGCCTGAACAAGCTGGAGTTGAACGAAGAAGCGCTGGCCGACGACCTGGACGCATCGTGGGAAGTGCTGGCCGAGCCCATCCAGACGGTGATGCGCCGTTTTGGTGTGCAGGGCGCGTACGAAAAGCTCAAGGAAGTGACGCGGGGCAAAACCGTGACGGCCGAGGCGCTGCACGGCTTGATTCAATCGCTGGAAATTCCCCAGTCCGAAAAAGACCGCCTGCTGGCGATGACGCCTGGAAGCTACGTCGGCAAAGCGGCGGAGCTAGCACGCCGAGTATAAAAATCATAGCTGCCAGCGCTTGCTGTGCGGTCATTTGCAATATCCAGAGCTGCCAAAGCAAGTCAATACTTGCGCTGGCAGCTCTTATTTTTGATAGATCATGGCCATCAAATCCACCATCTTCAAGGCGAACCTCCAGATCGCCGACATTGACCACGGCTACTACGCCGACCATGCGCTCACGCTGGCCCGCCACCCGAGCGAAACCGACGAGCGCATGATGATCCGGCTGACCGCGCTGGCCATTCAGGCACACCAGCTCAACGACCTGTGCAATGGCGACGCCACGCTGGCGTTTGGCGCGGGCCTGTCGGACCCAGACGATCCGGATGCGTCACTGACCGACTACACCGGCCGCCGACGCGTGTGGATCGAGGTAGGGCAGCCCGAAGACAAGCCGCTCACCAAGGCCTGCAGCAAATCCGATTCCGTGCTCGTCTACTGCTTCAATCACGCCGCCGAGATCTGGTGGAAGGGCATTGAAACCAAGCTGTCGCGGCTGGAGAAGCTGCAGGTGTGGCGCATTCCCACCGAGGCCTCTCAGGCGCTGGCAAAGCTGGCCGAACGCAGCATGCAGCTGCAGGCCACGGTGCAAGAAGGCGCCATCACGCTGAGCAGTACCCAGGGCAGCGTGCATGTGGAGCCCGTGCGCTGGAAGTGACGGGAAATATTGGTAAAAACAGGCGCTAGCGCTTTATCAGTAAGCGCTGGTAGCTATCAAAACAATAGTATTGATCTCAATCCCGTGGCATCAGCGTGCCACATTGCCAACACTGCTCAAACCCACCTTCTACCGTCTCGCCGCACCGGCATACCCAGTGGCGCTGCGGCAGGTCTTGCAGGTCCTGCAGCAAGGCCCGGGCGCGGGTGGCGTGTTCGTCATGGTCCAGCCAGATCTCGGGCAGGCATTGGTCCGGTGGCAGGTGTCCGGCGGCGGCCCCCAGGTACTGGCGCTGCACCGAGGCCGTCATGCCCGCCTCGCACAACAAGTCTGCCCACAGGGTGGCAATCGCGATGTTGGGGGCTTGGGTCAGGCGCAGCATGGGCTCACCTTAGCGGTTTGAGTGCCGCGCGTACAGGTCTATCAACCCTGCCGCACAGCAAACATCTGCCGTTCCATCGCGTTGACGGTTGCAGGCTCAGAGTAGAGGCGCATTTGAAGCCCGTCTGGTAGAGGGGCCCTCCGCGGCGCGCTCCGCGTAGCGGTTGAAGCGCCATGCTGAATGTTCCAGCGTGATACGGCGCCACACGGTGCGCTTTTCTCCAGGCGACATTCCAGGCCAGAACTGGACTTCGTCAAAGGTGCGGCCACACCCCTTGCACAGATCATCACCCTGGCTGGTAGAACAAATGGCAATACACGGCGTATCGGGGGTGGAGTCGTACCACGCGAGCCAAGCGGCCAGGGCTGCGGGCGGAAAGCTGCCTTCGTCCGCCTCATCCTCGTGCCAGTACACCATCAACGCGTAGACCTCGGCGAGCGCGCGCAATTCGGGCGCCAGGGTGATGCCATCAGGCGACGCAGCGCGGCGGCGCCAGTGGTTGATGGCAGCTTCGATGTCGGTGATGTGGATGGCGGCCATGGGACGGGATTGCGCAAAGGGGCTGGATCATAGCCGCCGGAACGGAGCATGCCAGCCGTGGTGTTATCAGCGCGGCGCCTGTGGTTCGCGGTGGTTCACGTGGGTTCGCCGTGGCGGCAACGCGGCTGGTTGGGAGGCAGAACGAGCGGGTCCATACCGCCCGCGGGGCTTGTTAGGGGGCTCCATCGCCAGTGTGGTGTACGCACTTTCCACAATCGCCTCGTACTTGCGCGCCCGCGCTGCCAATGTTCCAATCGCTGCTTCGAAGGGGAGTAGCTCCCGACATGCCTCCCCGCCGCCATGCACCCCATGGGCAGCACGGGTGTCGGGGCTGCATGGCATCGGCACTGTCGTCAATACGAAGCCACAGCTTCCGGCGGTCCGGGTTCAGCACACACCGCGGTGCTGGGCCGAGCAAGACCTTTGATGGGCCCGTTGTGGGCTGATCAAGGCCGTCCCTTCGCATCCTCAGCCCTGTGCGGCACGCCCTTGATCTGCCTACCGCAAAACCCTGTCCCTGGGACGGACTCGGCGCTACAGTGGCGGCCAACCCGTCCTTTTGCCCACTGATACTGAGGAATTTATGGATTTTTTGTCTTCGCCTGCGTTCTGGCTTGCACTCGGCCAGATCATCATCATCGACATCCTGCTGGGTGGCGACAACGCGGTGGTCATTGCCCTGGCCTGCCGCAAACTGCCTCCCGCTCAGCGCACCAAGGGCATCATCTGGGGTACCGCGGGTGCCATCGTCCTGCGCGTGATCCTGATCGCCTTTGCGATGACGCTGCTGGCACTGCCCTTCCTCAAGTTTGTCGGCGCCATCCTGCTGGTGTGGATCGGCGTGAAACTGCTGGCTCCCGACGAAGAGGGTCACGGCGAAATGCAAACCAGCGACAAGCTGCTGGCAGCCATCAAGACCATCATCGTGGCCGACCTGGTGATGAGCGTGGACAACGTGATCGCCATTGCGGGCGCTGCGCAGAATGCTGGTGACCACCAGATGCTGCTGGTGGTGCTGGGCCTGTTGATCTCCATCCCGATCATCGTGTGGGGCAGCCAGCTCGTCATCAAGCTCATGGACCGTTTCCCGTTCATCATCATCCTGGGCGGCATGCTGCTGGGCTGGATTGCTGGCGGCATGTTGGTGACGGACCCCGTGTTCGCCAACGCCGACAAGTGGCAGTGGATGGTCAAGATTGCGCAGACCGACGTGATCCGCTACGGTGCCAGCGTGGCAGGTGCTGTGCTGGTGTTTGTGATCGGCAAGGCCATCCTGGCGCGCCGTGCTTCGGCTGCCCCTGCGCAGGGCTGATCGAGAACCTGAAATCGTCACCCAGTGCGAACTGGCTGGCGAACGGGCCGACGAACGTGTTGGAACAAAGGGGGCATGTTGCCCCCTTTGTTGCTGGCCCTTCAATCTGGAGGTGGTATGAACAGAGTCATTGTGTATGTGGACGACGCAGCCTACGCGCAGCAGATCCTTGCCCCCTTGCTGGCCCGCGAGGCCGCGGCCAATACGCACTGGGTTTTGGTGGCGTGCGCGCCGCGCATGACGCACCGCATCAGCAAATGGGTGAGCCACAGCGCCCGTGAGAACTGGCGCGGCAAGTGGGCTGACAAGCTGTTTGCCCAGGTCGTCCCGATGCTGCCCCTGTCCGGCGCCCGCGTCACCACCTTGGTGGCAAAAGGCCCCTTGACTGAGTTGACGGACCAGCTGCAGGCCGCAGAGGCAGTCGCCGCCCAGGTGCTGGACGCGCGCCGCCCCAAGATGGATGCTCCGCAAGACCCTGCCGTAGACAAACCCCGGTGGTCCTCGTTGCCCGGCACGCTGGGCAGTCTTTTGACCGGCTGTGGTGCCCTGTGGATGTTGGCGGTCGAGTAGACCGCAGGTAGCGGTTCAAGATAGTTCCAAAGAGCCACCCAAAGGGCCGCGCAACCCGTAGCCGTCATAGTCCGAACCTGGCCTCGGTGCTATTCTCCCGCCATGAAAATTCTAATCAAATGGTTGCTCAGCGCCGCATCGCTGCTGTTTGTGGCCTATGTCTACAGCGGCGTGGAAGTGCAGAGTTTCACTTCAGCGTTGATCGCGGCTTTTGTCATCGGCCTGTTCAACGTCGTGCTGCGGCCGGTGTTGGTGCTGCTGACGCTGCCCGTCACCATCGTCACCCTGGGTCTGTTCCTGTTTGTGATCAATGCCCTGATGTTCTGGGCTGCGGCCACCGTGCTGGATGGGTTTCAGGTCAACGGTTTTGTCGCAGCCTTGGTGGGCTCGCTGATTTATTCCGTGCTGAGTGTGCTGATCGAATCAGCGCTCGGCGGTTTGTTCTCGAAGAAGTAGCTCCACGGCACGCAGCCGTGTGTCGATGATGGACGCCTCAATGTGGTCCGCCGCCGCGCCCCCACGGCGCGCCACGTCCTGACCCGCCTTGAATCGGTCTACCGCAGCAGCGTAGTCGTACCGCGCCGCATGAGCTTCCGCTTCCGCGCGTATCGCGCGCAGCGGCTGGTTCTGCGCTTGCCAGGCAGTCGCCAGCCATTGCCAGGCGGCAGCATCTCGGGGGTGCGTGGCCACCCAGGTTTGCAGCGCCCCGGTGCCGTCACCGGCCCGACCCGCGCGGAGCAGGGCCTGCGTTCGCAGCGCCAGTTCAGGCCGGCGGGTGGTTGCGTCCCTTTCGGGCAGCGCGCTCAGTGCGGCGTCCGCATTGCCGGCAGCCAGTTCAATTTCTGCGTGCAGCAGGCGTACCAACCGGTGGGCTGACGGGTCTTGGCGCGTCAGGTCGTCGAGTTGTTTGGCAGTCGTCCGTGCGCCTGAGGCATCCCGCAACTGGTGGCTGCTCAGCGCCGCCGCATACAGCACGCCTGCGCGCCGGGCCACAGGCTGGCTGGCAAAACCCGTGCTTTGGGGCTCAGCAATCCACTGGCGCAGCGCGTCAACCCCGGGGTTCGACAGCACACGTGCCCTTGCAGCGACCATCGCGTGCTCCAGCGTTGCGTCGGAGCGGGGCGATTGGGTGGTTGCATTGGGAGGAACGCGGGACTGCATGTCCGCCATGCGCTCTGTGGTCAAGGGGTGGCTGCGCAGGTAAGGCCATGAACCGTTGTCGTTCAACCGGTTGGCTTGCTGCAGCTTGTCGAACATGCTGACAAAACCCTGGGGCGCAAAACCTGCAGGCGCCATCAAGCCATAGCCAATCCGGTCTGCCTCGCGCTCCATGTCGCGCGAGAAGTTGAGCTGGTTTTGCATCGCCAGCGCCTGCCCGCCCACCACAAGCGCCTGCGTTGCGCCCGGGTTCTTGCTGGCAGCCAGGGCGCCCAGAATCATCGCGCCCAACAACAGCGGTGTTTGTTTGCTCTGCTGGGTGATCAGGCGCGAAATGTGGCGTTGCGTGACGTGGCTGAGCTCGTGTGCGAGAACGGACGCCAGTTCATCCCGCGTTGTCACGACCCCGATCAAGCCAAGATGCACACCCAGATAGCCGCCTGGCAAGGCAAAGGCGTTCACTGTGCGGTCCCTTCCCAGCAGGATTTCCCACGCAAACCGTTCGTCCAGCTCCGGCGACAACTCCCCCCGGGTCCGCGCGGCGGCCATCAACGGCTGCCAAAGGCTTTGCACGTATTCAGAAAGGATGGGGTCGTCGATGTAGTCCGGGTCGCGGTACAGCTCGCGGATGATGCGGTCGCCCAGGCGGCGTTCTGCGCTGGTGGTGAGGTCGCTGGGGTCGCCCAGCGTGGGCAGGCTGGTCTGGGCCATTGCAGGGGCCACTGCGCACGCACCAGTTGCTATAACTAGAGAAGCTAGTAGCGCAATACCAGTAAGCGCTGGAGGCCATTTTGGCTTATGCCCTGAGAGAGTCATGAAGACGACAGCCAGAAAGCCAAAAGGGGTGCGTTTGCGATTCCACATGAACGTATGATGCCCCGTCCTTGCAAAGTTTCCCCCCGCACCCGTTTCATCCGCCTCACCCGCTTTAACCGGTCACTACCCCATGTCCGCACTTACCCACTTCGACGCCCAGGGCCAGGCCCACATGGTGGACGTCGCCGCCAAAGCCGCCACGCACCGCATTGCCGTAGCATGCGGGCGCATCGACATGCTGCCCGCCACTCTGGCGCTGATCGAAGCGGGCAGCGCAAAAAAAGGCGACGTGCTCGGCATTGCCCGTATCGCCGGCATCATGGCCGCCAAGAAAACCAGCGACCTCATCCCGCTTTGCCACCCGCTCGCCCTCACCCGCGTTGCTATTGAATTTGAAGCTGCCAGCGCACACCAGTCGGGCGCTACCGGCATATTTTGTTCTGCAACCGTAGAAACCGTAGGCCCCACCGGCGTCGAGATGGAAGCCCTCACCGCCGTGCAGATCGCTCTGCTCACCATCTACGACATGTGCAAAGCTGTGGACCGGGGCATGTCCATCCACGGCGTGCGCGTGCTGGAAAAGCACGGGGGCAAGTCGGGGAGTTTTGTGGCGTGAGATGACGGACGCCGTCTTCATGGCTGCACTCCCCAAACATCGCCGCTTACGACCGGGTTGCCAAGTTTGCTGCCTGCCGCAAACTGCCCAGCCCGCACGAGTACGCGCTGGTCGACATAGAGCGCGTCAGCATCGATATGGTTCGGCGCGATGAGGGTGGCCACGGGGTGTTGTATCCGTCCGAAGCGGGTCACGCGGTGCAGTTTGCCAGTGTGGGGCTCTGCGTGGGATGGAAACGGTTGTATGAGGATGCGCTCGTGGGCATTGAGGTGCCCGGGCCGATGATGTACCCCGTCTTCCGCCCCTTTGTTTTGGCATGTAGTAACATCTCTACAAATTTCAAGCATGCGAGGTGTCAACATGACCATCACCACCTTATCCAGCCGTGAGTTCAACCAAGGGGCGAGCGAGGCGAAACGGGCCGCAAACCATGGCCCGGTGTTCATCACAGACCGGGGCCGACCTGCCCATGTGCTGATGAGCATGGAGCTTTATCAGCGCATTACTGCCAGCCACCAGAAAATTGCCGATTTGCTGGCAATGCCGGGTATCGCTGAGGTTGATTTGGATATCTCGCGCTCGCTTGAACCGGCACGGCCTGTGGACTTTTCCTGATGTTCCTGCTTGATACCAATGTGGTTTCTGAACTGCGAAAAATTCGCCTTGGCCGGGCCGATAAGAATGTGGCGCAATGGGCCGACAGCGTGGATGCCGTTGACCTGTATGTGTCGGCCATCACCGTGCAGGAACTGGAAATGGGCGTGTTATTGGTCGAACGCCGCGACCCACCACAAGGCGCTGTTTTCCGGGCTTGGTTTGAAAGCCACGTGTTGCCTGCCTTCGCCGGCCGCATCCTGCCGGTGGATACCGCCGTTGCGCAGCGCAGCGCTGCGCTCCATGTGCCCAACCCACGCCCGGCCATGGACAGCCTGATTGCAGCCACCGCGCTCGTTCATGGCATCACATTGGTAACGAGAAACGTGGCTGATTTCCAATCATCCGGCGTGACGATTCTCAATCCCTGGGACGCCCCATGACCGAAAGAGGGCGAGGGTAACTCGTTGTATAGACCATCGTGCTTGGCCGCAAAAACTCTGTCGTCCGGTGCAATCGGATCAAGATGCTTTAGAGAGAAGAAAGAGGCCCGCCATGCGCACCATTATTGATCTGGACTGCGGCGCCTTGATCGCCGCCAAGGAAATAGTGCGCGCAGAAAACACCTGCTTGGGCAAAGTCATTTCGCGTCTGGTGCGCTAAGCGCCGACGGGAGGCGCTGCAACGCAGGGTGCCCAGGGCCTGCCGACCATAGCTACAGCGACAGGATTCATACCCTTTGAATCGCGCGGGGCCGTGGTCAGCAAAGATCTGATCAATCGCCTGCGCGCTGCCAACGGCGTTTAGGCCATGCGCGCCCTGTTGGACGTCAGTGTCCTGATCGCCTTGCTGGATGCGGCGCACATGCACCACGCACGTGCCACCCAATGGCTGTAGCAGGGGATTGCACACGGCTGGGCCTCCTGCCCGCTAACGCAAAACGGCTGCTTGCGCATCATGGCCCAGCCCGCCCACCCCCCTAGCTTTGCCACTGACCGCCGTCGCCAGCCGCCTGGCACAAGCTGCTGCCCACCCCGCGCACGCCTTTCTGGCCCACGACTGCAGCGTGCTGGACGCCAGCCAAGTGCACTGGCAGCACCTGCTGGGCCCCGCCGTGCGTCACCAATGCTGCTTTGTTAGCTTTGATGCCCGGCTGAACCTTCACGTCATACCCGGCGCGGGTGGGGAACACTTGATCAGCCTGTAGCCGTTGTGGACGCGCTGGGAGCTGCGGGCGAATTTGTTGTTGTCATTGAAATCTGACCCCGATTCACGTCGAAACGGAACGCCTAAGCAATGGTTCAGCTCCATTGCAATGAAGGGCGGTCACTGAGTGCTGTATCCGTCCGAAACGGGCGGTACCGTAGAGCTGTAAGCGCCGGGTTGAGCGTTGCGGTGGATCGGTTGAATGAAGATGCGCGCGTGGGCACTGCACACGTTCCGGGGCCGAGTGCCTGCACGCCGCAGCACAAGCCGTCAATAAAACAGCCGTTCGATGGAACAGCACCGCTCCCGAGCCCGTAGTCCACAAGACAATCTCATCCAGAGTGCGCAGGCTGGTGTGCGCCATTGGCGTGGATAAACGCGCCACAATTTTTGATAAAAAACATAGCTACTAGCGCTTTTCCAGTAAGCGCTAGAGCCTATTTTGGCTTGAATTCGGCACGAAGATCCTTTGTATATCCCAAAGGCCGCGCCACAGCGGCGATTCGTGTGAATGCCGTGTGATGCCGTCGCTTTTGTGAAATGTCTCGCCCCATCGACCGACCATGTCCACGCCTACGTAACCCCGTACCCACTTCGACTCCCAAGGCCACGCCTGCATGGTGGAGGGAGGCTCCAAGCCCGCCACCCACCGCGTTGCAGTCGCTAGTGGCCGCATAGAGATGCAGCCGAGACCTTGGCGCTGATGGAGTCCGGAACTGTATGTGCAAGGCTGTTGACCGGGGAATCTCAATACATGAAGTACGGATCATGAGAAACCTGGCGGAAAATCAGGAAGCTTTTCCCTGGCTGAGGTGTGTCGTATGTGAACGACGAAGCAGTTTGAGCGCCTGATCAGAGTGCTTTCATCTATTCCGGCGAGTTGGCTGTGTCGAGCGATTTTCTAGTCTATCGCTGCTATAGCAAGAGAGTCCCCTGCTATTTTATTTGTAGCTCGGTACATTTGCTGCTTGGGCGACTCATCATGCTAAGATTTTTGAAGAGGCAGAAAATTTTTGGAAGTAAAAAATTCTCTCTGGGGCCATACAGTTGTCGATTGACTTATTCAGCCCGAAAATATTAGGATATTTAGAGTGATTCGAATAATTCACATCGCTATGAATCCATCGCCGGGTAAGAAGCCTATTATTTTTGCAGACTGATCCAGGACCACTATCCAGTCCTGTCTGTGATGGACCGGTAAGAATAAGCACTCGTCTACACTGATTCCAGTCTGTTTTGCGATGTTTGATGCTTCACCCATGAAGCCTGGATAATGCGTGAGAAATTTTCTCAGCGGTTTGGCCTTCGCCAAAACCTTGTTCCGATAGTCCCGGTCGTAAGGTATGTAGAATTCAGGGCGTTGCGAGTAGTCTCGGCCTCCTTGCAAAGAGTCGAACATTACTGTTTGCCTCTCGGTTGGATCTTTCGGCTCGCGAATTCCCACAACAATCGGTCGTCGAAACCAACCAGGACGCATTTGCTCCGGTAACGCGGCTAAAGACGGTTCGACTTCATGGCCTTGATATTCTGGTTTTCCAACAACGTTGAAGCGATCTATCTCGTGTACCAGAAAAAGCGGACGTGCTTGATAAACAGTGTGAATCCCGTAGCCCAATGCAAGAAGTTGAATGACTGTTACCAGAGCTATATCGGTAATTATTTCTCGACGTGGCTTTTTGGGGTTAAATAGAATCAACGTCAAGACGGGGCCGCATATCAGATCTGCAGTGATCAATATCGCAAAAAGACTCAGCCCACCAGATAGCAGCCCGTATGGGTATGGGTACCATATTAGAAAGACCAGCGATGCTATCAGCCCCACAACCACCAGAGAGCATAATAAGTGTATCAGCGAAACTTTTGTGGCTGCCCGCACGCGATAATAAAAAGACATATTCTAAGGGCTGATAATAAATACTCTTGTTAGTATTTTTCTGGCTGCGCCGCGAATATTTTCAATGCCATTGTTTTGATGGAGTTTTGAAAATTGCTAGACAAATTTCGGTTGCTGGGCAAGTTGGCACAATAAATGGATGGACAAATCGGCAATGGAAAATCACTTTAGCGGCAAGACGCTGGTACATATTTGGCTTGCACGGTTCCTAGCGCAGCGCTACCCATTCCTTGGCTTTGAGCTGTGGCTTTGGTGCTCGATGTACAGGCCCAATCGATCGATGTTGCCGTTCCAGCGGCTTGAGCTGCGGCCAAAGTAATCGCCAGACCCGCTGCATCTCGGGCGTAGGGTGATAGAAGAATGGTATTTTGACCCGCACCGACCCCCACAGTCACCCGGTTCATCGCAATAGTGATGACACCGGTAGAAGGATTGCTCGCATTGAGCAACACCGAGGATACATACTTACTATTGGCCCCAGTCCCGCCGGCCTGAGCGTTCCACGATGCAGAAGCCTGCGTCAAAGTGTCCAAATTACCTACCCCATCGGCCGCAACAACGAGCTTTGCGGTGTCTGCCAACAGGAGCCCCTCCACAATTCTTGTGCGGATAATGAAATCTTGATAGGCTGGCAAAGCAACAGCAGAGAGTATTCCGATAATAGCTACCACCACCATCAGCTCGATCAGTGTGAAACCGTTATTTAGTCGTGACATGCTTGTTGCCGAACGGCCGGTGAGGGTTTTCAGAAAATCTGCGTGAAAGAATTGACTCTTCAAGTTAAAAAGAGCGCAAAAGCGCTCTTTTTATGGATCGTTAAAAACGAATTAACGGCAAGAAGCGGGGGCGTACTTGGCCAGCAGTGTTCCGGCTGCTGCACCTGGCATATTACCACCGGTAGTCGCATTGGTTGCAGACAAGACGGTGCTAGAACCGCACGCCCAGTCGAGCGAACCGGTCACAGCTGGGGTGGAGGTCATAGCGGTTGCCAAGGGAATGCCAGTGCTGGCTGCGGTGGCGGAACCTGCAGCGGAGCGGACATAAGGAGAAATAACGATCGTTCCCGTAGCACCCAGCGTAGCCGGGATAAAGGTCACGGTAATGACGCCAGTAGCAGGGGCGATAATGACGCTGCTAACGAACTTGCTGTTAGCACCAGTATTGCCAGCCTTTTCATTCCACGTCGTAGCAACGCGGCTCAGATCACCGACCGAAGAGGAACCGTCGGTTGCAATTTCCTTCTTGGCGCTATCTGCCAGGCCCAAACCTTCCGTCACGCGTGCGCGGATCGTGTAGTCCTGATAGGCAGGCAAGGCCACGGCGGCCAAGATACCAATGATCGCCACAACGATCATCAGTTCGATCAGGGTAAAACCTTTTTGCAGGGTACGCTTCATAAAATTCTCCAAGGAGTCAGTTGACAAGTGAGCACCTGTCGAACTACTCGGCAGGTTAGTAAGACATCAGCACATTGCGTGCCAGCTCCAATCTCGCGAAATTGCCGTGAATGACCTATGAGGATGGCTAGCGACAGGGAAGGAAGGGCGTCGAATGGCATTTTGTGACATTTTTGTTCATCCACGCTTGTCAGCGGAAGGGGCCTGTTACAAATCAAAGAGATCACCTGCTTGGAGCCAACGGATGTCGTGTGCAGTGGCCCCTTCACCTGAAGGCGCCGTGTCGAACTGCCGAATCTCTTCCATGATCAATGAGGTTTCCGACGGTTTGGTATGGGTGATGTAAATAGGAAAGGCTCGGTCTGCGCGGAGTTGCGAGAGTTCTTGGGCCAAAGTGGTAGGCGAAAGATGCAGGCTCTTGGCGGCCAATGCACTCTCTCGGTTGCTGAACGCGGTCTCGATAACGAGGTGGCGCACCGGCATGGCGTTAACCCACGACCAGAATGCCGGGTTTCGTTCGGTGTCGCCGCTAAAGACCCACCAGCCGGTGGCTCCCAGCACGGCGTATCCGACAGCAGGTACGGTGTGGACTGCCGGAAGCACCTCCAACACCCTTGCATCAATAGTCACCCGCTGGCCTACTGAAATTGGGGTGTATCGAAGAAAGGGCTGGGCTGCGCTTGGAATGGAGCTGAAGTCCGGCCATATTACGTTGTTGAACACGTGTGCTTGCAACGCGGCAATGGCTGCTGGCAGTGCGTGCACTTCTACCGGCGTACCACGCAGTGACGACACAGCGTCCAGCATCAGCGGCAGCGCCGCAATGTGATCCAAATGCGAATGAGTCAAAAACACATGGTCAATCTGGCGCATCTCATCTAGCGTGAGGTCTCCAACGCCGGTGCCCGCATCAATCAGGATGTTGTCGCCAATCAAAAATGAAGTCGTGCGACAGTCTTTGGCGATGGCGCCTGAGCATCCGAGCACGCGAACCTTCATGTTTTGCCTTGTGTATTGATTGCCAAATTACTTGCTATCGAAATTGGTGGCGCCGTCCCAGTCAGGGATCAATGTCTGTTGGCGCAAGAGCGCCACACGCGAGGCATACAGGTCATAGAGCGTGCTGCTTTGACGAAGGGTGTTGAGGCGGCAGAGGCAACTATCGCATTGTGCCCACTCTTGGGCCCTGTAGGCAGTGAGGAATTGCACCCATTCCTCCAGTTCACTCGCTTCAGCAGTGCTCACCGTCTCCAGCTTTGACAGGGGCCAGAAAATGGCCACAGCTTGGGCCTTGCCCTTTACGCGGACGAGATCGAGCTGCTGCCAGGCAAACTGCGGCGCCAGCAGCTTGGTGCTCTGGCTCACCACAATCGACGTGCCGTAGTGTTTGGATAACCCCTCCAGGCGAGAGCCGAGGTTGACCGCATCGCCAATGACCGTGTAACTGCGACGTATGTCCGAGCCCATGTCACCCACACACATGGTTCCGGTATTGAGGCCGATTCCGACGCCAATCTCGGGCAGTCCGCGTTGCCGATGGCTTTCATTGATCTCCGCAATGGCGTTCGCCATGTCGATGGCGGCGGCCACCGCTAACTGGGCATGGTCAGGTGTCGTAACAGGGGCACCCCAAAACGCCATCACACAGTCGCCCATGTACTTGTCGATGGTGCCCCGGTGGCTACGGATGATGTGGGTGAGTTTGCTGAAAACGTCATTCAACAGCGCCTGAAGCTGCAACGGCTCCATGCGTTCGGACATGGCGGTGAACCCCCGCATGTCGCAGAACATGACCGTCAGCTCTCGACTGGTGGCCTCCATGCTGTAGTTCTCGGGCTCTTTGACCATTTCGTCCACCAGCTCTGGCGGTACGTAGGTTCCGAAGAGTGCAGCCAGTTCGCGTTTTGATTTGCTTTCAACGAAGTAGCCGTAGACCATGTTGAGCGCGAAAGCGAACACTGACATGAGCACAGCGGTCGCCAGCGGCAGTGCGAGGCCGTGTGATATGTAGAGCCACAGGTTAATGCCAGTGAGCACCACCACCACACTGCCGCTCAATGCAACCGCTGGCCCCGCGGCCAGCAAGGGAAGCGTAACGGCGAGCAGGATGCCTGCGCACAGCAGCTGCAACGCGTCAAACCCTATGGCGTAGTCGGGTCGCACGATGTTTTTGCCGTCGAGCAATGCCGATAAAACGTTGGCGTGTGCTTCAACGCCTGGGTAGGTTCGCCCCACCGGGGTCACACGCAGATCGAGCAAACCGGGGGCGGTGGAGCCGACGAGCACCACCTTGTCTCGCAAGCTGGACTCAGCAAGGGTCCCTTCGAGGGCATCTGATGCTGAGATGTACTGAAACGACCCCCCCGATACATCACCCGGGCCCCGAAAGGGGATGAGGGTGGCGAGCCGGTCGTCAACGGGGAGCGCCAGCGACCGGCCATCTTGGCGAAGGACGATGCTTTGCAGTGTGTCGTAGTCACCCTGTGCGTTGCGATTGGCATAGCCTGGGACGACTTCTGGCATGCCCATGACCGTGCGGTACACAGCCAGGGCCAGCGATTCGTAGTATTGCCCCCCGTGCTCTGCCAGTAGGGGCAAGGACCGAACGACACCGTCCTCGTCCGTGATCGAGTTGAAGAATCCTGCAACTGGCACGGCCTGCGCCAACACTTCAATGTTGGCGCCGTACCCGTTCCACGATGTCGCGCGCAGCGGGAGGCCGCGAAGTTGATCGGCGTTGAGGGCCGGGGTGGGCAAGGTGCCACGGGTGCGGCCATCGCGGTCACTGGTGAAGTAGAAGCCCAGAACCGCAGCGCGACCCGTGAGTGATTGCGCGAAAAGTCCGTCGTAGTCCAGGGATGGGGCGAGTTTGGCCAGCAGTTCTGAAAAGCCCGCCTGACTTTTGAAAGGCCCTGCGGCCAGACGTTGCAGGTTACCCAAGCCCGAGCTGCCATCCGCTTCGGCAAAGATCACATCAAAGCCGACGGCCGCCACCTGCTGACGCTCGAACAACTCCTGCGAAAGCGCTGCCATCTTGTCGCGACCCCACGGCCATTGACCAACCCGAGCCAGGCTTTTTTCATCAATGTCAATGATGACGATGCGCTCGTCCAGCGTGCGCGGCATCGTGGCGCGCAGCCGGGTGTCGTAAATGATGTTGTCCAGGCGTTCTAGCACCTGAAGGTGCAGCACGTTGGAGACGTGCAAAAGCGCAAAGAGAAGAGGGAGCAGCGTGATGCAGATACGCCGCCACCGGTGGCGAAACAGATACGAGAGCTGCTGCCGCATGTTCAGCCTTCAGCCATTAAAGCAACCTAACAGGCAGAGCAGGCTGTACGACTGCCCTTGCGGGTCAGCGCTGTTCGAACTGCATTTCGGTTCCGGCGAGTTGCAGCATGTCACCGTGTTTCAGGGGCACCGGCGATGCGCCGATGGCCGCGCCGTTCAACATGGGCATGTCGGGGCCTTCCACATGCGCAAGCACAAACCCATGGTGGCGTTTGGTGATGGACGCCACGGCAACGCCCGGTTTACCGATGGTGGTGACGACCTTGAGCAATGACACCTCGCGCCCGGCCGCAGCGCCCGACATCACGCGTATCACCGCCGAAATGGGCGCAGGAGCAGGAGCAGGTGTAGGCGCCAACGACGCTGGCCGCGATACTGATCCGATGGGGGGAACCATGCCCGGCTTGAAGATCATGGTTTTTTCGAAATTCTGGCCTTCCCCTTCGTGGAAGAAGCGGATTTTGTACTTGCCGACCTCGACCATGTCACCGTTGCGCAACTCTTGGCGCTTGACGGCCTTGGCGTTGACATAGGTGCCATTGGTGCTGCCCAGGTCTTCGATCTCCACCTCGTGGCCGGCCATGTGGATCACGGCGTGTTCGCCGCTCACGGCGAGGTTGTCAATCACGATGTCGTTGTAAGGCCGCCGGCCGAGTGTGGTCCGCTCCTTGGTCAACTGCACTTCCTTGATGACGACCCCGTCGATTGAAACGATCATTCTGGGCATGATCCACTCCTGATGTAATGAATTGTTGTAGTTCGGGCCACTCAAGCAGCTCCTAGCAATCGGGACATAAGGCCGCGCTTCTTGCCTCCAGCGGCGGCCTGCACCAGCAGCACACTCACGTTATCACGACCGCCGTTCGCATTGGCGGTGTCAATGAGCAGTGTGGCTTTTTCCTCCAACGGAAGCGGCGCACGCACCATTTCTGCCAGATCCGTATCCATAACCATGTCGGTGAGGCCATCGGAACACATCAGAAACAGGTCGTTGGGAGCCACCTGGAACTCGTTGACTTCCATCATGACGTTGGGCTCTACGCCGAGTGCGCGGGTGACGAGGTTGCGGTTGGACGAAAGCGCTGCTTGTTGCGGAGTGAGGAGGCCAGCATCGACCTGCTCCTGCAGCCACGAGTGATCGCGGGTGATCTGTTGCATGGCGCCATCCCGCAAGCGATAGCAGCGGGAGTCGCCGATATGCCCCAGGATGAGCCGACTGCCATGGAATACGCCCACCACCAGGGTCGTTCCCATGCCTGCATATTGGGGGTTGGACAGCGATGCTCCCAGAATGGCGTGGTTTGCGTTTTCAACACAAATTTCCAGTGCACGTCGCACGTCGGTGGATTGCGGTGTGTTGCCCGCCTGGTCCAACCAGCGTCCCATCTCTGTACGTATGAAGGTGGTGGCCATGCCACTGGCCACTTCGCCTGCGTTGTAGCCGCCCATGCCATCGGCGAGGATGGCCACCTGGGCGTCGCGGTCGACGGCGACCGCGTCTTCGTTGTTCGTGCGCACGCGGCCCTTGTCGGTCCGGGCGAAAAATTCGTAGGTCATGGATGTTGCGGCGAGCGTCATCGGGCGTCTGAAGATGGCCGGGACGCCGCACCCCGTACAGCGGGTGGCTCCATCACGGTTTCCTGAAAATCCGCCATCTTATGCCCTGTTGCATCGCCGTCCGCATCATAGACGACTGCTTCGGCAGCAGCGAGCGCTCCCGCTGGCTCCGTCGCGGCTGCTCTCAGGTCTGCCGCAAGCTGGCGGCCGGTCTGGTAGCGGGCTTCAGGGCGCTTCTTCAGCGCCAATGCCACCACCTTGGCCACGGCAGGCGACACATCGGGGCGCAACTGGCGCACGTCGGGGGCGTCTACGGTGGCAATCTTGTGCATCAACTCCGTCATGGACTCACCGCGCAAGGGCAGCGTCCCGGTGAGCAACTGAAACAGCGTGACGCCCAGAGAGTACAAGTCCGATCGCCCATCCACTTTCTTCCCGGCAAGTTGCTCGGGGGACATGAAGCTGGGTGTGCCTAACACCAGGCCTGTGCGGGTCTTGCTGGAGTCCGTGATGCGCGCTATGCCAAAGTCCGTGACTTTGACGGCGTCCGATGCGTCATCAAACATGATGTTGGCGGGTTTGATGTCACGGTGCACCACATTGTGCGCATGCGCGTAATCGAGGGCATCGGCCACGCGTGCTGTGATGGAGAGCACTGTGGCGACGGGCAGCAAGTGTTCTTTGTGGCAGACCTGCGTTAGATCGGTGCCTTTGAGAAACTCCATGGCGATATAGGCCAGATCGTGTTCCTCGCCTGCATCAAAAATGGTCACGATGTGGGGGTGCTGCAGGCGGCCCGCAGTTTCAGCCTCGCGAAAAAAGCGCGCGCGGGCGTCGATGAGTGCTTCGCCCTCAAACTCTTGCCCTAAGGCGAGGGTTTTGATGGCGACCACCCGGCCAATTTTGGGATCGCGCCCGCCATAAACCACGCCCATGGCGCCTTTGCCGAGTTCCTTGTCAATCTGGTAGCGTCCCAGCATGGGAATACCCCCTGCCGCATCACCCGCCAGGCGTGGTCGGTTGCCTTCTGGCGGTACGGATGATGGGGTGCTGGATGGGCCTTCGGCGCCCTGTTGAAGTTTCGCGCGGGCGCGTTTGTAGCGGCTTCGCGCGTCCTTGTATTGCCGGTTGTGGCGCAAAATGTGTTGGTAGGCCGCCTTGGCCTTGGCAAAGTTGCGTTGGCGCTCGAAGTCCTGCGCCAGGTGGTAGAGGTTGTCCATCAAGGCGTCGCTGGGCGGGACTTTGCGCAGCCGGTCAAAAGCCATGTCCAACTGGCCTTGGCCATGCAGTGCGAGGCCCATCATGCGGTCGGTTTCAGCCGTTTCTGCCGACTGGCTGGAGCTGGATGAATGGCCCAGGCTGCGGCTCACTGCCATCGCCGCTGCGCCTGCCAGTGCCCCGATGGCAGCTAACACCCCCTGCAACCACGTTCCTGCGTAGCGGAGCAAGCCCCATTCAGCACCCACCGTCACCAGCACCAATGCCACGCTTGCACCCAGGCCGACCATCAAGGGGAGCCGCGGCACAACCATGGCGACAAACAGCAACACACTCAGCGCCGCAGCCCACGACACTGTGCTCGTCCAGGGCGGCTCTTTAACGGCAAGGCCTTGCCGTATGTTGGACACCGTATGTGCAAGCAATTCGACGGGGGCTATGGACTGCCCGCCGGACTGCATCGAAGGCCCTGCTGCTGCACTGCCGGTTTCCCCCACCAGCACAATTTTGTCTTTGAACACGGCAGTCCGGGCTTTGTCATCAAGCACGGCAACAAACGACGTAGTCGCAAAAGGCGATGTTCCCTCGGTGGACTCATACATGCGGGTTCGCATCAGAGCCGCCGTATCGGTAGCAATCTCCAGGCCGCCCAGGCGCAATGCGGATGGTGATGTCTGGATGCGCAGGTCGTCCGCGCTGAGATGCAGGCTGTGCCGTGCAGCAAGCAGGGCAAGAGACGGAATGCCTGCCTCGTCGTACCGCAGCAGAAGCGGCACTTGGCGAACTGCGCCGTCCATATCGGCCACGGTATGCAGATGCCCTAGGCCCAAAGCCACAGAGCCCAGCGCTGCAATAGGGTGCTGCGCCGACTGGACGGATGTCGCATAGGCGCCGGGGTCTGGCAGCGTGCCGCGGTGTGCATAGGCCGGAAGCGCCGCCGGCTTGCCCGATGTGGCGTAACTTGAGGCCAAAAACACATTGCCAGCCTTCTGGATGCTGGATGCCAGCCGGGCGTCGGTGTCCAGGGCACTTTCGGCCTCCAGAACCGCCCGGCTAAGTTCAACCGCCAGCGGCGAATTGTCGCCCGCACTGGCCAGCGCTGCCTTGATTTTGCGTATCTGGTGAAGCCCGGATTCGGACTGGGGCGCCGAGAACGAAGTGGTATAGACGATGGTTTTGGCGCCCGCCGCGGCCAGTTTGTCGATCAGCCGTGCATGTACATCGCGCGACCAAGGCAGAGGGCCCAGCGCAGCCACGCTGGCGTCGTCCATGCCGATGATGGCAATTTCTGCAAGGGGTGCGGGCGTAGAAACGCGGGTGGCAGCGTCGTACAGACGCAGATCCAGCCGTTCGACCACACCGGTGACAACACAGAGCGCCATGGCGGCCGCCGCTGCCGTGGCATTCCAAAAGCCCTCGGTACGCCATACATCAAGCCGCCGCGCCGAGGTTTTTCGTCCCACTTGCTGTTATTCCACTCAGGTATTGAGCAGCTATTCAAGCAATATCTGCGCCCAACCTGGCGGCCGAATTTTGAAGACAAGAACGCATGGTTCGGGCCAAAGGCCAGCCCTTCCAGTCGTTCTTGTCGCAGCGATTACCTTCTTGGCGCCAGCGCGGTGCCATTTTTGTCACATCAGCCCGGCCCGTGGGCGCGGGGCCGTTACCGACCTCACGCGGCGGATTCGCGCCGCGCTTTGGACGGCCAGAACTTTCCGATGCCCACCACCAGCGTTGCACCCAGAGCTGCGGCCACATAGTGCAACGCGGGATGCGCCACTGCGTAGTCGTGCAGGATGGCGTCGCTGGCGATGGTTTCACCGCCCACCCAACCAATCAGCGCGGCGCCCAGCACCACAATGAAGGGGAAGCGTTCCATCAGCTTGATCATGAGCGTGCTGCCAAAAATCACCAGCGGAATGCTGATGGCCAGGCCAAGCACCAGCAGGATCGTATTGCCCTGTGCCGCCGCAGCAACAGCGATCACGTTGTCCAGGCTCATCACCAGGTCAGCGATCAGGATGGTCTGCACAGCGGCCATCAGGGTGCCGTAGGTCTTGGATTCGCCCTCTTCCTCGTCGCCGTCGCTGAGCAGCTGGAACCCGATCCACAAAAGCAGGCAACCGCCGACGATCTGCAAAAACGACAGCTCCAGCAGCTTTGCGGCCACGACGGTCAGCAAGATCCTAAGCACCACGGCAGCGCCGGAGCCCCAGAAGACGGCTTTCTTTTGTTGATGCGGAGGGAGCGATCGTGCTGCCAGGGCAATGACCACGGCGTTGTCGCCCGAAAGAATGATGTTGATCCAGACGATCTTCATCAGGCCGATCCAGAAATCGGCATTTTGCAAAAACTCCATACTGAACTCCACTGTTATGAATGCAAGAAGCGCCCGGAACCAAGATTCCGAGCGCTTCTCTTTTTATGGGAGTCGCCAGTCTATCGAGCCAAAAGGCCCGACGCGTCCGTAATTGTGCTTACGAACAGCTCTGGACTTGATGGGATTACTTCAGCTGGGCCTTGAGCAACTTGCCCAGTTCCGAAGGATTGCGGGTGATGATGAAACCCGACTCTTCCATCACGGCCAGCTTGGCATCGGCCGTATCGGCGCCGCCAGAGATCAGCGCGCCAGCGTGGCCCATGCGCTTGCCTGGAGGAGCGGTCACGCCAGCGATGAAACCCACGATAGGCTTTTTCATGTTGGCCTTGCACCAGAGGGCGGCTTCGGCTTCGTCCGGTCCGCCGATTTCGCCAATCATGATGACGGCGTCGGTGTCGGGATCGTCATTGAAGGCGCGCATCACATCGATGTGCTTCAAGCCGTTGATGGGGTCGCCACCAATGCCCACAGCAGTCGACTGGCCCAGGCCCACTTCAGTCAGCATGGCCACGGCTTCGTACGTCAGCGTGCCGGAACGGCTCACCACACCAATGCGGCCCTTGCGGTGGATGTGACCGGGCATGATGCCGATCTTGATTTCATCGGGCGTGATGATGCCGGGGCAGTTGGGGCCCAGCAGCAGGGTCTTCTTGCCACCGGCGGCTTCCTTGGCCTTCATCTTGTTGCGCACTTCCAGCATGTCGCGCACAGGGATGCCTTCGGTGATGCAAATCGCCATGTCCAGGTCGGCTTCAACAGCCTCCCAGATGGCGGCTGCTGCGCCTGCGGGCGGCACGTAGATCACCGACACGGTGGCGCCGGTCTGCGATGCGGCTTCCTTGACGGAGGCGTAGATCGGGATGTTGAAGATCGACTCGCCGGCCTTCTTGGGGTTCACGCCTGCCACGAAGGCGTTTTTGCCGTTCGCGTATTCCTGGCACTTTTCAGTGTGGAACTGGCCGGTCTTGCCGGTGATGCCCTGGGTGATGACTTTGGTGTTTTTATCAATGAGGATCGACATGATGTGCTTCCAGTCCTTGCTCGGTTAGCCTGCGGCCTTGACGGCGGCGACCACCTTCTGGGCGGCTTCGGCCATGGTGTCGGCGCTGATGATGGGCAGGCCGGAGTCGGCCAGCATCTTCTTGCCCTCGACTTCGTTTGTGCCCTTCATTCGAACCACCAGAGGCACCTGCAGGTTCACGGCCTT
>JAUXZO010000226.1 GCA_030692685.1 Acidovorax sp. | reverse complement strand
CAAATCCAATATCCAGTCGGCCTCGGCGATCACATCCAGGTCGTGCTCGATCACGATCACGCTGTGGCCGCCATCGACCAGGCGGTGCAGCACGCGGATGAGCTTGTCCACGTCGGCCATGTGCAGGCCCACCGTGGGCTCCATTCACCACACACAACCTGTGAAATTAGGCCGCACTTCCAGCCTCCACACCCACGGCAGGCTCACCCTCTGCCTGGAGCAATGCCAATAACGGCTGAGCAAGTGCACCACTGGCGGGGAGCTTCTGCTTGACCCATGCCGTGCGCTCCGCTTGGGAAAGCCTCTCTGGGTGCGAATGCAGCGCACTGATAGCCAATGACAATCTCGCAGGTGGACAGGCATCAAACAATTCCGACCAGGCTTCTCGGGTGATCATTTCCGCGTGTTGCAGCAATTCACCCGCACTGCGGGCATTCCACTCCCACATCAGGTTGGCCGCAGCCCTGCCCAACAACAAGCCGTACCCCAAGAGCTGCTCCAATTCATTCGCAACTGCTGAGCCAAAGCGCTGCAAGAATGCGTACTCTTCTCCAAAAGGAATGGTTTTCCATTGCTCCTTCAGCGACAGCAACAGCGGCCCCCGCCATTGCGGCGGCAGGGTCTGCGGGCACGAGGCCAGATACACGCGGGCGTTGGTGTCCAAGCTGTCGATGGCCCAGGGGATCGGCAAGGACTCGAGCAGCCAGCGGCGCACACGCCGCAAGTACTTGATCCAAGCATCGCTCCCCGTCTTTGCTGCCGCCTCACAACCCAGGTAGGAGGGCCATAACCGTTTCGCGACCTCTTGCGGCATCGCCTTGCCGAATCCCTCAACCAAGACTTCATCAAGCCAAGCGATGTTGTCGAAGTGAAGCAACCCATCCCACCACGAGGTTTGCGCCTTCCAACCACCATGCGCGGCCTTCACCAGATACGCCATCTTCACAATGCGCGGCACGTCAGAAATCGGAGCGTCTACATCCTTGACCCATTCCTCTGCGACCTGGAAAAACAACTGCCAGCACCGGGGCAACTGCTCTACGCCCTTGGCAGGCCAGAGCGAAGTCAACCACCCAGGCGGCTCCGGCAGTACATCGCTCCACCCCGGAAACAGCCAACTGGCATCGACAGCCCAAGAAGGCGCAGGCATCAGGCTCCAGGCCCAGCAAGCGGATATCCACTCCAACTGGTTCTTTTCAGAATCCATCAATCGAGACCATGGCGCGGGCAAACTCCACTCGACCTCATCCATGTTCAGCCGGACCAGCACGCTCCGAGCCAAAGCCACGAACGCATCTACATGGATCGTAATTTTCCCCTTGGCGATGCGGCGACCAATCGCATAAAAAATTGACTCCGATGCACCAATGGACTCCACGTCAAGAGCTTCGAGTTCCGCAACGCGGCTGGCCAATGCCTGTAGGTCTTTCAACGGCAAGGCATCCAGGGCCGCATCCACCAGGCGGCAGCGCTCGGCATCAAAGCAAGCCCATGCCCAATCCGACAAGGGTGCATGCACCATCCCTGCCAACAATTGGTCGCGAACCAGCAGGTTCACCAATGACCGATGCTGAAAGTCATATGCGCCAGACACCGGCTTCAACAGCCCACCCTGCAGCAAAGACTGCGAATTTGCCATCTGCGATCGTTGCCTCAGCGCATCTGCCGCCCGCTGCCTTTGCGTGGCAGTTTTGCCTTGCACGATCGGATTCAAGTCGTCTTCACCTAGCACGACCGGCGCGCGCGGTGTCAGCGCGGCCCACTCCTCAAGTGACAGCGCGCCATTCCAGGCGACACGGTTGCAGCGCCACCTTGCCAGACAAAGCGCTGCGAGTTGAGCGCCAATGAACGCGGGCTGACTGCGCTGCAATGCTGCCACCAACGTGTGGCCCGCATGCACATCGTGCTCGCTTGGAAGCTTCTTCTCGCTCTCGAAACTCAGGCACAGGGAGAGCAGGTCGGACACCGTGTGAAACCATTCCTCCCGGGGATCAAACCGATCCAGCCAGACTTGCACGCCAGCCGCCGAATAGAGCGAATCCTTCCCGGCTTTGTCAAAGTGGCGCTCCAGCCATTGCAAGAAGCGCGCTCGCCAGTCCGGAAAGTGCTTCCACATCCAGCGCAGGACCTTGCCCCCCCCAGAAGCGGACAAATCAAAAGCGATACGCTCGCGCCCCTGAAGAGTCCACCGCTCCCAGATCAGAGATCCATGGTCACCCGTTGCTGGGCGCGTGGGTAGCGCATAGGGCGCGATCACCAACAGGCCCACACCCTCCGGGCGCAGCGCCAATGCAGTGAAGTCGGCATCGGCGTGAACGCCCAGCCCGCTGATCACCACGATCAAGGGTTTGGTGGATGCAAGGCGGCTAGAAACATCCTCCAGCGTTTGCGCGAACACCAGCTCGAAATGGCCCGCTGCCTCCAAGGTTTTGGCCAGCAAATGCCGCTCGAGGTCATCCGCCACGCACAGCCAGTCCAACTCGGAGGGTGGACGGCGCCACCCCGGCGATGGCGCAAACCACTCCTCCAACGAACGGAACGCATACGACTTTTCTTCGGCCAGGACGGGCTTTTCCGAGCCCAGCTGCCACTGGCCGCCTCGCCTCAAATCCAAGGGCGGCATGCCGGGGAATTCTGGAAACTCCATGGCATGGGCTGCGGCCCTGGGGCCAGCCAGACCCAAGTCGAGCAGCTCGAGGTCCAACAGCTGCGCAAGGCACTCTGCGTGCTCGGGCCTCTTTCGCCACCAAACGTCGTCACCGTTGTCGAGCTTGCCCAGCAGCGTTGCGAGTGTGCGTGCGCCCGGCGGCCAATCGACGGACGCATACCGCTCTTGCAGCTGTTTTGCGACCCCTGGCAAACCGCCGAATTCCTTGCATTTATCGCAACGGCGTACGGGGCCGATCTGGCTTGGTGCCTTTGCCATGATTTTTACTCTTGAAGCGAGATTTTAAAAACATAAACCATAGCTTAAATTTCCCAACATTGCATCACTTAATGCATCGATGCATAACAAATGCAAAGACAATTGCAATATAGACCCAGCCCGCAAAATAATCCGCTCCATCGAACGACACCCCATTCGAGATTGCAGGTGCTGCGCTCGTGCCCTGCAAGTCCCACCAGAGCCATTGAAGGAGTTTGAACATGCACCACTTTTTGGAAAACGCACCCAGCAAGACAGGCGGCAAGTCCGGCGACGGCCGTGGGAACAACCCACCCCGCAATCGCGTGAGCGCCTCCGCAGGCTGGCCCAGCAAAACCGGGGAGCCATCAGGCAAAGGGCGCGACAACGGCCCCACACGCAAGTAAGCGGCACGCCCGCAGCACATCGCTGCGGGCACGTCATCCCTCACTCTTCTTTGTTTCCATGCAACACGCCATCCGCACCAGCATCGCCGTGCTTGCAGTCGCCCTTCTGGGCGCCTGCGCATCTCCCGGCCCCCAATACCGAAACGTCGGCAAATTCAATGAGGGCCTGGCGCCCGTTCAAACGCAATCCGGCAAGTGGGGCTTCATCAACCAGCGCCAGCAATGGGTGATCCCACCCCGCTTCGACGAGGCCAAGGAGTTCCAGGACGGCCGTGCCGCCGCCAGGCAAGGCAGCAAATGGGGTTTCATCAACCGGCAAGGCCACTGGCAATGAGGTACTGCAGCGCCCCGGAAATCAACAACCTCGTCACCCAACTCGTGCGGGAAGGGTGGCGGTTCCGCAGGGGAACAAAACACGGCAAGCTTCAACCCCCTCAAGGTCATTGCACGCTCACCGTGCCACGCACGCCCAGCGACCGTCGGGCATAAATGAACTTCAGGCGCGATGTGCGGCATATCTCCGCAAAAATTCTTGCACTTCAAAACCACCCAAAGGAGTCATTGTGAAAATCAAACCTGAAGACAACGCCTCGAATCAGGCCAACTCTAACCAAGGCAGCGAAGGCACCAATTTGCAGTACGACCGAGTTCATGGGAATCGAGGGAAACAACTCAATCCGAACCAGCAAGCCACGCCCTTGGAAGACGAGGATATCGACCAAGGCGATGTCTACTGGCATGACAGCAACGGTGACTGACGCTCTCTAGCGATCACACTGACCCGCCAGCGGCAAGTCGCACATCCTTAGCGCTATCAACGCGCCAGCACCGCTGCCAGCGCCCTGCCCGTGTGCGTGCCCGCCGCCACCACCGCTTCGGGCGTCGCAGCCGCCACAATGCGGCCGCCCCCGTTGCCCCCTTCTGGGCCCAAATCCAATATCCAGTCGGCCTCGGCGATCACATCCAGGTCGTGCTCGATCACGATCACGCTGTGGCCGCCATCGACCAGGCGGTGCAGCACGCGGATGAGCTTGTCCACGTCGGC
>JAUXZO010000225.1 GCA_030692685.1 Acidovorax sp. | reverse complement strand
CTACTTCCACAACTGCGTCTATGACTTCATGTGGAAGAACAACCGGCGCCGCTTCAGCGAGAAGTTTGCGACCTGGGACATCATCCGCAAGTACAACAAGGACTACAAGCTGATCTTTGTGGGCGACGCGACCATGAGCCCGTACGAGATATTGCAGCCCGGCGGCAGTGTCGAATACAACAATGAAGAACCCGGCGCCGAGTGGATCCAGCGGCTGACGCACGCCTTCCCCAAACACGCGTGGATCAACCCCGAGCCCCAGGGCGTCTGGCAGTATCGCCAGAGCATCAACATCATCCAGCAGCTGGTGGGCAACCGCATGCACCCGCTGTCGCTCAAGGGGCTGGAAGAGACGATGCGGCTGCTGTCCAAATAAAGAGCCCAAAGAGAAAGAGCGGCAAGAGTGGCCGTGCAACGCGGGCCACCCTCCGCAATACCCAGGGTCGGGTCGGCGTGATGTGGGACGCTGTCTGACAAGCAAGGGCTTTTTTTCGGGGCATAGTCGGGGGTCTGCGGCTGCCGCCTCCGAGTCTTGTGGGGCACTGGCTGCCCCCCAAAGCCCTAGACATTCCCTCCTGCCGTGCCTTTCAGACTCCTGCGCCCCACCCATACAAATGCTAAAGCGCCGGCCCGATGGTCGGCGTTGCTGCTTTTTGGCGCCTTGTGCCTGCCCGGTTGCAGCCTGCTGCCCACCAAAGACAAAGCGCAGGGTGCCGATGCGATCGCCCCGGTGATCGCAGAATCTGACTCCCCCTCGTTTGCCGTGGAGGTGCGCGCGCCCGACGCCGTGCGCGAGACGCTGGAGCGCCACCTGGAGCTGCAGCGCTTTCGCAACCTGCCCGACCTGCATGCCAACGAGCTGCAGCGCCTGCTGGGCGCGGCCGATGCCAATGCGCGTGAGCTGTTGGGTACGCTGGGCTACTTTGCGCCCACCATTACGGTGGAGCTGACAGAAACCCCAGACAGCAAAAGCACTCCGCGCACCGTGGTCGTCACGGTGCAGCCCGGCCCGCAGACCCGCATCGCCAGCGCCGACATCGACTTTGCTGACGCCGCAGGCAACGAAGCCGAAGGCCGCGCCCGCCAGCAGCAGCGCGTTCAAAGCAACTGGTCGCTGCCGCAAGGGCAGCCGTTTACCCAATCTGCGTGGGACGCGGCCAAAAGCGGCGGCCTGCGCGAACTGCAAGTGCGCCGCTACCCCACGGCCCGCATTGCCAACAGCCGCGCCGAGGTAGATGCCGACACACAAGAAGCCAAGCTCAGCGTCACCTACGACCCAGGCCCGCCCTACCGGTTTGGTCCGCTGCGCGTGCAAGGCAGCGAGCGCTACGACCCCGATGGCGCGCGGCGCCTGGCCCGCCTGCCCACGGGGGCGGTGTATGACGAAGCCGAGATGCTGGACGCGCAACTGCGCCTGGCCAGCAGCGGCTACTACGACGCGGTGTTCCTCACCCTCGACACCGAAGGCACCGACCCAGAGGCCGCCCCCGTAGTGGTGCAGGTACGCGAAGCCCCGCTGCAAAAGCTGGTGTTTGGCCCCGGCTTTTCGACCGACAGCGGCGCACGCCTGTCGCTCGAACACATCCATAACCAGTTGCCCGTCATCGGCTGGCGCGCGGTCAGCAAGCTGTCGCTGGACCGCGAAACCAAAAACGCCAGCAGCGAATGGACCGACCTGCCCAACAACAATGGCTGGCGCTGGTTTGCAGGCGCGCAGCTGCAGCGCGAAGCCACGGGCGACTACGACGTCAACAGCGGGCGCGTGCGCTCTGGCCGCAGCAAAAGCACCAAAAACATCGACCGCAACTACTTTTTGCAGTACGACCACGCCAACAGCCAGGGGCTGACCGCCAACGCGCTGTCGCCTGCCGAATCCAGCACCGCCCTCAGCGTCAACTACGGCTGGACGGGCCGCTACTTCAACAGCCTGACCGCCCCCACGCGCGGCCACGGCATTGCGGTGGAACTGGGCCTGGGCACCACCCTGCGGCCCGAGCGAGACCCGTTTGTGCGCACCCTGGTGCGGTGGCAGTCGTTCATGCCGGCCGGGCGTGTCACTGACGATGCGGGGCTGGGGCGCAACGCCCGCGTGGCCGTGCGCGCCGAGGCGGGCGCCGTGCTGGCGCGTGACGGCGCCCAGGTGCCGGTGACCCAACTCTTTTTGACCGGCGGCGACACCACGGTGCGCGGCTACGGCTACCGCAGCATTGGCGCACGCACCGACAACGGCCAGCTTTATGGCGGCCGCTATATGGCGGTGGGCAGTGTCGAATGGCAGCGCCCCATCGTCTACAACGGCAACATGACCGACTGGGAAAGCACCCTGTTCGTAGACGCGGGCGCCGTGGCCGACCGCGCAGGCGACCTGGACCCGCGTGTGGGTGTGGGCGCTGGCGTGCGCTGGCGCAGCCCGGTGGGGCCGCTGCAGGCCGACCTGGCCTATGGCGTCAAAACCAAAGAGGTGCGGTTGCACCTGCGCCTGGGGTTTAGCTTCTGATGGCGACGAGCAACCCGACACCACCGACCCCACCCGCGCCGCCCGCGCCGCGCACACGCGCATCCGATTTCAGCGCCGGGGCCTCAACGGCCAAGCGCCCGCCGCCACGGCGCGCACCGCGTGCCGTGCGCGCCATCGGCTGGTTGCTGTTGACGCTGGTGGCGCTGCTGCTGGCGGTGGCGGCAGGCGTGTGGTTATGGGCGGGCAGCAGCACATCGCTGGCCGCCGCGCTGGCCCGCGCCGCCCAATATTTACCCGCCGAACAAACGCTGGAAAGCCGCGAAGTGACCGGCGCGCTGCGCAGCGGCGGGCGCATTGGCTGGCTGCGCTGGAGCAGCCCCACCCTGGCCGTGGAAGTGACCGACATCCGCCTGGGCTGGCAACTGGCCCCTCTGCTGCAACGCCGACTGGAACTGGGCGAGGTGCACGCCGCACGCGTGTTGATCACGCCGCAAACGCCCCCCATTCCCGCGCCCGACACGCCCATCACCCCCATGACGGAGCTGGTGCTGCCGATACAGATCGGCGTGCCGTTTCGCGTTGACGAAATCCAGTGGGCCGGGTCGCCCGCTGTGCAGGCGCTGGGCCTGCAGGGCGACTACCGGTTTGATGGCAGCCAGCACCGGCTGAACATTGACCAGGTGGAACTGGCCCAGGGCCGCTACAGCGCGCGCGCCACCCTGCAGGCGCAAACCCCCATGGCCCTGGATGTCACGGTGGACGGCAACGTGCAGACCACCGTGCCGGGCAGCACATCGACCACGCCTATCCAGCTGGGCGCCCACGCCACGCTGCAGGGCACACTGGCCACGGCGGCGGCGCGGCTGGCGTTGCAGGCGCGCGTCAGCCCGGTGGCCGACGCGGCATTGACGGGTGCTACCCCTTTACAACCGTCCAAGCCAGCATCGGCAACCACGCCGCCCAAGCCCCCCAAATCGTCCGCACCCCAAACCAAAACCAAAACCAAGGCCACGGCCACGGCCACGGCCAAGACAACCACACCCGCCGCCACGGAGCCCATGCAGGCCGATGTGCAGGCCACGCTGGCCCCGTGGGCGCCGCAGCCTCTGCTGGCAGCCAGCGCCACGCTGCGCGCCGTCAACCTGGCTGCGCTCTGGCCACAAGCCCCTGTCACCCAACTGCACGGCACGCTGCAAGCGGGCCCCACCCCCACCCCCACGGGCGCGGCAGGCACCACCACCACACCCCCATCTGTGGGCTGGTCTATCGATGCCCAGCTGCGCAACGACCTGCCCGGCCCTTGGGACCAAACCCGCCTGCCCCTCACCGCCCTGCAGGCGAGCGCCACCTACGACGGCACCCGCTGGGCCGTGCCCACCGCCACGCTCAACGTGGGCAGTGGCAGCGCCACGTCCCAAGGCCACTACACCCCCGCCACCGGCGCAGTTGAGGGCCAGGCCGATCTGCGCGCCCTGCGGCCCGACGCGCTGCACACCGCGCTGGCCGCAGCGCCACTGTCAGGCCGCATCAGCGCGCAGACACAAGGCGAGGCCGTGCGTTTCAACGCCGACATTCGCGCCACACCGGGCCCGGCTGCACGCGCTGCGCGCTCCACCGGCACCGCCCCGCTGCGCATCAACACCCTGACCGCGCAGGGCAGCTGGCAAGCGCCGTCGGCCAACCAAACGGGCGGCACTTTGCAGCTAGACGGTCTGCTGCTCGACGCCCTGCAAGCGCGGGTAGAAGCCACCCAACTGCGCGTGGCGCTGGGCACGCAGTCGGCCCAGGGGCAACTGGCATTGACCGTGCCGGGCGCCACCGCGCGGGCCAACGGGCAAATCTCACCGCAGACCGGTGCGGGCGAGCTGCAGGTGCAATGGGGCGACGCTGACCGCACGCTGACCTGGCTGACCACCCTGCCCTTTGTGGGTGCCGATGTGCAGCGCGCGCTACAAGGCGCCACCGCCAAGGGCGCGGCACAGCTGACCACCCGCTGGAAGGGCGGCTGGCAAACCGCCGCCCAACAACTGCAGGCAGCGGGTGATGGCAAAACCCTGCCCGCAAGCAAAGACCAGTTTGAGCTGCAAGCCACGCTTACAACGCCCCAACTGGATGTGACCCTACCCACCTCTGCCACCCCTGCCACCTCTGCCACCGGCGCAGCACCCGGGGCCGCCGCGCAAGCCCTGCAGCTGCGCGCGGTGACTGCAACCCTGTCGGGCAACTTGGCGCAAGCAACCCTGGTGCTGAACGGCGAGGCACGCACCCCCGCCCCCCAAGCCCTGCGCGCCACGCTGCAAACCCGCGTGTCAGGCGGGCTGACCGGCGCCGGGCAATGGCAGGCGCAAATCGCCGAGCTGCGCCTGCAGGCACAAGACACCCAGCGCCCCGGCCCCTGGGCGCTGCAATTGGCAGAGCCGCTGTCCATCACGGCAGCCAACACGGCCACCGCCCTCACCCTGCAAACCTCTGCGGGCCAGGCCCGCCTGACCGGCCCCGCGCCCGGCACCGTCACCCTGCGCTGGCAGCCCGCGCGGCTGGTGCGCAGTTCCACCCCCGGCGCGCAAGTCACCGTGCAAACCCAAGGCACCCTGCAAGGCCTGCCCATGGCCTGGGTCGATGCACTGGGCCTGGGCACCACCACCGCCACCGCCACCACCGCCAGCCCCGGCCTGCCCGCCCAGCCCCTGCTGGCGCGCATGGGGCTGGCCACCAGTTTGGTGCTGGATGGGCAATGGAACATAGACACCACCAGCACCCTGCGTGCCAGCGCCAGCCTGCGCCGGGCCAGCGGCGACCTGCGCATCCTGGCGGGTGACGCCACCGCCGTCACCGCCGTGCAAAGCAGCGGCCAGGGCACGGGCGCCGGGGCCGTCACCGCCATCGCCACCGAGGCATCCGACAAAGCGGCCAGTGCGGCTGCAGCCCCAGGCGGCAGCCCTGCCAGCACATCGCCCACCGCAGCTTCAGGCCCGTCTTCAGGCACCCCCGCAGGCGTGCGCCAGGCCGAGATTTCCATCGAAGCCGAAGGCGACGCCCTGCGCGCACGGCTGCAGTGGGCCAGCGACCGCGCAGGCGAGGTTGACGCCACCGTCAACACCCGCCTGGCCACCGCCACCGCCACCGCCACCGCCACCGCCACCGCCACCGCCAATAGTTCCATCACTTGGCCCGCCGATGCGCCACTGGCAGGCACCCTGCGCGCACGCCTGCCCGATGTGGGCGTGTGGTCTGCCCTGGCGCCCCCCGGCTGGCGCGTGCGCGGCACGCTCGATGCCAGCGCCACCTTGTCAGGCACCCGCACGGCACCGCGCTGGGCGGGCACGCTGGGGGCTGACGACATGGCCGTGCGCTCGGTGGTAGATGGCGTAGATCTGCAAGGCGGCCGCCTGCGCGCCACGCTGCAGGGCACCCAGCTCAACATCACGGAGTTCCGCCTGCAGGGCGGGCGCGGCAGCAGCGCGCGCATTGCAGGCTTTAGCGGCAACCGCACGGCGGCATCGCAAGACGGCGGCACGCTCACCGGCACCGGCCGCATCACCTGGGGCGACAGCGCCACCGCAGCCACGGGCCTGTCGGGCATCGCGATGTCGCTGCAGGCCGAGGCCAAGGCCCTGCAAGTGCTGGTGCGCGCCGACCGCCAGGTCAGCGTCTCTGGCACCGTGCAGGCGCAATTGCAGCAAGGCCAGATCAGCCTGCGCGGCAAGCTCACCACCGACCGCGCCACCATCATCCTGCCCGACGAATCCGCGCCCACCCTGGGCTCGGACGTGGTGGTGCGGTCCAAAGCCAAGGACAGCGCCGACCAGGCCAAGGCCCAGGCCGCCGCCCGTGCCAACCAGGTCGCCGCCCAGGCCGAAACCGCCAAGCCCCCCGACATCGCCATCACCCTCAACCTGGGCCGCGACTTCGCGCTCAGCGGCCACGGCATCACCACGCGCCTGACGGGCGAGCTGGACATTCGCAGCAGCGCCGTGCCCGGAGCCCCGCCACGCGTGACCGGCGAAGTGCGCACCGACGAAGGCCGCTACCGCGCCTGGGGCCAATCGTTGAATGTAGAAACGGGCCTCATCCGCTTCAACGGCCCCTACGACAACCCCTCGCTCGACATCCTGGCGCTGCGCCCCAACATCAGCGTGCGTGCTGGCGTGCAAGTCACCGGCAGCGCCAAGGCGCCCCGCGTCAAGCTGTATTCAGACCCCGAACTGCCCGACGCTGAAAAACTCTCGTGGGTGGTGTTGGGCCGCGATGCGGCCGCCGGTGGCGCCGAAGCCGCCGTGCTGCAACAAGCCGCCCTGGCTCTGCTGGGCCGCGGCAACAACCCCGGCGGCGGCATCGCCAGCCGCCTGGGCCTCGATGAAATCGGCGTCAAAGGCCCCGGCTCTGGCGAAGACGCCACCGCCGCCGCCCTCACCTTCGGCAAGCGCCTGTCCACCGATTTGTATGTGACGTATGAGCGCAGCCTGTCCGGCACGCTGGGCACGCTGTATATTTTTTACGACCTCACCCGCAGCCTCACGCTGCGCGGGCAGACGGGGGAGAAGAGTGCGGTGGACATCATCTACACGGTGAAGTACGACTGAGGCTGCGCACTCCAAGGGGCGTGCGTGCGCCCACTACAATGCGCGGCTGTCTTGCTCCTCATAGTTCAATGGATAGAACGAGTGCCTCCTAAGCGCTAGATGCAGGTTCGATTCCTGCTGAGGGGACCAGATATATGATCAAATTGGCCTCTAGCGCTTATTGAATAAGCGCTAACAGCTATCAAAAAAGTAGTATTCAAGGAAGTAACCCCGTGGTAGGGTCTTCGCAGTGTGTGGGTTGGGCCTGCCACCGCTACACACCTCAGCCACATACCGCATCTCACTGCGACCCTTCCGCGTCTAAGGCCAGATGGCCGATTCTCCGCACGTCGCTTGGCACGTGGGCACCACACGCTGCGGAGCGCTATGCAAACGCCCACGATGCGGCGTATGGGTCCTATGCACGGCTTGAAGCCTACAAGGCGCTTGCAGAGTCCGAAGAGGCGCTCACGCGGGCCATGGCGTTGATGACGCATGCATCGGAGCCCACGGGCATTGATCGGCAAGCTGATGATCCACGAGCCTACCGGATGAAGTTCATCTGGTAGCGCCTGTCGGCCGTGGCGCTGGAGCGGCCGGAGGCGCATCAGCGGCCCGAAGTGGAGGCGCTGGGGCTGCTGGATCTGGGGGCGTTTGCGGGGCATGCGTTTCTCACGCCGGTGAAGGTGCTGCAGCTGCAGCGGGCGGAGGCGACGGCCTGAGCGTCACGATGAAGCGAGCCGGGCGTGTTCCCTGGCGCTGAAAAACGAAAGGCCCCGGCAGTGATGTCTGGGCCTTTTTTTGTCAACGCGACCGCACCTCCATCAGCCAATCAATTCTTGGGCCCTCCAAGGCCTTCTGTGATTGTCTTAGCGGCGCTCGCAAGTTCCCCGCTGGGAGAAACAGTCAGCTTGTGCTTGTCATAGATCCGGCCGGGGGAGCTTGCCAGGGTGGCAAGAGTGTCTTCGCACAGTTTGGCCAGAGGCGTGTTTGACTGAGAGTCCACGGTAGTCTCTGCCATCATCTTTTGAAATCCTTGGAACGATGCAGCGATTGCGGCCTTGTACCCATAGTCTTCCTCGAGTCGCTTCGCCAGAGCCGACTCCTGGCTCGAATGCAAGGCTAGCCAAATCAGCGCACCAGCTATGGGCAATCGCGCCAACCACAGCCTCAGAAGTTCGTCGTAGCTCAACGGCACACCGTCACGAACGGCGCCAAGCAGCCCTGTCAGCGCGAGAAATGCCAGCAAAGTGACAGACCCCACAAATAGCCATTGCCAACGGGTACTTGGCTTGAGAAAGGACTGCCGCCGCTGATCAAAAGCATGGGCCAAGCCCGCGCTGGTTGCGCCGGGCAAAAGGTCTGTGATTGTTGTCAGCTGCTTTTTTGAAGCCTCAATCAAGCCTTCCAGCTCAGCTTCGTAACCACCAAGCTCCTTCTGAACCGTCTTCGCTTTGTCGGCGAGCCCCTTCAGCTGAAGGACTGCTTCATTCCCCGCCTCTTTTGCGGCGGAGATGCTCGCGGCATCCAAGTCTGCCTGCGCCTTCATCGCAGAGAGCGCACTGCCGTTTTCTTGCGCCGTGTCCTTGAGCGTATTGATCCGCGAGCTGTTTGCTTCTGCAGTGCTCGTATGCTTTGCGGCAGCGACGGCATCTTTCTCAAGATTTCGGATGATCGTCGTGGCCTGATCTCCGGTCGCCGTCATCTGATCGAGAAGGACCGTCGCGCGTTGCCCCTCTTTCTCAGCCCGGTCTCGAGAACTGGATATTTGAGCGCAGGTGGCGGCAGCCTCTTCCAGCTGTCCTCGGACTTTCACCAAGAGCGCATTTGTCTCCTCCGCGAGCAATCCGGTAGCCAAATGACTGTCTTTGATCCCCGTCATCACTTCCCCCAACTCTTCGCACTGACGCTTTATCTCCTCGATTGAGGTCCAACCAGATTCATCTGCATCCGCCTCCCCTTTGGGATGCTGCTGTCCGTTCACGTTCATTTCGCTGCCCCTCCACCGATATTTTTTGTTTATTGATAAGCCAGTCAGCCCACAGGCACGACTCTCGTAAATGTGACGTTACGGCGAAAAATTAGCAACTACTTTTCTTCAGCAAATCCCGTCAAATCCCGTCACTTCCTCGCAGTACAAAACCGCCCTGCAGGCCATGCCAGGCCTCGCACTGAGGGGGTTCGTCGGGGTCGGCAATTGAGGGCTGTTAAGCGGGCAGGTGAGGCGGGGTTCCTCGCGCATCTTCATGCGCTCTGCGGGGATGCTCCACAGCGCCGCCTTGCGGTAGACCTCCACCCAGCGCGCACCGCGCACTTCCCCGGGCCTGCAGGCCGTTAGCATGAGCATGCGCAGGCCCAGCACAATGCTGGGGGCACGCTGGAGTGGAAATAGAAGCTCACCTTGGGCCTCGGTATTAAAGAGTTCTTTCATACCGATCACGCACATTAAAGAGTTCTTTAATAGCGCGAGCAGGCTTGGTGCTGACACCACTCATGCGGGTCGGAACCCAGCGAAGCCTCACCACCACGATACAAAAAACAGCATCCGCCATTAGCTGCAAACCGCGCTTGCAATTAGTGACAAACGAATACGTTGACATGATATGTCAGCGCACGTATTCTTCCCATCCATGCAGGCACACGCACCTTCCCCGGCCGCCTGTTCCACCCGTGTGATGAAGGAGACGCTGTGCCCACTTTGCTGGAACAACTCAACAACCTGGACACGCTGACCTCCGCGCTCATGGGCGGGGCAGCGGTGCAGTTGCAGCCCATTGCGGGCGATGTGCCGGTGGTGCAGGTCAGCATTGAGGGGCGCGATGAGCTGCCCATCTTTGTGACCTGCTCGGACATGCAGGTCATCTGTCTGTGCTACCTGTGGACCGATGCCGATGTGCGCCCCGAGCGGCGTGCCGAGCTGATGGAGGCGTTGCTGGACCTGAACCCCTCCGTGCCGCTGTCTGCGTTTGGCCGCGTGGATGGGCGCTTTGTACTGGTGGGTGCGCTGGCCCGTGCGGCGCGCGCTGAAGACGTGGCGCATGAGGTGGCGGTGCTGAGCGACAACGCGCTGGATGCGCTGGACGCTCTGGCCGAGTTTCTGCTCTGAGGCACCTTGCCTGAGCTCTTTCGTTGAAGCACGCGGTTGCCGCCCTTCTCTCTCTTTGTGTGATTTTTCGACTGTGACAGGAGAACCATCATGTCGGTCATCAAGAAGCTAGTTACCCTGCTGCGCGGCAGCGCACGCGAACTGGGCCAGAGCGTGGTCGATGGCAACGCCACGCGCATTTATGAACAAGAAATCATCGACGCCAAGGCGAGCATCAACGAGGCCAAGACCGAGTTGACCGGCGTGATGGCCAAGCAGATGCAGACGGCGCGCGACATTGAGCGCATCAAGTCCGACATGCTGCGCCACGAAGACATGGCGGTGCAGGCGCTGGACAAGGCCAACGAAGGCCTGGCGCTGGAAGTGGCCGACCGCGTGGGCGCGCTGGAGGCCGAGCTGACCGAGCAGACGCAAGCACACGCCAGCTACGCGCTGCAGGTGTCGCGCCTGAAGGACCTGATCCGCAGCGCCGAAGGCCGAGTGCGTGAACACGAGCGCGAGATTGGCATTGCCAAGACCACCGAGAGCGTCTACCGCGCCACACAGAGCATTTCGGAAAGCATTGGCGCCACCGGCTCGCAGCTGACCAGCGCACGCGATTCGCTGGAGCGCATCAAGAAGCGGCACGAAGACCTGGCCGACCGCATGGCGGCTGCGGAGCAGCTGGACCAGGAGTTTGGCCACCGCGCCCTGGAGCGCAAGCTGGCCGATGCAGGCATTGGCGACAACGACAAGGCCCGCGCCGCCAAGGTGATGGAGCGCCTGCGCGCGCGCCAGGCGGCAGGTAGCGCTGCAAGCACCACCGCTCCCGCAGCACCCACGCCCGCCCCATGAGCCCCGCACCGCGCAAACCCGCGCGGTGGCAGGGCTCGGAGCCCGCGCTGCGCGCCGTTCAGGTTGCGTTTGATGTGGAAGAGGCGGTGATGGAGGCGGTCCGCGTGGCGGCTTTTCATGCCAATGTGTCTACGTCTACGCAGATCCGCAGCGTGCTTGATTTGCCGGTGGCAGCGCGGCCCAAGCGGCCGCGCCTTACGGTGTCGCTGGACGGGGCCGACTACGAATTGCTGGCGCAGCGCTACGGCTTGGCGCCCGACGACCGCCTGGGGATCAAAGAGGCGGCTACACGCGAACTGATCGCGTTTGTGCAGAACGCGAAGAACGTGAAGAACGCGCCGAACGTGAAGGACGCGCAAGAGCAAAACAGCGCGTCACCGTCCAAGAAAAAATAAGAAGTCCGGTTCTGCGTTTTCCTCGACCAGAACACAACACAACGAGGGGGGATTGATATGTTTGCCAGTCTTTTAGCGGCGGCCACGGCCTTTCCGACGGCCATCTACACCGTGCTGCTGGGAGTGGTGCTGGTGTATTGGCTGCTGGCCATCATTGGCATGGTCGATTTTGAGTCGAGCGGCATAGACCTGGACATCGAAACCCATGCCGACGCCAGCGTGGACGACATGGGCACCATCGCCAGCTATGTGGTGGCCTTTGGGCTGCACGGTGTGCCGTTTTCCATTGTGTTCAGCCTGCTGGTGCTGGTGGGCTGGACGCTGTCGTTTTTGGCAGGCGTCACGCTGCTGGCGTGGGTGCCTACCGACATCCTCCAATGGATGGTGGGCTTGGTGGTGTTACTGGTGGCGTTTGCTTTGTCCATCGTGATCACGGCGCGGCTGGTGCGGCCGCTGCGCGGGCTGTTTGTGCACCACACCGCGCAGAGCAACGCTTCGCTGGTCGGCCAGACCTGCCGCGTGCTGACAGGCGCGGTCGATGAACGCCAGGGCCGTGCCGAGGTGGCGCAACGCGGCGCCAGCCTCAACATTCGCGTGTGGTCGCCCAGCCCCAACACCTTGAAGCGCGGCGACACGGCGCTGATCACCGAATACGACGCGGGCACCCACCGCTATCTGGTCATGCCCCTGCCACCGGCGTGATGCACGCTGGCGCGGTCTGCGTTTCAGCGCCCTCGCCTGCCCCATTTTTTCTCTCCATCTTTCTCCTCTCTCTTTTCAACCCTTTCACCAGAAAGCGTTCTCATGCAGCAATCCCTCATGGTCATCCTGATTGCCGTTGGCGTCATCGTCTTCCTGATCCTGGCGATGTTCGTCATGTTCGCGAAGTTCTATCGCAAGGTAGAGCAAGGCCACGCACTCATCATCAACACCCTGCGCGCCGAGCCCGAAGTCACCTTCACCGGCCGCATGGTCTACCCCATCATCCACAAGGCCGAGCTGATGGACATCTCGGTCAAGACCATCGAAATCGACCGGTCGGGCGACCAAGGCCTGATCTGCGCGGACAACATCCGTGCCGACATCAAGGTGAAGTTTTTTGTGCGCGTGAACAAGACCGCCGAAGACGTGCTGCGCGTGGCCCAAGGCATTGGCTGCGCACGCGCGTCCAACCACGAGATTCTGGAAGACCTGTTCTCCGCCAAGTTCTCTGAAGCCCTCAAAACCGCTGGCAAGTCGCTGGACTTTGTGGACCTGTACCAGGCGCGCGACCGTTTCCGCGACAAGATCATCGAGCAGATTGGCGACGACCTCTCGGGCTATGTGCTGGAAGACGCGGCCATCGACTATCTGGAGCAGACGCCCTTGTCCAAGCTCGACTCCAACAACATCCTCGACGCGCAAGGTATCAAGAAGATCACGCAGCTGACCGCGGTTGAGCATGTGGTGACCAACGAACTGCGCCGCAACGAGGAAATGCAGATCAAGAAGAAGAACGTCGAAACGCAAGAAGCCTTGCTGGAGCTGGAGCGCCAACAAGCCGACGCCACCGCCCGCCAAGCGCGCGAAGTGGCCACGGTCAAGGCCCGCGAAGAAGCCGAAACCTCCAAGGTCCAGGCCGAGGAGCGCACCCGCTCTGAAATGGCCCGCCTGCAGTCCGAGCAACAACTGGCCGTGCAGCAAGAAAACGTGCTGCGCGAAAAAGAAGTGGCCGAGAACAACCGCAAGCGCGCAGTCGTGATTGAACAAGAGCGTGTGACCCGCGCCCAAGACCTCGAAATCGTCGCCCGCGAGAAGGAAGTGACGCTGCAGCGCATCGAAAAAGACAAGGCCGTCGAAGTGCAGAAGAAGGCCATTGCCGAAGTGGTGCGTGAACGCATCGTGGTCGAGCGCACGGTGGCCGAGCAGGAAGAAGCCATCAAGGAAGTGCGCGAAGTGGCCGAGGCCGACCGAACCCGCAAAGCCATCGTGATCGGCGCCGAAGCTGCGGCCGAAGAGAAGGTCATCATGGAAGTGAAGACCGCCGAAGCGCAAGAACGCAAGGCGCGCCACAAGGCGGCTGAAGAACTGGTGCTGGCCGATGCCCGCCTGAAGGTTGCCGAGCGCGAAGCCGAAGCCAAGAAGCGCGACGCCGAAGGGATCGAAGCCCTGTCGGCCGCACCCGGCCTGGCAGACGCCAAGGTGCAGATTGCCGCCGCCGGTGCACAACTGGCGCGCATGGAGGCCGAAGCCACCGGCAAGGAAAAGGTCGGCCGCGCCGAAGCCAACGTGGTCGAAGCCCGCTCGCAGGCCGAAGCCACCGGCATGCGCGCCCGTTTTGACGCCGAAGCCGAAGGCAAGGAAAAGATCGGCAACGCCGAAGCGCATGTGCGCACCGCCGATGCCGAAGCGCTGGCCAAGATGGGCGATGCCGAAGCGCACAACATCGACGTGAAGTTCAACGCCGAAGCGCGTGGCCTGAAAGAAAAGTTCGAAGCCATGAAGGCCATGAGCCCCGAGACGCGGGACCACGAGGAATACCGCATGCGACTGGAGCGTGCGCACGCCGAAACCATCAAGGGCATCGAGGCGCAAACCGCCATCGCCAAGGAACAGGCCGAGGTGCTGGGCGTGGCGCTGAAAAACGCCAAGATCGACATCGTGGGTGGCCAGGGCGACTACTTCGACAGCTTTGTGCGCGCGTTGTCGGTGGGCAAGGGCATTGATGCGGCCGTGGGCAAGAGCCAGACGCTGCAGGTGGCCTTTAAAGACCAGCTGAGCGGCGAGCGCGACGTGGTGGAAGACGTCAAGCAGATCCTGGGCGCGGCAGGCGGCTCAGCCAGCGAGCTGCAGAGCCTGACGGTATCGGCCCTGCTGGCCAAGATTTCCACCACGGGCACCGACAGCCAGAAGCAGGCGCTGCAGCAACTGATGCAGACCTTCCGCAGATAAAACCATAGCTGCTAGCGCTTAACTTGAAAGGGTTTCAGATAGTTTTTTTATCTGAACCCAATGAAATCAAGCGCTATACGCTCCTGATTCAGTAGCATGCCCAACCTCCTCAATACCGCTGACCTGCTGGCAGAACTGCGCGGCCTGATCGACCAGGCGCGTGCGCACGTCGCGCAGACAGCCAATGCCACGCAAACCATGATGTATTGGCATATGGGCCAACGCATCGGGAAGGAAGTGTTGGGAAGCCAGCGCGCTGACTACGGCCAGCAGATTGTGTCGACGCTGTCGGCACAATTGGCGCGGGACTACGGCAAGGGGTTCAACCGATCCGCGCTCACGCGCATGGTCAAGTTTGCTGAGGTGTTTCCCGATCAGGCAATTGTTGCGACGCTGTCGCAACAATTGAGCTGGAGCCACTTCATCGAAATCCTGCCGCTGAAAGCGCCACTGGAACGCGACTACTACGCCGAGCTGTGTCGCGTGGAGCGCTGGAGTGTGCGGACCCTGCGCGAGCGCATCGCCAGCCAGTTGTACCTGCGCACGGCCATTTCCAAACAACCCGAAGCCGTGGTGCAGGCCGAGATCAGTCACTTGCGCATGGGCGGGCAGATGACGCCCGACCTCGTGTTCCGCGACCCGTACATGCTGGACTTTCTGGGCCTGCCGCAGGACTACAGCGAGCGAGATCTGGAAGGCGCCATCCTTCGCGAGATGGAGCGCTTCCTGCTGGAACTGGGCGCGGGCTTCACCTTCGTGGCGCGGCAAAAACGCATCAGCGTGGGTGCGGATGACTTCTACCTCGACCTGCTTTTCTACCACCGCCACTTGCGCCGACTGGTGGCCGTGGAACTCAAGCTGGAGAAGTTCCAGCCCGCGCACAAGGGCCAGATGGAGCTGTACCTGCGCTGGCTGGACAAGCACGATCGCGCGGCGGGCGAGGAGTCGCCCATCGGCCTGATCCTGTGCGCGGCCAAGGATGCCGAGCAGGTGGAATTGCTTGATTTGAATGCCTCCAACATTCGCGTGGCGGAGTATCTGGCGCACATCCCTGACACAGCGCTATTGCAGGCGCAACTGCACCGCGCTGTGCTGATGGCGAGCCAACGCGCGGAGCCAGCAGCTCTACCGCCAAGCCCTTTCACTGACTGAAAAAACCGTATGAAAACTCCGCACACCTTGATGGCAACGGCAATTTGCACTGCCATGCGGCACGCTACGCCCGCCACAGCCAGCGATGTGCCCGACGGACTCGGCGTTCGCACGGGATTGACCATTGCGCAAGCCGAGCAAATAAATCCATAGCTTCTAGCGCTTAACCTGAAAGGCTTTCAGATCATTTGGTATCTGAATCCCAATGAAATCAAGCGCTACCAGCTCCTTTTTCTATAGCAACTTATCCCCATGACCACACGACTGCATTGCAGCTGCGCCAGCCGGTCCCCATTGACAACCGTGGCCCTTGAAGAAGGACTGCCCGCTGCCGTCTGCCCCGACTGCGGCGCTGTGCTGCTGCAGATGGATGACTGGCGCCGCTGGCGCAGCCGCTCGCCCGACTGGGTCGCAAGCGCAGACGCACCCGGGGTTGCCGACGTGCCCGCAGACCAGGGGCAAGCGCGCGCCTGCCCGGCCTGCGCGCGGCTGATGCAGCGCCTGGCGGTGGATGCGCAAGGCGACTTTCGCGTAGACCGCTGTGGGCCGTGCCAATACTTGTGGCTGGACCGCGGCGAATGGCCGGCCCTGGTGCAGCGCGGCCTGGCCCCGCAGCTCGATACCTTGCTGTCTGACGGCGGCCAGCGCCGCCTTCAAACCGAACGTTTGCAAGCCACCCGCATGCAGGCGCTTCGCCAGCGCCATGGCGACGCCTGCATGGACGAGGTGCAGCGCATCCGCCGCTGGCTAATCGAGCAGCCCCACCGAGACGAAGTCCTGGCCCTCATCCGCGCCACTGAGCCGCTTAATTCATGAACTCCAAGGCATCCGCCCCCGCATCGGCAGACGACGACAAAACCGCCGCCGCCATCGACACCAGCGTTGCCAACAGCAGCAGCTACGAGTTGCTGAAAAAGCGCCTGGAAGTGCAAGGCGACCAATTGCTGGCCAAGGCGCAGTCGCTCAACACGGCGCGCATTGGGCAGTTTGGCCAGCGCGACCAGCAACTGCTGATGCGCCTGCGCGCGCGCACCGAGCACAACTGTGTGGCCCGCGACCTGGCCTACATCGGCGGCAACCGGCTGCTGTTTGGGTACAACGTGTTCATGGGCCTCAAGCGTGAGACGCGGGTGGAGGACGTGTTCGCCATCTACGAACTGGCACACCAAGGAGCGGATACCACCACCGGGAACCCCGAGAGCGACGAGCTGGTGCAGGTGCCTTTGGCCGACAGCTTTCTGGACGACCCCCGCTTTGTGGCCGACTTCAACGAGCTGTACACCTACTACAAGCAGGCCACCTTGCAACTGCTGCGGCCCACGCCGGAGTTTTTGCTGGCGGCTTTTCAGATCGGGCAACAGGCGCAGGACATTCGCGTGTTCCGCTGGCGGCGCGAGAGCGATGGCACGCTCAAATACGTGGACAACCGGGGCGAGCGCGACCTGACACCGCCGCCCAGCCACGACTTTGCCTGGACCCCGCTGACCCGCGAAAACCACGTGGGCGGCGCGCACCCGCATTTCAACGTGCTGGACACGCTGTTTGTGGAGACCACGAGCGGCACGCTGACACTCAAGATCGAGAACAACACCGAAACCGGCTTGGGGCTGTACGAAGAGCCGGTGGACGACCCCAACCAGGCGCTGGGCGATGCCGAGATTGCGTATGCCAAGCTGGGCCTGCTCATCTTGCTGCAGGTGCGCCCCTACCGCGAGAACACCACGCGCTACCTCGTGTTCAACCAGCGCACGCGGCAGGCGGTGCGCATTGACGCCATTGGGGCGTCGTGTATGCAACTGCCGGAGGACCACGGCATCATCTTTCCGGGTGGTTACTACCTGCAGTCGGGCGAAAACAAACGCTTTGACCTGCCGCCCGAGCTGACGGAGCAGCTGCGTTTTACGCGCATGAAGCGCTCGCCCAACGGTGAAGACGTGGCCTACATCTTTTACGGCACCGTGCCGCCGCCGCAGGGCAGCCCGGCCACGCTGGACGCGGGCTGCTACGCCCTGTTTACCTACAACCTGATTGAAAAGTCGCTGGCGCCACCCATCCTGGCCGACGGCTACGGCACCTTGCCCGACGGGCGCATGCTGGTGTTTCAGGCCGCCCGCGGCGAGGCCACCCGGGTGCACCCCATGCAGCTGTGGCGCACGCCGTTTGCGACGGAAGAGCATGCCAGCCGCCAGCCTGCGGGCACCGGTTTTTTTGGCCGGGTGGGCAATGCCGACCTGGTGCGCGGTATTTCGGACCTGCTGGGCATTGCCCGCACCGTGCGCGAGCAGGTGCCCACGCGAACAGCCTATGAAGACCTGATTCGGCAGTGCCTGCGGGCCCGCGACGCGTACTTCTGGCTGGATGCGCCCGAGGTGCAGAACGCCGCTGCCGACCTGGGTGCGATTGAGCAAGCCGCGCAGGCCACGCTGGGCGAGTTCGAAAAGGTCGAAAGCATCCGCCAGGACACGGCCCGCGCTATGCAGAAGGCCGAAGGCCAGCAGCGCGAGCTGATGACGGTGATCGCCAGCCAGATGTGGCGCAGTCCGAACGATTTTGTGCTGGCCCTCAACCGCCTGCGCCAGCGTCAGGGCGAGCTGCACCTGCTGCGCGAACTGCGCTACGCCGACCTGACCGCCATCGACGCCATGGCCCAGGCGCTGACGGACGAGCAGCAGCGCGTGGGCGAACGCGCCATGCAGTTCCTGGCCGACGAAAAAGCGTTTGACGGACAACGCCAGGCGCTCGATAAAGTGGCGGCGGCGCTGCCACTGGCCGCCACCGCATCCCATCTGGCCGAGCAGCTGACCGTGCTGGACGACCAGGCCGCCGGGCTGGACCTGCTGAGCGAGCAACTGGGCAGCCTGCCCGGTGGCGACGCGGTGCAGCGCACGGCCATTCTGGACCGCATTGCACTGCTATACGCCGACATCAACCGCCTGCGCGCCGACGCACGCTTGCGCCGCCGGTCGCTGGGGGCCGCCGAACAACGTGCCGAGTTTGGCGCGCAGTTCAAGCTGTTTGGCCAGGCGGTAGAAAACGCGCTGGAGCTGGCCGACACGCCCGAAAAGTGCGACGAGGCGCTGACCCGCCTGCTGGCCCAGCTCGAAGACATCGAAGCGCGTTTTGCCGAGCAAGAAGAGTTTCTGGACGACATCGCCACCAAACGCGAGTCGGTGTACGAGGCGCTGTCCGCCCGCCGCCAAAGCCTGCTAGAGACGCGCCAGCGCCGCGCCAAGGCGCTGGCCGACGCCACGGGCCGCATTCTGGATGGCGTGCCCCGCCGCGTGGCTGCGCTGACCGAGCTGACGCAGGTGCACAGCTACTTTGCCGCCGACCCCATGCTGGCCAAGCTGCGCGAGCAAGTGGCCGAACTGCGCCGCCTGGGCGCAGCCGTGGCGGCCGACGACATCGACACCCGCCTAAAAACCGCGCGCGACCAGGCCCTGCGCTCGGTGCGCGACCAGCGCGACCTGGCCTCGGGCGAAGGTGCCACCAGCGGCCTGCGCCTGGGCGCGCACAGTTTTACCGTCAACCGCCAGCCGCTGGACCTGACGCTGGTGGCGCACGACGGCGGACTGGCCTGGCAGATCACCGGCACCGACTACCTGGCCCCCGCGCACGACGAGCGCCTGCTGGCGCTGCGCCCCTATTGGGACCAGGCGCTGGTGTCTGAAACACCCGCCCTGTCGCGCATCGAATACCTGAGCGCGGAGTGGATTGACGCTTTGCACAACGGCACCAGCGAACCCGGCTGGGCCGAGCTGCTGGTGCAATTGACCGAGGCCGGGCCCGACGCCCCGCCGCCCGCCGCTTTGCTGGAGCCCCTGCGCCGCTTTGCCGCAGGCCGCTACCAAGAGGGCTACCAACGCGGCATTCATGACGACGATGCGCTGCGTGTGGTGCAAGTGCTGGCGCCATTGCAAGCGGCTGCGGGCTTGCTGGTGTATGGCCCGGCAGAACGCGCGCTGGCGCTGCTGTATTGGCAACATGGCCTGCGCGAGGAAGGCCGCCAGTCGCTGGCGCGCCGTGCCCGCAGCGCGGCCCAGATTGCCCAGCTGTTCACCCGGCGCGACGCGCAGCAAGCGCTGGAGCACGAAGCCCAGTCAGTACTGCACCGCTTTGCGCACGAGTTTCCGCACCTGCTGCACGAGTTGCTGCCCGAGATTGCGCCCACACCCGGCGCCATGACCGCCGACGAGCGCGAAGCACTGGCCACCACCCTCAGCATGGACGCCGCCGCCTACCTGGTGCGCGAGCTGGCCGAACGCGAAACCACGCCCGACCTGCCCCCCACCTGGGTGGTCAGCGGCACCGGCCAGGACCTTGCACAGGGGCTGGAGCGCGCACTGGACCACGGCGGCTTGCGTGCCAACTGGCAGCGCGACCTGGCCGCAGCCGAGCCCGCCGAACGCTGGCGCCTGGCGCGCCACTGGGTGCGTGCCTATGCCCAGTCGCAGACCGAAAACGCCGCCGCGCTGCTGGCAGGCATCGATGACGCCGCCACCTTGCTGGCGGTGGACGCGCCGCGCCACCGCGTGAACGCCACCTTGCAGGCCACGGTGCAGGGCCTGCGAAGCGAACATGCGCGCATTGCACAGGGCACGCTGGCCATTGACCTGAACGACTTCTGGCGCCGCGTGCGCTACCACCGCGTGCATGCGGTGGCCAGTTTCACCGCGCTGCAAGCCCTGCGGCACGAGCTGCTGGTGCAAGAAAAAGCACGCCTGCACCTGACGCAGTTCCAGGCCAAGCCGTTGTCTACCTTTGTGCGCAACCGCCTGATTGACGAGGTGTATTTGCCGCTGATTGGCGCCAACCTGTCCAAACAGATTGGTGCTGCGGGTGATGCTGCCCGCACCGACCGCATGGGCATGCTGCTGCTGATCTCGCCGCCTGGCTACGGCAAGACCACCATCATGGAATACGTGGCCGACCGGCTGGGCCTGGTGTTTGTGCGCATCAACTGCCCGGCGCTGGGCCACGGCGTCACGTCCATCGACCCCGTCACCGCGCCCAACAGCGCTGCCCGGCAAGAGCTGGAGAAACTGAACCTGGGCCTGGCCATGGGCAGCAACGTGATGCTGTACCTGGACGACATCCAGCACACGCACCCCGAGTTTCTGCAGAAGTTCATTGCCCTGGCCGACGGCACGCGCCGCATCGAAGGCGTGTGGCAGGGCCAACCCCGCACCTGGGACATGCGCGGTAAGCGCTTCGCGGTAGTGATGGCGGGCAACCCGTACACCGAGTCGGGCGACGTGTTCCGCATTCCGGACATGCTGGCCAACCGGGCCGACATCTACAACCTGGGCGACGTGCTCTCGGGCCGCGAAGCCGTGTTTGCGCTGTCGTACCTGGAAAACAGCCTGACCGCCCACCCGGTGACCCAGCCGCTGACCGCACGCGAGCCCAAGGACGTGCACCTGCTGGTGCGCCTGGCCCAGGGCGAGGCGATTGACCCCACCACCTTTGCCCACCCCTACAGCGCAGCCGAGCTGGACGAGCTCAAGAACCTGTTCCAGCGCCTGTTCACCGTGCGCGACCTGTTGCTCAAGGTGAACCTGGCTTACATCGCATCGGCCGCACAGGACGACCGCTACCGCGTGGCGCCGCCGTTTCGCCTGCAGGGCAGCTACCGCAACATGGCGCGACTGGCGCCACAGGTCACGCCGCTGATGCAGCCGCAAGAGCTGGACGCGCTGCTGCGCGACCACTACCGTGGCGAGGCCCAGACGCTGACCACCGGCGCCGAAGAAAACCTGCTGCAGCTGGCCCACCTGATTGGCAACCCCACACCCGACGAGGCTGCGCGCTGGACGGAGATTTGCGAAGGCTACCAACGCCAGCGCAAGATGGGCGGCGCCGAGGACGACCCGAGCATGCGCGTCACACGCGGCCTGCTGGACATTGCCCGCAGCGTGGACGCGCTGCAGCCGCGCCAGTTCACCGAGCAACTGGCCCACAACGCAGAGCACCTGGGCCAGCAGCTGGCACAGCCGCTGGCGGCCATCGCCCAACACATGGCCAGCCCCACGCCCACTCCGGATCAGCAGGCCCAGGCGGCGTTGCTCGGGCGGCTGGAGCCGTCACTGGCAGCGCTGGCCGAACTGGCCAAACACCTGAAAAGCGGCACTACGCAGACGCAGGCCCAGATGCGCGCCAGCCTGGACGCCACTGCGCAGGCATTGCAGACGCTGCAGGCCAGCACCCAGGCCCTGCACGCCGCCACCCAAAACAGCGACCAAGCCCAAAGCCAGCGCATGGTCGATGCACTGCTGTCGCTGTCCGTCACCTACCGGCAGCTCATCATGCCGCTGGTGCGCGCTGTGGAAACGCGTGTGGGCGCGGACGCCAAGATGCACGAGGAAGTGGAACGGCTGGAAGGAATGATCGACAACATTCGCCCCTCACCCAAAAGCGGACCGGGTTGATGGATTTGATATAAAAAGTGGCTCTAGCGCTTATCCACTAAGCGCTAGCAGCTATCTTTTTTGCATTAACGGCACTGCTACCTGTGGGGCGTGCGGCGGTGGCTGCACTCCCCATGGACGCGGCCACAATGCAGCCAATGGCCAGCCACTGCAGGGCGCTCAAATGCTCCCCCAGCAGCACAAGGGCCAGCACGGCGGCCACGGCGGGCTCCATGCTGATCATGATCCCAAAGGCCTCTTTGGGCAGCCGCTTGAGCGCCATCATCTCCAGCGAGATCGGGATGGCGCTGGACACCGCCGCCACCGCCACGCCGATCAGCAGCACAGTGGGCGAGAGCAGCGCAGCGCCTGCATGCACCACACCCACCGGCACCACCACGATGGCGGCCACCAGCAAACCCAGCGACACCGAATGACCCGCATGCAAATGCCCGGCGCGCTTGCCAAACACGATGTACAGCGCCCAGGCCACGGCAGCCCCCAGGGCATACATCACACCCACCGGGTCGAGCTCGCTGCTGTTCACCCCCAGCGGCAGCAACATACCCAGCCCCGCCATCGCCAACGCCACCCACACAAAATCCACCGCGCGCCGCGACGACCAGATGGCTACCGCCAGCGGGCCCGAGAATTCGATGGCCACCGCCAGGCCAAACGGCAGGGTGCGCAGCGACATATAGAACATCAGGTTCATGGCGCCCAGCGTGGCGCCATACAGCACCACCGCACGCGCGTCGGTGCGCGACAAATGCCAGCGCCAGGGCCGCCACAGCAGCAGTAGCAGCACAGCCGAAAACCCCACCCGCACAGCGGTGGTGCCCTGCGCCCCGACTAGCGGAAACAACCATTGTTTGGCCCACGAGGTGCCGATGCCCAAGGCAGTGACAGAGCCCAGAACGGCGAGAAAAGGAACAAAACGTTGAAGGGGTGAAACACTCATGCCTGAAAATGTAGTGCGACCTGGGCGTGCTTTTTGCTCGAATTTCAGGGCCTGCACGCAACTTTCGCTCACCCAAACCGGAGCATCCCATGCCCGCCCCCGCTGCGCTCGATCGTTTTGACCTCGCCATCCTTGACATTCTGCAAACCGACAACACCACGCCCCAGCGCGTGATTGCGCAGGCGGTAAACCTGTCGGCCCCGGCCGTGCAGCGGCGCATACAGCGGCTGAAAGACAGCGGCGTGATCCGCGCCAACGTGGCTGTGCTCGACCCTGCCAAGGTCGGCATGCCGCTGACCATCGTGCTGGAGGTGCACCTGGAAAACGAACGCCCCGACCGCACCGCCCCCCTGCGCGCCCGCATCGCCGCCGAAGACGCGGTGCAGCAGTGCTACGGCGTGACGGGCGAGGCCGACTATCTGCTGGTGGTGACCGTGGCCTCGATGGCGGACTACGAAGCGCTGACGCAGCGGCTGTTTGAGGGGGACGACAACATCAAGCGGTTCAGAACCTCGGTGGCGCTGGCAAGCCTGAAGACCGGGCTGCGGGTGCCGCTGGACACAGCGCTTGCCGTCTGCAACCCGTAGGTCGGGTTAGCCCGAAGGGCGTAACCCGACGGCCACGCCAAGGAATGCAAACGTCGGGTTACGCTGCGCTAACCCGACCTACGCAAACGGGGCGGCGCCAACCAAAAAACAAGTAGACATTCCCCTTCAAGCCCCATGCACTACCGACGCGCCTTCACCCCCGGAGCCACTTTGTTTTTTACGGTAGTCACGCATGAACGACGCCCCATTCTCCAGACCGAAGAAGCGATTGAGACCCTGCGCGCAGCCCTCCGAACGGTTCGCCAAACCCCCCCGTTCCATATCGACGCCATGGTGGTACTGCCTGACCATTTGCACTGCATCTGGACGCTGCCGCCCGAAGATGCCGACTTTGCGACCCGCTGGCGGTTGATCAAAACCTGGTTCACCAAACACAGCCCGGCCGCACTGCGTGCCCCCACAGACGCAGCACGTGCAGCCAAGCAGGAACAGGCTGTATGGCAGCACCGGTACTGGGAGCACCTGGTGCGCGATGAAAACGACTACGCGCGACACGTCGATTACATCCACTACAACCCGGTCAAACACGGGCTCGCAGCATCTGCTGCGGACTGGCCCTATTCCAGCTTCCACCGCTACGTGGCTGCAGGCATCTATCCAGCTAATTGGGGCCATGAGCCTCTGCAATTTGATGGGGTCGGTCATGAGTAGATCGGGTAAATCCGGTGGGCGTGACCCGACGGCTGCTACAGAAGCAAGCGTCGGGTTACGCTGCGCTAACCCGACCTACGAGATACACATGGTGAAGCGCAGCAGGGGCAGTTGCGGGTAGGTCGGGTTAGCCCGCAGGGCGTAACCCGACAGACAGCGCCGATCACAGCCCCAATGCCTTGCGCATCTGCGCGCCCGTCAGGCGCTGGCGCGGCCCGCCCAGCAGTTCACACATGCGGGCATTCAGCGGCGCCTGCATCCCGTGCTTTTCCGCCAGCCGCACCACTGCGCCACTCAGCGCATCCACCTCCGTCACGCGCCCGGCCTCCAGGTCGTCCCACATCGACGAGCGGGCGGTGGCGTCGATCTGCAGCATGCGTTGGGCCAGCCGGGTAAAAAGCCAGTTGGGCAGGCGCAGCACATGGGGCAGCAACGTGGTAGACACGGCGGTGACTTGGGCGGGCGTGATGCCTGCGCGTGCCATCACGCGCAGGGCTTCGGTCTGCAGGGCGGCGAAGACGCGGCGGTAGTCGCGGTCGAGCAGCTCTTGCCGCAAGGGCAGGTCCGACAGCGCATTGACCGGGTTGTTGAGATTGAGCAGCAGCTTGCCCCACTGCACGGCGCGGATGTCGGCAGGCAGCACGGTGGCCAGGCCTGCGGCGTTGAAGATCGGAGCAACGCGCTCGGTGGCGGCATCGCGCTGCAACTGCAAATGGCCTGCCGTGGCGCGGTGCACGTGGGCGCCGCGCAGCACGACGTTGTAGGGCACCATGCCGGCCAACACGTTCAGGCCGGGCGCCACCGCTGTGACGCGGGCCACGTTGTCTACGCCGTTTTGCAGGGAGATGACGGGAGTGCCGGGCGCACAGGCCGCCGCCAGCTCGCGCGCGGCAGATTCGGTGGCGCCGCTTTTGACACACAGCAGGATGATGCTGTCTCTACCAGGTGCGGCATCAGCCAGCGAGTACGCCAGCTGCAGCGCGGTGGCGGGCGCCGGGTGGTCAAAGCCGTCCAGGTCAGTCACCTTCAGGCCGTTCAATGCGATGGGCTCCAGCGCGTGGGGGCGGCCCACCAGGCAGACCGAATGGCCATGGGCCGCCAGGCGCCCACCCACATAACAACCAATGGCGCCTGCGCCGAGAACGATGAAGTGCATGCGGTTGCGTCCTTTGCCAACGGAAGTTCGGGAGACGGCCGCTGGCGGGAGGGTGCGGCACTCGCGAAGCGCATTGTGCGGGGCAACTCCTGCCGCGCCTGGCGCACAGGCGACGGATTTTTAGGTATTTTTAGCCCCTATCGCTTATCTATCAACCACTGGCCGCTAGCAAATTTGCGCTCTGTGCCGCCTCCAGTTTTGCAGTTCGAAAGCGGTCGCATCTGCTTGGCAATTTGCTACCAAATTCATAGCATTTAGTGCTTATAAAACCGGCGCTAAAGCCCAAAAATGCCAAAACAATTGCCAGCTCGCCAATACCGTCAACCGGTGAAGCGGTACACGATGGCCCCCTGCACCACGTCGCCCGGCGCCAGCCAGCGCGCGGGAAACCCGGGCTGGTTGGGTGCATCGGGGTACTCCATGGGCTCCAGGCAGATGCCGTCGCCCGGCTGCCAGAGCCAGCCGCCCTGCTCTGCGCCGCGCCCCTGGTCGCGCACCGGGTCGGCCTTGAGGCCGTGGCCCGCGTACACCTGCACACCGGGCGCGGTGCTCCACACCTCCATCGTGCGACCGCTCACGGGTTCACTCAGCAGCGCCGCAAGGCGCAGGTTCTGCGGCGGGGCGATGGCTGATGAGGGTGGCTCAGGTGGATCGGGTGGTGTCAGCGCCGCACCCTCTTCATCCCACACGTGGTCATCCAGCACCAGGTAGTGGTCCAGCCCACCCGCCAGCGCCGGCTGCTCGCTGGGCCCTGCCACGGCGTCGCTCACGCTGCGCGCTTGGCGAAAATCGAACGGCGTGGCGTCCACAGGCTGCACCAAACCGGCAGGGCACACATCGGCCGCCAGCGGCACGTAGCGGCTGGCGGGCACTTGCAGGGTGTGACCGTGTGTGCTGCCAGCACCCGCCAGGTTGAAGAACGCATGCCCGGTGATGTTGAGCAGCGTGGGGGCGTCCAGCGCCTCGCCGGTCCACGCCATGTGCAGCGCGTTGTCGGCCGTGATGTGCAGGCGCAGCTGCAGACGGAGCGTGCCGGGCACGCCGTCGTCCTCAGTGCGAAAGGTGTGGCTCAGGGTGAGCGAATCGGCTTGCACGTCGTCCACCGCAAACACCTGAAAACGGCTGCCCTTGGGCCCGCCATGGTGGTGGTGCGGGCCGCTGTTGGTGGGCAGCTGCAGCGCTTCGCCGTCGGGCAGTGTGAGCAAACCGCCGCGCAAACGCCCGGCCCAGCGGCCAATGAGGGCGCCCATGGAGAGTTGCCCGTCCAGATAGCCCTGCAGGCTGTTGTAGCCCAGCGCCACATCGACGAGACCGCCCTGCCCGTCGGGCACCGCCACACGCACCAGGCGCGCGCCGTAGTTGCTGACCGCCACTTGCAGCCCGCCCGCGCCCCGCAGGGTGAACAGGTCGGTGCGCTGGCCGTGCAGCTCGTTTTGGAACGCTTCGCGTGAAAGGGAATAAGCCATGGCCGCAAGTCTATTTGGTGGCGGATGTGGCAGCTACGGGGGGTGCGGCAGGTGCATCGCGCGTGACGAGCCAGATGCCCACACAGACAAGCACCAGCGCCAGCAGGTTCTTCCACTCCAGCAGCGCCTCGCCCAGGAACAGCGCCGACAGCGCTGCGCCAAACACCGGCACGGTGAAGTTGAACACCGTGATCTGGCTCACGCGGTTGTGTTTGAGCAAGATGCTCCACAGCGAGAACGCGGCGGAAGACAGCAACGCCAGGTACACCAGCAACACGCTGGAGCCCCAGGTAAAGCCTGTGAGCGACCCGCCCAGGCCCCAGCCAATGGCCAGCAGCGCAGCCCCGCCAATGCCCAGCTGCCAGCCCGTCATCACCACCGAATCCATGCGCTGCGACACCTGCTTGCCGTAGATGCTGGCGGCGGCCAGCACCAAGGCAGCGATCACCACAAAACCTTCGCCCAGCAAGGTGAAGTCCATGTCCAGCGTGCCGCGCCCCAGGTTGACCACCATGACGCCTGCAAAGCCCACCACACAGCCCCACAGCTTGGCATGGCTCAACCGGTCGTTGTGATACACCCAGTGCGCCAGCAAGACGCTGAAGAAGGTGCCCGTGGCGTTCATGATCGAGCCCTTGACCCCGGTGGTGTGCGCCAGCCCCACGTAGAAAAACACGTACTGCAAGGTGGTTTGCGCCAGACCCAGCACCACCAGCTGCCGCCCTGCCGCAACGCCCAGGCCCCAGATGGCCTTGCGCGTGGCCACGGCCCACGCCAGCAGAATCAGCCCCGCGCCCAGAAAGCGCCAGCCTGCAAACACCAATTGGGAGGGGATGTCATTGCGGGCGATGGCAAACCAGGCGTAGCCCGTTTTGATGGCGGGGTAGGAGCTGCCCCAGAGCAGGCAGCACAGCAGCGCCAGCGCGACCACGACCTTGGGGTCGGAAAAACGGGTGTGACCCATGTGGATTCGTCTCTCTCTAGTGACACAGCCCGTGCAAGGACGGGCTGTGAGGGTTTGTTTAGGGGCTCAAGGTCGCAGGCTGCACGAAAAACGTTTCAGTGATTCATTGCCTATGCATAAACCCTGCCGCGTGCAACGGGCGCAGCCCAAGCCAGTGCCCCCGTGCAAGGGCCGCCCCGCCGCACTGGGGGCGTTCACCTCCCGCGTTGCGCAGCAATGCGAGAGAGGGGGAAGGCGCGAAGCGACTCAGGGGGTGTCACCTCATGTCACTGGTGCTGGGTTGAACAACACCAGCGCGTTGTGCAGCTTCCACTGCTCAGCCCAGGTCTTCTTGCGGCCGCTGGCCACGTCGAGCAGCAGGTGGAACATCTCCCAACCCAGGTCTTCGATGGTGGCCTCTCCGTCGGCGATCTTGCCGGCGTTGATGTCCATCAGGTCGTGCCAGCGGCGCGCCAGGTCGGTGCGTGTGGCCACCTTGACCACGGGACATTCGGCCAGGCCGTAGGGTGTGCCCCGACCGGTGGTGAAGACATGCAGGTTCATGCCAGCCGCCAGCTGCAACGTGCCGCAAATGAAGTCGCTGGCCGGCGTGGCGGCGTACACCAGGCCACGCTGGTCGCGGCGCAGCTTTTCGCCGGGCGCCAGCACATGTGCGATGGGGGCCGTGCCGCTTTTGATGATGGAGCCCATGGCCTTTTCGGCGATATTGGACAGCCCGCCCGCCTTGTTGCCCGGCGTTGTGTTGGCCGCGCGATCCACACGGCCCCGGTCCAGGTACTGGTCGTACCAGCCCAGTTCACGCACGATGGCCTGGGCCACCTCGGGCGTTGCGGCGCGGCTGGTGAGCTGCTCTACTGCGTCGCGCACCTCGGTGTTTTCGCTGAACATCACCGTGGCGCCAGCGCGCACCAGCAGGTCAGCACAAAAGCCCACCGCCGGGTTGGCGGTGACGCCCGAGAACGCATCGCTGCCGCCGCACTGCACGCCCAGCACAAGCTCGCTGGCGGGGAGGGTCTCGCGGCGGCGGGCGTTCAGGCGTTCGAGGTGGGGCTTCGCGCTTTGCACGATGTGGTCCAGCATGGACATGAAACCCACGTGCTCTTCGGCCTGCAGGCACACGGTCTCGGGGCCCAGGGCGGCATCGCGCGCATCGGTGATGGGGAAGCTGCCCGGAGGCAGCAGGCGGTCGGGTTGCAGCTTTTCGCAGCCCAGGCTCACCACCATCACCTCGCCACCAAAGTTGGGGTTCAGGCTGATGTTGCGCAGCGTGCGGATGGGGATGATGGCGTCGGGCGCATCAATGGCCACGCCGCAGCCGTAGGTGTGCTCCAGGCCGATCACGTCGTCCACCTGCGGGAACCGCGGCAGCAGCTCGGCCTTGATGCGGCGCACCGCCAGGGCCACCACACCCGCCACGCACTGCACGGTGGTCGTGATGGCCAGAATGTTGCGCGTACCCACCGAACCATCGGCGTTGCGGTAGCCCTCAAACGTGTAGCCCGTCAAAGCCTCCAGCGCAGGCGGCTTGACGGTGGCCATGGGCAGGCCTTCGAGCGCGCGGGCTGATGGCATTTGCAGGAGGCGCTCGTGCACCCAGCTGCCTGCGGGTATCGCCTTGAGCGCGTAGCCAATGGGCACGTTGTAGCGGCGCACCACATCGCCTTCGGCCATGTCCTGCAAAGCGACCTTGTGCCCTTGCGGAACCTTGTCGCGCAAGGCAATGCCTGCGCCGGGCACGCCTTCCGGCAGCAGCGTGCCGGTGGGCAGACCGCCGTCGTTCGCAACAATGGCGACGTTGTCGTCAGGGTGCATGCGGATGGTGAGGGCTTGCATCAGTTCGTGTCTTTCCGGTTCTAGCGGCGCACTGGCTAGCCCACCACCTCGACCCAGTTGGGGTTAAGGCCTACGGCGTGCTCGCCGACCAGCGTCAACGCGCCGCTGGCGCTGTCGATGGCATGCACGCCCACCTGGTGGCTGGTCTGGCCCGCCACCAGCAAAAAGCGGCTATCGGAAGTCACGGCAAACCCGCGTGGCGTGGCTTGCGTGGGCCAATGACCTACAGGATTGAGCTGACCCGTGCGGGAATCCACCGCGTGACCGGCCAGGGTGTGGCTGTTGCGCTCGCTGCTGTACAACCAACGGCCGTCGGGGGTGAGGTGCAGGTCGGCACCCCAGGCCTTGCCCGCAAAGCCGGGCGGCAACGTGGCAACCGTTTGCAGCGACGCCATCGCCCCGGTGGTCGGGTCAAACGACAGCACGTGAAGGCAGGCATCCAGCTCGCCCAGTACATACAGCCGGTCGCCGCGCTGGTTAAAGCACAGGTGACGTGGCCCGGTGCCCGCGGGCATGGGGAACACGGGTGCGTTCAAGGGGGTCAGCTGCCCCGTGTCCGCATCAAATTGGTAGCGATGCAGCTGATCTCCCCCGAGGGATGCTGCCAGCACAAAGCGGTTGGTGGGGTCTGCCAGCACACAGTGCGCGTGGCGGCCGGTGGCGTGAATGCTCGGCGCCGCCGCCTGGCCGTTCGCGTCCAGGGCCTGCACCGCCACCATGTCCGCACCGTAGGAGGCGCTGAAGAGCCAGCGCCCGGTGCGGTCGGTATGCAGGCTGGCCATGCTGGCAGGCAACGCACTTTCGCCCAGCACTTCCAGGTTGGCGGCGGCACGGTTCACCGCCAGCGAAATGACAGCCAGCGGATCGCTGCGGCGCGCCACATACAGCTGGGTCTTGTCGGGGCTCAGTGCCATGGGCATGAGCTGACCGCCGAGGGCCACCACCTGTGTGGTCTGCAGTTGCCCACTGTCCGACAGGCGCAGCACATGCAGTTCACCGCTGTCGGCACACGAGACAATGGCAAGGGTGGAGAAGTTGCTGCTCGTCACCATCTCACAGACCCATGGCGCGTGGCAGCCACAACGACAACGCCGGCACGTAGGTGATCATCATCAGCACCACAAACAGCGCCACAAAAAACGGCACCATGGCTTTGCTGACCACGCCCAGCGGAAGCTTGGCCACGGCCGCGCCGGTAAACAGCACCGTGCCCACCGGCGGCGTGATGAGCCCAATGCCCAGATTCACCATCATGATCATGCCGAAGTGCACCGGGTCTACGCCCAGCATCTTGACCACCGGCAGCAGAATGGGCGTGAGGATGAGGATGAGCGGCGACATGTCCATCAGGCAGCCCAGCAGCAGCAGCATGATGTTGATCATGGCCAGGATGACGTACTTGTTGTCCGACAGGCTGGTGAGGACCGTGGTGACCTTCATGGGGATCATCATCATGGTCATGAGGTAGCCAAAGGCTGCCGCAAAGCCGATGAGGATCATCACCACAGTAACGGTCTTGACCGTACGGTGGACCAGCTTGGGCAGGTCGCGCCACTTGTAGTCGCGGTAGATAAACATCGTGACGAAAAACGCCCACACCACCGCAATCGACGCGGACTCGTTGGCGGTAAAAATGCCGGACAAGATTCCGCCCAGGATGATGACCATGGTCATCAGGCCCCACAGCGCCTCGACACAGATCTTCAGCGCCTGTTTGAGCGGGATGACCTCGCCCTTGGGGTAGCCCTTGCGGTGCGCGGTGAACAAACACAGCGCCGCCAGCGTGAGACCCATGAGCAAGCCAGGCAGAACGCCCGCCATGAACAACGCGGCAATCGACACCGAGCCCCCAGCCGCCAGCGAATACAGCACTGCGTTGTGGCTGGGCGGGATCAGGATGGCCTGCACCGAACCACTCACCGTGACGGCCGTGGCGAACGGGCGTGGGTAGCCCTTCTTTTCCATCTCGGGAATCAGCACGGAGCCGATGGATGCCGTGTCGGCCACCGACGAACCCGAAATGGCACCAAAGAAGGTGGATGCCAGGATGTTGACCAGCGACAGCCCGCCGCGAATAAACCCTACCAGCACGCCCGCAAACGCCACGAGGCGCCGCGCCATGCCGCCCTCGGCCATGATGGCGCCCGCCAGCACAAAAAATGGAATGGCGAGCAACGAAAACTTGTTGACGCCCGAGGCGAGCTGAATCATCACGGCGTCCAGCGGCAGGTCGATCCAAAGCGCACCCACCAAGGCCGACAGGCCCAGCGAATAGGCAATCGGCACGCCGATCATCATCAGCACGAAAAACGTGCCCAGCAAAACAAGCGTATCCATGATCAGGCGCCCTCGGCGAGTTCTTCAAAGCGCACGATGCGGCGGTGTGCCTGCGAACCGAACACGATTTTTTCCAACACAAACAGCAGCGTGACCGCCGCCCCGATGGGCAGCGACGCATAGGTGGCACCGACGGGCAACCACGGCAGCTCGGCAATGCCCTGGCCCCAGGTTTCAATGCACAGGTTGGTGCCATACCAGACCACAAAGCCGCAGATCACCAGCATCAGTGCGTCCACCACCCGCGTCAGCACGCCCTGCAGTGGCAGGGGCAGTTTTTCGGTCAGCATGTTGACGGCAATGTGCCCGCCCGCGCGGTACGCTGCCGCCGCGCCAATGAAGGTGAACACCATCATGAGCAAGATGGCAATGGGCTCTGGCCACTGCGACCCTGTGCCCATGACGTAACGGCTGAACACCCCCCACGGGATGATCAGCGACATGAAGAAGATCGCGGTGCCGGCGGCCCAGATGGTGCCCAGGTACAACCGGTCCATCCAACGCAAAAAGGGGTGATCCATACAAAAATCAAACGGGTCAGGCAGACAACAGAAAAACGCGCAGGCGCCCCCACCAGGAGCGGCACCTGCGCAAGACCGGCTCGCGGTTTACTTCACCGCCTCGATGCGCTTCATCAGGTCGGCAAAGTTGGCACCGTACTTGGCGCGCACGGGCGCCGTGGCGTCAAAGAAAGCCTTGTTATCCACGGTGATGAACTCCACCCCCGCGGCCTTGAGCTTGGCGGTGTAGTCGTCCACACTCTTGTCCCACAGCGCGCGTTGCTCCATTTGCGCTTCGCGGCCAAACTTCTTGAGCAGGACCTGGTCGTCCTTGCTGAGTTTGTCCCACGTGACCTTGGACACCACCAGCAGCTCCGGAATGATCAGGTGGTTGGTCTGCGTATAGAACTTGGCGCCCGTGCTGTAGTGGTTGCTGGTGAAGAAGCTGGGCGCGTTGTTCTCTGCGCCGTCGACCACACCGGTCTGCAGCGCGGTAAACACTTCGCCATAGCCCATGGAGATACCGTTGCCGCCCATGGCGTTCATGGTGTCCACAAACAGCGGGTTGCCCATCATGCGGACCTTTTGGCCCTTGAGGTCGGCGGGGCTGCGCACGGGCTTTTTGGTGTACAGGCTGCGCGAACCGCCGTCCATCCAGCCAATGGCCACCAACTTGGCGGGCGATGCGCTGATCTTGGCCAGCAGGTCGTCACCTATGGCGCCATCAATCACGGCGCGCATGTGGTCCTGACTGCGGAACACAAAAGGCATGTTGAACACGTTCACCTCGGGCACCACCGTGCCCACCGGGCCCAGCGAGGTGCGCAGGATGTTGATGGCGCCGAACTGAGTCTGTTCGATCATTTCCTTTTCGCCACCCAGCACGCCGCCCGGGAAGGTCTGGATCTTCAGGCGGCCCTGCGTGGCTGCTTCGAGCTTCTTGCCCATGTTTTCGACCGCCACCACGTTCGGGTAGCCAGCAGGGTGCACGTCGGCCGCCTTGAGCACCATGGTCTGGGCCTGGGCGGCTACGGGAAGGAAGGCCAGCGTGGCCACGGCGGCGGCGCAGGCGGTCAAGAGGGAACGGCGAAAGGTCATGGTTTGTCTCCGGTGCTGTAGGTTGTTGCGTGACTAGAAAAACTGTCTGTGGCGTGCTGTACTTAGTCGTTGAATCGTTCCATCGATGAATGACTCATTCGAACGGGCCGGTGCGCACAAACGGCCCGCCCTGGTAAATCACAGCGGGGTCGGCCAAGTCCGGGTGCGGGTCGGCCGCCTCCACCTTGGCGCGAAAGGGCTCGGAGCTGTCCTCTGGCCGGTAGCCGATGTGGCGGGCCAGCGTGTTGTCCCACCATGTGGTGGTGTTGTCGCCCATGCCGTAGATGGTGCTGTGGCCCACCACCGGGGCGGTGAGACTGGCCACCACCAGGCGCTCCAGGTCGTCGTAGCTCATCCAGGTGGCCAGCATGCGGCGGTTGCGCGGCTCGGGGAACGAAGAGCCAATGCGCAGGCACACGGTTTCGATGCCGTACCGGTCAAAGTAAAAGCGCGACAGGTCTTCGCCGAACGCCTTGGACAACCCATACAGGCCATCGGGCCGTGCCGGGTCTTTGAGGCCCACCACCTCGTCCTGACGATAAAAGCCGGTGACGTGGTTGGAGCTGGCAAACACCACGCGCTTGACGCCTTGCTTGCGGGCGGCTTCGTACAGGTTGTATGCGCCCACGATGTTGGCCTGCAGGATAGGGTCCCACGGTTGCTCGGTAGACACCCCCCCTAGATGCACCACGGCATCCACACCCTCCAGCAGGTTCAGCATGGCGCCAGCCTCTTCAAGGCGCGCTGGGCGCACTTCTTCACCCGCCGCGGCTTCGCCCAATTCCGCAATGTCCGACAGGCGCAGGGTATTGCAATAGGCCTTCAGGCGTGTGCGCAGCTCTCGCCCCAGTCCCCCGGCGGCTCCGGTGAGCAAAAGTCGTTGAAATCGGATCGGCGTCGGGTGACAAGGCATGGCAATCACAAAGGTTCTTGGTACAGTGGCGTTACGTTGGGTTGCACGTCATCAGTTGTCATACAACAAGGACGCAATGTACCCCTTCCGCCCCCGTCGCCACATAGGGATAACACCAAGAAATGAACACCGAAACCGTGATTCGCCGCAAGCCCCGCACCCTGGCCCTGGAGCTGGTCGAATCCCTGGGCGACCGCATCCGCGACGGCCGTCTTGCCCTGGGGGACAAGCTGCCCACCGAGGCCGCCATCATGGGTGAGTTCAGCGTCAGCCGCACGGTGGTACGCGAGGCCATTTCCAAGCTGCAAGCCTCTGGGCTGGTGGAAACACGGCACGGCATCGGCACCTTTGTGCTGGGCCTTGGCCAGGCGCCGGGCTTCAAGATTTCTGCGGACCAGGTCAGCACGCTGCGCGACGTGATTGCAGTGCTGGAACTGCGCATTGGTGTCGAAACCGAAGCCGCTGCCCTGGCCGCCCAGCGCCGCACAGAGGCCAACGTCCACGCCATGCGCGAGGCGCTGAACGCCGTGGCGTCGGCGGTGGATGCAGGGCGCGATGCCGTGGCTGCAGATTTTCAGTTTCACCTGGAGATTGCACGCGCCACGCAGAACAGCCACTTTGCCGAACTCATGAGCACGCTGGGAACCATGATCATTCCGCGCGCGCGGCTGGATGCCACAGATGCGCTGAACGACGAACGCCGCCAGTACTTGCGGCGCGTGAACGGTGAGCACGAGAGCATCTACGATGCCATCGTGGGGCAGGACCCGGACGCGGCCCGCGCCGCCATGCGCACCCACTTGGCCAACAGCCGCGAACGCCGCCGCCGCGCGCAGGCAGAGGCAAGCTGATCGACAACGGGCCGACACGCGGATCGGCTCGGCGCACGTTTGCGGGGGCCTGACCGGGGGCGCATGCCAAGGGGCTCAGTTGTCCCATCAGTAAATACCCTCAAACCAAATCACGTGCATTGTTGTACGATGACATACAACTAAGCCGGTCTGGTGTGTGCCTTTTCGTGATGGCCGACGATCACGCGCTCGCCCGTCTCTCCACTGTAGTCACTGCCCTCGGAGCCTTGCCCATGTCCCCTAAAGAACGCAAACGTGCGCTTGAAGCGCGCCTGCATTCGTTTACTGCCACGGGTTTCGACAACCGCCCGCGCAGGTCACCCGAAGCCCGCGCATCGGACCGGTTGACCATTGCAGGCGAATCATTGCGCGCCCAGGTGGCGCCCGGGGGTGCGCAATGACCGTGAGCACACCCCGCATTGCCGCCGTGCGCGTGGTGCCCGTGGCAGGGCGCGACAGCATGCTGATGAACCTGTCGGGCGCCCATGCCCCGTTTTTCACCCGCAACCTGCTCATCCTGACCGACAGCGCCGGGCGCACGGGCGTGGCCGAAGTGCCGGGCGGCGAGCCCATCCGCCAGACGCTGGAAGACGCACGCCCGCTCATCGAAAACGCCCGTGTGGGCGACTGGCAGCAGGTGCTGAACACTGTGCGCACCACCTTTGCCGGGCGCGATGCCGGCGGGCGTGGCCTGCAGACCTTTGACCTGCGCACCACCATCCATGCGGTCACGGCCGTGGAGACTGCCTTTCTGGACTTGCTGGGACAGCACCTGGAGGTGCCCGTGTGCGCATTGCTGGGCGAGGGCCAACAGCGCACCAGCGTGCCCATGCTGGGCTACCTGTTTTTCATCGGCGACCGCTGCAAGACCGACCTGCCTTACGACACCGCACCCGATGCCGACGACGCCTGGCTGCGCCTGCGCCACGAAGAGGCCATGACCCCCGAGGCGGTAGTGGCCCTGGCCGAGGCGGCCCAGGCACGTTATGGCTTTCAGGATTTCAAGCTCAAGGGCGGCGTGTTGCCCGGCGAGGCTGAGGTGGAAGCCATCCGCGCCCTGAAGGCGCGGTTTCCGCAAGCCCGCATCACCCTGGACCCCAATGGCGGCTGGCTGTTGAAAGACGCCGTGCGCCTGCTGCGCGACCAACACGGCACGCTGGCCTATGCCGAAGACCCCTGCGGCGCCGAGGGCGGGTTCTCGGGCCGCGAGGTGATGGCCGAGTTCCGCCGCGCCACGGGCCTGCCCACCGCCACCAACATGGTGGCCACCGACTGGCGACAAATGGTGCATTCGCTGTCGCTGCAAGCGGTGGACATTCCGCTGGCCGACCCCCATTTCTGGACGATGCAGGGCGCCGTGCGCGTGGCGCAAACCTGCCGCGACTTTGGTCTGACCTGGGGTTCGCACTCCAACAACCACTTTGATGTGTCGCTGGCGATGTTCACGCACGCAGCAGCCGCTGCACCTGGGCGCATCACCGCCATCGACACGCACTGGATCTGGCAGGACGGCCAAGGCCTCACGCAGCAACCGCTGCAGATCGTGAACGGCGAGGTAGCGGTGCCCACGGCGCCTGGCCTGGGCGTGACGCTGGACATGGCCGCCGTCGAAGCCGCCCACCAGCTGTACCAACAGCACGGGCTGGGCGCACGCGACGACAGCATCGCCATGCAGTACCTGCTGCCGGGCTGGGCCTTTGACCCCAAACGCCCTGCGCTGGTGCGCTGATGGACGTTTCGTCGTCACTGTCACTGTCCAAAATGTCTCTTCTTGCCTCTTTCCACCACTGAACCAAACGAACTCAACACCATGCATGCAAACCTGATTGGCGGCGCCTGGACCGACGGCGTCCGCAACTACCAGAACACCAACCCCTCAGACACCCGCGACGTGATCGGCGACTACGCCGTGGCCAGCCGCGAACAGGCGCTGGAGGCCGTGGCTGCCGCGCACGCCGCGTTCCCGGCCTGGAGCCTGTCCACGCCGCAGCAGCGTTTTGACATCCTGGACGCCGTGGGCAACGAAATCATCGCGCGCAAGGCCGAGCTGGGTGACCTGCTGGCCCGCGAAGAAGGCAAGACCTTGCCCGAAGCGATTGGCGAAGTCGGCCGTGCTGCCGCCATCTTCAAGTTCTTTGCGGGCGAGGCTTTGCGCCCCGGCGGCGAGCTGGTTCCGTCCGTGCGCCCCGGTGTGGGCATCGAGATCACGCGCGAGCCGCTGGGCACCATCGGCATCATCACACCGTGGAACTTCCCCATCGCCATCCCTGCGTGGAAGATCGCGCCCGCCCTCGCCTACGGCAACTGCGTGGTGTTCAAGCCCGCCGAAGTGGTGCCGGGCTCTGCCTGGGCACTGGCCGACATCCTGCACCGCGCGGGCCTGCCAGCGGGCGTCTTCAATCTGGTGATGGGCCGTGGCTCTGAAGTGGGCCAGGTGCTGCTGGAAGACGAGCGCATTGCGGGCGTGAGCTTTACCGGCTCGGTGGTCACCGGCCAGCGCGTGGCCGCAGCCTGCGTGCCGCGTGGCGCCAAGGTGCAACTGGAGATGGGCGGCAAGAACCCGTTTGTGGTGCTGGACGACGCCGACCTGAACGTGGCCGTGGGAGCTGCCATCAACAGCGGGTTCTTTTCGACCGGCCAGCGCTGCACCGCCAGCAGCCGCCTGATCGTGACCGAAGGCATCCACGACCGCTTCGTAGCCGCCATGGTCGAGAAGATGAAGACGCTGAAGGTGGACGACGCGCGCAAGGCCGGCACCGACATCGGCCCCGTGGTGGACGACCGCCAGTTGGCCCAGGACCTGGAATACATATCGATCGGCAAGCAGGAAGGCGCCACGCTGGCATATGGCGGCGAGGCACTGGAGAAGAACGCCGACGGCGCACCGGGCTACTACCTGCGCCCCGCGCTGTTTACCGACACCACCGCGCAGATGCGCATCAACCGCGAAGAAATCTTTGGCCCCGTCGTCAGCGTGCTGCGCGCCAAGAACTACGACGAAGCGCTGGCCCTGGCCAACGACACACCCTTTGGCCTGGCCAGCGGCATTGCCACCACCAGCCTCAAGCACTCCACGCACTTCAAACGCCACGCCCAGGCCGGCATGGTGATGGTGAACCTGCCCACCGCAGGCGTGGACTACCACGTGCCGTTTGGCGGCCGCAAGAGCAGCAGCTACGGATCGCGCGAGCAAGGGCGTTATGCGGCGGAGTTCTACACGACGGTGAAGACGGCTTACACGCAGGCGTAAGCGCGGCGATATGGGGAGCGGCGGGGGTGTGGGGCGGCAGTGGCGGTGAAGAAAATCCACAGCACCCCTGTTGCCCCGAAATTTTGAATGAAATCGGTCTCTAGCGCTCATTCATAAAGCGCTAGAAGCTATTTAATTGATAGCAACCGAATGCCGATTGCCTACGCTGCCGACGCAGGCGCAAAACCGGCGTGACGAAAATCGCACCCGGCGCGGACCGAATATGTGACTAATGGTTACACTAAATTAGTCACCCTGGTCCGCAGGGCGGCAATGCCCAGCCCAACGCCTCCCACATCCCCTCACACGGGGACTCATGTGCCATGAAATTCTCATCAACCCTCACCGCCCTGGCCTTTATTTTTGCGGCCAGCGGATCGGCTCACGCCGCAGATGACTACAACCGTCCACCCACAGGCAATGCTCAATACAAGCAGTGCCTGACCTATTCCGCCACGATCTATGAGGGTGGCAACGAAGCGAGCCCCATCAAAGGCCAAACCAAGGCCCAGGCTTGGTGCACCTGCATGTGGAACGAAACGCCGGAAGACTTCAAGGGCAACCTGGTGAAATTCGCCGAGACCCGCAAGGGCAAGGAAACCAACAAGCTGTGCGAGAAGCATTCCAACTGGAGCGAGTGAGCACGCCGGCCTGCGCCCGCAAATAAAAGTCGCCTCCGGGCGGCTTTTTTGTTGACGGCCAGGGGACAGGTTCCAAACTCAATTGCGGCTGCGCAGCGTCCGGCTCAGCAAAATCACCGGCACCAGCCCCACCGCCACCAGCGCCAATGAGGGCAACGCTGCCTCGCCCAGGCGCTCGTCCCGCGCGAGCTGGTAGGCCACCACGGCCAGGGTGTCGCTGTTGAAGGGGCGCAGCACCATGGTGGCGGGCAGCTCTTTCATCACGTCTACAAACACCAGCAAGGCGGCAGCGGCAGTGGAGCGCTTGAGCAGCGGCCAGTGCACGCGAGCCATCAGGCCGGGGCTGCCGATGCCCAGCATGCGGGCCGAGTCGTCCAGACTGAGCGGGATGCGCGCATAACCGCTTTGCAACGACTGGAGCGCCACGGCACAAAACCGCACCAGGTACGCCCACACAATGCCAAACGCCGTGGCGGTGACCAGCGCACCCACGCCCCACTGCGGCATGGCTGCCTGCAGCCAGCCCACGGGCAGCAGCAGGCCCACCACGATGACGGCGCCCGGCACGGCGTAGCCGACGCTGGCCAGTTGCACCACGCCGCGCGTCACAGCGTCGGGCTGGCGGCGCACGGCAAACGCCAGCGCCAGGGCAATCACCACGGCCAGCGCGGCGGTGATGCCCCCCAAACGCACGCTGTGCCAGGCCCATTCCATAAAACGCTCCCACGGCAGCACCGACCAGTCGGCCGCCAGCGGGCGCAGCATAAAGATGACCGGCGCCACAAAACCCATGACGACAGGGACCGTGCACACCGCCCACACGGCCCAGCGGCGCGCGCCGTGCAGCGCCAGCGGCTGCGCCTCGGCAGAACCTGCACGCCCGCCCCCGGTGGCAAAACGCATGCGCTTTTGGGCGCGGTGTTCCAGGTGCAGCAGCGCCATCACCACCAGCAGCAGCATGGTGGCCAGCTGCGCGGCGGCCAGCCGGTTGTCCATCGACAGCCAGGCCTTGTAGATGCCAGTGGTGAAGGTCTGGATGCCGAAGTAGCTGGCCACGCCAAAGTCGGCCAACGTTTCCATCAGCACCAGTGCCACGCCGGCTGCCACGGCGGGGCGCGCCAGGGGCAACGCCACGGCACGGATGCGGCGGGACAGCGGTGCGCCCAGCAGGCGCGCGGCTTCCATCAGGTGCGCGGCGCGCTCGCCCAGCGCGGTGCGCGCCAGCAGGTACACATACGGGTACAGCGAGAAGATGAACACCCACACCGCGCCGCCCAGGCTGCGCACCTCGGGCAGCAGGCGGCCTTCCAGGCCGAAGGTGTTGCGCAGGCCCACCTGCAGCGGGCCGCTGAACTGCAAAAAATCGGTGTACGCGTACGCCGTTACGTAGGCGGGCATGGCCAGGGGCAGAAGCAGCAGCCATTCGAACGTGCGGCGCCCCGGAAAGTCGAACAGCGTCACAGCCGCTGCCGTGCCCGTGCCCACAATGGCCGCGCCCAACGCCACCAGCACGCTCAGCCACAAGGTGGTCCACACATAGCCGGGCAACACGGTGGCCGCCATCTCGCGCAGGATGGCGCCCGCCTGCGCATCGCCTTGCCCAATGGGCAACCACGATGCAAGCACGGCCAGCACCGGCAACGCCAGAAAACCCGCGAACACGATCAGCGAGAGGGTGCGAAAGGCAAAAAATGGCGTGCGGCGCAAGGCGAGTGGCTCGGCAAAAGGAAGAAGCGCACACCCGCCACCCGGCAACAGCCCAGTGGCGATCAGGAATGCAAATGCGAATTTTAAGCATTCGCCCCTGCCCGCCTAGAATCAGCCCATGTTTTTAGAGGTCTCCCAACTCGAAGTGCGCTATTCAGGCCGCCCCCACGCGGCGGTGGAAGGTGTCACGCTGGGCCTGCATGCAGGCGATATTGGTGTGCTGATTGGCCCCTCGGGCTGCGGCAAAACCACCTTGCTGCGCGCGGTGGCGGGGCTGGAGCCAGTGACGGGCGGCGAGATCCGCCTGACCAAAAGCGTAGTCAGCAGCGCCACGCTGAGTGTGCCGCCCGAGCTGCGGCGCATTGGCATGGTGTTTCAGGACTACGCGCTGTTCCCGCACCTGTCGGTGGGCCGCAATGTGGCCTTTGGCATCCACCAATTGCCCCGTGCCGAGCAGGCTGCGCGCGTGGCCGAGGTGCTGCAACTGGTGGGGCTGGAGGGCAGCGAAAACCGCTTTCCCCACGAACTCTCCGGCGGCCAGCAGCAGCGCGTGGCGCTGGCGCGGGCCTTGGCGCCGCGCCCGCAGCTCATGCTGCTCGACGAACCGTTTTCCAACCTGGACGTGGACCTGCGCGAGCGCTTGGCGCATGAGGTGCGCGGCATCCTGAAAGCCGCAGGCGCCACTGCCTTGTTTGTGACCCACGACCAGTTTGAGGCGTTTGCGATTGGCGACGTGATCGGCGTAATGCACGAAGGCCACCTGCACCAGTGGGACGACGCCTACACCCTGTACCACCGCCCTGCCACCCGTTTTGTGGCCGACTTCATCGGCCACGGTGTGTTTGCCCCCGCCACGCTGGTGCAACGCGGCAACAACGTGGTGGCGCAGACGCCGCTGGGCGACCTGACGGACCTGGAGGAATGCCCGCTGCCCAGCAGCTTTCCCGGTGGCGAATGTGACGTGCTGCTGCGCGCCGACGATATCGTGCACGACGACCACGCACCGGTGCAGGCGCAGATCGTGCGCAAATCCTTCAGAGGTTCGGAGTTTCTGTACACGCTGCAGCTGGCCAGCGGCCACACGGTGCTGGCCCATGTGCCCAGCCACCACGACCATGCGCTGGGCGAGTGGATTGGCATCCGCGCGCAGGTGGACCATGTGGTGACGTTCCCGCGGGGTTGAGACCAAAATATGAGTCAAATTGGCCTCTAGCGCTTATCCATCAAGCGTAAGCAGCTATTATTTTTGATTTTTATTCCCCTGCGCAGTAGTCCGTCACAGCCCCGTCACGCGGGCACACAAGAATCGGTTGCATCTCGTAACAAGCGGTTTTTGCATGTCCCACATCGACAGGCTCTACGACACCCTGGCCGCCAGTGCAGCTGACCTGCGCATCGCGCACAGCCCTCTGGCCACGCGCGCCGAGCACCTTTCATCCCCCACTGAAGCCGTCTCGCCCGAGCACACCAACGAAGACGTGCGCGACCTTTTCGCGCGCCATGAGTCGCTGGAGACCATGGCCGTGGTCGAGCAGGGCCGCCCCATCGGGCTCATTAACCGCAACGCGTTCATGGAGCAGTACGCACGCCCGTTCTCGCGCGAAGTGTTTGGCCGCAAGAGCTGTATCGCCTTCATGGACAAGACCCCGGTGGTCGTGGACATGGCCACGCCCATCGAACTGCTGGTCAAAACCGCCGTAGACGCCGGTGGCCGCGTTCTGAAAGACGGCTTTATCACCACCGCCCACGGCCAGTACCTGGGGCTGGGCACCGGGTTTGGCCTGATGAAGGCGATGTCGGACATCGAAGCCGAAAAGACGCGCCAGCTGCTGTCCAGCATCAGCTACGCCAGCCTGATCCAGCGCTCGCACCTGGTTGAGTCCGACCGCGTGCTGCAGCAGCACCTGCCCGACCACGGCCTGCTGTGGGAACCGCGCGATGTGGTGGGCGGCGACGCGTACTTCTTTCGCCACACGCCCGACGGGCTGCTGGGCTGCCTGTTTGACTGCACGGGGCACGGCGTGCCGGGCGCGTTCATGACGCTGATTGCGCTGTCTTTTCTGGAGCAGGCCATCGATCCATCGCGCAGCGGCGCCGACCCGGGGGCCACGCTGACCGGCATGAACCGCTACATCAAGCGCGTTTTGCAGCAACGCGCGCGCTGCGATGAAGACGACGCCGTGCGGTCTGAAAAAGAATCCAGCGACGGGCTGGACGCCGCCATCTTTTTGTTGGCACCCGACGGTCGCAGCCTGCGGTTTGCATCGGCGCGCCTGTCGCTGCTGGTGGCACGCGAGGGCGAAGACACCATTGCCCAGATCGACGGCGACAAGGCTGGCATTGGCTACGCCGAGACCGCCGACGACCAGGTATGGAGCACGCAGGACGTGCCACTGGGCGCGCGCAGCGTGGTGATGCTACCCACCGACGGCGTGATCGACCAGATCGGCGGACCCAAGCAAATTGCGCACGGGCGGCGCAGACTGATGCAGTTCATGGCGGACCACCGCGGCGCCAAGGCGCACAGCTTGTGCGCTGCGTTCACGGCCAGTTTTGGCGAATGGCAGGGCACACAGCGCCGCCGCGACGATGTGTCGCTGCTGGCCTTCAGCACCCAGGCGGTGGCATGAACAGCCCCGACTTTGAGCGTTTTCAGGCCAGCGCGCAGGACTGCGGCGTGCTCTTTTATTACGCGGGCGAGTTCACCCCGGCGGTGATTGCGGCGGCAGCCGATTCGCTCAAGGCGCGCCTGGCGATTGAAGACGCCACCGGTCCCGCCAAACGCAAGCTGTTCTCCACCTTTGTGGAGATGGCGCAAAACATCCTGCACTACGCGGCCGCAGCGCCAGCCACGCCTGCCGACGACGGCACGCCGCCTTCCCCCCGCGGCGCCATCGGCGTGGGGCGTGAGGACATGGCAGACACCCACGACGCAGCGCAAGCGCACTACTGGATCGTGTGCAGCAACCCGGTGGACGTGGACTTTGTGCCCCGCCTGACCGAGAAGCTGAACGCCGTGCGCGCCATGAGCCTGGAAGAGATCAAACAAAGCTACCGCGATCAGCTGCGCAACCCCACGCACAGCACAGACGACCCCATCAGCAAAGGCGCGGGCCTGGGCTTGCTGACCATCGCGCGCGACTCCAGCGCGCCGCTGGAATACAGCTTTGCGTCCACACCCACCCCCTCTGACCCAGCCCACCCTGCCCGCCCAGCCCATCCCGGCGTGCGCACCGCACTTTTCCACGTCAAGGCGCGCATCTGATGCCGCTGCACTGTTCACCCACTTTGAGGCCCCCCATGCAAGCCATCCGAACCGAACGCACCACTGTCACCCCTGAAATCACTTTTGTGCCTGCCGAGCATCGCCTGGTGGTGCAAGGCGAGTGCTACCCGGAAAACCCGTTGCCCTTCTTCAGCCCCATCCTGACTGCATTGAAGGCATATTTTGAGACCCAGAAACCCAGCCAGTTCGAGGCAGAAATGCGGCTGCAGTACATCAACAGCGCGTCCACGATGGGGCTGCGCTCGCTGTTTGCGCTGTTCAACGAAGCGGGTAAGCGCGGCACCGACGTACGCGTGGTCTGGGTGTATGACGCCGAGGATGACGCCATTGAAGAACTGGGCACCGACTTGGTGGAAGACTTTCACAACGTGCTGATGGAGCACCAGCCGTTCAACAACGCTTAAAGAGAAATCTCAGGTCTGGTGCCTGCGCGCAGGTACGCCGAGACATCAATCCAAAAAGCGCGCCGCGACCTCTGGCGACGGCACCATGCAGCTGTCGGACCGGCCCCAGATGCGGTAGCGGTTGCGCGCACCCCAGCGGTACAGCGCATTGCGCAGCGGCGCGGGCACCAGCCAGCCCACCCACGCCAGCCGCCAGGGCCAACCCAGCGCATGCAGCACCCGCAAGATGGCGGCCGTGTGCTGCCAGCTGCGGTCGCCGTCGATGACGAGCAGGGTCTGCAAACCGTCGATTTCGAGACCTGACTGCGCCAGCAGCCGTTGCCCCGCTGCACCTTGGATCGACGCAAACCGGATGCGCTTTTTCGTGTCATGCCGCAGCAGAAATTGCACCCAGCCATTGCACAACAGGCACTGGGCATCAAACACCACAATCATGGCTGCGCGCCCCCTGCCGTTGCTGTTGCTGTTGCCGTTGCTGTTGCTGTTGCTGTTGCTGTTGCTGCATCTTGTGCCTCCAGAGGAACCGCCAAGTGCCCCTGGTAGCTGACCACGCGGCCGACCCAGGGCACGGTGGCCTGCACCTTGAAATGCAGGGCCTCGCCGATGCCGGTCTCCTCCGCCACCACCTGGGGGCGCAGCCACGCGGGGCACGCAATGCCACAGAAATGCAGCTGCTGCAATTGCATCACCAAGCGCCCTTCGGCCTCATGCAGTGCAAACGTCAGGCGTGCAGCGCCCAGGTGCTCAACCACCTGACCCGCCACCTGCCCAGCCCCCTCTCGCAAGGTGGATTGCATGGTCTGCGTGGGGAAACGGCGAGTCCACCGCTCTGCGGCAGGGTGCGCATCCAGCTCGAAGGTGATTACGCCCTGCGAAGCGCGCTGAGGCGCGCCAAGCGCGAGCGCGAGCACACGGGCCGACCAGGTCGTCGGCGCATCCACCCGTACGCGCCCCTGCAAACGGTGGGGGCCAGAGAGGCTGTGAAACCGCGCCAACGCAGGCGCCAGCCGCTGAAACGCGGGGCCCATGGCACGTTGGTACAAAGGCAAAGAGTGCATGAAGACGAATATGGATGGCAGCCAGCGAAACGCCTGCCGATGCAAAGCAGTCTATCGCCCGCCACACCGCCCCTGAGGCCCCTCCCCTGAACGAAAAAGGCCGACGTTTGTCGGCCTTTGAAGGAGCGAATGCCGAGCCCGCAAGGCTTTATGACTTGCCCTTGCGCGCCAAGCCTTCCAGGCCATTGAGGTCTACCTGCGAGATGAAACCGCGCAGCTCCTTGATGCCCATGTTGTCGCCCTCGATGCTTACGACCAGTCCGTTTTTCAGGACGGTCTTGAACTCCGCATGGCTGCCGTCCTTGGCGTAGCGCTGGTGCAGTGTGCGACCGCCCTCTTGCCAGGTCTTTTCGGCGCTGGTCTGGTCTTCCTTTTCGCCCTGGCCCAAACCCATGGCCATCACGGCCATCTGGCCCAGGCCACCCATGTCCAGAATCTCCACACGCACCTGCTTGTCGTCGCTGCCGTACTGGGCGCTGGCATGGCTGGTAGGCAGGCCCAGGGCGGCGCCGTCCTGCACTTCAAACGCCGTGCGGGGCAGGCCCGCAAGCGCCTCGGGCAACGCGGCCTTGAGCGACTGCGCGGCAATCGCCTGACCACCCCCGAGCGCACCCGCTGCAGCCGTGGCCGCAGCACCAGCGGCGGCCGCAATGGCGGCGGGGTCCTGGCTCTTCTGGGCCTGTTCCATCTGGCGCGCGGCTTCTTCCATTTTCTTGCCTGCAGCCTCCAACCCGGCGGTGTTGATGGACACCTGCCCTCCCGGCGTGTTCATGGTGATGGCGGGAGCATCCGCGCCGCCCAACATGCCTGCGCTGCGCGGCATGAAAAGCGAGCTTACGGTACCGATGATCACGCCCATGACGATGGCGGCAAGGATGACCACCACGGTGTAAGCGATGGATTTTTCGGGTGCACTTCGCATCAGCACCGGCAGCCCGGTGTACAGCAGGTAGATGGAATACAGCGCCGCGAGCAAACCCAGCATGGACAGCGCAGGCAGCAGGCTGAACACACCGCCCACCATAGCAGCCGTGCTGGCGTACACCGCCACCTTGAGCGCCTGGATCGCACTCTTTCGACCGCCGAAGGTGGGTGCCAGCGCATTGATGATGAGCCCGAGCACAAACACACCCACCAGACTCAACACGTACGACACCACCATATTCACCAGCCCCGACACAAAGGGGATGCGCACGGACACACCGAACGCGCTGAACCCGATGAGTGACAGACCGATGAACCCGCACACCGCCGGAATGGCCGCCAGGATCATGGCGTATTGGGTGTACAGGGTCGCCACGTCGGTGGTTTCCGAGTCGATGACGGCCCAGGTCTCTTTGGGTTGCAAAAGGATGCTCTTGACGCGCTCTATCAGGTTCATGGTGCCCTCCCGGCAATGTGATGGGCCTGTGCGCAGTGGCATGCAGGCCGAAAGATGCGGACGATAAGGGAAACAGTGCGCTCTGGAGCACCGCTCTACAACCCACAGGGCTGCAAACGTGGAATATGCACGGTTTCGACCGCGCAAGCCACACCGGCTGTCAAAGGGGGTTGATGAAACACCAGAGCCCCGCACAGGGCGCTGCCTGTGCGAGGCTCTGCACTGCGGTTTGCACCTTGGGGCTGCAGGCGGCCTTTGCCAGGCAGCGGGGTGGGGAAGGCCGGGTGGGGCCCTCAGCGTCGTCGTTGATCGCGGTCGCTTGTTCGTGACGACCGCATCACCACCGCATCAGGGCACGGTTTGCCGCAGAGGCTGGGGTGGCTCTCACCCCTGCGTGGGCGGGAGGGGCGCGGGTGCGGGGGGTGTCTCCGACGGGGACTGGGATGGCGGAGGCTCAGGCGTTTGGGCGGGGGTCTGGCTGGGTGACGAGCTGGGTGACGGGCCGGGCGTCTGGGCCGGAGTGGGAACGGTATTTCGAGCCGGCGCCGACGACGGCGGCATTGCGGGTCGAAGACCAGGCACCACGGCGGGCGTGTTCACACCCTGCGCGGTGGCGGCCATGGCGCTCAACACCAACACACCCCACACGCCCAATTGCTGAATGAATCGCATATCTGCCTCCATGAATGGACAGGTCAGTGTGGCGCGCGTACCGCAGCAAAAACGTCGGACAACTGCGCAACGGTTCGGCAGAGGACAACCTGGGACGACGGTCTTTTAATGGCAGCCAGAGCAATGCAGTGCTGCATATCCGCCTCATTTCAAACAGATGGCAGGGGCGCGCCAGCCTATCCAAGAGCGGCTACCAAAAGTCAGCGAAGCGGTTCTGGCTAGGCGCCGTGTCGCAGACAGCATGGCTACGACAAGACGCGGCAACGACGCCAGAAGCGTTTTGTTATCCGCTCAACTGCGGCGCAGCTGGTCCACCACGGTCTGGAGGTGCTGTGTGAACACACGCCGGTCGCGCCCGGCGGGCAACTCTGCGTCGCCATAGTGCACCACGGCCTCGATGGCCGGTGCGCTGAGGGTGCGCCAGATGGAGCCCACCAGGGTCTCGTCACCGATGTAGCTGGGCGCAAAGCTGGTCACGCCCGTTTTTTTGTCCACAAAACGCAGACCCACGGGTTGTACCGGTGCGTTGGCGGCCACCGCGGCCTGCACAAGGTTGGCGTGGAAAGGCAGCATCTCGCGCCCATCGCCCGTGGTGCCTTCAGGGAACACCGCCAGCACCTCGCCACGCTCGAGCGACTCCTGCATGGACCGCACCATGCGCAGCGCGTCGCGGCGCGAGCTGCGCTCGATGTACAGCGTGCCTGCAGCCGTGGCCAGCGTGCCGATCAGCGGCCAGCCCTGCACGTCCGACTTGGAGACAAAACGGCAGTGGCGCGCCGCATGCATTACCGGGATATCGAGCCACGAAATATGGTTGGCCACGAGCATCACAGGACCGTTGCGTGGCGGCTGGCCTTTGACATGCAGACTTATGCCCAGTTGCGCAAGCAGCTGTAGCGACCAGACCTGCACGCGCGCATGCTGCTGGTCGGATGACAGCGCCGGAAACCGCAGCGCCACGATGACCAACCCCTTGGCAATGTGGCCCAGAAGGCGCATCAGGCGCCAGCAGGCGCGCAAGTGCCTCATCTCAGCACCCCGTGGTGGCGCGCCATACCCAGAACCCCCGCAACTGGCGCGGCGAAGGCGAGTGCCACCGTGGAACCGGCTTTGCCGGGCCAAGGGTGGCTTCCCCCCGGGGGGAAGCGGCAAAGCGGCTCAGAGGGGTCATCCAAACGCCACCTGGCCGCCGACCAGCGTCATGCGCACACGGCCCGGTAGCTCGTAACCGGAGAACGGGGTGTGTTTGCCCTGGCTGCGCAGCGCGTCGTCCTGCACGGTCCATGCAGCGTGCGGGTCGAAGATGCAAATGTCGCCCACGCCCCCTTCCACAATCTGGCCCACGCTGGCCTGCAGCGTGCCCAGGGCATTGCCCAGCACGCTCGCAGGCGCAGACGTCACGGTGGCCAGCGCGCGCTGCAGCGGGATGCCACTGTCTTGCGACCACTTGAGGGCAAGCGAGAGCAGCAGCTCCAGCCCGGTGGCGCCGGGCTCGGCCTCGGCAAATGGCAAGGTTTTGGCGTCTTCGTCGACCGGGGTGTGGTCCGACACCAGCGCGTCGATGGTGCCATCGGCCAGCGCGGCGTTGAGCGCATCGCGGTCGCGCTGCTGGCGCAGCGGTGGCGTGAGGCGGGCACGGCTGTCGAAAAAGCCGATGTCCACGTCGGTGAGGTGCAGCGAGTTGATGCTCACATCGGCCGTCACCTTGAGGCCCTCGGACTTGGCACGGCGCAGCAACTCGACCCCGGCGGCGCTGCTCAGGCGGCACAGGTGCACTTGCGCCCCGGTGGTCTTGAGCAGTTCAAAAATGGTGTGCAGCGCAATGGTTTCGGCCGCCACGGGCACGCCGGACAGACCCAGCCGGGTGGCCAGTGGTCCACTAGCCGCCACGCCCTTGCCCAGGTGCATCTCTTGCGGGCGCAGCCACACGGTGTAGCCAAAGGTCGAGGCGTACTGCAGCGCGCGCTGCAGCACCTGGGTGCTGGCCAGCGGCACCTCGGCCTGGCCAAAACCGACGCAGCCGGATTCAGTCAGCTCGGCCATCTCGGTCAGCACCTCGCCCGCCAAGTTGCGGGTGAGCGCACCCAGCGGGAACAGGCGCGACTGGTGCAGCTTCTCGGCGCGGAACTTGAGCATTTCCACCAGGCCCGGCTCGTCGAGCACGGGGTCGGTGTCGGGCGGGCACACCAGGCTGGTCACACCACCAGCCACCGCAGCGGCCATCTCGGATTCGAGCATGCCTTCGTGCTCATGGCCGGGCTCGCGCAGGCGCGCCGCCAGGTCCACCAGACCCGGCAGCACGATGCATCCCGTGGCATCAATCACGCGGTTGGGCGCAAAGTCTGGCGGCACACGGTTGACGCCGACAATGCGGCCCGCTGCAATCGCGATGTCGCAGTTCTGGTCGAAGCCCGAAGCGGGGTCGATCACACGGCCGTTCTGGATCAGTATCTTCATGATTTCAAGCCAAATTGGCCACCAGCGCTTATTGAATAAGCGCTAGCAGCTATTAAATACATAGCAATGCGTATCACATCAACCTCCGCCCGCGCCGCAGCAGGCCCACGCCAGTGCCCCCGTGGGGGCTGAGAGGCAGCGGCTCCAGGCCTGCCTCGAAGGGCCGCCGCCTCTGGCGGAGGCACCGAGGCGCGAAGCGACTCAGGGGGGTCACGCCTCGTTCCCGGCAACGATGGACATCACGGCCATGCGCACCGCGATGCCGAAGGTGACCTGCGGCAAGATCACGCTTTGTTTTCCATCGACCACGGCAGAGTCGATCTCCACACCCCGGTTGATGGGGCCAGGATGCATCACGATGGCGTCGGGCTTGGCCAGCTGCAGCTTGTCCTGCGTGAGGCCAAAGCTCTTGAAATACTCCTGGCTCGACGGCAACAGCGCGCCACTCATGCGTTCGTTCTGCAGGCGCAGGGTGATGATCACGTCCGCATCCTTGATGCCTTCTTCGAGCGTGTGGCACACGCGCACACCCATCTGAGCCATGTCCGACGGCACCAGAGTGCGCGGGCCCACCACGCGCACTTCTGCGCAGCCCAGCGTGGTCAGGCCATGAATGTCCGAGCGCGCCACGCGCGAGTGCAGCACGTCGCCCACGATGGCCACGGTGAGGTTGCTGAAATCCTTTTTGTAGTGGCGGATGGTGTACATGTCCAACAGCCCCTGCGTGGGATGGGCATGCCGGCCGTCGCCCGCATTGATCACGTGCACATGGGGCGCCACGTGCTGCGCAATCAGGTACGGGGCGCCCGACTCGCTGTGCCGCACCACGAACAAGTCAGCTGCCATCGCACTCAGGTTGGCAATGGTGTCGAGCAGCGACTCGCCCTTGCTCGCCGAGCTGCGCGCGATGTCCAGGTTGAGCACGTCGGCCGACAGGCGCTTGGCCGCGATCTCGAACGTGGTGCGTGTGCGCGTGCTGTTCTCGAAGAACAGGTTGAAAACGCTTTTGCCGCGCAGCAGCGGCACCTTCTTGACCTCGCGGTCGTTCACGCTCACAAAGTTGGCAGCCGTGTCGAGGATGTGCGTGACGATGTCGCGCGGCAGGCCCTCGATGGACAGCAGGTGGATGAGTTCGCCGTTGCCGTTGAGTTGGGGGTTGCGCTTGTGCAGCACGGTCAGGCCTCTTTGACTTGGAATTGAAAGTTGCCGCTGTCGTCCCGGGCCAGGGCCAGCGACTGGGCGGCAGGCAAGGCCACGCGCGCGGCGGCAAAGTCGGCTTGCACGGGCAGCTCGCGCCCGCCCCGATCCACCAGCACGGCCAGGCGCACGCTGGCGGGGCGGCCATAGTCGAACAGTTCGTTGAGCACGGCGCGGATGGTGCGGCCGGTGTAGAGAACGTCGTCGAGCACCAGCACGTCGGCGCCGTTCACGTCGAACGGCAGCGAGGTCTGCGCGCCCGCCGACAGGCCGCGCTGTGCAAAATCATCACGGTGCATCACCGACGACAGCACACCGGAGGGGCCTTCAAGGCCCAGGTCTTTTTGCAGACGCTCGGCCAGCCAGGCGCCGCCGGAGGCAATGCCCGCAAGGCGTGTGGTGGGAGTCAACATGCTGCGCACGCCGCGCAGCAGTTCGCGGTACAGCGCCTCGGCATCAAGCACTAGGCTGCCAGAGGCTGCGGGAGAGGGGTTGCTCATGGAAGATTCCTCAAAAACTGTTCCAGGATGATGCAGGCCG
>JAUXZO010000214.1 GCA_030692685.1 Acidovorax sp. | reverse complement strand
ACCACACGCGCCTATGACGTGAGCAACCCCGAGGCCTTGCGCCAGATGGTGTTGATGATCCCCAATGAGCAGCTGCCCGAGCGCAAGCTCAAGCTCGACGATCTCATGGTGCAGCGCTTCTCGGGCACGTCGGGCGTGTCGCGGCTGGCGTGGGACACCATGCGTGCCGCGTTCTCCGAGCTGCCCACCATGTCCGATGCTGCTGCCGATGGGGTGGCCGATGTGATCACACACCTGGTGCAGCTGTCGCTGTTGGAGCGCAATGGGCAAGAGAGCATGCTGTCGCAGCGCGAGGCCCTGCGCGACCGCATCAGCCAGTACATCGACCGCCATCTGGGCGACCCGGACCTCACCATCGACCGCATGGCCCAGGCGCTCAACTGCAGCAAGCGGCACCTGTATAACGCGGTCTCTGACGATGAGGAAACGCTGGCTGCCATGATCCAGCGCCGGCGGCTGGAGGCTTGCCTGCGTGATCTGCGCCACCCTGCGCATGCGCAGCGCTCGGTGACCAACATCGCGATGTCCTGGGGCTTTGGCAACAGCGCGCATTTCAGCCGGGCGTTTCGTGCGCATGTGGGGTGTAGCCCCAGCGAGTACAGGGTGCGCGCGGGGCTATCCCCTCTGGGACTCGTCCACGCGCACTGATTGGTGCAGGGCGACTGGCGCTGCGTTTCGGTCGTCTGTCCGCTGGCGAACCGATAAGCCGGATTGTTTGGTGAGCCCGCCCCGGTGGAAGGGCCAAGCTTTGCGCTGCATCAATTCTTTACCTGGGGTTGACGCTTTCGGTACGTTTTGACCTGAATGGCTGCTCACAATCAGGTTTTCCCTTGAGCGATGCCTTTCCATGAGTCCTATCCATCGGGTCACTGCAGATGTTTTGCGCACCCACCCCAGGCGCAGCGCACCGCGTGTGCAGATGGCACTCACCACACTGCTGGCATTGCTGGTCTCGGGCTGTGCAAGCCTGGCGCCCACGGAGGGGCTTTTACCCGCAGTGGCCGTGCCGTCTGCGTGGGCGGGTTCCAGCGGCAACGCTGCTTCCAACGGCGCGGCAACGGCCTTGGCCCGGTGGTGGATGCGGTTCGATGACCCTCAGCTCACCGCGCTGGTCGAGCAATCGTTGAACGCGAACACCAGCGTGCGCACCGCCCAGGCGTCGCTACAGCAAGCGCGCGCCCAGGTGGATGTGCAATCGGCTGGGCTGGCGCCGAGCGTGGGGGCCTCGGGCTCGGCGCAGCGCAGCCGGGCCAGCAACAACACGGGCAACACCTTTCAGGCCGGTTTTGATGCGAGCTGGGAGCCCGATGTGTTTGGCCGCCTGCGCAGCGGCGTGAACGCCAGCGAGGCCGACGCCCGTGTGGCCGAGGCCAGCCTGGCCGACGTGCAGGTGTCGCTGGCCGCCGAGGTGGCCGTCAACTACATCGAGCTGCGCGGGCTGCAGCAGCGGCTGACCATTGCACGCAGCAACCTCGCCAGCCAGCAAGAGACCTTGCAGATCACACAGTGGCGCCTCCAGGCCGGGTTGACCACCTCGCTGGTCACGGAGCAGGCCCGTGCAGCGGCCGAGCAGACCGCCGCGCAGATTCCCAGCCTCGAAGCCAGCCTGGCACAGTCGCGCTACAGCCTGGCCGTGCTGACAGGCCAGGTGCCCGGCGCGCTCGACGCTACCCTGGCAGCCAGTGCCCCCGTGCCGCAGCCGACCGCAGAGCTGGCCCTGACGATCCCGGCCGAGACCTTGCGCCAGCGCCCCGATGTGCGTGCGGCAGAACAGCGCATTGCCGCCGCCCTGGCGCGCGTGTCGCAGGCCGACGCCGCGCGCTACCCCAGCTTCTCCATCGGCGGGTCGCTGGGCCTGCGCGCCCTCACGCTGGGGGCTTTGTCGGGCGGCGGCGCGGTGACCAGCGCGTTGCTGGGCAGCGTGTCCATCCCCCTGCTGGACGGCGGCGCCGCGCGCGCCCAGGTGCGTGTGCAGTCTGCGGCGCTGGAGCAGGCGCGCGTGGCCTACGAGGCCACGGTGCTTGCGGCCCTGCAGGACGTGGAGAACGCACTGGTGGCCCTGCGTGGAGACCGCGAGCGGCTCACGCGCCTAGTGGCTGCGGCTGACGCGGCCAGCAACGCGGCGCTGCTGGCGCAGCAGCGTTTCAGCAGCGGCCTCATCGACTTTCAGGCCGTGCTGGAGACGCAGCGCACGCTGCTGTCCACGCAAGAGAGCGTGGCCATCACCACCGCTGCCGTCGCGGCAGACCATGTGCGCCTCTACAAGGCGCTGGGCGGCGGCTGGGCATTGGCCGAATAGCGGCCCCACCCCAAGCCCACCCGATTGCTGCCAGTCCCTCATTTTCTGATTCACGTCCCATGCCAAATTCCGACACACCCGTCACATCCGCACCCGCCAAAGCTTCCCCTGCCGATCTGAGCGCCTTGCTGGGTGCCGACCGTCCGCGCCGCTGGTGGCAACGCACCTCGCTGTGGCTGGGCGTGGCCGCGCTGGTGGTGGTGGGCGGTGGTCTCTACGCCTGGCAGTCGCGCCAAAGTGCCAGCACCGCGCCCACCTACGTGACAGAAGAGCTGCGCCGGGGCAATCTCACGCTCACCGTGTCGGCCAACGGCACGCTGCAGCCTACGCGCTCGGTCACCATTGGCAGCGAGCTGTCGGGCACCGTGCGCAACGTGCTGGTGGATGTGAACGACAAGGTCAAGAAGGGGCAGTTGCTGGTAGAGCTGGACACCGCCAAACTTGATTCGCAGGTGCTGCGCTCGCGCGCCTCGCTGGCGTCGGCGCAGGCCCGGCAGGCCCAGGCTGCGGCCACCACCAAAGAGGCCATCGCCAACTTTGGCCGGCTCGAAGAAGTCGCCCGCCTGTCTGGCGGCAAGGTGCCATCGGCCTCCGAGCTGGACGCAGGCCGCGCCACGCTCGACCGTGCCCGCGCCGATGAAACCAGCGCACGCGCCACGGTAGAAGACGCACGCGCTGCGCTGTCCACCGACGAAACCAATCTGTCCAAGGCCTCCATCCGATCGCCCATCGACGGCGTGGTGCTGACCCGCACGGTGGAGCCCGGCAACGCGGTGGCTGCATCGCTGCAGGCCGTCACGCTGTTTACCGTGGCCGAAGACCTTACGCGGCTGCGGCTGGATGTGAGTGTGGACGAGGCCGATGTGGGCTCGGTCAAGGTGGGGCAGGATGCGAGCTTCACCGTCAGCGCCTACCCCTCGCGCCGCTATCCGGCCCAGGTCACGCGGGTGGCGTTCGGCTCTACCAAGACGGACAACGTGGTGACCTACATCACCTGGCTGGAGGTAAACAACAGCGACATGAGCCTGCGCCCGGGCATGACGGCCGCAGCCACCATCACCTCCACCGAGCGCAAAGACGTGCTGCTGGTGCCCAACACGGCACTGCGCTTCACGCCCGCGCAGGCCGCCGTGGCGGACGCCCAGCCAAGTGCCGGAGGCGCGAAGCCTGCCGGATCGGGCAGCAGCAGCGGCGGCATCATGTCGCAGCTCATGCCGCGCATGCCGCGCTCTGGTTCCGGCCCACGCAAACCGGGCGCAGGCGCCGATGCAGGCGATGGCGCAGGCAAGACCCGGCAGGTGTGGGTGCTGCAGGAGGGTGCCGCCAAGCCCTTCACCGTGCAGGTGGGCATCAGCGATGGCCGCCATACCGAGGTCACCGGCGAAGGCCTCACGCCGGGCATGGCGGTGATCACCGACCAGCGTGCGGCAGGGGCCAAACCATGAGCGTGGCGGGTGACACCCCCATCATCCGCCTGCGCGGCGTGACCAAGGTTTATGGCGAAGGTGCGCTGGCCTTTCAGGCGCTGAAGGGCGTGGACCTCGATATTGCACAGGGCGACTTCGTGGCCATCATGGGCCCCAGCGGATCGGGCAAGTCCACGGCCATGAACACATTGGGCTGCCTGGACCGCCCCACCACGGGCGAATACCTGTTCAAAGGCGTGCATGTAGAGTCGCTCTCGCGCGATGAACGGGCGCGGCTGCGGCGGCGCTACTTTGGCTTTGTGTTCCAGGGCTTCAATCTGCTGGCCCGCACCTCGGCGCAAGAGAACGTGGAGCTTCCCCTGCTTTACCGGGGCGAGTCGGCTGCGGCCCGCCATGCTGCTGCGGCACGCGCGCTGGCGGCTGTGGGCCTGACAGGCTGGGAGCACCACACCCCTGCCGAGCTGTCGGGCGGGCAGCAGCAGCGCGTGGCGATTGCGCGCGCCATCGTCACCGAGCCCGATGTGCTGCTGGCCGATGAGCCTACCGGAAATCTCGACACGCAGCGCAGCTTCGAAATCATGGATTTGCTCTGGCGCTTGAATGTGGACCATGGCATCACCGTTTTGATGGTTACCCATGAGCCCGACATGGCGCAGTACGCGCGGCGCATCGTGCGGTTTGTGGATGGGGTGGTGGATAGTGATGCGGCCAACCCGCACCCCAAGGGCCTGGGCGCCGATGCCGCGCGGGGCGGATCGGTCGCGTCGGCTGCGGTGGTGGTCACTTCGGATTCAGGAGGCCACTGATGCTGCTCAACACCTTGCTGCTGGCGTTGCGCTCCATCCGGCGCAATCTCATGCGCTCGTTCCTCACCATCCTGGGCATCGTGATCGGCGTGAGCGCTGTGATCACCATGGTCACGCTGGGCAACGGCGCCACGCTGGCCATCCAGAACCAGATCTCGGGCCTGGGCACCAACCTGCTGCAGGTGCGCCCTGGCCAGCGCATGGGGCCGGGTGGCGGTTCAGCGGCACCAGCCTTCAAGGACACCGATGCCGATGTGATCGCCCAGCAGATCGGCGGCATTTTGGCCGTTGCGCCTGAAGCACGTGCCGCCGCCACCGCCGTGGTGGGGGGGCGCAATTGGACCACCGGTGTGATCGGCAGCACCAACGCCTGGCTGGAGACCGGCAACTGGACGCTGCGCAATGGCCGCGTCTTTACCGACGCCGAGCTACGCGCAGGTGCCGCCGTGTGCCTGATCGGCGAAACCGTGCGGCGCGAACTGTTTGGCACGGCCGACGCCGTGGGCGGACAGCTGCGTGTGAAGGCGTTTTCTTGCGAAGTGGTGGGCGTGCTCGCGTCCAAGGGTCAAGGCGCGTTTGGCAACGACCAGGACGACACGGTGCTGGTGCCGCTTCGCACGCTGCAGCGCCGGGTGACGGGCAACACGCGGGTCAACACGCTCTTGGTGTCGATGAAGGACGGAAGTGACCCCGAGCGCGTGAAGGCCAGCCTCACCCAACTGCTGCGCGAGCTGCGCAAGCTGTCGGACTCGGACGAAGACAACTTCAACGTGCTCGACACCAAGCAGCTGGCTGACACGCTATCAGGCACCACCAAAGTGCTGACCATGCTGCTGGGCGCCGTGGCCGCCGTGAGCCTGCTGGTGGGTGGCATCGGCATCATGAACATCATGCTGGTGAGCGTGACCGAGCGAACGCGTGAGATCGGCCTGCGCCTGGCCATCGGTGCGCTGGAGCGCGAGGTGCTGCTGCAGTTCCTCATAGAGGCCGTAGTGCTGGCCGCACTGGGCGGGCTGATCGGCATCGTGTTGGCCACAGCGGCATCGCTCGGACTTTCGGCGTTGATGGGCGTGCCGTACTTGTTTAACCCGGGTGTGAACCTGCTGTCGTTCGTATTCTCTGCCGGCATCGGCGTGGTTTTTGGCTACTTCCCGGCCCGTCGAGCCGCACGCATGGACCCGATCGACGCACTGCGCCACGAGTGAGCCCCGCCCCGAGCGGTAGCCGCGGGGCAGGCGGCCCCCTGCTGGCGCCCCGCTGGGTTGTGCCCCAACTTGGTGATGCACTGCACCGCGGCGATGCGCGCCTCCCGGGGCGATGCACCCAGTGGGACGCGGCCGCGCGCCTTCTTGGCGCCACAAAGGCTGAAATGCCTGAGAAAAGGTCGGCATGCTTATTGCTGGACAAAGGGTGTCCGCCGGTAAAGCTGCCCGCGTACTGCTAAAAAACCTCCGCTAATGATGGCGGAACACCCGGGCGAGCCCTAGCCTCTGAGGCCGGCCGCCTGGTAGTTCCAACCCACGCCCGTGGTTCCGCGGAGGGTGTGTTGTGCCAACAGGCACGGCACGTCCTGCACCCCTGATGCGGTTCTCCGGGTCCTTGCAGGATGAGCAAGCATGAAAATCGTTCTTATCGGCCACGGCATGGTCGGCCACAAGTTCCTCGAAAGCCTGGCCGAGACCGGTGTTACTGGCGTCGAAGTCACCGTGCTCTGCGAGGAGCCCCGCGCCGCCTACGACCGGGTGCACCTCTCGGCCTTCTTCAGCGGCACCTCGGCCGACGAACTCTCCCTGGTCGAGCCCGGCTTCTTCGAGCGCACCGGCTTCACGCTGCGCCTGGCCGCGCGCGCCGCCTCGGTGGACCGCCGCACCCGCACCGTGACCACGTTTGACGGCGAAGTGCTGCCCTACGACAAGCTGGTGCTGGCCACCGGCTCCAACCCCTTCGTGCCCCAGGTCGCAGGGCGCGACCGTGACCACTGCTTCGTCTACCGCACCATCGAAGACCTGGAGGCCATGCAGGCCTCGGGTGCCAAGTCCAAGACCGGCGTGGTCGTGGGCGGTGGCCTGCTAGGGCTGGAATGCGCCAAGGCGCTGAGTGACATGGGCCTCGAAACCCACGTGGTCGAGTTCGCCCCGCGGCTCATGGCTGTGCAGGTGGACGAGGGCGGTGGCCGCGTGCTGCGTGCCAAGATCGAGGAGCTGGGCGTACAGGTGCACACCGGCCGTAACACGCAGGAGATCACCGATGGCGCTCGCGCGCGCCACCGTATGGTGTTTGCCGACGGCACCTGGCTGGAGACGGACATGATCGTGTTCTCTGCCGGCATCCGCCCGCGCGACGACCTCGCCCGCCAGTGCCTGCTGGCTGTTGGCCCGCGCGGTGGTGTGGCCATCGACAGCGCCTGCCGCACCAGCGACCACGATGTATACGCCATTGGCGAATGCGCGTCTTGGAACGAGCAGACCTTCGGCCTCGTGGCGCCTGGCTACGACATGGCCCGCGTGGCGGCCCGCCACATTGCAGGCGACGCCGACGCTGCCTTCGTTGGCGCGGACATGAGCACCAAGCTCAAGCTGATGGGCGTGGACGTGGCCAGCATCGGCGACGCGCACGGTAAAACGCCGCACAGCCGCACTTGCCAGTACGTGGACGAGCGCCGCCAGATCTACAAAAAGATCGTCATCAGCGAAGACGGCAAGCAGTTGCTGGGCGCCGTGCTGATTGGCGACGCCACCGAATACGGCACGCTGCTGCAGATGGCGCTCAACGGCATCGCGCTGCCCGAGGACCCCGAGTTCCTGATCTTCCCGTCCAGCGACGGCAAGGCCAAACCCGGCCTGGGCGTGGATGCGCTGCCCGACACGGCGCAGATCTGCTCGTGCAACAACGTCACCAAGGGCGGCATTTGCGCGGCCGTGGCGCAGTTGGGTGAGAGGGGCGCCTGCACCATCGCCGAGATGAAGGCCTGCACCAAGGCCGGTGCCACGTGCGGCGGCTGTGTGCCCCTGGTCACCCAGGTCATGAAGGCCGAGATGGCGCGCCGCGGCATGGCGGTGAACAACCACATCTGCGAGCACTTCGCGTACTCGCGCCAGGAGATCTACCACTTGGTGCGCGTGGGCAATATCCGCACCTTCGAGGACCTGATGGCAAAGCACGGCAAGGGCATGGGCTGTGACATTTGCAAGCCCGTGGCGGCCAGCGTGTTCGCCTCGTGCTGGAACGAGTTCGTGCTCAAGAAGGAGCTGGCGGGCCTGCAGGACAGCAACGACTACTACTTGGGCAACATCCAGAAAGACGGCACCTACTCGGTGGTGCCGCGCATGCCGGGCGGCGAGGTCACGCCCGACGGCCTGATCGCCGTGGGCCAGGTGGCCAAGAAGTACGGCCTGTACACCAAGGTCACGGGCGGCCAGCGGGTGGACCTGTTCGGTGCGCGCGTCGAGCAGCTGCCCACTATCTGGGAAGAGCTGATCGCCGCCGGCTTCGAGTCAGGCCATGCGTACGGCAAGTCGCTGCGCACCGTCAAGAGCTGCGTGGGATCGACCTGGTGCCGCTACGGTGTGGGCGACAGCGTGGGCCTGGCTGTGGAGCTGGAGCACCGCTACAAGGGCCTGCGCTCGCCGCACAAGATCAAGTTCGGCGTATCGGGCTGCACCCGCGAATGCGCCGAAGCGCAGGGCAAGGACATCGGCATCATCGCCACCGAAAAGGGCTGGAACCTGTACATCTGCGGCAACGGCGGCATGAAGCCGCGCCATGCGGAGCTGTTCGCGTCCGATCTGACGAAGGAAGACCTGGTGCGCATGATCGACCGGGTACTGATGTTCTACGTGCGCACGGCAGACCGGCTGCAGCGCACCAGCACCTGGCGCGAAAACCTCGAAGGTGGCCTTGCCTATCTCACGGATGTGCTGATCAAGGACAGCCTGGGCCTGTGCGCGGAACTGGAAGCCCAGATGCAGCATGTGGCGGACACCTACCAGTGCGAGTGGAAGACGGCGGTTACCGACCCCGAAACCCGCAAGCGCTTTCGCTCGTTTGTGAACAGCGACAAGGCCGACGAAAACGTGCTGTTCGTGGAAGAGCGTGGCCAGATTCGCCCAGCCCGAGCGGACGAGCGTTCACCCTCCTCGGCCAAGATCATCCCCATACACCAAGCTGCGTAGAGGCATTCCATGACTACCACCGACAACCTCGCTTGGACCGACATCTGCGCGGTCGACGACATCCTGCCCGGCACCGGCGTCTGCGCGCAGGTGGCCGACCGCCATGTGGCCGTGTTCCGCACCGGCAGCGACCAGTTCTTCGCCATCGACAACGTGGACCCCAAGTCGGGCGCCAGCGTGCTCTCGCGCGGGCTGATCGGCAACCTGGGCGAGCGCGTCGTGGTCGCCTCGCCGCTGTACAAGAACCATTTCGACCTGCGCACCGGCGAATGCCTGGAGGCGCCCGAGCATTCGGTGCGGGCGCACGGGGTGCGCGCCGAGGGCGGGCGCATCAGCGTAGCAGTCGCTTGAACGCCTTGGGAGGTGTCCGGCGGGGTTAGCATCTGCGTATCCTGAATCCCGGAGTCACCGCATGCCCGATCTGGCCGCCGCGCCCCTGTCCGTTTCCAGCCTCGTGCTGCGCTCCCGCCAGCTGGAGATCGATGCGGTGCGCCACCTTGCCAGCCGTGCCGCACTGGTGGATGTGGTGGGGCAACTGATCGAGGGATTGCAGCGCGAGCGCGGCGCGTCGGGCATCTACCTAGCCTCCAAGGCACAGCGTTTTGCCGACATGCGCCGCAAAATCATCGACGAGGTGCAACCGCTCGAAGCGCAACTGCGCAACGAATTTGCCCTGCATGTGGAGCCCGCCCAGGGGGCCACTGCCAAGGCTCTGTCTCTGATGGCCTGGGCGCTGCTGGGGCTCGACTCGCTGCCCGCGCTGCGCAGCCAGATCGACAACCAGGCCATGACGGCGCACGATTCGGTAGCCGCCTTCAGCCACCTCATCGCTGGGCTGATCGAACTGGTCTTCCATGTGGCCGATGCGGCTGGGTTGCCCAGCGTCTCACGCCTGCTGGTGGCCCTGCTGCACTTGGTGCAAGCGCAGGAAGAGGCAGGGCAAGAGCGTGCCATGGGCGCGTTGCTGTACGCCTCTGGCCAGGGCAGCGAAGCGCATCAGCAGCGTGTGCTGCACCTCATCGACGCGCAGGAACGCAGCCTGCGTGTGTTCGCCGAATTTGCCGAGCCGGCGCTGCGTGCCCGCTGGGAGCAGCTGCAGCTGGCCCCCGGCATTGCCCAGCTGGAGCGCCTGCGCCGCACGCTGTGCGTGGCCAAGCCCGGAGCGGCGCTCGACAGCAACCTGAGTGACGCCTGGTTCGACGTATGCACGGAGCGCATCAACGCGCTGTGGCATATCCAGGTGGAGCTGGTGCAGCGCCTGCGCGAGGACTGCGAGGCGCGCATTCTCGAAGCGCAACAAGACCTGCAGGATTCCAAAGGCTTGCTGCGGGGCCTGCGCGACAACCCGCCGCAGCGCACACATGCGGTGGACCGCTTCTTCGATATTGCCATCGCACCCGAGGCCGTGCCGGAGCAGGCTGCTGCAGCTGCGCAAGTCGGTGAATCGGCATCCTTGCTGGACTTGCTGCGGACCCAGTCGGCCCGCATGGCCAGCATGGAGGCTGAACTTGAAGCCGCCCGTCGCACGCTCAACGAGCGCAAAGTAATCGAGCGCGCCAAGGGCGTGCTCATGGCCCGGCTGGGCATGAACGAAGAGGTGGCCTTTCGCGTTCTGCAAAAAACCTCGATGGACCAGAACCGCCGCCTGCTGGAAGTGGCCGAGGCCACCTTGTCTTTGCCGGACTTGGCATTTGCCCACACCGGCCAGCGGGGCGACAAGCCTGCGTGATCCATCGTGGTGCCTGTGTGCACCGCTGTGGTGAATTTCCGCTGGAGCACGCCTTGTACGTGCACGCAATGCGGTATGCAGGGCCACCTGGGCCGCCCCATCGAAGGTACGGAACTTGCAAGGAGAGAGGTGGTTGATGGGCTAACGGTGGCCTGCCAGCCACCTGCCGGTGGATATCTACTGGCCCAGGAATCGCGCATCCAAGGATAACGGCGTCCCTTGCGTTTCCCATCTTCATGGGGGCGCAGCGGACGCCGTTTTCTTTTTCCCCTCTTTGCGCGCTCCCTGGGTGACCTGCCCGGGGGCGCATGTCAGCCTCACGTCCCAAAGGAAGTTCAATGGCCTACCTCGCCCCCGCCGAGTTCGTGACCAAAATGGTCGATTCTGGTGAATCCAAGCTCCTGATGTCCACCCGCGACACCCTTATCCGCTCTTACATGGCGGGTGCGATCCTGGCTCTGGCCGCGGCATTTGCCGTGACCGTCACAGTCAACACCGGCAACCCTTTGATCGGGGCCATGTTGTTTCCGGTCGGTTTCATCATGCTGTACCTGATGGGCTTTGACCTGCTGACCGGTGTGTTCACGCTAGCCCCATTGGCGGTTTTGGACAAGCGCCCCGGAGCCACCTGGGCGGGCGTGCTGCGCAACTGGGGCCTGGTGTTCATGGGTAATTTTGCGGGCGCCCTGACAGTCGCGGTATTCATGGCGATCATCTTCACGTTCGGTTTCAGCGAAGCGCCAAACGCCGTCGGAGAGAAGCTCGGACACATTGGCGAGGGCCGCACGGTCGGCTATGCCGCCCACGGCGCGGCCGGCATGCTCACGCTGTTTGTGCGTGCCGTGATGTGCAACTGGATGGTGTCTACCGGCGTTGTGGCCGCGATGATGTCGACCACGGTGTCGGGCAAGGCCATCGGCATGTGGATGCCGGTGATGATCTTTTTCTACATGGGTTTTGAGCATTCCATCGTCAACATGTTTTTGTTCCCCACGGGCCTGATGCTGGGCGGCAAGTTCACGTTGATGGACTATCTGGTCTGGAACGAACTGCCCACAGTGCTCGGCAACCTGGTGGGTGGCCTGACGTTTGTGGGCGCGACGCTCTACGCCACGCACTACAAGACTGCCCCCAAGCGCAAGATCGCCTGAGCGCACGGCAGAGCACATGGGTAACGCCTTGTCCGTCACGCTCGGCCAGCATTCGCAGGCGGGGCTCAAGGGTGCCAACCAGGACTTTCATGGCGCCATGCTGCCTGTCGGGCCACAGCGCAATACCAAGGGCATCGCGCTGGCACTGGCCGACGGCATCGGCTCCAGCGCCGTGAGCCAGGAGGCGAGTGCTGCAGCGGTGCGCGGTTTTCTGGATGACTACTACGCCACGTCGGAGGCCTGGTCGGTGCGACGTTCGGCCCAGCGTGTGCTCGGCGCCACCAATGCCTGGCTGCATGCACAGACCATGCGCAGCCACGCACGTTTCGACAAGGACCGCGGCTATGTGTGTACGTTCAGCGCGCTCATCGTCAAGGGGCGTGAAGTGCATCTGGTGCATGTGGGCGATGCACGCATCTACCGCGTGCATTCCCAGTCCCTGGAACAGCTGACCGAAGACCACCGTGTCCACTTGTCTTCGGTAGAGTCCTTTTTGGGCCGTGCGCTTGGGATGGGCCCGAATGTGGAGATCGACTACCGGAGCTTTCCGGCAGAGGTGGGTGACCTTTACCTGCTGGCCACGGACGGTGCTTACACGCACCTGGATGCGGCGACGGTGCAGGGGGCCCTCGCCCAGGGTGCGGGGGATCTGGAGGTGGCTGCCCAGGCGCTGATTGCAGCCGCCCAGGCGCGCGGTGCGACGGACGACATGACGGTGCAACTGCTGCGCATCGATGCGCTGCCCGAGCCTCGAGCGCTCAACATGCCGGTGCAACGCACCGGGCTTACCCTGCCGCCACCGCTGTCACCGCGCATGGCCTTCGAAGGCTTCACCATCGTGCGCGAGCTGCACGCCAGCTCACGCAGCCATGTGCACCTGGCGGTGGATGAAGCCACGGGCCAACAGGTGGTGCTCAAGACGCCTTCGGTAGACCTTGCCGGAGACCCGGACTACCTGGACCGGTTTCTGCTGGAAGAGTGGGTGGCGCGGCGAATCAACAGCCCGCACGTGCTGCGCCCCGCCCCCGGCGACCGGACGCGGCAGCATGTGTATGTGGCGATGGAGTTTGTCGACGGCCAGACGCTCACGCAATGGATGACAGACCATCCCTTGCCCGACCTCGACGCCGTACGCAGCATCGTCGCGCAGGTCGGCAAGGCGCTTCAGGCCTTCCATGCGCGCGAGATGCTGCACCAGGATTTGCGGCCCGACAACGTGCTGATCGACCGCACGGGCACAGTGAAACTCATCGATTTCGGATCGGTCCACGTGGCGGGGCTGGCCGAAGGTATCCCTGGTGCGCGGGCGGATGCGATTGCAGGCACGCTGCAATACACCGCGCCCGAATACTTTGTGGGCCACGGCGGCGATGCCCGCTCAGACCTGTTCTCTCTGGCATTGCTCACCTACCAGATGCTCACCGGTCAGCTGCCTTATGGTCTGCAGGTGGTGCACCTGCGCTCGCCAGCAGACATGAAGCAGTTGCGCTATGTGCCGGTGCGCCATTTGCGACCCGAACTTCCATCGTGGCTGGATGGTGTGCTGCACAAAGCCCTGCACCCTCAACCTGCCAAGCGACAGGAGGCAGTGTCCGAGTTTCTGCACGATTTGCAATCGCCCGGCCCGCAGTTCCAGCGGATGCGCGCTCCGCCTCTCGTGGAGCGTAATCCGGTGCTGTTCTGGCAGGCGGTATCACTTACGCTGTCTCTGGCCGTGCTGCTTTTGGTGGGGCTGCGGGCCTACTGTCAGTGACCCTGCACTGGTGGCAGCGACGCCATCGCGTCGGTGAGGCCAGGGCACCGCAGATCGGCGAACCGCAGTGCCCTGGCAACCAGGGTTGGTTACTGAATGCTCAGCGAGGTGGCCTTGCTCACAGGCTCCAGGCGCACCAAGGTCAAAGTCAACACGCCGTTTTCCAGCTTTGCCGTGCTTTGGGAGGCGTCGACTTCGGTAGCCAATTCCCAGGCTCGCTGCACTTGGCGCGGCGCGCCTTCCACGCTTTGCAGCCGCACGACAGCGCCTTCGATGTTGATCTGCAACTGTTCGCGCGTCAGGCCCGGCACATCCAGCTGCAACGTGGTGGACTTTTCGTCCTGGGTGACGGTGCAGCCGGCAGAACGCGCTGCGGCGGGCTCAGACAAGGCGCCCATCAGGAAACGCTGCAGCGCCTGGTCGGCTGAACGGGGTGCTTGGGCATAGGCTGCACGGCGGATTACGGGGGCGAAGATCATGGGTAACTCCTATACACTGCGCGGCTCTCGACGTGGTCGCCGCATGCCAAAGAGGTGTGTACGGCCACGCAGCATTTCAAGGGAAATTTGGCATGAATAAATTGCGCTCCGTGGGCTTGAAAACAGGCGCAGCGGTATTACGTCCTTCCGTTTTTGCCGTCGCTGCTGCGCTGGCCCTGACCTTTGCCCCGGTGTCGATGGGTTGGGCGCAGGGCGCGGCGCCCACGGGCTCCGTGGTTCCCGCCAAGCCCGTCAAGATCGCGTTGATCGAGAGTTTGTCTGGTGCATTTGCCAATACCGGCGAGGCGGTGTTTCGCAACATCTACTGGGCGTTGGAGCGTGTGAATGCACGTGGCGGAGTGTCGCTGCCAGCCAGTGCAGGAGGCGCTCGTCTTTTGGCGCTGGAACGCTATGACAGCAAGGGTCAGAACGAAGAGGCACTGTCGGCCCTGCGCGCGGCCATCGATGACGGCGCGCAGGTCATCCTGCAAGGCAACTCGTCGGCCACCGCAGCCGTGCTGATAGAGGCCATCAACAAACACAACGAGCGCGAGCCAAGCAAGCGCGTGATTTTTCTCAACTATTCGGCGGTAGACCCCATCCTCACCAACGAAAAGTGCAGCTTCTGGCACTTCCGGTTTGATGCCCATGCCGACATGCGGATGGCCGCCTTGATGGACGTGATGCGCGAAGACAAGGCCATCAAGAGCGTCTACCTGATCGGCCAGGACTACAGTTTTGGTCAAGCCGTGCTGCGCGAGGCCAAAAAACAGCTGGCTGCGCAGCGCCCCGACGTGGCTGTGGTGGGCGATGAACTGCACCCGGTGGGCCGCGTGAAGGACTTTGCGCCGTACGCTGTGAAGATCAAAAACAGCGGCGCACAGGCCGTGGTAACGGGCAACTGGGGTAATGACTTGACGCTGCTGGTCAAGTCAGCACGTGAGGTGGGCTACGAAGGCAGCTTCTATACGTTCTATGGCAATGCCTTGGGGGCGCCTGCCGCCATGGGCGACGCGGGCATTGGCAAGGTGGTGGCGGTGGCCGACTGGCTGCCCAATGTGCCGGGTGCTCAGAGCGAAGGTTTTTATCAATCGTTTCGCACCCGTTTTCCGCGCCCGCAGGACGACTACGTCCACATGCGCATGCAGCTCATGATCGAGGCGCTGGCGCAATCCATCGAACGCGCGGGCAGTACCGATGTGCTCGCCATTGCGCGCCAGATGGAGTCTGCCCAGGTGGAGCTGGCCGGACAGGGCGGCAGCATGCGCGCCGCCGACCACCAGTTTCAGCAGGCCCTGGCGGTGGGGGTGATGGACAGAAAGGGCGCGCCGGGCGTGAAGTTCGACGTGGAAGGCTCGGGCTACGGCTTTCGCGTGGTGCGGCAGATCACGGCCGCCAAGGCGCAGCAGCCGCACAGCTGCCAGATGCAGCGGTATTGAAACGGCGCCCGCCGATCCATCAACGCCGGATGCGGTGCCCGGTCTTGAACACCCACCAGACCACGACCAGGCACAGGGTCATGAACATGAGCGTCATGCCCGCGCTCACGCCGATGTGGACGTCGGCCTGGCCGTAGAAGGCCCAGCGCAGCCCGCTGATGAGGTACACCACGGGGTTAAACAGCGACACGGTTTGCCACAGCGGCGGCAGCATGCTGATGCTGTAGAACGCGCCGCCCAGAAAGGTCAGCGGCGTGACGATCAGCAGGGGGATGACCTGCAGTTTCTGAAAGCTGTCAGCCCACAGACCGATGATGAAACCAAACAGGCAGAAGGTGACGGCCGTGAGTACCAGAAATCCCACCATCCACACGGGGTGTGCCACTTCATAGGGCACAAAAAATCGCGCAGTGGTGAGGATGAGCACCGACACCAGCAGCGATTTGCTGGCCGCTGCGCCCACGTAGCCCAGCAGCACTTCCACCCAGTTCACCGGTGCGCTGAGCAGCTCGTAGATGGTGCCCGACCATTTGGGCATGTAGATGCCGAAGGCTGAATTGGAAATGCTCTCGGACAACAACGACAGCATGAGCAGGCCCGGAATGATGTAGGCGCCGTAGCTCACGCCGCCGATGTCGCCCATGCGCGAGCCAATGGCCGAGCCAAAAACAATGAAGTACAGCGCCGTGGTGAGCACGGGAGCAATCAGACTTTGCATCCAGGTGCGAAACGCGCGGTGCATCTCAAAACGGTAAATGGCGCTAACGCCATGCCAGTTCAGGCCGTTCATGCTTGGGGTGCTTTCTGTTCTGGAGTGTCCTGGTGCACCAGACTTACGAAGATGTCTTCAAGCGAGCTTTCGCTGGAATGCAGGTCCTTGAAGTCAATGCCGTGCCCCGCCAGCGCGCGCAACAGGGCGGCGATGCCAGTTTCCTCTTGCTGCGTGTCGAAGGTGTAGGTCAGTGCGGTGCCGCCCTGGCTGAGGACGAGTGGCCAGCGTGCCAATGCATCGGGCACATGGTCCATCGGTTGCTGTAGGGTCAGCGTGAGTTGTTTCTTGCCGAGCTTGCGCATCAGCACGTCTTTGTCTTCCACCACGATCAGTTCGCCCTTGCGAATCACGCCGATACGGTCGGCCATGTCTTCAGCCTCTTCGATGTAGTGGGTGGTGAGGATGATGGTGGTGCCGGCGCCCCGCAGTTCGCGCACCAGGCGCCACATGTCATGGCGCAGCTCCACGTCCACGCCAGCGCTGGGCTCGTCCAGAAACAAAATTTTGGGTTCGTGTGACAGTGCCTTGGCGATCAGCACGCGGCGTTTCATGCCTCCCGACAGCGCGAGGATCTTGCTGTCCTTCTTGTCCCAGAGCGACAGGTCCTTGAGGATCTTCTCGATGAAGGCCGGGTTGGGTGCCTTGCCGAACAAGCCCCGGCTGAAGTTGACCGTGGCCCATACGGTTTCGAACGAATCGGTGTGCAACTCTTGCGGCACGAGGCCAATCGATGCGCGGGCGGCGCGGTAGTCGCGCACGGTGTCATGGCCGTCGGCAGTGATGCTGCCTTCGGTGGCATTGCTCATGCCGCAGATCACGCTGATGAGCGTGGTTTTTCCCGCACCATTGGGGCCGAGAAGTGCGAATATTTCGCCCCTGCGGATATCAAGGTTGATGTTTTTGAGCGCTTGAAAGCCGCCCGCATAGGTTTTGCTGACGCCGCGCACGCGCACGACGGCGTCCACAGCAGGTGTTGTCGAAGGTGGTGCAGGCATGGTGTGGCGGTCAGAAAGAGGCGGGCCACTGTATTGATGTTGTCACGCCAGTGGATGAAACGCACGATTGTGGACCGGCTGACGCTGCCTTGCCGGGGCGGGGGCAAGGCGCCTGTCTATCTGCTTAATTTATAGGCAATGCTCGTAGGTAATGCCGCTGCGATTCTGTGTGTTGGTCACCGCTCCCGCGCGGCAGCCACCTCGCGCCCCAGTTCGATCACCGCCATGGCGTAGTAGCTGGACCAGTTGTAGCGCGTGATGGCGTAAAAATTCTCGGTGCCGGCGACGTAGCTGGGGGTGTCGCCGCCGTTTTGCAGCTCTACCAGCGCCAGGGGCCCGGTGTGCTGGGCACCTGTGGCATCCAGCACGGCACCCTTGGCCTGCATGCTGGCGGCGCTGAACGTGGGCAGGATGTC
>JAUXZO010000198.1 GCA_030692685.1 Acidovorax sp. | reverse complement strand
CGCAATGTGCATCCGCTGCTCTCGGCACGTGTCGCCGGCGCCATGCACACGCTGGGTGCCATGGTTTTCCTCGCCGTCGGCGTGCCGGGCGGCGCGGTGTTTACCGTGTTTCACGGCGCTGGCAACGGCGTGCTGACGATTGCCAAAGGCACCCTGCCGCTGGTGCTGTTCGGCGTGAAGGACTATGGCGCGCGCCAGGGCCTGCTGATGGTACCGGCGCGATTTGCGCAGGCGCTGTCACCCTGGCTGTTCGGCCTGGCGCTGGACCGCTTCGGCGCTGGCGCGCTGTGGTTTTCTGCGGCGCTGGGTGCGCTGGCGTTTGCGGCGCTGATGGCGCTGCGTGACGCTTCTTCCGTGACAGCCCGCCGGGAAATACAATCTCGCTGACCGGCATCAAGCCATGGTCGCTAAGGCGTGGCGCAACCGCATCCAGAAGCATCCGGACCCACCGCACATGCACTTCCGCTGGCCGCGTCAGCGCCACATCGCTTGGCGCGTCGCCGGCGTGTCCACACCATGGCGCCCCAGACCAAAGCAGCAATCGACGCCGTCACCGCCAGTACCAGCAACTCCTGACTGATCGCTGAGTTCACGCCCAGCCAGGAGGTCAGCCCAAGCGCAGCCGCGCCCCCGAACAGCGGAATCGCGAGGGGAATGGTGCAGCAGGCCACGCAGGCACCGGCCAGTCCCAGCGTCGCCAGTAGAGGTTTTTTCATCTTGTCTTCGCCTTTCAAGTCATGCGGGTTGATTCCCGTGAAGCAACTGTAAGATCTCAAGTTACTTGAGATGCAAGGACTTTTATGAAAAAACCTGCAAGCACTGCAGTACAGCCATCAGAGTTGCTGACCATTGGTGCATTGGCCAAGCGGGTCGGCTTCGCCGTATCCGCCCTCCGGTACTACGAAGAGGTGGGACTGATACCCCCTGCCATGCGTCGCGAGAGCGGTCATCGTGTCTACCCTGACTCGGCGCAGGACGTGCTGATCCTCATCCGCCACTGCCGTGACCTGGGCTTTTCCATCGAGGAGACCCGTGAGCTGGTCGCGCTGTCAAGCAGTCCCGGGCGCGACTGCGTGGAGGCCCGCGCGATTGCCCAGGTACATCTGACTGCCGTGCGCGCCAAGATGGCCGAGTTGCGGCGCCTGGAGCAAAGCCTGACGCGTTATGTACGGGCCTGCAGCGAGAGCTGTGCCGGCGGCCCTGCCCCCGACTGCAGCATCCTGAGCGACCTCCGCCAGGGCATGCCCGCTGCAACCCCGGCAGCAGGGTGTTGTTCGTGAGCCGCTTCACACTGGAACGCTATCAAGTCTGGGTCTACCTGACCGCCATCACGCTGGGCCTGGCGACGGGAACGGTGTGGCCGGGCCTTGGCCCGGCACTGGAAGCTTTGTTGTGGCCCACGCTGGCAGCGCTGCTGTTTGCCACCTTCCTGCAAGTCCCCCTGCTGCACGTACGCGATGCGCTGCGCGACCGGCGATTTGCAGCCGCCGTGCTGCTGGGCAATTTCGTTGTGCTTCCGTTGCTGGCCTGGGCGCTGGTGGAGGCATTTGATTTCGATCCGGTCGTGCGACTGGGCGTGCTGCTGGTCCTGCTGGTGCCCTGCACAGACTGGTTCATCACCTTCAGCCAGTTGGGTAAGGGCGACGTGCCCCGGGCGATTGCCATCACACCGCTGAATCTGGTGCTGCAACTGGTCCTGCTGCCGCTGTACCTGTGGCTGATGGCAGACGCCCAAAGCCTGGGCTCCTGGAACTGGGCCACACTGGCACCTGCCGTGTTGATCGTGCTGGTTCCTCTGGCCGGAGCCGCCGTGGCCGAGCGCTGGATGGAGACACATCCGAAAGCCGAAGGCCTGCGAGAAAACATGGCGTGGTGGCCGGTGCCGCTGCTGGCGCTGGTGGTGTTCCTGATTGCGGGCGCGCAGGTGGGCACTGTGCTGGACGCCATGGCGCAACTCTCCACAGTGCTCCCTGTATTTGTGCTGTTCCTGGTCGCAGCTGCCCTGCTGGCCAAAGGGATCGCGCTTCAACTGGGCCTGCCGGCTGCTCAGGGGCGAACGCTGGCGTTCAGCCTGGGCACCCGCAACTCCTTCGTGGTGCTGCCCCTGGCCTTGTTGCTTCCGGCAGGCTGGGAGCTTGCGGCCGTGGTGATCGTCGTGCAGTCGGTGGTGGAGTTGTTCGGCATGGTGGCCTACGTCTGGGTCATCCCCAAATACCTGTTCAGGTAGCCTGCGGCGCCACCTGGCCCTTGGGCACCAGCTTACCCCAGCCACTTCTGCAAAAACTGCGCACTGCCGAGCGCCGGATCGAGCTGGTAACCGGCAAACCCGATGCGTTCATACAACTTGATCGCGGGCGTGTTGCCCTGCAGCACCTCCAGCGTGAGCTTGCAGGCGCCGCGTTCGCGGGCGATGGCCTCGACCTCGGCCAGCATCAGCTCACCGACG
>JAUXZO010000195.1 GCA_030692685.1 Acidovorax sp. | reverse complement strand
AGCGGCACGTAGGCTTCGGACTTGAGGCCGGCGTTGACCACGACGAAGTTGTGCTCGACGCGCACAACTTCAGCGGTGATGACTTCGCCTGGGCGCATTTCCGTGCGCTGCAAGGATTCTTCAAAAAGGGCGGCAAAAGATTCGGACATGTGTTTCCTTGCCACAAACAGGATTCCAGCAGCACTATTGCTACTGTTTTTATAGCTGCTTGCGGTGGTTTTTTGCGGTGAAACCGCGGGTTAGGTTAAAGATCCACACTGCCTGGGCGCTGGCGCGCGAGAGGGGCGGTGTGGGCCTGTTGCAAGGCCTTTCAGCTTTGCCGGGGGCCAAATGATGAAATAGGGCCCCGCACTTTTCAACCTTGCGCAGGCACTGCGAAAGGTTGGCGCTCTTGCCACCAGGTCAGCACCTGCTCGACGGCTTCATCAATCGTCAAGGTGGAGTTGTCCAGGACCAGAGCGTCCTGCGCGGGTTTGAGAGGTGCAACGCTGCGGGTGCTGTCCCGGGCGTCGCGCGCTTCCAGATCTGCGCGAAGGTCTTCGATACTAGCCGAAAAACCCTTTGAAATCAACTGTTTATAACGGCGCTCGGCGCGGCAAGCGGCGCTGGCCGTCAAGTAGACCTTCAGCGTGGCTCCTGGGAAGATCACTGTGCCCATGTCGCGGCCATCCGCTACCAGCCCCGGCAGGCGCCGAAAGCTGTGCTGCAGGGCCACCAACGCTTGGCGCACCAAGGGCAGGGCCGACACGCGCGACGCATTCATGCCTGCTTCTTCGGTGCGAATGTCATCCGTCACATCGTCGCTGCCCAGCAACACCCGGCCGCCTTCAAAATGCACCGGTAGGGTCTGTGCCATCGTGGCAATGCGTGTTTCGTGGTCTGAATTGATGTCAAAACCCGCCCGCAAGGCGGCCAGGGCTGTGATGCGGTACATCGCGCCGGAATCCAGAAACCGGTAACCCAGCCGCTGTGCAACCGCCGCCGCCACGGTGCCTTTGCCTGAAGCGGTGGGGCCGTCAATGCAGATCACCGGAATGTGGGCGGTTTCAACCTGAGCCACCGAGAACAAGGCTTCGAAATACTCCGGAAACGTCTTGGCGACACATTTTGGGTCTTCGATACGCACCGGCAGACCTGCCGGGTTGAACGCTGCTAACGAGAAGCACATCGCCACGCGGTGGTCGTCGTAGGTGTGGATGCTGGCCGCTTTCCAGTCCTGGACCCGCGCGGGTGGAGTGACGCGAATGTAGTCAGCGCCTTCCTCTACCGTTGCGCCGAGCTTGCGCAACTCGGCGGCCATGGCGGCGATGCGGTCGGTTTCCTTCACGCGCCAGCTGGCGATGTTGCGCAGGGTGGTGGTGCCTTCGGCATACAGCGCCATCACGGCCAGTGTCATCGCGGCATCGGGGATGTGGTTGCAGTCCAGGTCGATGGCCTTCAGCGGCCAGCCCTGTCCGGGTGCGCCCCGCTGGATGTGCAGCCAGTTGGGGCCGCCAGTGACCACAGCGCCCATGGCTTGCGCTGCTTCGACAAAGCGGATGTCGCCCTGGATCGAATCCAGGCCTACGCCTTGAATTTTGATGCCTTTTTGGCCTGCGGCGCTTGATGCTATTGCGCCAAGCGCTATGAAATAACTAGCGGACGAGGCGTCTGCCTCGACATGGATATCGCCGGGCGACTGGTAGCGGCTGCCCGCAGCAATCGTGAATCGCTGCCAATTGTGGTGCTCGACCACGATGCCAAATCGCGCCAACAGCTGCAGCGTGATGGCAATGTAGGGCTTGGAGATCAGCTCGCCCACCACGTCGATCACGATGTTCTGGGTGCCCGCCGCCAGCGGCAGCGCCATCAGCAGGGCGGTGAGAAACTGGCTGGACACGTCGCCGCGCACGCGGATGGGGGCGGCCAGTGCCAGGGGCGGCACACCGCCTGCGTGGGCAATGCGCAGCGGCGGATACCCGTCGTTGCCCAGGTAGTCGATGTGGCAACCGAGCTGGCGCAGCGCGTCGATCAGGTCACCAATCGGGCGCTCATGCATGCGCGCCACGCCCGACAGTTCAAACTCGCCGCCCAGCAGAGCCAGCGCTGCGGTGAGGGGGCGCATGGCCGTGCCTGCGTTGCCCAGAAAGAGCTTGGCGGGCGACTGGGGTGTGCAACCCCCCAGGCCGGTGATGTGGACCGTGCTGCCCGCTTCGTTCACAGTGCAACCTATTTGGCGCAGCGCATCCAGCATGACCCGCGTGTCGTCGGACGCCAGCAGGTCATGCACGGTGGTGGTGCCGTGGCTCAGGGCAGCCAGCAGCAAGACGCGGTTGGAGATGCTCTTGGAGCCGGGCAGATGAACTTCACCTCCAGCAGCGGCAAGCGCCGGGAGGTCGAGAAAGGCGGTGCTGAACATGGGCGAAGCTAAAGGGACGGAAGGGCGCGCGCGGATGCGGGCAAATGGATTAGCGCGGCTTGGAGGTTCTCTGCGCCCCCATGCGCCAGTGGGCACGGGTCTCACTGGCCAGGGTCAACATGTCTTCCAGCGCTTGTGCATCGCCTTTTTCCATGGCTTGTTCCAAGGTGCGCAGCGCTTGCTGGAACAGTTTGGACTGGGAGATCAGCTCTTCGCGGTTGGACAGCAAAATGTCGCGCCATACCTTCGGGTCGCTGGCTGCAATGCGGGTGAAATCCCGGAACCCGGGGCCTGCCAGGGACAGAAATTCGTCACCGGTGTCCTGCCCGGTGATGCTGTTCATCATGGCAAACGCCAGCACATGCGGCAGGTGGCTGACGGCGGCAAAGGCAGCATCGTGCGACTCGGGCGACATGCTGGTCACGCGGCTGCCCAGCGCCGTCCAGAGCTCCTCGGCCTTTTGCAGTTGCGCCGTGAAGGTGCGCTCGGTCGGAGTCAGGATGACCTGGCGGCCGCTGTAAAGGTCGGCCTCGGCATGTTCGACGCCCGACACCTCGCGGCCGGTAATGGGGTGCGCAGGCACAAAAGATCCTACCTGGTCGCGCAGCGCGCGGCGCGCGGCCTGCACTACATCGGCCTTGGTGGAGCCCACGTCCATGATCAGCATCTGCGGTGTGACCAGGTGCTTGATGGCCTTGAGCGTGGCCTCCGTGGCTGCCACCGGAACGGCTACCAGCACAATGTCGGCGCCCGCCACGGCCAGCAAGGCCGATGGCGCTTCGACGTCGATGACGCCCATTTGGCGAGCGCGGTCTGTGGTGGAGGGCGACTTGCTGTAGCCCACCACGCGCTTGACCAGTCCTGCCTTCTTCATGGCCAGTGCAAACGAGCCCCCCATCAGCCCGCAGCCGATCAATCCCAGTTGTTCAAACATGGTGGCGGCTCCTTAGGATGACACGGGGTAGGTTCCCAGAACCTTGTAGAACGCGCAGAGGCTGCGCAGCTCCTCCAAGGCACGTGCCACATGGGGCTGGGCGGGGTGACCGTCAAGGTCGATGTAGAAGTAATACTCCCACTGGCCGGTGCGGGCCGGACGGGACTCAAAGCGGGTCATCGACACACCGTGGGCCTTGAGCGGCACCAGCAGGTCATGCACGGCACCCGGCTGGTTGGGCACCGACACCACCAGACTGGTGCAGTCCTTGCCCGAGGGCGGAGGAGTTTGCAGCGTGTGTGGCAAGCAGATGATGGCGAAACGCGTGCGGTTGTAGGCATCGTCTTGAATGGCGTGGGCCACGATGTGCAGGCCAAACTGGGTGGCCGCACGCTCGCTGGACAACGCTGCCCAGCCTGGGTTGGTGGTGGCCAAGCGGGCGCCTTCGGCATTGCTGGACACCGGGCGGCGCTCGACATGGGGCAGGTGTTTGGTCAGCCAGGCCTGGCACTGGGCCAGGGCTTGTGGGTGGGCCATCACCACTTCAATACCTTCAAGCGAGTTGCTGGTGCGCAGCAGGTTGTGGCGAACCAGCAGGCTTACCTCGCCCACCACATGCGTCGGAGTGTGCAGGAACAGGTCGAGTGAGCGTGTGACCACGCCTTCGGTGGAGTTCTCTACGCCCACCACGCCGTACTGCGCGCTGCCTGCTGCGGTGGCGTGAAACACTTCGTCGAAGTTGGCGCAGTACATCAGGTCGGCGGCACCACCGAAGAACTCGATGGCGGCCTGCTCGCAGAAGGTGCCTTCGGGGCCCAACACCGCCACACGCTGTGGCGACTCCAGCGCCAGGCATGCGGACATGATTTCGCGCCAAATGGCAGCAACATGCGGCCCTTTAAGCGGGCCGGGGTTGGCGGTCTGAATCTTCTCGATCACCTGGGCCACGCGGTCGGGGCGAAAGAAAGGAGTGCCCTCGCGCTTTTTCAGCTCACCCACCTGCTCGGCCACGCGGGCGCGCTGATTGACGAGGTCGAGCAGTTGGTGATCCAGCGAGTCGATCTGCGCGCGCAGATCGGCCAGCGCCGGGCTGGCTTGCGGGATGGTGCTTGTGGGGGTGTCTGCCATTATTTTGATAGCTGGTAGCGCTGGTGTTTATTGGATTTCAATATGAAATATATCGGAAAACCTTTTTTATCAAGCGCTAGCAGCTCCTATTTTGATAGTGAGGTCAGGTTGCCGTGCGTTCAAATTCTTGCATGTAGTCCACCAGCGCCTGCACGCCCGCCAGCGGCATGGCGTTGTAGATGCTGGCGCGCATGCCGCCCACGGACTTGTGGCCCTTTAGCTGCAGCAGGCCGCGCTCCTTGGCGCCAGCCAGAAAGGCGTCATTGCGGGTTTCGTCACGCAGAAAGAACGGCACATTCATGCGCGAGCGGCAATTGGCAGCCACTTTGTTCACATACAGCTGCGAGGTGTCGATGGCGTTGTACAGCAGGGCCGCCTTGGCGATATTGCGTTGTTCCATCGCGGCGACGCCGGTGAGCGCGCCTTCTTGTTGGCGCTTGAGCCACTGAAAGGTTAAACCGGCCACGTAGATGCCCCAGGTGGGGGGCGTGTTGTACATCGACTGGTTGTCGGCCACGATTTTGTAGTCAAACGCACTGGGGCAAGCCGGCAGTGCGTGGCCCAACAGGTCTTCGCGCACGACCACGAGCGTCAGCCCCGCAGGCCCCAGGTTTTTCTGCGCGCCACCAAACGCCAGGCCCACGCGGGACCAGTCCACAGGCCGCGATGCCACATGCGACGAGAAGTCGATGACCAGCGGCGCATCGCTGCCCAGCGCCTTCAGGTCTGGCAACTGGTGAAACTCAATACCGTTGATGGTCTCGTTGGTGCAGATGTGCAGATAGCTGGCGCCGCGGCTCGTCGTCCAGGTGGCCGGGTCGGGCAAGGTGATGAACCCCGTGTCTTCCGCGGTGGCCACCACGTTCACTTCAGATGCGTATTTGCGGGCTTCCTTGTGAGACTTCTGGCTCCAGCTACCGGTCACCACAAAATCAACGGCACCGGCGCGCGACAAATTCAGCGGCACGATGGCGTTCTCTGCCAACCCGCCGCCCTGCATGAACAGAATCTTGAAATGCGAGGGAATCGCCAACAATTCGCGCAGATCGGCTTCTGCCTGTTCATAAATGGACAGAAACTCTTTGCCGCGATGGCTCATTTCCATCACGCCCATTCCGCTGCCGTGCCAGTCCAGCATCTCGGCGGCGGCCTGTTCCAACACGTCTGCAGGGATGGCGGCCGGGCCGGCCGAGAAGTTGTACGGACGCGTCATGAAGTATTAGTAAAAATGGCCTCTAGCGATTACTGGATAAGCGCTAGAAGCTCTGTATTTAATAGCATGGCGATGGGGTGAGTCACTGCTTGCGGTGAATCGCCATGCGGGGTCGGTCAGGCGTCAGGCGTCGGGTGGCTCGGGCGTATCTGCTGCGGGGCCGTCGTCAATGCCAGGGGCTTCGTCCTCGCCCTCAGGTTCTGCTTCGATCACGTTCGCGTCGTTCTCAACAATGCGCTGCAGGCCGCTCAATTGCGAACCTTCGTCCAGGGCAATCAGCGTCACGCCTTGTGTGGCGCGGCCCAGTTCACGAATTTCAGACACCCGGGTGCGCACGAGCACGCCCTTGTCGGTGATCAGCATGATCTCGTCGTCGGCATGCACCAGGGTGGCGGCGACAACCTTGCCGTTGCGCTCGCTTTGCTGGATGGCGATCATCCCCTTGGTGCCCCGGCCGTGGCGCGTGTATTCGGTGATGTTGGTCCGCTTGCCGTAGCCGTTTTCGGTGGCGGTAAGCACGCTTTGCGTTTCGTCTTCGGCCACCAACATGGCGATCACGCTCTGGGTCTCTTCCAGCATCATGCCGCGCACACCACGGGCTTGACGGCCTAAGGGGCGGACATCATTTTCGTCAAAGCGCACGGCCTTGCCGCCATCGCTGAACAGCATCACGTCATGCTGCCCATCGGTGAGGGCGGCTCCAATCAGGTAGTCGCCGTCGTCGAGGTTGACGGCGATGATGCCGCCCTTGCGCGGGTTGCTGAATTCATCGAGCGCGGTCTTCTTCACGGTGCCCATGCTGGTGCCCATGAACACGTAGCGGTCGGCAGGGAAGGTGCGCATGTCGCCCGTGAGTGGCAGCACGACATTGATCTTTTCGCCTTCTTGCAGCGGGAACATGTTGACGATGGGGCGACCGCGTGAACCACGCGAGCCTGCAGGCACTTCCCATACCTTCAGCCAGTACAGGCGACCACGGTTGGAGAAGCACAAGATGTAGTCGTGCGTGTTGGCGATGAAGAGCTGGTCAATCCAGTCGTCTTCCTTGGTCGCCGTCGCCTGTTTTCCGCGTCCGCCGCGCTTTTGGGCGCGGTATTCGGAAAGAGGCTGGCTCTTGATATAGCCCGTATGGCTGAGCGTTACCACCATGTCGGTGGGCGTGATCAGGTCTTCCGTAGACAGGTCTTGCGCGCTGTATTCGACAATGCTTCGGCGTGCGCCCAGCTTGTTCTGGCCGAACTCCGTCTTGATGGATGTCAGCTCGTCGCCAATGATGGTGGAAACGCGCTCAGGCTTGGCCAGGATGTCCAGCAGGTCCTCAATGACCGCCATGACTTCCTTGTACTCGGCCACGATTTTGTCCTGCTCAAGGCCTGTCAGGCGTTGCAGGCGCATCTGCAGGATTTCCTGGGCCTGCGTTTCCGACAGGCGGTACAGGCCGTCCTGGCCCATGCCAAATTCCTTTTCCAGCGCGTCGGGGCGGTAGTCATCCGCGCTGATCACGCCGCCGTCGGCGCGGGTGCGGGTGAGCATCTCGCGCACCAGCTTGCTGTCCCACGGGCGGGCCATCAGTTCGGCCTTGGCCACCGGCGGGGTAGGGGCGTTGCGGATGATGGCGATGAAATCATCGATGTTGGCCAGCGCAACCGCCAGGCCTTCGAGCACATGGCCGCGGTCGCGCGCCTTGCGCAGCTCGAACACCGTGCGGCGGGTGACCACTTCGCGGCGATGCTGCAAAAAGACGCTGATCAGGTCGCGCAGGTTGCACAGGCGGGGTTGGCCGTCGATCAGCGCCACCATGTTCATGCCGAAGGTGTCCTGCAGCTGCGTCTGCTTGTACAGGTTGTTCAGCACCACTTCGGGCACTTCGCCGCGCTTGAGCTCGATCACCAGGCGCATTCCGGACTTGTCGGACTCATCCTGGATGTGGCTGATGCCTTCGATCTTCTTCTCGTGGACCAGCTCTGCCATGCGCTCCTGCAGCGTCTTTTTGTTGACCTGGTAGGGCAGCTCGTCAACGATGATCGCTTGGCGCTGGCCGCGGTCGATGTCCTCGAAGTGGCACTTGGCGCGCATGATCACGCGCCCGCGCCCCGTGCGGTATCCGTCCTTTACGCCGTTGATCCCATAGATGATGCCTGCCGTGGGGAAGTCGGGCGCAGGGATGATCTCCATCAGTTCGTCGATGGTGACATCTGGGTTGCGCAGCATGTGCAGGCAGGCGTCCACCACCTCGTTGAGGTTGTGGGGCGGAATATTGGTGGCCATGCCCACAGCAATGCCGGATGAGCCGTTGACCAAAAGATTCGGCAGCTTGCTGGGCAGCACGATGGGCTCAGTCAAGCTACCGTCGTAGTTCGGGCCGAAGTCGACGGTCTCTTTGTCGATGTCGGCCAGCATTTCGTGCGCGATCTTGTCCAGGCGGATTTCGGTGTACCGCATAGCTGCGGCGTTGTCACCATCGACCGAGCCGAAATTGCCCTGACCATCAATCAACGGATGGCGCAAACTGAATGGCTGCGCCATGCGCACGATCGTGTCGTAGATGGCAGAGTCACCATGGGGGTGGTACTTACCCATCGTCTCGCCAACCGCCTGAGCACTCTTTCGGTACTTGCTGTTGTAGTTGTTGCCCATCTCGTGCATGGCATACAACACGCGCCGATGTACCGGCTTCAAGCCGTCTCGCGCGTCGGGCAGGGCCCGACCTACGATCACGCTCATCGCGTAATCGAGGTAACTGCGCCGCATCTCTTCTTCGAGGCTGATCGGCAAGGTTTCTTTGGCAAACTGGGTCATTGGGGACTGCTGTGGCGGCAAAGGAGAGTCATTTTAGGGGCAAGACCGTGTAGCGACTGCGCAACATATGGTCGCAATTCAGGTTTTGTCCTACGGGCCCTGGGTGGGTGCCCCCGCTTTTGCCCTGTTACGTATGGCACAATCGTTTGAACGCTTTGGGTGATGGTCACTCCAAGCGTCCTGATTCGCAGCGCGGCTGCGGCTTTTTCCCCAAGAGGAGAACCATGAAGAAACTGAACAAAGTGGCGATGTTGTTTGCCTCTGCAGCGCTCGCAACCGCCGCAGGCGCACAAACCGTGGACAA
>JAUXZO010000182.1 GCA_030692685.1 Acidovorax sp. | reverse complement strand
GGGCGCAAGCGCGCCGCGCTGCGCAAGCTGGGCCGCGCGCAGCGACGGCCCGAAGGGCTGTTGGCTCCCGAGCCCCTCTGTATGCGCCGAGGAGCGCAGTGGGCGGGGTGGCCTGTGTGCCGAAGGACACACAGGCTTCGTGGACTAGCTCGTCGCAGTTGTTTGAACGGAGCGCCAAAGGCGCGCAGTGAGTTCTGCGACGCACCCCGCCCGCGAGCACCGCAGGTTGCCCGCAGCGAAGCGAAGGGACGCAGACAGTGGGGTCGCCTTTTCTTTGGTGACTTTCTTTTTGGCGACGCAAAAGAAAGTTACTCGCATGCCGGGCGACTCCCGGCCTCCGCCCTGAAACCAAGCATGCCTTCCCAACCAGCACGCCCAGGCTTCGACAAGCTCAGCCCGAACGGGTGGAGGTGGCGCCCAGGCTTCGACGGGCTCAGCCCGAACGGCCAAGGTAACTCAAAATTCATAGCTGCTAGCGCTTGCCAAATAAGCGCTAGAGCCAAAAAACATCAAAATTTCAAAACGGATAATGCCGCGCTGTCGTCTGCACCGTAATCCAGCGCAACTCCGTGAATTCGCGCACCCCCGCCATCCCCCCAAACCGCCCATACCCCGAGTTCTTCACGCCCCCAAACGGCATCTGCCCTTCGTCATGCACCGTCGGTCCATTGATATGGCAGATGCCCGATTCAATGCGCCCCGCCACGTTCCAGGCACGTGCAATGTCCCGGCCGAACACGGCAGCCGATAAACCGAACTCGTTGTCGTTGGCACACGCAATTGCTTCTTCCACCCCATTTACGCGCACGATGGGTTTTACGGGGGCAAACGATTCTTCGCGATAAATCAGCATGTCGGGCGTCACGTGGTCGAGCACGGTCGCGGGCATCAGCGTGTTCTCTGCCTTGCCGCCGCACACCAGCGTGGCGCCTTTGGCCAGGGCGTCGTCGATGAGGGCGTTGCAGCGCGTCACGGTGGCCATGTCCACCACTGAGCCCAGCACCACCGGGCCCTTGCGCGGGTCGCCCAGTGGCAGGGCAGCGGCGCGGGCCCCCAGCTTGGCCACGAAGGCGTCGGCGATGCTGCTGTCCACCACGATGCGTTCGGTGGACATGCAGATCTGGCCTGAGTTGGCAAACGCGCCAAACACGGCGCCGTCCACGGCGGCGTCCACATCAGCGTCGTCCAGCACCACCAGCGGGGCCTTGCCGCCCAGCTCCAGCACCACAGGTTTGAGGTATTTGGCGCAGGTCTGCGCGACGATGCGGCCCACCTTGGTGGAGCCGGTGAAGTTGACGCGGCGCACTGCGGGGTGGGCCACGATGGCTTCGACCACTGCGCCAGCATCGGCAGGGGCGTTCGTTACAAAGTTCACGACGCCTGGGGGCAAACCGGCTTCCTGCAGCGCTTCGATGATCAGGCCGTGGGTGGCCGGGCACAGCTCAGATCCCTTCAAGATCACGGTGTTTCCGCAGGCCAGGGGCGTGGCGATAGCGCGTACGCCCAGGATGATGGGCGCGTTCCACGGCGCAATGCCCAACACCACGCCTGCCGCCTGGCGCACGCCCATGGCAAGGCTGCCAGGCACGTCGGAGGGGATCACTTCCCCAGAAATTTGTGTGGTCAGCGCGGCGGCCTCTTGCAGCAGCCCAGCGGCCAGGTGCACGTTGAAACCGGCCCACATGCCCGATGCACCGGTCTCTGCGGCCATTGCTGCGGCGAAGGCGTCCACCTTGGATTCGAGTGCGTGGGCAGCTTTCAGCAGCAGCGCGCGGCGGGCATTGGGGCCCAGGGCCGACCACGCGGGGAAGGCCTTGGCGGCAGCGTCGGCAGCGGCCACGGCATCGGCCACGGTGGCGGCGGGCGCGGTGGTGGCCACGGAGCCGTCGAGTGGGTTGCGGCGCTCGAACGTGGCGCCCCCGGTGGCTTGAACGCTGGCACCGTTGATCAGCATGGAAATGGCGGTCATCAATAGCTCCTGAACAACAACAAGAAGAAGAAAAGAGGAAAGAAATAGAAGAGGGGCCGAAAGTTCAGGCGACGCCCAAATACGCTTGCCGAACGACATCGGATTGAAGAAGGGTGGCCGCATCGCCAGAAGCCACGATGCGCCCGCGCTCCAGCACGTAGCCACGCTGCGCAATCTGCAGCGCTTTGCGCACGTTCTGCTCCACCATGAGCACGGTGACGCCCTGGGCCGCGATGCGCTGCACGATGGCCAGAAGCTCATCGACCATGCGCGGTGCCAGGCCTAGCGAGGGCTCGTCCAGCATCAACAGGCGCGGGCCGCTCATCATGGCGCGCGCGACCGCCACCATCTGCTGCTCGCCGCCGCTCATGGTGCCCGCGAGTTGCTGGGCGCGTTCTTTGAGGCGCGGGAAGTCTTCGAACGCCTGATGCAACCGCTCGGCGCGCATGCGCGATGGAACTAGCCAGCCGCCCAGCTCCAGGTTTTCAGTCACGGTCATCTGCGGAAAGAGCTGGCGGCCCTCGGCCACCAGGGCCAGGCCGCGTTGCACGCAGGCAGTCGCGTTCATCGCGGGCACGTTCAGCCCGTCCAGCAGCACCGTGCCCTGGCGTGGCAGCAGACCGGCCAGCGCCTTGAGCAAGGTGGTCTTGCCCGCGCCGTTGGGGCCGACGATGACCGTGATGCCGGGCGCTGCCTCCAACGACAGGTCCTGCAGCACTTGAAAGCCGTGGTAGCCCGTGGTCAGGTTTTGGACTTGGAGGTGTGCGCCGCTCATGCTGTGGTTCCTTGTTCTGGGGGCGTTGCCATTTCGTCACCCAGATAGGCCTCAATCACTTGCGGGTCGCGCACCACTTCGGAGGGCGTGCCGTCGGCGATCTTGCGGCCCTGGTGCAGCACAAGCACGCGTTCCACGTACTTGAGCAGTGTGGTCACCGCATGCTCGATCCAAACCACGGTCAAACCGTAGTCGTTGCGCAGGCGGCGGATGCGCTGGGCCATGGCGTCCACCTCGGTCTCGGTCAGCCCGGCTGCTACCTCGTCGAGCAGCAGCAGGCGCGGGCGTGTACCCATGGCCATTCCGATCTCCAGCAGGCGCTGCTGAGACGGTGTGACGTCCGCTGCGGGGCGTTGCGCCAGGGATGTGAGGCCCAGCATTTCCAGGATCTCGTCTTCATTGCGCAGGCCCGCAGGCCCCTGGCGGTGGCGGCCTGCAAACTGCATGCCAAAACGCACGTTGTCGCGCACTGTCATCTCGGGGAACACGCGCGGCGTCTGGAAGGTGCGGGCAATGCCGTGGGCGGCATAGTGGTGCGGGCCTTTGCCGGTGAGGTCGTCGCCGCCGCAATGCAGCGTGCCCGAGGTGGGCGGCTGCACGCCTGAGATGGCGTTGAAGAACGTGGTTTTGCCCGCGCCGTTGGGGCCAATGATGCCCACCAGCTCGCCCGCATGCAGCGTGGCGCTTACGCCATCCACGGCAGTCAGGCCACCAAAGCGCACGGTCACGCTGTTGATGGTCAATAGTGCTTCAGCCATGGTGTGCCTCCGCAGCAGGCTTGCGCCGTTGCCACAGCGTGGCAAGCCCATTGGGCAGGTACATCACGCACAGGATCAGCAGCAGGCCCAGCACCATCATGTAGCCGTAAGGCAATTGCAGTCGCAGCGTTTCGGCCAGCAGGCTGAACACGATGGCCGCCAGCACCGGGCCGCCAATGCTGGCGGCGCCGCCGATCAGTGCGATCAGCACCGTCTGGAAGCCGATGAAAGGGCTGAACACGGCTGCCGGTTCGATGTACGTCCAACGCACGGCCATCGCTGCGCCCACGGCCCCCGCAAAGGCGGCAGTGATGCCAAAACCCGCGATTTTGGCCAGCCGCGTGTCCACACCCAGCGTCTGCGCCCGCTGCTCATCCGCGCCGATGCCTGACAACGCCAGGCCGAAACGGCTGCGTCTGATGGCGATTGAGGTGGCAATGGCGGCGGCAGCAATCAGCAGCACCGTGAGGTACACCGTTTCGTTGCTGGGCACCACGGTGAGCACACGGCCCACGGTGCCGGAGACCTGCTTTTCGACAAAGGTGACGGCGTGGCGGATCAGTTCGGTCATGCCAAAAGTCAGCACCGCAAAGTAGGTGCCGCGCAGATGCAGCACGGCAGCGCCCATCACGATGGCCACGACCGCTGCAATCAGCGCACCCGACAGGATCACCAGCGGCCACGGGAGCACAGCCAACAAGGTGGCACTGGTGTAAGCCCCAATGCCAAAGAAGGCTGAGGTGGCGAGCGAGAGGTAGCGCGTTGCACCGCAGAACAGCGACCAGCTGGTGGCCAGCGCGATGTACATCAGGCAGCTGAGCAGCACAGAGGCCATGAACTCGGACACCATCCACGGAAGGGTAGCGACAACAGCTACCCCCGCAGCCAGTGCCAGCCAGGGCTTGTTGGAATGAGTGGAGGTCATTTTTTCGAGAACAATCCGTTGGGGCGCCAGATGAGCACGCCGATGAACACTGCGTAGCTCAACAGCATCTTGAGAGAGGGACTGCTGAAATGCATGCCCAGGGCTTCGACCACACCCAGCAGCAGGCCGCCCGCCAAACTGCCTGCCAGGCTGCCAAAGCCGCCCAGCGTGATCACGATGAGGGCCGTGACGGTGTAGGGCTCGCCCTTCGACGGGGAGATCTCATACGTCATCGACAGCAGCGCACCCGCCACGCCCGACAGACCCAGGCCAATGCCAAACATCATCGGGTGCAGCCGCCGGGTGTTGATGCCCACCAGCTGCGCCCCCGTGGGCGACTGCATCAGCGCCCGCACGGCCTTGCCCAGCAGCGTGAGCTTGAGCAGCGCGATCAGCGCCGCCGACAGCGCCAGCGCCACGCCAAACAACACCAGCTTGTTTTCGGTAAAACGCATGCCCGCGATTTGCACCGGGTCGGCCAAATATTCGTACCCGCGCAAGTCACCGCCCCAGATCAAAAGGGCGGTGTTTTGCACCAGGAACATCAGGCCAAAACCCACCATCAGGCTGCGCGCTTCGAACACATCCACGTTGGGTGCGTGCGCCGCCAGGCGTTTGAAGCACAGCGCGTGCACCGCAACGCCCAGCACAAACAGCGCAATGAAGGCCAGCGGCATGAGCAACAGTGGCGACCAGCCCCAGGCTGTGTGCGCCCACCAGGTCAGGAAGGCGCCCAGCATCAGGAACTCTCCATGCGAGATGTTCATGATGCGCATCAGCCCGTATTGGAGATTGAGGCCCATGGCGACCAGCGCATAGATGCCGCCGGTAATGAGGCCGCTGGCGAGCAGCTCGGCCCAGGAAGTCAAAGACACAGTGCGGGTTCCGGGTTATTTCCAGGCGGGCTTGCTGGTGTTGAGTTGGGCGGTGGCGCGATCCTTGGGCCACACCACTTCGAAGTCGCTGCCTTGCCACTGGCTCACGGTGCCGGGGATGGACGCGTTCTCACTGCCTTGAAAGCGGATGCCGCCCAGGATGGTCTTGAACTCGTTCTTGGCGATGTGCTCGCGCAGTGCCTTGCGGTCCAGGCCCGCTTTTTCCACCGCCTGTTGCAGGATCTGCAACGCTGCCCACGAGTGGCCGCTGGCCCAGCGGTCGGGCTCCTTGTTGAACTTCTTTACGTGGGCTTCGAAATACGCCTTGGCCTCAGGGCTGGTCTTCACGCTCCACGAGCCCATCCCGATCACGCCTTCGGTGTTGGCCTGCATCACGTTTTTGTACAGCTGGAAGGCTGTTCCCACTGATGCGTAGAAGAACTTGGGGTTCAGCCCCACTTCACGCGCCTGGCGGCTGGCCAGGATGGTGTCGGGCGGGTAGGTGATGCCGATGAAGGCGTCAGGGTTCTGGTCCTTGATGCCACGCAGCACGGGGGCCAGGTCCTTCACGCCCAGCGGGTAGCTCTTGCGCTCTACCACCTGGATGCTGGTCTTTTTGAGCGCGGCGTTCAGCGCCGCAAAGTTTTCGAGCCCAAACAGGTCGTCCATGTAGACGATGGCAATGGTCTTCACGTTATTGGCCACCAGCATGTCAACGAGCGCGCCCATCATCTTGTCGGGCTGCTGCAGCAGCGAGAAGAAGTAGGGCAGGTTCATGTCGATGAGCTTGCGCGAGAGGGCTGTGGGCGCCAGCAGCGGGTAGCCGAAGCGGTTGGCCAGCGGCGCAATGGCGAAGTTGGCGCCCGAGCCCCAAGGCGGCAGGATCAGGTCCACCTTGTCGCTGCCCATGAGTTTTTCGTAGGTGCGCACGCAGGTCTCGGTCTCGCTGCGGTCGTCATAACCGATGAGTTCGATGGGGCGTTTGGAGCCCTTCACGCTGAGACCGCCTGCCGCGTTGACCTGTTCGGCCCACAGCAGGTAGTTGGGCTCCTGGCTGACTTGCGCGCCTGCGGCCCAGGGGCCGGTGCGGGCGATGGCGTAGCCGATGCGCACGGGGCTGCTGCTGCCTTGAGCCCACAATTGCGGCGCCACGGCCAGGGTGCCGACGGTGGCGGCGGCCCCTTTGATCCACTGCCGCTTGGATGGTTGGTGTTGCGTCATTTGTTGTCTCCTCGGATGTGAGCCCGCGTGGTGCAAGCCGTTCCTGGATCGTAGGCAGACGCCTCGTTACGCGCTGCGCTGAGCGTGCACAAAACACTTGTCCGAGCGTGCAGGCGGCAGCGGGTTTACCCGGATTCCCCCGGGCGGCACGGGATACCAGTGCGGCCGATAATTCAAAGGCATAACGATCTGGTTCGCGCAACCGCTTGGAGACACCATGGCCCATCCACTGACCGAGGTATCGACCGACACGGTGCCTGCGCGCGACCGCCTGCACCTGTGGGGCGATGCGGTGTGGCGCCTTATTGGCGGGCTGGAGTCCGACGCGTTTGGTGATGAGGCCTTTGCGGGCCACATCACCTCGGGCCGGGCGGGCTATGTGAACCTGTGCCAACTTAACGTGAGTCGCCACCGCGTGGTGCGCACCCCCAGCCTCATTCGCGGCAGCGATCGCGCCTACATCAAAGTCGTGGCGCAGCTGGAAGGACGGGCCTGCTTCGAGCAAAACGGGCGCAAGGTCTGGCTCTCGCCCGGCGAGTGGAGCGTGTACGACACCACCCGCGCCTACGCTGTGAGCAACCCCGAGGCCGTGCGCCAGATGGTGCTGATGATTCCCAAGGAGCAGTTGCCCGAGCGCAAGCTCAAGCTGGATGACCTGATGGTGCAGCGCTTTTCAGGCACATCAGGTGTGTCGCGCCTGGCGTGGGACACGATGCGCGCCGCTTTCTCCGAGCTGCCCACCATGTCCGACGCCGCCGCCGATGGCGTGGCCGATGTGATCACGCACCTGGTTCAGCTTTCGCTGCTGGAGCGCAACGGGCAGCACAGCATGTTGTCGCAGCGCGAAGCCCTGCGCGACCGCATCAGCCAGTACGTCGACCGCCACCTGGGCGACCCCGACCTCACCATCGACCGCATGGCCCAGGCGCTCAACTGCAGCAAGCGGCACCTGTACAACGCGGTATCTGACGATGAGGAAACGCTGGCTGCCATGATCCAGCGTCGGCGGCTGGAGGCGTGCTTGCGTGACCTGCGCCACCCTTCGCATGCGCAGCGCTCGGTGACCGACATTGCGCTGTCCTGGGGTTTTAGCAACAGCGCGCATTTCAGCCGGACGTTTCGCGCGCATGTGGGGTGTAGTCCCAGTGAGTACAGGGTTCGGGCGGGCCTCTCTCTGGGTTTGGCGCACGCGCACTGAAGGCAGTGCGAGGCGGATTTCGGCCGTCGGGCCGCTGGCGAACCGATAGCCGCTTTTTTATGAGGCCGCGCCGGTGGATGGCCACGGCTTTGCGTTGCATCAATTCTTTACCTGGGCTTGACCCTTTCGGTACGTTTTGACCTGAATGGCTCCTCACAATCGGGTTTTCCCACGAGCGATGCCTTTCCATGAGTCCTTCCCATCGGGTCACTGCTGGCGTCTTGCGCGCCATCCCCTGGCGCGACACGCCGCGTGTACAGATTGCGCTCAACATGCTGCTGGTGTTGGCGGTCTCAGGCTGTGCCAGCCTTGAGCCCAGGGTTGGCCAGCTGCCCGCCGCCACCGTGCCAGCAGCGTGGGCTGCGGGCGCCGCTGGCACTACGGGTTCCGATGGGGGCGCGAGTTCTCTGGCCCAGTGGTGGCAGCGGTTTGACGAACCCTTGCTCACCGCGCTGGTTGAGCAAGCTTTGCGGGCCAACACCAGCGTCCGCACCGCCCGGGCTGCGCTGCAACAAGCACGCGCACAGGTGGATGCGCAATCTGCTGGCTTGCTGCCCAGTGTGGGCGCATCCGCCTCGACTCAGCGCAGCCGGGCCAGCAACAATACGGGCAACACTTTTCAGGCTGGTTTTGATGCGAGCTGGGAGCCCGATGTGTTTGGCCGCCTGCGCAGCGGCGTGAATGCCAGCGAGGCCGATGCCCGCGCGGCCGAGGCCAGCCTGGCCGACGTGCAGGTGTCGCTGGCTGCTGAAGTGGCCGTCAGCTACATCGAGCTGCGCGGGCTGCAGCAGCGGCTGGCCATTGCGCGCAGCAACCTGGCCAGCCAGCAAGAGACTCTGCAGATCACGCAGTGGCGCCTGCAGGCCGGGCTGACCACCTCGCTCGTCACCGAGCAGGCCCGTGCAGCCGCAGAGCAGACGGCCGCGCAGATTCCGACCCTTGAAACCAGCCTGGCGCAGTCGCGCTACCGCCTGGCCGTGCTGACGGGCCAAGTGCCCGGCGCGCTCGATGCCACACTGGCCGCCAGCGCGCCCGTGCCGCAGCCCGCGGCAGAATTGGCGCTTGCGATCCCGGCCGAGACCCTGCGCCAGCGCCCCGACGTGCGTGCGGCAGAGCAGCGCATTGCCGCCGCCCTGGCGCGGGTGTCGCAGGCCGATGCCGCGCGCTACCCCCGTTTTTCTATTGGCGGCTCGCTGGGCCTGCGTGCCCTCACGCTGGGTGCTTTGTCGGGCGGCAGTGCGGTGACCAGTGCCTTGCTGGGCAGTGTGTCCATCCCGCTGCTGGATGGCGGCGCTGCGCGTGCCCAGGTGCGTGTGCAGTCTGCAGCGCTGGAGCAGGCCCGCGTGGCCTACGAGGCCACGGTGCTCACGGCCTTGCAGGATGTAGAGAACGCGCTGGTGGCGCTGCGCGGCGATCGCGAGCGGCTCACACGGCTGGTGGCCGCTGCCAACGCAGCCAGCAATGCAGCGCTGCTGGCGCAACAGCGCTACAGCAGCGGACTCATCGACTTTCAGGCCGTGCTGGAGACGCAGCGCACGCTGCTTTCCACGCAAGAGAGCGTGGCCATCACCACCGCTGCCGTCGCAGCAGACCATGTGCGCCTCTACAAGGCGCTGGGCGGCGGCTGGAACACATGAAGCACCTCCCTGGGTCGCTGCGCGCCTTCCCCCAGCCCGCGCTGCGGGGCGGACCTTGGCTTGCTGCCTGCGCTTTGGCCGCGCCAGTTTCATGCGCTATGAGTAAATGATTTGATCTTATGACTGATAAACCTTCCTCTCCTCCGTCCAGCCTCGAAGCACTTCTGGGTGCCGATCGCCCGCGCCGCTGGTGGCAGCGCACCTCGCTCTGGCTGGGTGTGGCGGTACTGCTGGTGGTCGGCGGTGGTGTCTACGCCTGGCAGTCGCGCCAGAGTGCCAGCACCGCACCCACCTACGTCACCGAAGAGCTGCGTAGCGGCAACCTCACGCTCACCGTGTCGGCCAATGGCACGCTGCAGCCCACGCGCTCAGTCACCATTGGCAGCGAACTGTCGGGCACGGTGCGCAATGTACGGGTGGATGTGAACGACAAGGTCAAGAAGGGACAGCTGCTGGTGGAGCTGGACACCGCCAAGCTCGATTCGCAGGTACTGCGCTCGCGAGCTTCGCTCGCATCCGCGCAGGCCCGGCTGGCCCAGGCCGTGGCGACCACCAAGGAGGCCATCGCCAACTTTGGTCGATTGGAGGAGGTGTCTCGTCTGTCCGGCGGCAAGGTGCCATCGGCCTCCGAGCTGGACGCGGGCCGCGCCACACTCGACCGTGCCCGTGCTGACGAAACCAGTGCGCGCGCCACGGTGGAGGACGCACGCGCTGCGCTGTCCACTGACGAGACCAATTTGTCCAAGGCGTCCATCCGCTCGCCCATCGACGGCGTGGTGCTCACGCGCAGCGTGGACCCCGGCAACGCCGTGGCGGCGTCGCTGCAGGCCGTGACGCTGTTCACCGTGGCCGAAGATCTGGCGCATCTGCAGCTGCAGGTGAACGTGGACGAGGCCGATGTGGGCTCCGTGCAGGTGGGGCAGAAAGCCAGCTTCACCGTCAGCGCCTACCCTTCGCGCCAGTACCCGGCCAAAATCACCCGCGTGGCCTACGGCTCCACCAAGACCGACAACGTGGTGACCTACATCTCCTGGCTGCAGGTGGACAACTCCGACCTGAGCC
>JAUXZO010000180.1 GCA_030692685.1 Acidovorax sp. | reverse complement strand
GAAGTTTCAATCCTCGCCCGGCCGTGAAGCCGGGCGCTACCTACTTTCACTTACTTTTAAAACTATGATTAAGAGGTTTCAATCCTCGCCCGGCCGTGAAGCCGGGCGCTACCATGAGACAATCACAAATACAAGCAAGGTTAATAGTTTCAATCCTCGCCCGGCCGTGAAGCCGGGCGCTACAACAGCTGGGAGTAACTAAGATGGAACTAAGATAGTTTCAATCCTCGCCCGGCCGTGAAGCCGGGCGCTACCGTTTGCTGACCCACCGACATCTGAGCAATCGTGGTTTCAATCCTCGCCCGGCCGTGAAGCCGGGCGCTACTCCTTTAAAGTATGTTCTAGCCTGGTTAGAAAGTTGTTTCAATCCTCGCCCGGCCGTGAAGCCGGGCGCTACGGCTAATAACTAAGCATGTTAATTCGTTAAAATGGTTTCAATCCTCGCCCGGCCGTGAAGCCGGGCGCTACCGAATCTATCACGCGGCGTTTCAGTGTTCCGCGCAAGTTTCAATCCTCGCCCGGCCGTGAAGCCGGGCGCTACGCAAGCCCATGCGCATCTCGGCATATCGGCGCAAGTTTCAATCCTCGCCCGGCCGTGAAGCCGGGCGCTACGCCAATCAGAGAGGCCGCAACTATCGCTGCCGCAGGTTTCAATCCTCGCCCGGCCGTGAAGCCGGGCGCTACTCTCGATCAGCAGTAAGCTGTAATTGCAATACATGTTTCAATCCTCGCCCGGCCGTGAAGCCGGGCGCTACTTCCGCTAACATGATTTACGTCGAGATTAGTAGCTAGTTTCAATCCTCGCCCGGCCGTGAAGCCGGGCGCTACGGCAATATGACAAACCATATAGCTATTAGCTATAGTGTTTCAATCCTCGCCCGGCCGTGAAGCCGGGCGCTACCTGTTCTGCTGCGATGAATAATTGATCTATTTGTTGTTTCAATCCTCGCCCGGCCGTGAAGCCGGGCGCTACCTAAATGCATTTGTTGCCCCGCTGTGTTTTCGAGGTTTCAATCCTCGCCCGGCCGTGAAGCCGGGCGCTACTGCCTGTGTACCTGTTGCGCCCATGCCGAGCAAACCAGTTTCAATCCTCGCCCGGCCGTGAAGCCGGGCGCTACGATTCGTTCCTGGCGGCCCGTATGGGCAATAAGAGTTTCAATCCTCGCCCGGCCGTGAAGCCGGGCGCTACTTAATGTTGCCGTTGAATTTCCCGATTGCGACGCGTCAGTTTCAATCCTCGCCCGGCCGTGAAGCCGGGCGCTACTGTAGTCCTGTCGTTGCGCTGCGGTTTGTCGCCAGAAGTTTCAATCCTCGCCCGGCCGTGAAGCCGGGCGCTACCGGCGTATGGCTGCCCTTTCTTCGTGCAGATCAAAGTTTCAATCCTCGCCCGGCCGTGAAGCCGGGCGCTACAGTACAACTACAACTCCATCATACAACAAGGAATATTGCTGTGAATGCGCGAACCTTTTATTTCGAAGGTAGGCTAACAAAATAACAAGCAATATTCGTTTGAT
>JAUXZO010000173.1 GCA_030692685.1 Acidovorax sp. | reverse complement strand
GTAGGCATATTGCCCAGCCTTCATTACCGCCTGTTTGGCGATACGGTAGACATTACCGCGGCGACCACGGAAACCCTTAGCGAGGGCGAGAACTTTCTTGTGACGGGCACGGGCCGTTACACCACGTTTGACGCGAGGCATATTAAATCTCCTTGTTCGTCAGTAAATTAAACGCCCATACCGGGCAGCATCTGTGAAATCGAGGCCATATTGGTCTCGTGCACAGCGACTGCACCACGCAGGTGGCGCTTGTTCTTGGTGGTCTTCTTGGTCAAGATGTGACGCTTGAAGGCTTGACCGCGCTTGACGGTGCCACCGGGACGAACGCGGAAACGTTTTTTCGCGCTGCTCTTGGTCTTCATTTTGGGCATGTGAATGCTCCTTTTCGTTGTGCTCGTGAGGCGTTTGCAAACCGATCTGCAAACTTGTTGGCCCCGAGCCACTTTTATCGAAGGGCTTTCGCCCCTCGTTCGACAATGCCAAAGCACCGTCTCTGACCGTTCCACCCTCGCAGGCAGAACGATCAAATTCTCAAATCAATTGACTCAATCTCAAGCAGCGCTGCCTGCCGACGACGCGCCTTCCGCAGCGGGCTTCGCAGCGGAGGGCTTTTTACGGCCGGGGGCAATCATCATGATCATCTGGCGGCCTTCCAGCTTGGGAAACTGCTCGATGAGGATGGTGTCGCCCAGTTCATCGCGAATGCGATTGAGCAGGGCCAGTCCCAATTCCTGGTGCGTGATTTCACGGCCGCGGAACCGCAACGTGATCTTGCACTTGTCACCATCCGCCAGAAAGCGGCGGATGTTGCGCATCTTGATGTTGTAGTCGCCATCGTCCGTACCGGGCCGGAACTTGACTTCCTTGATCTCGATGACCGTTTGCTTGGCCTTGGCTTCGGCAGCCCGCTTTTGCTCTTGGTACTTGAACTTGCCGTAGTCCATCAAGCGGCATACGGGTGGGTTCGCTGTGGCAGCGATTTCCACCAGATCCACGTCCAACTCGCCTGCCATGCGCAGGGCTTCCATCAGGCTGACAACGCCCAAAGGCTCGTTCTCAGGACCGGAAAGTCGAACTTCCGGGGCCATGATTTCACGGTTCAGGCGGTGCTTGCGCTCTTCACGGTGGCGACGATCACGAAATTCAGTAGCGATGGCTATCTTCCTTCAATCAAATTACTACAAACTTTGTAGCTACAACCGCACAGCTGGCAAGCGCCAAAGCAAGTTTTCAACAAAAATCAGGCTTTGGTGGCGATATCTTGGGCGATCCGCTCAGCGAACGCTTCACCGGACATCACGCCGAGGTCACGATTGCCCCGGCCGCGCACTGCGACGGCTCCTGCGGCCTTTTCCTTGTCGCCCGCGACGAGGATGTACGGCAGCTTTTGCAACGAATGCTCACGTATTTTATACGTAATCTTCTCATTGCGCAGATCGACCGCCACCCTAAGGTCTTGATTCGGCAGCGCTTTTTGCAGTTTTTCAGCAATTTCGCGACAGTAATCGGCCTGTGCGTCCGTGATGTTCAGCACCGCCACCTGCACCGGAGCGAGCCAAGCAGGGAACGCTCCCGCGTAGTGCTCGATCAACATGCCGATGAAACGCTCCATGCTGCCTACGGTGGCGCGGTGCAGCATCAGGGGGCGCTTGCGGCTGCCGTCCTCGGCCACGTATTCGGCGTCCAGGCGTTCGGGCAGGTTGGGGTCAATCTGCATCGTGCCGCACTGCCACTGCCGTCCCAGCGCGTCCTTCAGCGTGTACTCGATCTTGGGGCCGTAGAACGCACCCTCGCCTTCGGCGATCTCAAATTCACACCCTGAATGGCGCAGGCCATCCATCAGCGCCTTCTCGGCGCGGTCCCACGACTCATCCGTGCCGATGCGCGCCTCAGGCCGCGTGGCCACCTTGTAGATGATGTTGGTAAAACCAAAGTCCTTGTAGACCTTTTGTACCAGCGCCGTGTAGTTGGCGCACTCTTCCAACACCTGCTCTTCGGTGCAGAAGATGTGACCATCGTCCTGCGTGAAGCCGCGCACGCGCATGATGCCATGCAGGCCGCCGGTGGGCTCGTTGCGGTGGCAGGCACCAAATTCACCGTAGCGCAGCGGGAGGTCGCGGTAGCTCTTGATGCCCTGCTTGTAAATGAGAACGTGACCCGGGCAGTTCATGGGCTTGAGCGCGTACTCGCGCTTTTCCGACTCAGTGGTGAACATGTTGTCGCGGTACTTGTCCCAGTGACCCGTCTTTTCCCACAGGCTCTTGTCCAGGATCTGCGGACCCTTGACCTCTTGGTAGCCGTTGTTGCGGTACACGCGGCGCATGTACTGCTCCACTTCCTGCCACAGCGCCCAGCCTTTGGGGTGCCAAAAAACGGTACCGGGTGAATGCTCGTCCATGTGGAACAAGTCCAGCTCCCGACCCAGCTTGCGGTGGTCGCGCTTTTCCGCCTCTTCCAGCATCGTGAGGTACTGCTGCAGCTCTTCCTTGGACGTCCAGGCGGTTCCGTAGATGCGCTGAAGCATCTCGTTGCGGTGGTCGCCGCGCCAGTAGGCGCCTGCAACCTTCATCAGCTTGAAGAACTTGAGCTTGCCCGTGCTCGGCACGTGGGGGCCGCGGCACAGGTCTTCGAAATTGCCTTCGCGGTACAGGCTGACATCTTCATTGCTGGGGATGCTGGCAATGATCTCGGCCTTGTAGTGCTCGCCTTGCGCCTTGAAATGAGCCACGGCCTCATCGCGCGGCAGCACGCGGCGCACCACGGGCTCATCCTTGGCTGCCAGCTCGGTCATGCGCTTTTCAATGGCCACCAAGTCTTCAGGCGTGAAGGGGCGCTTGTAAGCAAAGTCGTAGAAAAAACCGTTTTCGATCACCGGGCCGATGGTCACCTGCGCCTCGGGGAACAGCTCCTTGACGGCGTAGGCCAACAAGTGAGCGGTGGAGTGGCGAATGACCTCCAGACCATCCGCATCCTTGGCCGTGATGATCGACAGCGGGCTGTCCGCCGTGATCTGGTAGCTGGTGTCCACCACTTTGCCATCGATCTTGCCTGCCAGGGCCGCCTTGGCCAGGCCAGCGCCAATGGAGGCAGCCACTTCGGCCACGGTGACAGGACCAGGAAATTCGCGTTGCGAGCCGTCGGGGAGCGTGATGTGAATCATGGGAGTAACTCTTTCTTTCTCAATCGTGCGATCGGTGATCGTGCAATGGGAGCGGGCACGCGCCAAGCCCAAAAACAAAAAAGCGCGGAACGGGTCCGCGCTTTCTGGAAGAGGTGTGCAATCTCGTGCAGGCGCGAACAGCCAGCCTTAGCGGCCGGTAAACATCTCCGATGTAGTTCGCGGTGTCATAACCAGATTGCCTTTCTCGCTCTTGTGCAGTGAATTTGCTCGCATTTTAACCCTGCCGCCAACAAAAAAGCCCGAAGCAGCGGCTTCGGGCTTTCGTCCGGTGGATTTTGCGCCACACCCAAGCGGCGCAAAAGTCACGCAGATCAGTGGAACTGCTCTTCTTCGGTCGAACCCGTCAGGGCCTTCACGGAGGACGAACCACCCTGGATCACCGTGGTCACGTCGTCGAAGTAGCCTGCGCCCACTTCCTGCTGGTGCGACACAAACGTGTAGCCCTTGTCGCGTGCTGCAAATTCTGGCTCTTGCACCATGTTCACGTAATGCTTCATGCCTTCGCCGTTGGCGTATGCATGGGCGAACTGGAAGGTGTTGAACCAGTTGATGTGGATACCGGCCAGCGTGATGAACTGGTACTTGTAGCCCAGTGCCGACAGGTCTTCCTGGAAGGACGCGATCTGCGTGTCGTTCAAATTCTTCTTCCAGTTGAACGAAGGCGAGCAGTTGTACGACAGCAGCTTGCCAGGGCAGGCAGCGTGCACAGCCTGGGCAAACTCACGGGCAAAGCCGATGTCTGGCACGCCGGTTTCGCACCACACCAGGTCGGCGTAGGGGGCGTAGGCCACGCCACGGCTGATGGCTTGCTCCAGGCCGTTCTTGACGCGGTAGAAGCCTTCTTGCGTGCGCTCGCCGGTCAGGAAAGGCTTGTCGTTGGCGTCGTGATCAGACGTGATCAGGTTGGCGGCTTCGGCATCGGTGCGGGCCAGCACGATGGTGGACACGCCCATCACGTCGGCTGCAAAACGGGCGGAAATCAGCTTTTCGCAGGCTTCATGCGTAGGCACCAGCACCTTTCCACCCATGTGGCCGCACTTCTTTACGGCAGCCAACTGGTCTTCAAAGTGAACACCTGCAGCGCCCGACTGGATCATGTTCTTCATCAGTTCAAAGGCGTTCAAGACGCCGCCGAAACCAGCTTCTGCATCGGCCACGATAGGCAGGAAGTAGTCGATGAATTCCTTGTCGCCGGGGTTGATGCCACGGCCCCACTGGATTTCGTCAGCGCGCTTGAAGGTGTTGTTGATGCGGCGAACCATGGTGGGCACCGAGTCATACGCATACAGCGACTGGTCGGGGTACATGGTTTCGGACGTGTTGCCGTCCGCGGCGACTTGCCAGCCCGACAGGTACACAGCCTCCAGGCCAGCCTTGGCTTGCTGCATGGCTTGGCCAGCAGAGATGGCGCCGAATGCGTTGACGTAGCCCTTCTTGGCGCCGCCGTTGATCTTGTCCCACAGCTTTTCAGCGCCGCGCTTGGCCAAGGTGTGCTCAATCGGCAACGAGCCGCGCAGGCGAACCACGTCGGCAGCGGAGTAACCGCGCTTCACACCCTTCCAGCGGGGGTTCTGGGCCCAGTCTTTTTCCAGGGCGGCAATTTGCTGTTCACGGCTCAGTTGTTCGTTGAGAGATTGGGGCATGAGGTCACTCCAGAAGGTTGGTTGAAAACGCCGGGCTGCTTGTGTGCTGCCCTTGGGGACAACTTTAAGTCTTCTATAAGAGTTGCACAAGCTCTTATGTCTTATAGAAGAGATAAATTTTTTCCTTTAAAAACAAGCACTTAACCACGCAATTTCTCAATACAGAAATTGATTTCTCATATCGAGAAAAAATGCGGCAATGCAACATCTATCGCATTCCGCATTGCAAAAACGTGTTTTTGTATTGTGAGAAAAAACACGGGCAAGCCGCTTACCCTGCCTTGACCCAATCACCATGCGCAATACGTTCGGCAGACTCCACATACCGAGGGTTTATTTCATACACGAGGCACGGCGTGGCATGACCTTGCACGTCGACCATCACTTCGCGTTTGCAATACTCGTCTGTGGGGTTCTCCCCAAGGTCTTCGATGCCATCCAGAACGGCCTCCAGAGCGGGGGGAATGGCATACACCTCGCCCTGCACCCACTGGTCACCGCCCAAAGTCATACCGGGATAAGGCCCCAGGTGATAAAGAATGCCGGCGACCTGCGCCAGCCCCACAAACCGCGCAGCAGGCTGCAACCGCGTAATGTCGTTGCTGCAGCCCTGGCGCAATGTGCCATACACAAACACACACCGCGGCGACTGAGGAAACTGGGATTCATCGGGCATGATGCGCACACTTTTTTGTTGACCAGCGCCCAGTCTAGTGAAACCGCCGAACCGTCTCTTCGCCTACGCGTGCCTCGCGCTCAGCATGTCACTCGTGGGCTGCTACGTAGCGCTTTCCAAGCCGCTGGCGGCAGCGCTACCCGTGTTTCTCCTGGCGTGGATGCGTTTTGGCATTGGCGGGCTGGCCATGCTCCATTGGCTAAAAAAGCCAATAGACGAACCGCCCCTCACGCCGCAAACCAAACGCTTGCTGTTTCTGGAATCGTTTCTGGGCAACTTTCTGTTCACCATCTGCATGATCTATGGCGTGAGCCTGACCGATGCCGTCTCGGCCGGTGTGACCATGGCATCGATCCCGGCAGCAGTTGCCTTGATGGGCTGGGCGTTTCTGGGCGAGCGGGTGGCGCCGCGCACGTGGGCTGCCGTGGTGTGCGCTGTAGGTGGAGTTGCCTTGTTCTCACTATCAAAACCAGAGCACACGGCGCATGCTGCACAAGCGCTAGGTGCCAAAAACACTCAAAACATGGCATGGCTCGGTCAGTTGCTGCTGGTAGGGGCCGTGATCTGCGAAGCGGCCTATACCGTGATCGGCAAGAAGCTCACGGGAAGCCTGGGGCCCAAACGCATCACCTCGCTCATCAACCTGTGGGGGTTTGCGCTGACAACGCCTTTTGGGCTGTACCTGGCGCTGGATTTTGACTTTTCCGCGGTCGGCTGGGGCACCTGGATGCTGCTGCTTTTCTATGCCATGGCGGCCTGCATGTGGACGGTCTGGCTGTGGATGACAGGGCTCAAGGCCGTTCCGGCAGCCCAAGGTGGGGTTTTCTCGGTCATGTTGCCCGTAAGCGCGGCGCTGGTAGGCGTGCTGCTACTGGGCGAATCCCTCACCGCCATGCAACTGGTGGCGTTTGCCATCGCCCTGGCCAGCGTGTTGCTGGCCACCCTGCCCTCACGCGCTGCGATGCGTGTGGGCCGAAAGAACCGGGCAGGCTGACCCCAGCGTTTAGCGCAAAGCACTACCTCTTTCGGGCGAGCGGCCCCGCCCGTTCACGCGGACAGCGCCTGCGCGCTCACCACGATCCCGTCCGCGTCGGCGTACAGCCAATCCCCGGGGCGAACCCACACGCCCTGGATCTGCACCGCCGCATCGCGCTGGCCCTCGTTGCGCTTTTCGGTCGGCAACGGCATCAGTGCCAGCGCGCGGATGCCGACAGCAGCCGCATTGAGCTCGGTCACGTCGCGCACGCACCCGTCCACCACAATGCCAGCCCAACCGTTGCGCGCGGCGGCGGCGGCCAGGTTGCCACCCACCAGCGCGCGGCGCAGGGATGCGCCACCGTCCACCACCAGCACGCGGCCGTCGCCCGGGGAGTCCACCGCAGCCTTTACCAGGGTGTTGTCCTCGTAGCACTTCACCGTGCTGACCGGGCCTGCGAAGCTGACCACACCACCGAACGACTGAAACACCGGAGGCAGGACGCGAAACGCGTCGCTGACATCGCCCTTGTGGGTATCGCAAAAGTCGCAGGTGCTGAACGCGGGAAGAGACGTGGAGGTCATTGCACGGGGCCTTTCATACAATAAAAAACGAAGATAAAGATAGAAGCGGAAGCTTGCAAACCGCTGCAAGCCCCGCGCACGGGGCGGCCGACGGTTCGCTTTCACTGATTGTTGCGCAGCGCTGCAGGTGGACGACACGAAAACAAGGGGCGGAACGCAAGCGCACAACCCCAAAACCCGCAGCCACCTTTTAAACGCCAAAACGCAGCGCCTCTGCACATGATTTGTCAAGATTGGCGCGGCTCCTGGGCGACTTGGGGCGGGCTGCGCGGCTCCACAGCTACAAATCGAGGCAAAAAAAGCGGTTTCTCCCTTGGAAACGCGTTTTTTTCCCAGTAGCATCGGCCTGCCAGAGAGACAGCCTCGTTTTCGCTGGTGAAAAAAATCTACTTCCAACAAGGAACACCCAACATGGCAACTGCAAAAAAAGCTCCGGCAAAGACAG
>JAUXZO010000166.1 GCA_030692685.1 Acidovorax sp. | reverse complement strand
GAAGTTAAAAAAGCGTCTCAAAAAAACCGGGAAGAAGTGACATCGACAACGGCTGCAACCCGGGTTCGGTGAGTCGCCTTGCGGGTTCGGCTCATCGATGGGTTGAACTGTACGCCGCAGGTGTTCAGAGAAAAACTACCTCGTCGCAAACTGACTGTTCTGGTATTGGAAACAATCGAGTGGCCTTTTCTGTGCACACATAGGGTGGAGCCGAGGGGTTGTTTGCAAATCGCGTTGAACATGACCGCAATGGTGCCGGGCGGTGCGCGGTGCGTCTTCTCGTGCCGGTTTCTGTTCTTTTCGGTTTGTTTCGCGCTCAGGCAAATGCAACAGCGGAGAAACAAATGCATCGCGCCTCAGAGAGACGCGTGAAACGAGACGCGAAACGAAGCGGAATCGGGCTTGCGCGGGTTGCGCAACGCAGGCTTATGGGCTGAAATCTCTCTGTGCCTGTTTCAGGTCTTACGAGGGAGGTTTTCATGACCAGTGTTGCCAAAATTCTTCAGTCCAAACCGGACGCCACGGTTCACACCATTGCGCCCACCACATCGGTGTATGAGGCGCTTCAACTCATGGCCGACAAGGGCATTGGCGCCCTGATGGTCACCGAGGGGGACGCCATTGTGGGCATCTTCACCGAGCGCGATTACGCCCGAAAAATCGCCCTGCTGGGCCGCACCTCGGCCGCCACGCTGGCGCGCGATGTCATGACCACCGCCGTGCGTTTTGTGCGGCCCGAGCAGACCAGCGAGCAGTGCATGCAGATCATGAGCACCGGCCGCCTGCGCCATCTGCCAGTGGTGGACGGCAACGACAGGTTGGTGGGCATGATCTCCATCGGTGACTTGGTCAAGGACATCATCTCCGAGCAGAAATTCATCATTGAGCAGCTGGAGCAGTACATCACCGGTAGTCATTGACGACCCCCTGAGTCGCCTGCGGCGCCACGGTGCAGTCGCCAGAGGCGACAGCACTTCAGGCACGTCCAAGCCTGCGCGGGCAGGCTTGGAGCCGCGGCCCTCAGCCCCTGTCTCGAATTGCTGTGCAATTCAGAAAAGGGGGACGCCCCCAGCGCGGCGGGGCGGCCCTTGCGCGGGGGCACTGGTATGGGGACTGCGCGCGTGCTGCGGCTCTGCCCTTGGGCGGACAAAAAAGGGCTCTGACCGCCTTGGTCAGAGCCCTTTTTGTTTTGTGTGCTGTAGTTGTCGCCGACCCGGCGGCTCAAGCGGCTTTTTCTACGTGCCCTTGACGCGTGTAGAGGAAGTCGATCACCGCCTTGCGGTAGTGCACGTACTGCGGGTCTTCGGCCAGCTCCACGCGCTTGCGGGGGCGGGGCAAGTCCACCGCCAGCACCTCGCCAATGGTGGCGGCAGGGCCGTTGGTCATCATCACGATCTTGTCGGACAGCAGCACGGCTTCGTCTACATCGTGCGTCACCATCACCACGGTGCTTTGGGTGCGCGCGACGATCTCCAGCAGCTCGTCCTGCAGCTTGGCGCGGGTCAAGGCGTCGAGCGCGCCAAAGGGCTCGTCCATCAGCAGCACCTGGGGTTCCATGCTCAGCGCGCGGGCAATGCCCACGCGTTGTTTCATGCCGCCGGAGATTTCGCCGGGGCGTTTTTGCGCAGCAGGGCTCAGGCCCACCAGGGCCAGCGCTGCGTCCGTTCGGGCCTTGAGCTGGGCCTTGGTTTCCCTGCCGCCAAACACGCGCTCCACGGCCAGATAGACGTTGTCAAAGCAGGTCAGCCACGGCAGCAGCGAGTGGTTTTGAAACACCACCGCGCGTTCGGGCCCCGGGCCTTTGATTTCCTTGTTGGCGCACAGCAGCACGCCGTTGGTGGGGGTGGTCAGCCCGGCAATCAGGTTCAGCAAGGTGGACTTGCCGCAGCCCGAGTGGCCGATCAGCGCCACGAACTCACCTTTGGCAACCGTCAGATTGATGTCACGCAGGGCGGGGAACAGGCCTTTGGTGGTCTTGAAGGTTTGCTCGACGCCATGGACCTCGATGAACTTGGTAGTGAGAGATGTATGCATGAGGAACTCCTGGTTTTTTCCGAGTACCACCGTGGAACTGGCTTTGCCGGGCCACGGGTAGTGCCCCTAGAGGGGGTGACGCGCCGCAGAGCATGGGCTGGCGAGGCGCTCAGGGGTGGGTCAGGTTTTGACCTCTTCAAACGTAAATGCGGTGGCCAGCTTGATGAGTGCGAACTCCAGCACCAGCCCGACGATGCCGATCACGAAGATGGCGATGATGATGTTCTTGACGTTCAGGTTGTTCCACTCGTCCCACACCCAAAAGCCAATGCCCACGCCGCCGGTCAGCATCTCGGCCGCCACGATCACCAGCCACGCGGTGCCGACGGCCAGGCGCACGCCGGTCAGCATGTAGGGCAACACGGCGGGGAAGAGGATCTTGGTGGCGATCTTCCACTCCGACAGGTTCAGCACGCGGGCCACGTTCATGTAGTCCTGCGGTACGCGCTGCACGCCCACGGCGGTGTTGATGATCATGGGCCAGATGGAGCAGATGAAAATCGTCCAGATGGCGGCCGGGTTGGCACCCTTGAACACCAGCAAGCCAATGGGCAACCAGGCCAGCGGCGACACGGGCCGCAGCAGGCTGATCAGCGGATTGAACATGCGCGACAGGAAGCTGAAGCGCCCGATCACAAACCCGGCCGGAATGCCCACCAGCGCCGCCATGCCAAAGCCGATGGCCACGCGTTCGAGCGACATCAGCACGTTCCAGCCCACGCCTTGGTCGTTGGGGCCGTTGCTGTAGAACGGGTTGGCGAACACTTCCAGCGCCTGTTTCCACGTCTCCAGGGGAGTGGGAATGCTGCCGCCGGTGGTGGTGGAGACCACCGCCCACAGACCGATCAGCAAGCCCAGGCCACACAGCGGCGGCAGCACCGCCATCCAGAAGCTGCGCGACAGGGCCGCCCAGTCGCGGGCCGGTGCCGCCGGGGTGGCGGCTCCAGTGACTGATGCTGCAGATTTCGAGTGTTTTTGGCCTCTAGCGCTTGATGGTAAAGCGCTGCTAGCTACATTAGTCATAGCATTCTGCGCAGCCGCGGGGGCTGCGTCCAGTGGGGAGTGAAAGACGGCACTGACCATGGTGATCTCCTGTGTGCAGGGCTTGCGGGGGCGAGTGGGATCGGCGAGGGCGAGGGCGAGGGCAATGGCGGCAGGTGGCCAGTGCCTTCAGGCCTTGATCTTGAAACCGTCGGCGTATTTGGCGGGGTCTTTGCCGTCCCACACCACGCCATCCATGAGCTTGCTGGTGCGCATGACGTCCTTGGGCACGTTGATCTTCATGGCGCTGGCCACCGACTTGTACAGCTCGACCTGGTTCACCTCTTTGGCCACGGCCAAGTAGTCGGGGTGGCTCTTGAGCAGACCCCAGCGCTTGTGCTGCGTCAGGAACCACATGCCGTCCGACAGGTATGGGAAGTTCACCGCGCCGTCGTTGAAGAACTTCATGTGGTTCGGGTCGTCCCAGGTCTTGCCCATGCCGTTCTGGTAGCGGCCCAGAATGCGCTGGTTGATGGCGTCCACGCTGGTGTTGATGTAGGACTTCTGGGCCACCGTCTCGGCCATCTTCATCTTGTTCGAGAGGCTGGCGTCAATCCAGCGGCTGGCCTCCAGCACGGCCATCATCACGGCGCGGGTGGTGTTGGGGTTCTTCTTGACGAACTCGGCCGAGGTGCCCAGCACCTTCTCGGGGTGGTCCTTCCAGATGTCTTGCGTGGTGTTGGCGGTCACTCCGATGCCGTCCATGATGGCGCGGTGGTTCCAGGGCTCGCCCACGCAAAAACCGTCCATGTTGCCAACGCGCATGTTGGCCACCATCTGCGGCGGCGGCACGGTAATCAGCTTGGCGCCCGACAGCGGGTTGATGCCCGCAGCCGCTAGCCAGTAGTGCATCCACATGGCATGGGTGCCGGTGGGGAAGGTGCCTGCAAACGTGTATTCGCGCTTTTCCTTTGCCATCAGCGCGGCCAACGACGGGCCGTCCACCGCGCCCTTGTCGGCCAGCGCTTTTGACAGCGTGATCGCCTGGCCGTTGTTGTTCAGGCTCATCAGCACGGCCATGTCTTTCTTGGGACCAGCAGTTCCCAGGTGCACGCCGTAGACCAGGCCATACAGCACGTGGGCAAAGTCGAGTTCGCCATTCACCAGCTTGTCGCGCACGCCCGCCCAGCTGGCCTCTTTGGTGGGGATGATCGTGACGCCGTACTTCTTGTCAAAGCCCAGCACCGAGGCCATCACCACGCTGGCGCAGTCGGTCAGCGGGATGAAGCCAATCTTGACTTCCTTCTTCTCGGGGGCGTCGGAGCCTTGGGCATGCACCAAAGCGCGCAGCGCAGGGCTGACGCCCACGGCGCCCACAGTAGCGGCCTGCAGCACGGTGCGGCGGTTGAGACTGGTTTTGAGCAGATCGGTCATGGGGCATTTCCTCGCAGCGTTAGAAAGCAAAAAAGGCGTCCTCTCCTGGGCTGGCTGCATTTGCATACCGGCTTCGGAGAGGGACGCCTTTGTCCGTGGCAAAGCCCATTGGGGGGCTTTGAGTCAGCACCAGCCCGCCATTGGGTCAGTGCTGAAAGTGGTGGGACCTTCATTGGTCTCGCAATGCTTTATGCAAGCAGCGTGCCAGCGTGTACTGCGCCATGTTGGAGCGCTTTTCGCTATCGAATAGATAGCTATTAGCGCTTTATAGACAAGCGCTGGTAGGCTTTTTGCTTGAAAAATGGTTGCCATCACCGTGGGTGAGAGGATCGCACTGCCTTTGTGCGGCGCACCATTTGGGGAGGAGAAACTGGAACTGGGCGCGGCCCAGGGGAGGGATGCAAGCCCAGGGCCGCCCCGCAACGCCTCAGGGGATGTCACTTGCCTACCCTAGTAGATCCATCACATCGAGCATGCGTTGCGCCACGTCCACCAGCTTCAGGCCCTTGTCCATGGCGGTCTTGCGCAGCTTTTCGTAAGCGGCTTGTTCCGTCAGGCCCTGGCGCTGCATCAGCAGGCCCTTGGCGCGGTCGATGGTTTTGCGGTCTTTCAGCTCGGTTTTGGCGTCGGCCAGCTCTGCGCGCAGGGCCTGTTCGTGCTGAAACCGCGCCATCGCCACATCCAGGATGGGGCGGATGCGTTGTGGCGACAAGCCCGCAACAATGTAAGCAGACACTCCCGCCGCCACAGCGTCCTTCACGTGCGAGGTGTCTTCATCGTTGGTGAACATCACGATGGGGCGGCGCTCGTTGCGCGTGGCCATCACCACGTGTTCGAGCGCGTCGCGGGCTTCGCTTTCCGCGTCCACGATGATCAGGTCAGGCTGCAGTTGGGCCAGCCGGTCGCTCAAGAACACGTCGGCGGGCAGGGTGGCCACCAGGTTGAAGTTGTTCTCCAGCAGCCCAATGCGCAGCGCCCGCGACCGCTCTGCCTGCAGCAGCGCGTGTTCGTCGTCAGGGTCGGTGACTGCCAGATCCGGGGCCACCACCACGATGCGCAAAGCCTCATTCATGCCGTGAGCATAAGCAATTTTTGCGCCATAAATTGGTGCAATGAAGCGGTGCATACCCTCGTTTGTGGGGTCTGCGAGGGGCATTGCGGCTTTTAGGGCCTGAAACTTGCTAATAGTGAGAGAAGCGGCAGGGCATACCCGGTAGGCCTTTAAGAAAGGCGTCGCATATACATCCGGTCACATTGACATATTCCTATGGAGTTTTTTGCATGAACCAACACATCGACCGGCGCCGCTTCTCGGCCAGCCTGGCCCTGACGGCCATAGCCGCGGCCGTTCTCATGGCGGGTTGCAGCAAAGTGCCCGACACCATCAAGATCGGTGTGGCGCAGCCCCTGAGCGGCCCGCTGGGTGCCCTGGGGCAGGATTTGCTCAACGGCGTGAACCTGGCGGTGGCCGAGCTGAACAAAGGGGGCTATACCGTTGACGGCAAACGCGTGACGCTGGAAGTCGTGTCGGTGGACGACAAGGCCGACGCCGCCACCGGCAAGACCGTGGCCCAGCAACTGGTGGATGCCGGTGTGGTGGCGGTGGTGGGCCACCTCAACTCGGGCGTTAGCATTGAAACGGCTCCCATCTACGCAGCCAAAGACATTGCGCAGATTGCCATCTCCACCAACCCCAAGTTCACGCAACTGGGCTTTCCGACCACGTTCCGCATGGTGGCCAACGACACCCTGCAGGCCCGCGCCATTGGCTCGTTTGCGGCCACGCAACTGGGCGCCACCCGCTACGCCGCGGTGGACGACGGCACCCCCTACGGCAAGGGCCTGGCCGACGGCGCGGCCGAGCAGCTCAAGGCCGAGAAGAAAGAAGTGCTGGTGCGCAAGTCGCTCGACGACAAGACCGTGGCTTTTGACGAACTGGCGGGCGAACTGAAGGCCGCCAAGGTCGAAGTGATCGTCTCCACCCTCAACGACTTCCAGGCTCTGGCGCTGCTCGAAGCCCTGCGCAAAGTCGACCACACCAAGGTCAGTCTGCTGGGCGGCGACACCATCAAGACCACCGACATGACCAAAGCCATGGGCATGGTCGAAGGCATCTACGCCACATCTCCGGTGCTGGAGGCCAAAGAGTTCACCACCGGCAAACCCTTCCTCGAAAAGTACATCGAGGCATACAAGAAGCCACCCGCCTATGGCGGCCACTACAGCTACGACAGCATGTATGTGTTGTCCGCCGCGATCCAGAAGGCCAAGTCTGCCGGCCCCAAAGACATCACCAAGGCCATGCACAGCATCAACGGCTACGCACCGGTCATCGGCACCATGACCTGGGACGACAAGGGTGAACAACGCTACGGCGCCGTGGGCGTGTACGAGCTGCGCGGCGGGGCGTGGGAGCTGCGCATGCGGTCAGACCGCTGGTAACTATTGATCCGGCCCCCTGAAGTTTGGACCGTTCGCCCTGAGCCTGTCGAAGGGCTTCTACAAGCTCCGCCTGAATGGTATTGGAGGCATCAAAGGGCCGAATCAATAATGAGAAAGCCGCCACGCCACTGGGCGGCGTTTCTCGCGATGCTTCTTTGCACCACCCCTGCCGGTCACCGCCCGCAGGGGTTTTTGCATTTAGAGCGGCTCACAAAACTCTTCTGGCGTCGTTGCCCGTCTTGTCGTACTGCGTCTACTGCGTGTACCCCGCATATTGCCTGCGACGCAGCGCCCAGCCTGATCCGCTTCGCTGAGTTTTGTGAGCCACTCTTAGTTTTAGCGGGGTGATAGGCCGGGTTTTACACTCGGGGCATGAGCTTGCTGATATTGGGTATTGAATCTTCGTGCGACGAAACGGGCGTGGCATTGGTCCGTTACACGGGCCAGGCTGTGCCCACCTTGCTGTCGCACGCGCTGCACAGCCAGATCGACATGCACCAGGCCTACGGCGGCGTGGTGCCCGAACTGGCCAGCCGCGACCACATCCGCCGCGTGCTGCCCTTGGCCACGCAGGTGCTCAAGGAGTCGGGCCAGTCGCTGGCCGACGTGGACGTGGTGGCCTACACGCGCGGCCCCGGTCTGGCCGGTGCCCTGCTGGTGGGGGCGGGCGTGGCATGCGCACTGGGCGCTGCGCTGGGCAAGCCGGTGCTGGGTGTACATCACCTCGAAGGGCACCTGCTGTCCCCGTTTCTGAGTGCAGACCCTCCGGAGTTCCCATTTGTTGCCCTGCTGGTGTCCGGCGGGCACACCCAGCTGATGCGTGTGGACGGCGTGGGCCGCTACGAGATATTGGGCGAGACGATTGACGATGCGGCAGGCGAGGCGTTCGACAAGTCCGCCAAGCTCATGGGCCTGGGCTACCCCGGCGGGCCCGCGTTGTCGCGCCTGGCCGAGCAGGGCGATCCCGAGGCGTTCAAACTGCCGCGCCCGCTGTTGCACAGTGGCAACCTCGATTTCTCTTTTGCCGGGCTCAAGACGGCCGTGCTGACGCAGGCCAAAAAGTTGGGTGCCGACTTGGAAGCGCGCAAGGCCGACCTGGCTGCCAGCACCGAGGCGGCCATTGTCGATGTGCTGGTGAAGAAGACTTTGACGGCTTTGAAGCAGACGGGCCTCAAGCGTGTAGTGGTGGCCGGTGGTGTGGGTGCCAACCGGCACCTGCGCGCGCAGCTTAACGCGGCTTGTGTGCAAAACAAGGTGCGCGTGCACTACCCAGAGCTGCACCTGTGCACCGACAACGGCGCCATGATTGCCATGGCCGCCGCCATGCGCCTGCAGGCGGGGCAGCAAGAGGCCAGAACCGACTACGCGTTTGACGTGAAGCCGCGCTGGCCGCTGGATGCGATTACGGCTGTGGCTTGACTGGAAGTCGGACCGAAAACCTACCCGGCCAACAAATCACTTAGTGCCCGTGCCACCACCTTCGTCGCCCGGCGAAGGTCTTCCAGGTCCAACCGTTCATCCGCACGCTTCGCGTGCGATTCGAGCACTGTGCGTGGCCCGGCGCCATAAATCACACCTGGAATGCCCCGCTCTACATACAGCCGCACATCGGTGTAAAGCGGCGTACCCACGGCGGGCACTGGTTCGCCCATCACTGCCAGCGCGTGTTTCTGAATGGCATCCACCAGCGGCTGGTTGCCCGCCAGCGGCGTCATGGCATTGGCCAGCAGCAGGCGCTTGATGTCCACGCTGATGCCAGCGCGCTCGCCCGCTGCCTGCTCGATGACGCGGCGAATGGTGGCCTCTACCTCCACCGGGTTTTCTTCGGGGATCATGCGGCGGTCGAGTTTGAACATGACCTTGCCTGGCACTACGTTGGTGTTGGTGCCACCCTCGATGCGGCCCACGTTCAGGTAGGGGTGTTTGATGCCCTCTACCTTGGACGTGACCTTCTTGTATTCGTCGTTCTGTGCGTACAGCGCGTTCAGGATGTGCACTGCGCCCTGCAGCGCGTCCACGCCCGTGTGGGGCACGGCGGCGTGGGCCATCTTGCCGTGCACGGTGATCTCCATCTGCAGGCAGCCGTTGTGGGCGGTGACCACTTCGTAGCTGAAGCCCGCAGCAATCATCAGGTCGGGCTTTGTCAGCCCCTTCGCAAGCAGCCAGCCGGGACCGAGCTCGCCGCCAAATTCCTCGTCGTAGGTGAAGTGCAGTTCCACAGCACCTTGTGTAGGCTTGGCCACGGCCTCCAGTGCCCGCAAGGCAAAGGTAAAACTTGCAAAGTCGCCCTTGCTCACGGCGGTGGCGCGGCCATACATCTTGCCGTCCACGATCTCGGCGCCGTAGGGGTCGTGCGTCCAGCCCTCGCCGGGGGGCACCACGTCGCCGTGGGCGTTGAGGGCAATGGTTTTGCCACCGTCACCGTACGGCCTGCGCACGATGAGGTTGGTGATGGATTCCATGCCGTAGGCCAACACATCGGCCTTAGGCACGGCGTGTTTCTCGGCCTCGTAGCCAAAGTCTCTCAAAAGCTCTGCGGTGCGTTCTGCGTGGGGCGCGTTGTTGCCGGGCGGCGTGTCGGTGGGCACACGCACCAGGGCCTGCAAAAAGCGCACTTCCTCGTCAAAGTGCTGGTCAATCCACGCATCCAGTGCGGTGTAGTCGGTGGGGGTGAATGTCATGGCTGTTGTTCCTCGGCAAGCTGGTGCAGCAGCTGGGTGAATGCGTCCACGGCCAGCTGAATGTCGTTGTTGGTGGTGCTTTCCAGCGGGTTGTGGCTGATGCCGGAGTTCTGGCCGCGCACAAACAGCATGGCCTGCGGCAAGATTTCGTGCAGCTTCATGGCGTCGTGCCCCGCGCCGCTTGGCATGCGGAACACGGGCACGCCCAGGGCGTCTACCGCGCGCTCCCAGTGGTGCTGCCAGGCGGGTGCGCTGGGGGCTGCGGCGGCGCGCATCGACTCTTCCAGCGTGTAGCGCAGGCCGCGCCGCTGGGCGATGCGGGCCAGTTCATCGAGAACGTCGCTCACCAGCGCGTCGCGCTGTGGGTCGGTGGGGGCGCGCAGGTCCAGACTGAACTGGCAACGGCCGGGCACCACGTTGATGGAGCCGCCGGGCACGTTCAGCAGCCCGATGGTGCCGACCGAGTCGCCATCCTTGGCAGCGCGTTGCTCGATGTACAGCGCCAGTTCGGCCACGGCCACGGCCGCGTCGCGGCGCCGGTCCATGGGGGTGGTGCCTGCGTGGCTGGCGGTGCCGATCATTTCGGCAATAAAACGCACGCCACCGTTGATGGAAGTGACCACGCCCAGCGGAATATCCAGCTCGTTGAGCACCGGGCCCTGCTCAATGTGCACTTCCACAAAGCCCAGGTACTGTGCGGCGTCGCGCTGCAGGGTGGCGATGTCGTCAATCTTCAATCCCGCGTGCTCCATGGCGGCGCGCATGGTGACGCCGTCCGCGTCCTTTTGCTCCAGCCACGCAGGGTTGAAGTGGCCGATGAGTGCGCCCGAGCCCAAAAAGGTCGCCTTGTAGCGCTGGCCTTCTTCTTCTGCAAACGCAATGACCTCGACGCCAAACGGCAGGCGTTTGCCTGCGCGGTGCAGTTCACGCACGCAGGCCATGGGCACAAAGATGCCCAGGCGGCCGTCGTATTTACCGCCATTGCGCACGGTGTCGTAATGGCTGCCGGTCATGAGGTAGCGGGCTCCGTCGGTAGCCGGGTGGTATCGGCCCACGACGTTGCCTACGGCATCAATTTTCACGTCGTCAAAGCCGCAGTCGCGCATCCAGTGGCTCAGCGCTTTGGCGCAGGCGCGGTGCGCATCCGTGAGGTAAGTGACGGTGAGCTGGCCCTTTTCGGCAAAGCCGGGGTCGGAGTGTTCGGCGAGTTTTTCGGACCAGTCCCACACGTCGTTGCCCAGCGCGGGCTCGGCGGTGAACTTGTCGGTCAGGCGAATCTCGGCGATGCGGTGAATGTTGCGCAGTGCTTCGGCCACTTCGAACTCGGGGTGGTTGTCCACACGCCGGGCAAAGGTGTCGATGATTTGCTGCTTGGTCAGGCCCGTGCCACGCGGGCCGCGCACGGCCAGGATGAACGGAAAACCAAAGCGCTCGTTGTAGGCCGCATTGAGCTGCTGAATGCGCGCGAACTCTTCAGGCGTGCACTGTGTAAGGCCCGCTTTGTTCTGCTCGTTGGTGGATTCTGCCGTGAGGTTTTGCGCCACCATGGCCTTGCCCGCCAGTTCAGGGTGGGCGCGGATCAGGGCCCGTTGCGCGTCGGCACCCGCAGTGCGCACGGCCTGCGCCATGGCGTGCTGCAAATGCGTCAGCGACCGAAAGGGCCGCTGCGCCAGGGCCTTCTCGGCAATCCACGGCGAGTGTTCGTACAGACCGTCCAGCAGCTGCAGAGCGTCAGCAGCACCAGCGGTGTTCAATTGTTCCAAAGTCAGGGCCATGGTCAGGCGGCTTTCTGTGAGGGGTAGGGGTGCGTCTGTTTCCAGTGGCGCGCGATGTCGATGCGGCGGCACACCCACACTTGGGAGTGTTGCGCGATGTGGTCCAGAAACCGCTGCAGCGCGGTGATGCGGCCGGGCCGGCCCAACAGGCGGCAGTGCATGCCAATGCTCATCATCTTGGGCGCGTTGTCACCGGCGGAGTCGCCCTCGGCATACAGCGCATCAAACGTGTCTTTGAGGTACTGATAAAACGGATCGGCGTGCGAATAGCCTTGCGGCAGCGCAAAGCGCATGTCGTTGCAGTCCAGCGTGTAGGGCACGATCAGTTGGGGCGCTACGGTGCCATCGGTTTTCTGCACCTTCATCCAGAAGGGCAGGTCGTCGCCGTAGTAGTCGCTGTCGTATTCAAAGCCGCCAAAGTCTGCCACCAGGCGGCGGGTGTTGGGGCTGTCGCGGCCGGTGTACCAGCCCAGGGGTCTGTCGCCCGTCATGCGCTCGATGGCGGCCATGGCCTGGGCCATGTGTGCGCGTTCGACGTCTTCGGGGATGTGCTGGTAGTGAATCCACTTGAGGCCGTGGCAGGCGATTTCGTGGCCCAGTTCCACAAAGGCCTGGGTCAGGTCGGGGTGGCGCTGCAGCGCGGTGGACACGCCAAATACCGTCAGCGGCAGTCCGCGTTTTTCAAACTCGCGCAGGATGCGCCATACGCCCGCACGCGAGCCGTACTCGTAGATGCCTTCCATGCTCATGTGCCGCTCGGGGTAGCTGGCGGGGTTGAACATTTCAGACAAAAACTGCTCGCTGCCTGCATCGCCATGCAGCACGGCGTTCTCGCCGCCTTCTTCGTAGTTCAGCACAAACTGCACGGCAATGCGTGCGCCGCCCGGCCATTGCGCGTGGGGCGGGTTTTTGCCGTATCCGATCAGGTCGCGGGGGTAGGCTTGGGTGGAGTCGTAGATCATGGGCGGTGAAAACAAACGTCGGGAGGGTCAGTCGGTCAAGCAGTCATGGGGGCCAGCGCTGCGGCCAGGTCACTGGCGGGGCGCTTGCGGTCAAAGGTCAGGCTGGCTTCTACATGCTCCAGATGGCTTTGCATCAGCGCCACGGCATGGTCTTCGTCCCGCGCGGCCAGTGCGGCCACGATGGCGGCGTGTTCTTCGTGCGAATGTTCGGCCGCGCTGGCCGACTGGTACATCAGCGTGATGAGGGCGCAGCGCGAGATCAAGTCGCCCAGCATCTGCGCCAGCACCTCGTTGCCCATCAGCTCGGCCATGCGCACATGAAAGTCGCCCAGCAGCTCGGTGCGGCTGCTGGCATCCAACATGCCCATGGCGGCTTTCTCGCTGGCCACGTGGGCACGCAGGGCCTTGATCTTGGCGGGCGTCACGCTGCGCACAAAGGCGCGGGTCATCTCGGTCTCCAGCATGCGGCGCACGGCAAACACCTGGCGGGCTTCTTCGACCGAAGGGGTCGAGACAAACGCGCCGCGTGCAGGCTCCAGCGTGACCAGCCGGTTCTGCGCCAGCTGAAACAGCGCCTGGCGCACCAGCGTGCGCGACACGCCAAAGTGGTCGGCCAGCTTTTGTTCGGCCAGCTTGGTGCCGGGTTGCAGGCGGTGCTCTACGATGGCGCGGGTCAGGGCTTCAACAATCGCGCTGGTGGATGAGGATTCCATGGCGGCATGATACGGTGGATGGCGAAAAGTGTATACACTTTTGGTCTACACACTTCGACCCACGCTGTCCTGTCTACCGCCGTCCTGTCTGTGGACTGCGTCACCACTTGAGGAGATTCCCCATGGGCCTTAGCACCCACGTTCTGGACACCATGCACGGCTGCCCCGCCGCTGGCATGGAGGTCGCGCTGTATTCCACCCATGGCGACGCTGCCACGCTGCTGCAGCGCCTGGTGCTCAACAGCGATGGCCGCACAGACGCGCCGCTTTTCGACAACGCCAGCCTGCGCACCGGCACCTACCGGCTGCGTTTTGATGTGGCGGGGTACTACAGGGCGCGGGGCATAGAACTGCCCGAACCCAATTTTCTGAACCAGGTGAGCCTGGACTTTGGCATTGCGCATGCCGACCAGCACTACCACGTGCCGCTGCTGGTCAGCCCCTGGAGCTATTCGACGTACCGGGGGTCGTGAGGTTGCTCTTGAATAGATAGCTGGTAGCGCTTGTCAAATAAGGCATTCAGATAAAAAACAATCTGAAGCCCAATGAAATCAAGCGCTGGCAGCTATCTTTTTTAAAGCTGCCCTTCGGTCAACGTATCTAACTGGAAGTTGCCGCTTTTGTCCCACAGCCAGGTGTCGGTGTAGGTGACCTTGCCCATGCGCGTGGGTGCCGGGAAGGGGCCCGCGGCGCGCACGGTGCGCTCGATTTCGGCCACCACTTCGGGGGCGTGTTTGGGGGCCCGCATCCAGTTCAGGCGAGTGACCTTGCCAGTGCGGTCGATATCGACCTCCAGCACGCCGATGGCATACAGAAGGGGCGGCAGCTTGCCTTTGAACACGCGTTCCTTGTTCAGGCCGTAAAGATGGGTGGCAGCGTCCTGGCGGTAGGCGCGGGGGGTGCTGGCTGCTGATGTGCGGGCCGAGCCCGCGCTGGCAGGCACGGGGCCTTTGATGCCTGGTGACGGGTCGGTGCTGGGCGCGCGGCTGTCTTGCACGGGCGGTGGCGGTTCGGGGGCTGCTTTGCAGGCTGCCACCAGCGCCGCCACAGAGGCCATAAGCCCGGCTAGCAGCCAGTGGCGGCTGCGGGTACTGGGGGGGCGCTCGGGGGCTGGAGACGGCATGATGGGTTGATGTAGCTGGGGCGAGGCCCTGGTCTGCAGGGGCCGCGCGATGGGGTGAGTGATAAAGGAACTGGATTGACTGATTTGCGTTTACTGATGGACTCCCTTGTGGGCTCCACCGCTTGTCTCGTGCGCGTGGAGTCTACCGAAGGCTCGGCCCCGCGTGAAGCGGGCGCGTGGATGGCGGTGTTTGCGGACCACATCGTGGGCACCATTGGCGGCGGCCATCTGGAGCTGCAGGCCATTACCGAAGCGCGCCGCCGCCTGGGCGGGGCGCCCGGCGCGGCCCAGGGGCAGCCGCCGATGCGTTTTGCCCTGGGGCCAGCGCTGGGTCAGTGCTGCGGCGGCGTGGTGCACCTGGGGTTTGAACGCCTTACCGCCGCCGACCTGGCGCCCGCCGCCGGTCTGCGCGTGCGCCTGGCGCCGCCGCTGCACCCATTGGCACTGTTCGGTGGCGGCCACGTGGGCCACGCGCTGGCGCGGGTGCTGGCGCCGCTGCCGTTTGCGCTGACCTGGATCGACAGCCGCGACGGCATCTTCCCCAACCCCACGCCCGAGGGCGTGGTGTGCGAACACTCCGAGCCCGTGCAACTGGCCGTGCCGCACTTGGCGCCGGGCAGCCGCGTGCTGGTCATGAGTTTTAGCCACGCCGAAGACCTGGACGTGGTGGCCGCCTGCCTGCGCCGCCAGCGCGAGCAGGGCGACCTGCCGTTCATCGGCCTCATCGGCAGCAAAACCAAATGGGCCACGTTCAGCAACCGCCTGCACGGCCGCGGCTTTGCGCAAGATGAGTTGGCCCAGGTCACCTGTCCCATCGGCATTCCCGGCATTGAGGGCAAAGAGCCCGACGTGATTGCCGTGGCGGTGGCGGCGCAGTTGTTGCAAACCTTGAAAGAGGAGACAGCCCGAGGGTAAGTCCGGCCCACCCCGCCTCGGTTTGGGGCTGGAGTCTGGAACAATTCCTGCATACACTTTTCACTGTCATTGGTTGGTTTACGGGTCGCAGCGGTGCCCCGGCGGGTTTCCCCGCCAAGGTGCGCGACCCAAATTTCTGCTCAGAGCGCCCGCAGTGGTGAGCAGGGTTGCGGTGCCATGTGCACCGCCAAGGTTGAGATATGGAAAGCTACTTTCTCGACTGGGCCAACCTGCTGTTGCGCTGGGTCCACGTCATCACTGCCATCGCCTGGATTGGCTCGTCGTTCTACTTCGTCTTCTTAGACAGCAGCCTCACGCCGCCCGAGGACGAAGACCTGAAAAAACAAGGCGTGAGCGGCGAGCTGTGGGCCGTGCACGGCGGCGGGTTCTACCACCCGGTCAAGTTTGCGGTGTCGCCACCGCAGCTGCCCAAACACCTGCACTGGTTCTTCTGGGAGAGCTACAGCACCTGGATCAGCGGGTTTGCGCTGTTCACCGTGTCGTACCTTTACAGCGCCAGCACCTACCTCATCGACAAATCGAAGATGGACTGGGCGCCCGCCACCGCCATCGTGGTGGCGCTCGCGTTCTTCGTGGTGTTCTGGCTGCTGTACGACGCGATCTGCCGCATTTTTGGCCAGAAGAAAAACGGCGACGCCATCGTGGGCGCGCTGGTGCTGGTGCTGGTGTGCATCGCCTCGTGGCTGGCCTGCCACTGGTTTGCAGGCCGCGCAGCCTTCTTGCTGGTGGGCGCCATGATCGCCACCGCCATGAGCGCCAACGTGTTCTTCTGGATCATCCCCGGCCAGCGCACCGTGATTGCGCAGATCAAGGCGGGCGAGCCCGTGGATCCCATCCACGGCAAGCGCGGCAAGCAGCGCAGCGTGCACAACACGTACTTCACGCTGCCGGTGCTGTTTGCCATGCTGAGCAACCACTACAGCTTTACCTGGAGCCACCCGCAGAACTGGCTGGTGCTCATCCTGATGATGTTTGCGGGCGCCGCCATTCGCCAGTTCTTTGTGGCGCGCCACGGCTACAAGCTGGGCCGGAACGGCAACCCGTTGCCCTATGCGCTGGTGGGCGTGGCCGTCATCCTGGGCGCCATCGTGTGGATGCGCCCCGCGCCCGTGACTGCGGTTAGTGTTGCTCCTATTTCAGGAGCTACTAGCGCAGGCGGGATAAGCTCTAGCGGCCAAAATGACTATAAATCGGTGCAAGCCGTGCTGGAACAGCGCTGCTACCTGTGCCACGGCGAGGCGGTGCAGATGAAGAACCTGCGGCTCGATTCACCCGACAGCGTGAAGCAACACGCCCAAGCCATCTACCAGCAGGTGGTGGTGCAAAAGCTCATGCCCATGAACAACTCCACGCAGATCACCGATGCGGAGCGGGCGCTGATCGGGCGCTGGTTTGAGGCGGGGGCGGTGACTGGGCCTTGAGGGTTGCGGAGTGGGGCGGCAGGGTTTGGTCAGTAACTGCGGTGGCGGCAAACGGAGGCTGACACTCAAGGTTTGACATGAGCGGCCTGCCGGAGCGAGTCCAATCGATGTGAGGGCTATGCGTTGCCCAGAGCGTAGGGAGGTTAGGCCTTTATGACTCGTGCATCGATTTCAACGAGTTGCCCCTCGTAGCCAAGGCAGGCAACACCCAGCAGGGTAGCTGGCGGAACATCCTCAGAGAACCATGCAGTGACGGCGGCCCAGGCGCTTTCGAGTTGGATTCGATCTCCGACGACGTAAACCACGAGTTGTCGGATGTCCTTGATCGAGAAGCCATGCACCGACAGGAGTAGGTCCAGATTCCGTAAGCACTGCGTAGCTTGCGCAGCCGCGTCATCGGGTGCCACCAGTTCTCCGCAAGAGTTCAGAGGCACTTGGCCTGCGACGAAGAGCTGATTCCCTACGACTTGCGCGTGTCGGTACATCGGTGTGCTTGCAAGGCCAGCTGCTACTTCGGCTTCGTTCATGGCGTAACGATACAAATATGGGTTGGGATGAGCGTACTGGCGTACGCGCGCTGAAGGTGTTTACGACGCCTCTCGATTGAAGGGTAGGCGACTGCATACAAACGACGCTAGAGCGGCAGGTGCCCAGACTGGGCTTGGAGAAGCGCTTCTTCTGCTGTTTCGATATCCGCCAGCTGAGAAGCCGCTGCATAAGCCGTAAGGATGCGCTCGTGAATGACCTCCAGATCTGCCAGCATTAGCATTCGGCCTTCCTCTGAGTTTCTGCGGAGATTGTGCTGTCGGTAGAAGGAGTGATTGAGTCGATTCCTCTCGCTTAGTGCTAGCGCAAGAAGCTCTTGCAGCTTCTCGTCAGGCTGATTCTTCTTGAGTGCTTGAATCAGTTGGCCCAATGTCTTTCGATCAATTTCACCAAGAATCTTTTTTGCTAGTGCCTTGTTCTGCGTCTTCCTAAATCCGTGCAATCCGATGGCTTCGGATAGGAGCAGGTTGCCTAGCTCAGTTTCGAGCAGCTGTGCTGCTTCGGCCGCGAAGCCAAACTTAGCGTAAACATCAATCAAAGTTGGCATGATTACTTGGGGCGCCTAACGTAAGGATGACCGGACCACCAACCTGAGCGGCGAAGCCGCAGCCTGCTGTTGTGGGTCCGCGTCGATTGGCATGTTAAGACTCATGCCTCGTTCCCCACTTCAGAGCAGGGCTCACGCACCCACTTATCTTGGGCTGACGGTCGCCAAGCTTGCCACCCGGGCGGCAAATCAGCCAACTCAATTAACGTTTGGTCAGTTTCCACAACGTGCGACAGGCACACATGCACGGCGTCGGCCTCGTCGGGGTTCTCGGAACCGTCCAAAAACTGCCAACCATGGTCGTCTTCATCATGCGACACCAACAGTATTGGCTTGCCGCGCTCCATGATCTGGCGCAGGGTGATGACCCCGCAATTGGGCGGCTGATCGAAAGGCCAGGGCTGTTCCATGAGTATTAACGTCAGAGGCAACCGGACAACAACACACGCGGCGAAGCCGCAGCCTGCGGTTGTGGGTCCGCGTTGGCCGAAATGTTAGAGCGCTTCATGAAAAGAGCTGAATTGCAGCCTCTTGCCACTCGTGGCCTTGGCTCCCCCAACTGCTATCTTGGGCTGGCGGCGGGAACCCGATGCGGCAATAGCCTTGCTTGGCCGAGAAGTCAAAGGCGGCGTGTGGATGGCCATTAATAAGGAGAACAACCTTCTGGCTATCCAGTGACCATCCGATCTTGGCGATTGATGGTTTTTCGCGATCTGTGACGTTGGTGACGTTATAGATTTGCAATGCATCTTGAATTGGTTGATCTTTGTCAGACCTATCCAGCGCATAGAAATAGCCCGTCGCTTCGTCGTCTTCGAAGACCGCGACGAACGAACCTTCTGGCGCGGCACCTTCAACGACTGTTGGCTGACCTACAAGGAACTCTTGCTCGGCTGTGATTTGAATAGGCATAAGTGAAACCCAAGCTCTAACGTCAAAGCAGCCCTGCACGCAGCAAGCGCCGCGAAGCGGCATTGTGCGGCTGCGTGTCCGCGCCGAGCGAAATGTTAAATTGAATCTGAGAGGTCGGCATGCTTAACCTTCCCATCTGCACCAAAGGTCACTTGTAGGTCGTAGTGTTCCCAAAGGAACCCACACTGCCCCACCGGGTAAAACCATGAGCCGGAACTAGAGTTTGGTGGTGCTCCCAATAAAGAGACCACTTCAGGACTGGTCATCCCCGATAAGGCTTTTCGATCAATGAGGTCGAGCGCCATGCCTCCACGAAAGCAACCAGGGTCGGCCGTGGTGTCGAGCAGAGCAGCTTGTTCCCACTTAACAGGGTCAAAGGGTCGCAGGCTCTCTGTAGGTTGAGAGATCACCCACGCGACGTAAATGCACCCAGCGAAAGTAGCTGCGAGCGCTACTACTACGATCTTCCTTAGCCGGCCCATTCGTTGTCTCATTGCAATTTAACGAGGCTGTAAAAAAACCTGTGTAGCGCAAGCTCCCGCACTAATTTTGGTGCCACACACAAGGATGGTCAGAGTATTTACGTCCATGCGCAAAGTTTGCCGCAATTTCAACCTGTTTGGAGTCATAGGGCGGTAGGTGGGCAGTTTCCTGCCCCTCCTACCTCGCTTGCTGCCCACACCCTGTCTTCGCCAACTTCTCAATGTTGTGCACCATGCAGTACAGATTCCACTGCGTGTTGACCTTCTTGCACCCACGGTAGTTCAGCCGCGTCAGCCGCTTGTTGTGCCTGATGTTGGCAAACACCGGCTCCACAGTGCCAATGCGTTGGCTGTACAACTGGCGGCCCCTGGGTGAGTCAATCGCTTGCCGCATGCGCTCGCTCGGGTGCATCGGGTCTTTTTCCTTGGGCTCAAAGCGATTGACCTGGCGGCCCCGCCCGTCATTGGGTTTGAGCGGGCCTCTGAGGCATTGGCCGACCAAGGTGCAGGTGTTGCAGTCCACCGCCCGTGCGGTGTAGGTCTGGTAGTGCAGTCCGCTGGCACTGGTGTAGATGCTGCCCGGGCTTGTCATGCACTTGCCCGCCGGGCAGGTGGCGGTGTTGTCGTCGTTAAAGTAGAAGTCTTTGGGCTGGAACCGCTTGAGCTCTTTGCCTGCCCGGTTGCCGTCTTCTCTGACAGCGGGTCTGGCTTGTCTTTGTACTTGCCCTGGTTTTCAAAGCGCTCATCACGGCTGCGCATCTGGTTGTCTGCAATCAGCGCGGGGATGTTGTGCTCCAGGAGGTGCTGCACATTGGCATCGCTGTGGTATCCGGCGTCCGCAGTGACCAGGGTGTTGTTCGTGCGGTAGGGATCGGCCTGCTCGATCATGGGCACCAGCATGGCTTGCTCCGAGCCTGAGCCAATGACGTCTGCGGCAATGATGATCTGGTTGGCACTATCTACCGCTGCCTGGGCCGCGTAGCCTTGAATGACGCCTTTGCTGGTGGCCATCTTGGCGCTGTCGGGGTCGGTGACGTTGGTCTTGAGTTCCTGGCCTTTGCGGTTCAGTCGTGGGGCGTTACTCGCCAGAAACTCCCGCGTGCGAGCGGCTTCTTTGCGTAAGGCGTCAATGCGGGCTTGGCGTTGGGGCGCGAGATCCTCATCATGGCCTTGCTTGTCCTGGGCTTGGTGCAGGGTCAATATCTTGTCTGCTGCCTTGTCCAGGCGGTCAGCACGATGGCGCAGTTCTTCATGGGTGCCGCTGCGCTCTTTGCTGGCGTTGCTGGGCAGTTTGACGCCGTCGATGGCGAACATCTCCCGGCCAATGAGTCCCTGGGCATCACAGGTCATCAGGACTTGGCTGAACAAGGGCTTGATCTGCTCACTTAAGGAGGCCACAAACTTGGCGATATGTGCATGGCTGGGCTGGCTGTCGCCGCTGATGGCGATGAACTGGATGTTGCGCACACAGGCCCGCTCAATCACCCTGCTGGAGATCAGTCCCTGGCTGTAGGCCAGCAGCACGATCTTGAGCATGACGCGTGGGTCGTAGGCGCTGGCGCCGGTCTCATCGTTTTTGAAACGCGCATCCAGTGGTGCAAGGTCCAGTTCGTGATCAACCAAGTAGTTCAGCGCGAAGGCGAAGCTGCCGGGGATTATTTGCTCGGACAGGACAACAGGCAGCAGCAGGCTGTTGCACTCTTGAGGTTTGTAGCGGGCCATGGCTTGCGATCTCCTTGGCCGCAGAGATTGCAAGTGCTGTGCCAGTTTTTTTACAGCCTCAACGTCGGAGTTGAGGGGCGGCCGGAGCGCAGCGGAGGGAACCAAAATGCGCAGCATTTTGGCCGTCCCGCTCGAACGATGGGTTAGGCCTTGTGGCGGATGAGGAGAATGGTTTCACGGTGGCATTTTGATGCACGGGCGGCGAAATGACAAAGGGAAGGCGCCATGCTAGACCTCATGCACTTCCGACAAGCGACCTCTGTGCATGAGACATCCAAGAGCGCGGCGGGCCGAAACGATGAATGCCGCCCACTCGGGACGCTGAATATCGTCATTTTGAATAGTGGAGAGCGTGGCATTTGCGAATACGCTCCACGCACAATCAACTTCAACAAGCAGCTCACTTTCAAATTTGGTGTAGATCGGCGAAGAAAACTGTTCCTTCGTGGCTGGCGAATGAACCCAATCTTCCCATTGGTTTATGGTCTCGTTCAAATTCCACGGCGGAGGATCGTTTTCGTAGTTTGCAAGAACCTCAAGGTACTCGATGAGGCGATTACGGATCCTCTGATCGACCAACTGACGAGAGACTGATTGAGTGTTCATCGAAATAGAGGCCTAACGTTGGCCGTGAGTGGACCGCAACGGCGCACTCAGGCGTGAAGAATGGCGACCGCGCTGGCCGCCGTTGTGGGTCCAATCGACGAACCAGTTATGTTCGCCGGAACTCATACATTCACTCCAAAAAGTCCCACGGAATTTCCTTTTTGAATTTCTCAATTGACTCCTCCACGAGGGCCAACGGAATTTCCGCTTTATAGAGGGTCACTTCTCTGGTCTTCTTCGTGTCGTCGCGAAAAATCTCCAGGGCAATTTGATCATCCAGCAGAAGCTCAATGCCGATGCCGTCGCGACTGCTTACATCGCTCGCGATCGTCCATGACTTTTTTGGCTCGCCGTTCACTGCGCGCTTTCAGTTTTCAGAAACATAACGTGATGTATGCCGCAAACCTTGCGAAATACACTGGACCTTGCTAAATATTCTGGACACGGATTCCTCCTGAAATTGGCTTACAGCCTGGGATTGCGGCCGATGTGCTGTGAAAATATCCAGGTATAAAAATTCCGCTAAACCCGGCACGCCTCAGCCGAGCAAACTATAGCCTGCGAAATCGCAGCAAGTCAGGGTGACCGAGGCTCAGATTTGAGCCACGAACGGAATCAATGATGGGATGGGGGAGTGGCGCTCACAGGCGCGCCTGGGCTCGAAGCGCACAAGCCTACCTCTTGATCGTCCAGTCTCAATAGCCGACTGAAGCTGCGCTCGGCGCGGGCCTCTGCGACGTGCGAATGCTCATTGCGGTGTAGTCGCTACAGGCCCGACCACCGGCTCTGCCCCCGTTTCCCTACGCCGCCAGCACATCCTGCAACGCCCGCGTCGCCGCCAGCGCGCCCAGGCTGGCTTCCGTAAACCCGCCATGCAACACCACACCGGTCGCCGCCTGCTTGGCCTCATGCTTGGCCACAGCCGCCAGGTTGGCCACCTCTTCCGCATGCCGAAACCGCCCGGGGGTGATGCGCACGGCGCCGATGGCCAGCGTGGTGCACGGGAAAAACCGCTGGATGCCGTGCCGGTCTTCCGCCTGGATGCCGCCCGCCTGCCGAGCGGGCTCGTCAAACAGCGTGACGGCCTCGCGCGCAAACTCGTCCACGATGTTTTTGCAGCGCTGCAGCCAGTTGCTGCTCTGAAAGATCAGCATGAAATCGTCTCCGCCTACATGGCCCACAAAGTCGCGGCGCGCGTCGCAGTGTGTGGTGGCCAGGCGGGCGACGAGGCGAATCATCTGGTCGCCGCGCCAGTAGCCGTAGTGGTCGTTGAAGGGCTTGAAGTTGTTCAGGTCTGCGTAGCAGGCCACAAACTCGGTGCCGCTCTCCAGCAGGCGCTGCATGTGCATGCTGATGGGGATGTTTCCGGGTAAAAACGTCAACGGGTTGGCGTGGCGTGCGGCTTCGATGCGGGTCTCGGTCACTGCGCGCACCAGCTGGTCGCCCGTGCCCAGGCCCAGGTAGCGTCCGTTGTCGGTGACGATGTAGCCGTCGCTCAGGTAGCGCTGGTCTTGGGAGGTGAGGATGCCCACCAGTTGGTCTACATCGCAGTCCAGCTCCACCACGCGCGGCGCGGGGTTGGCAAACGCCAGGCAGGGTTTGCGGCCATGCACCTCGCGAAAGTACAGCGTGGCGTAGTGGTTCATGAACTGCTGGCGGTTGATGAGCGCCACGGGGCGGGTGCCCTCCACCACGGCCATGGCGTGCAGGTCGGTGTGCCGCTGAAACACCGCGGCCACCGCGTCGTTGCAGGTGGCGGGGGCCACGGTGGGCGCTTGCACCACCAGCAGGCTGCGCAAGATGCCCGGGCGCGCGGTTTGTCCCAGGTGGGGCAGCACGGCCACGCGGCGGTCCTGCATGACCTCCAGCGCGGGGGTGTCCACCACATCGCGCGGCGCCTTGGCGGGGCGGCCCAGCAGCCAGCCCTGGCCAAAGGGGATGTCCAGGTCGCGCAGCGCGCGCAGGTCGTCGCGGGTCTCGATGCCCTCGGCAATCAGCGTGGTGCCAAACACATCGGCTATGCCTTTGATGGCCTGCAGCATTTGCAGGTTTTCGGGGTGCTCGCTGATGTCGTGGATGAAGTATTTGTCGATCTTCACAAAGTCGGGTTTTACCTCGGACCACAGGCGCAGGCTGGATCGCCCGTCGCCAAAGTCATCGAGCGCCAGGCGCGCACCGCATGCGTGCACGGCCTTGATGGCCTCGCGCAGCTGGGGCATGTCGGTGACGCGCTCGTGCTCGGTAATCTCCAGCACCAGCATGCGCGCGCTCAACCCAAAGCTGCGCACGGTTTCGCCCAGCGCCTGGGTACCCAGCAGCGACACGCCGTGCACCAGGGCATCGGCGCTGATGTTGACGAACAGCCGCCCAGGTGCCTCGTGCTGGCCCCATTGCTGCAAGGCGGTAAACACGCACAGCAGTTCAAAGTCTTGCAGGATGCGCTCGCGGCGGGCCATGTCCAGCAGCACGTCGGGGGTATGAAACGGCGTGTCTTGCGGCCCGCGGATCAACGCCTCGTGCGCATAGATGCTGCCCTCGCGCAGGTCGGCCAGGGGCTGAAAAACGCAGTAGAGCGCGCCGTCACGCATCAGCCGCGCCAGGGGGCCCGTGCCATGGCGTACTGCGGGCGACAGCAGTGCCAGCATGGCCTCCAGTCGAGTGCCTTGGATGTTGTGCATGGCGGTGGTTCGGTCCCTGAGCAAGGGCTTGAAGATACCCAGCGTTTGTGACAAACTGGTTACAACTTGTCACGTATTGCAGAGGGCGCCGGATGGCCGCTGCACAATGTGCGCCATGCACAACCCCCAACCTGCCCAGGCCGCAGCGTCGGCCGCCACCCCCCAGTCCACCCCTGCCGACGCTGCCGCCGCCGCGACGGCCTTGCCGGATTTTCGGTCCGAGCCACGCGCCTTCTTGCGGGCCTTGTTTGACACGGCCGTGCGCAGCGCCCAGCCCCTGCACGGCATGCGCGAATGGCTGCCCGCACCGCCTACATCGCCAAAGGGCCGCACCCTGGTGCTGGGCGCTGGCAAAGCGGGCGGCGCGATGGCGCAGGCGCTGGAGGCGCTGTGGCCGCTGGATGCTCCCTTGTCGGGCCTGGTGGTCACGCGCTATGGGCATACCCCGCCGCGGCCCGCAGGTCTGCCCCAGCGCATTGAAGTGGTCGAGGCATCGCACCCGGTGCCCGACGCTGCGGGCCTGGCCGCAGCCGAGCGCATTCTGGAGCTGACCCAAGGCCTCACCGAAGACGACCTGGTTCTGTGCCTGATCTCCGGCGGGGGCTCGTCCCTGCTCACGCTGCCGTGTGACGGCCTCACGCTGCAAGACAAGCAGCGCATCAACCGCGCCTTGCTGGACAGCGGCGCACACATTGGCGAAATGAACTGCGTGCGCAAGCACCTCTCGCGCATCAAGGGCGGGCGGCTGGCGGCGGCCTGTGCGCCCGCGCGGGTGGTGACGCTCACCATCAGCGACGTGCCGGGCGACGACCCCTCGGTCATCGCCAGTGGCCCCACGGTGCCCGATGCAACCACCTGCGCCGACGCGCTGGAGATTCTGGCGCGTTACGCCATCGACGTGCCCCCGGCCATCCGCGCGGCGCTGGAGGCGGGCACGCTGGAAACCCCCAAGCCGGGCGACGCGCGTTTTGACGGCCACGCGGTGCACCTCATCGCCACACCCTGGCAGGCCCTGCAGGCGGCGGCCGAGGTGGCCCGCGCTGCCGGGTTGGCTGTGCATGTGCTATCGGATGAGATCGAAGGCGAATCGCGCGAGGTGGGCAAGGTGCACGCAGCGCTGGCGCGTGCGGTGGCGCGGCGAGGCCAGCCGTTTGTTGCGCCCTGTGTGGTGTTGTCGGGCGGCGAAACCACGGTCACGGTGCGGCCGCGCGCGGTGGGTGTGGCGCGGGGGCGCGGAGGCAGGGCCGGTGAGTTTTGCCTGGGCCTGGCCAACGCGCTGCAGGGCGAGGCTGCGGTGTGGGCGCTGGCAGCAGACACGGACGGCATTGACGGCAGCGAAGAGAATGCCGGGGCCTTTGTGTGCCCCGACACGCTGACACGGGCCAACGCGGCGGGCCTGCGCATCGACGACCACCTGGCGCGCAATGACGCCTGGGGGTTTTTTGCAGGGCTCGATGATTTGCTCGTCACCGGCCCTACACACACCAATGTGAATGACTTTCGTGCGCTACTGATTTTATAGCTGCTAGCGCTTTCCCATCAAGCGCTAGAAGCCAATTTCATTCAAATTCTGGTGAAATACGCTGCTTTGTACAGCGTCAGAACCTGTGGCGCACGCCCACGCCAAAGCTGCTGCCTTTGGTCTGGTTGGTGATGCGATCGGCCATGGCCATCACGTACACGTCGGTGCGCTTGGACAGGAAGTAGTCATACCCCACGGTGAAGGTCTTGCGCGAGATGTCGGTCGCGCTCATCTCCGTGTTGGCCCACGACGCCAGCACTTTGCCCGTGGCACCCAACGGCACTGACACCCCCAATTGCATGGTCTTGGCCTTGTTCACGGTGTTGTCCGCCTTGGCCTGGCCGTAGCTGGCAAACGCCTTTACGACCGTGAAGTCGTATGCGCCGCCCAACATCCAGTCGGTCTTGGTGGTGCCCAGATAGGTGTTGGGTACGGCCGGGTTGCTGATCTGGTCGCGCTCGTAAAACGCGGTGACGGTGATGGGGCCGTTGAAGTACAGCGCGTTCACGCCGATGTTCTTCTTGCCGCTGTCGCCCGCGATCTCGCCAAACTGGTAGTGCAGGTTGGCGGTGAGGCCACCCATGTTGGGCGTGCTGTACGTGATCTGGTTGGACCAGCCGGTGTCCGACGGCGTGGTCGAACCCCAGCCGGTGCCGTTGAACAGCGGCACGTTCATGTGCAGGATCAGCGGTGCAAAGGTGAACGAGTCGCCCATGGGGTTGGACAGGATCGACGGCAGAAAATTGGGCGCCAGGCCGCGCCCCAGCGCTACAGATCCAAAGCCGCCCGACAAGCCCACGTTGGCATCGCGCGAGAAGAAGGTGTCGTTGGCAAACCGGCCCTGCACACCGCTGTCCACCTTGATGAACGAGGTGAGCGCAAAGTTGGCCTTCAGGCCGCCGCCCAGGTCTTCGGTGCCCTTGAACCCAAACCACGAGGTGGTCATGCCGCCGCTGTTGACGACCGATGCGCGGCCCGCATCACCGGCATTTTTGAGCGACCCGACGAACACATCGGTCAGGCCCATCAGCTGGACCGAGCTTTGGGCGTGGGCACCGGTGGTGCACAGCAATGCGCCACCGAGGGAGAGGGACGATAGGGACAAGGCAATCAGGTTTTTTTTCATTGGTACTCCTGGGGGTGAAACGCCGGGCGTCCGGCGTGGGCGAGATGTGGCGCCTGCCAGTGGTGCACCGTGGTGCATGGCGGGGGCTCACGGTGGAACTTCGCAAGTTCCATGCCCCGTTGACACAGTTGGTTACGCAGTTGCTTACGCAGTTGGCCAATGCGCCTGGGGATGCGGTGCGTGGTGCTGCACCCGGCGCGCAGGCTGTGGTGCGCGCTGAGCGGCGCATGGCGCTCGTTTGATCTTGCTCAATGACCACGTGGCGCAGGCACGGCACAGTCCGTGGCATGCAGCACGCCCCACTTTTTTCTTTGCCCCCCGACACCGAGGTCATCGCTGCCGGTGAGGTGCTGCGACGGCGCAACGAGGTGCTGACGTCGGTCTTGCACCTGGACACCGGACGCGTGCTGCGCGGCGTGCTGGACGATGGCGTGATGCGCCACCAACTGGGCGCGGTGGAGGGGCCGTTCTGGCTCGATGCAGCGTCCGCGTTGATGGGCCTGCCGTTCCCGGTGGACATGATTGCGGACACACGCGTGCAGGTGCGCCGCGTGCCCATCGAGGCATTTCGCCACAGTCTCGATGCCATGCCTGCCAGTGCGCGGGGCCTGCTGCTGGACATGGCAAGGGGCTATCGCGAACAGTCCGAGCTGGCGGTAAGCCGCCTGGCGCAGGATGCCGAATCGCGTTGCGCGCAGTGGCTGCTGAACCACGCCGAGTCAGACCCCAGCGGTGCCATGCAGGTCACGCTGCACCAGCGCAAGCGACTGATTGCGGCACAGCTGGGCATCGCCCCCGAAACCTTCTCGCGCGTGCTGCGCCATTTGCGGGAGCTGGGCCTCATCCACGGCACCGGCAATGTGCTGAACCTGCCCCAACCCCGGGCATTGCAGTCGATGGCGGGCTGCTAGATAACACCCCCTGAGGCGCTTCGCGCCTTCACCCCTCATATGGAAATCTCGCTGCGCGGGAGGGGCACGCGCCCGGTGGCCTGGCAAAGCCAGTTCCACGGGTGCACTCGCCTCGGCCGCGCCAGTTTCAGCGATAGGTGTGCTGTGCAAGGGCCGCCGGTGCAGAGCTGTCCCTTGAACGTGGAGTGGCTCAGGGTTTTTCCCCAGGGTTGACTGAGGGTTCGACCCAAGCCCCCGGCTGCAGGGGCTGCGTATATTTGTTGGGACATGCCCGGTTTGACCTGTCCCATGACCAACGCCCACCTTCTGCGCCCGCACGGCGCCTGCCATCCGGAGTGTCCATGACACCCGCAACCCCCCCCGCGCCGCCAGACGACGCGCCGGGCTGGTGGGTGCCCGGAAGCCTGGTGCTGCGGCTGGTGCTGGTGGCGGTGCTGGCCGTGGCTTTGTCGGGTGCGTTGTCCGCCTGGCTGGTCACCCGCGCATCGGGCCAAGAGGCCGTGCGCCGCGTGGTGGCACAGCAGACCGACGAGGTCGAGGTGGTGGCGCGCCTGCTGGCCAGCAAGATCGAGCAGAGCCAGAAAGTGCTTCGCACCGTGGCCGCGGGCATCACACCAGCCATGCTCGAATCCCCCTCCACGCTGGAATGGATCCTTCAGCAGGGGCTACCTGCCGTGCAGTTTTTTGACGCCATGCAAGTGGCGCGTGACAACGGCGAACTGCGCATCAACCTGCGTGCTGGGCGGCTCGAAAAAGCTTCCGACCTGGACCCGGCCGAGCGCGATGCCCTGCGACGCACCCTGGTAGACGGCAAGCCGCTGGTGTCCGAGCTGATTGCCGCGCGCACCAGCGGGGCGCGGGTGATGTTCACCATGCCGCTGCACCGCGAAGACGGCACCGTGTTGGGCGTGGTGGCTGGCGTGTTGCGGCTGCAGTCGCAGGGCCTGCTCCCGCCCTCCATGACCCTGCCTGCGCGCGAGGATTCGCGGCTCATCGTCTTCACGCGGGACGGCACCATCCTGTCGCACTCTGACCCCAGCCGCATCCTGGGCCAGGTGCGCGATGAGCCGGGCCTGGGCCCCGTCTATGCCCAGTGGCAAAGCCAGGCGCAGCCAGTGGTAGGCCGGGGCGCTACCCATGTGCAGCCCGATCACATCGTCAGCATGGCAGGCATGCCTCTGCCGCAGTGGATCGTGGCGCGGGTGAGCCACTCGCAGGCGTTGCTCGAGCCCTTGCAGGGCGCGCAACGTGAAGCTTGGTGGCTGGCCGCTGCCGGCATGCTGCTGTGCATGTTGCTGGCGGCCGTGACCATGGTCTTTATGGCCCAGCCGCTGGCCCAGCTGACGCACAGCGCGCGCCGCATGCTGAAGCCGGACGCGCGTTCTTCAGACCCACCGCAAGACCTGGTGTGGCCACGCGCGGGCGGTGAGGTCGGCGAACTCGTGCGGGTGTTTGAGGGGCTGGTGCGCAAGGGCCGGCAGCAGCAGTTGAACCAGTCCACGCTGGACGGACAGTTTCAGGCCATTCTGGACAACGCGTCGGTGGGCATTGTCATATCGCGCCACGGCATGCTGGACGTGGTGGGGCGCCAGGCCAGTGTGATGCTGGGCTACAGCGCAGGCGAACTGCAAGGCCGCCCCGCGAGCACCCTGCACGCCACCGAAGCCGACTACGCCCGCCTGGGCGAACGCGTGCAGGCTGAGTTTTCTGCGCACGGAACGTTCGACGGCGATGTGTGTTTTACCCGCAAGGACGGCACCCCCGTGTGGGCCCGTGTGCAGGGCCGCGGCGTGCGGCCCGGTGAGATGGACGGCGGCACGGTCTGGATTCTGGAAGACATCACCGCTGCGCGCGAGGCGCAGATGCAACTGGCGTGGGAGCAAACCCACGATGCACTCACCCAGCTGTACAACCGCGCCGCGTTTGATGAGCGCCTGGGCGCGCTGCTGGCCGAACGTTCAGCCCGCCCGCGCGTGCTGGACGCCCAGGGGCAAGAGCTGCACGGCCATGGCGTGGTGTTGTTCATGGACCTCGACCACTTCACGGTGGTCAACGACATCGCTGGCCACGACGCGGGCGACGACGTGTTGCGCCATGTGGCCCGTTTGCTCGAATCGCAGGTGCGCCAGATCGGCTGGGCCGCGCGTCTGGGAGGCGATGAGTTTGCGGTGGTGCTGCCCGGCTGCGCGCTGGCGCGTGGCCAAGCGGTGGCCGAACAGCTGCGCGCATCGGTGCAGGCGTGGGAGCCCTCTTATCAGGGGCGCAGTTTTACGCTAGGTGTGAGCATTGGGCTGGTGGTGCTGGATGCAAGTTTGCAGGATGTGCCTTCGGTGCTGTATGCAGCAGACATGGCGTGCTACGACGCCAAGCGGGCAGGGCGCAATCGGGTGGAGACGCGGCATGCGAATCAGGCGACTGCGTCGGGGCGGATGGTGTTGGGGCCGGTGTGAGAAGGTGTTGCGCGGCGTTTGGGATATCGTGAACACGCCTTAATTAGGGTGTTGGTCCCAAAGTGCCATGCGCTCACCCCTTCAACCACCCCCGCAACCGCTTCACCCCTTCTTCCAGCCGCCCCACATCCTGGCTCGCAAAACACCACCGCAGCCAGCCCCCGGCCTCGTCCCCAAACGCGCTGCCTGGCGCTAACCCCAACCCCGCCTCCCGCACCAGTCGCTTGGCCAGTGGCAAACAATCGTCATGCCCGTCGATGTGGAAAAACGCATACATGCCCCCCAGCGGTGTGGCCACTGACACCCCGGGCACATCGGCCAGCAGCGGCACCAGCGTGTCGCGGCATGTGCGCAAGTGCGCCACCAGCGCGGGCGTCACTTCATCTGTGCGCTGCAATGCCACCGTGGCCCCGCGCTGCACAAACACGGGCGCGCATGAGGTGTTGAACTCAATCAGTTTGCCGACGGCAGGCGTCATGGACGGCGGGAGGACCAGCCAGCCCAGGCGCCAGCCCGTCATCAGAAAACTCTTGGAAAAACTGTGCGTGACCACCAAACGATCTTCGGGCTCGGCCACGTCCAGAAAACTCGGCGCTGCGCCGTTGGCGGTGTCGCCTGCGTAGTACAGGCGTTCGTACACCTCGTCCGCCAAGATCCAGGTGCCCGTGCGTCGGCAATGCGCCAGGATGGTCGACTGTTCTTCGCGCGTCAGCGTCCAGCCCGTGGGGTTGTTGGGGGCGTTGACGATCAGCAGGCGCGTGGTGGGCGTGATGGCGGCGAGCAGCGCATCCATGTTCAGGCCCCACGCGCCGTGGGCGTCTGCCACCAGGGGAACGGTGCGCACCTGTGCACCCAGAATGCGCGGCTGCGCCACCAGGTTGGGCCACACGGGTGTGACCACCACCACCTCGTCGCCCGCGTCCACCAGCGCCTGCACGGCCACCATCAGGCCATTGACGCCGCCCGAGGTGACCGCAATGCGGTCAAACCATTCATCGGTGTGCTGCTGCGGGTGCAGGCCGTGCAGGTAGCCTGCGATGGCGTGGCGCAGCTCGGGCAGGCCCAGGTTGTGGGCGTAAAAGGTCTCGCCCTTTTGCAGCGACGCAATGGCTGCCTCGCGGATGAAATCGGGCGTGACTTCGTCGCTCTCGCCAAACCAGAACCTGAGCACATCGCTGCGCCCCATGCCCTCGTTGGCCACTTCGCGGATGCGCGACTCTTCGAGGTTTTGGACTACTTCTCGCATGCAATCTCCTTGAAAAACGCAGTCATCATCGCAGGCGTATAGTCTTTTTCTCGTTTTCATCCCATAGGCTGACCACCGCACATGACTTATCCCAACACCCAGCTCTTCATCGCAGGCCAGTGGCAAGACGCCGCCGACGGCAAATCCATCGCCGTGTTCAACCCCTCCACCGGCAAAGAAATTGGCCGCGTGGCCCATGCCAGCAAGCCCGATCTGGACCTGGCACTTGCCGCCGCCCAAAAGGGCTTTGAAGCCTGGCGCGACATGCCCGCCGCAGAGCGTGCCAAGACCATGCGCCGCGCTGCGGCCCTGATGCGCGAACGCGCCGAATCCATCGCCGCCATCCTGGTGCAAGAGCAGGGCAAGCCCCTGGCCGAGGCCAAGGGCGAAACCATGGCATCGGCCGACATCATTGAATGGTTTGCCGACGAATCGCTGCGCGTTTACGGACGCATCGTGCCCTCGCGCAACCTCAAGGCCACGCAGATGGTGCTAAAGGACCCCGTGGGCCCCGTGGCGGCGTTCACACCGTGGAATTTCCCCATCAACCAGGTGGTACGCAAGCTGGCCGCCGCACTGGCTGCAGGCTGCTCCATCCTGGTCAAAGCGCCCGAAGAAACCCCTGCCAGCCCGGCCGAGTTGATCCGCGCGTTTGCCGATGCGGGCGTGCCCGCAGGCACCGTAGGCCTGGTGTATGGCGACCCCGCTGAAATCTCCAACTACCTCATTCCGCACCCTGTGATCCGCAAGGTTACTTTCACGGGCTCTACGCCCGTGGGCAAGCAGTTGGCTGCGTTGGCCGGCAAACACATGAAGCGTGTGACGATGGAACTGGGCGGCCACGCCCCGGTCATCGTGGCCGAAGATGCTGACCTGGAGTTGGCCATCAAGATCTCCAGCGGTTCCAAGTTTCGCAACGCCGGACAGGTGTGCATTTCGCCCACCCGCTACTTGGTGCATGAAAGCATCCGCGCCGAATTTGTGGCGGCATTTGCCAAATACGCCCAGGGCCTGAAGGTGGGCGATGGCCTGACTGCGGGTACGCAGATGGGCCCCCTGGCCAACCCCCGCCGCATTACGGCCATGACCGAGTTGCTGGCCGACGCCGTGCAGCAAGGCGCGCAGCTGATGGCCGGTGGCGAACGCATTGGCACTGAAGGCAACTACTTTCAGCCCACCGTGCTGGACAACGTGCCGCTGTCGGCCCGCATCGTCAATGAAGAACCCTTCGGCCCCGTGGCGGCGATTCGTGGTTTCGAGAAGATCGAGGACGCGATTGCCGAAGCCAACCGCCTGCCGTTTGGCCTGGCCGGGTACGCCTTCACCACGTCGCTGAAAAACGCGCACCTGCTGGCCCAGCGGCTGGAAGTGGGCATGTTGTGGATCAACCAGGCGGCAGCACCTGCGGCCGAGCTTCCGTTCGGTGGCCTGAAGGATTCGGGCTATGGCTCGGAAGGTGGCCCGGAAGCCATTGAGGCGCACATGAACACGCGCCTGGTGTCGATCATGAATGTCTGATTGATGGTGCGAGCGGCCTTTTCGCCAGCCGAAAGGGCGCTCGCACCGGGTGTAGCCGGCGTCCCGCGTGGCCGCTGGCCGCTAACGGCATTCATCGGCTTTGTTCCAGCCGGTTCTAGCCGCTTCCAGTCGTTTCCAGTCACTTCCATCGAGGTGAAGTGACGGTGCAAGCTGGGCCAGCTGCTCATCGCGCCCCTTTTAAACAGCAAATCTCCCCATGAAGTGTTTCGCGCGTTCCTGCATCCTCCTTGTCTCGGTGATCGCACCGTTGACCTACGCCGCCGCGCCTGACCCTGCGCTCCTTGGATGCTGGCGCGCGGTAAAGATCGTTCTGTATGTGGAGGACGGGTCGAAAGCCGAGGACACCTCCGGGCGCTGTGTGCTGCAGTTTAAGGACGACCAGTTCGAATCGACCTGCAAAACGAGCAGCGGCACGGCGACAACCTCGTATCAGTACCAGGTGATTCGCCCCCATTTTTACGCGGCCAAAATGACGGGCAGCACGTTTCGCACGGACCTGATCGGATCCACGCGCGAGTATGAATACCGGATTGAAGGGGATCGGCTCGTGACATCGACCGCTCCGCCACCTAAGGTGCGTGTGCCCGCTGCTGCGGCTCCGCGGGTGGAAACCGAAGCCACGAAGACGCCCTGCCCGTAAGGTTTAGCGTGCAGTGGGATAGCGGATAGCGGATAGCGGATAGCGGTGCCTTGCCGCCTTGGCCGCTCAGCCGCCTGAGCCGCGACCACCGAACATTCGGCGAGAGCGGATCGTAGAAGCTCAGGTTACGTTGAGGGCAAGGGGTTTTTTGATGCTATGGCGCACGCCGGGTATTCAGGACCACCGCGCAGCAAAAAAAACCCCTGCGCAGTTTTGCGCAGCGGTTGATTGAGATACTCATATTTCAATAGCTGCTAGCGCTTATCCAATAAGGGCTAGGTCCTTTTTTGGCTTGAAATTCTTCAATCCCACCCCTTAGAACCGAACCGTCGAAGTCAACGTATATGTCCGCGCTTGTCCATAGAAACAATCGCCCCGTGCCAGGCACTGCGTGATCTGGACCTTGTCCGTCAGATTGACCACGTTGAAAGCCACGCGCCAGTCGCCTGCGTCGTAGGCCAGCATGGCGTCGGCGATGGTGGCGGCCGGGGTGTTGATGGCGGTGGTGCCGCTCCATTGCGACCCTGTGTAGCGCACGCCGGCGCCCACCGTCCAGCCGCCGCGGCCAACGCTTGCAAAGCGATGGCTCAGCCAGGCCGATGCCGTGTGCTTGGGCACGCTGGACACGGGCATGCCCTGGTCACCCGTGTTGCTGCGGGCGATTTTTGCGTCGGTCAACGCGTAGCCCACGGTGAAGTCCCACTGGCGGGCCAGGCTGGCCTGGACTTCGGCTTCAAAGCCGTTGACCTTGACCTCGCCGATCTGCAGGCTGTTGAGCGGGTTGCTGGGGTCGGTCGTTTTGCGGTTTTTCTCGCGCAGGGTGTAGACGGCGGCGAAGGCGCTGATGCCCTGGCCGGGCGGCTGCCATTTCACGCCGGCTTCCCATTGCTCGCCGCGCTGGGGTTTGTAGGGGGCGCCATAGGCGTCCACACCGCCCAGGGGCTGGAACGACTCGGAGTAGCCCGCATACGGTGCCCAGCCGCCCCCCATTTGGTAGGTGACGCCAGCGCGTTTGGTCCAGGCCTTGTCGTCCACGGCGGCGGCAGGGCGGCCTTCGGTGTCGGTTTGGGCACTGTCGTGGCGCAGGCCCAAGGTGGCCGTCCACTGGCCCCACTTGATCTGGTCCTGGGCATAAAAGCCCAGCTGCTTTTGCACCACGTTGGGCTGGCGCACCAACTGCGAAGAGGTGGGCGGTGTGAAGTTGCCGTACACCGGGTTGTACACATCGATGGCGGGTGCCACGGCGCGCCAGGCTTGTTGGCCGGTGTGGTTGCGTTGCACATCCAGGCCCGCCAGCAGGGTGTGTTCTGTGGCACCTGCCTTGAGCTTGCCTTCCAGCTGCGTGTCGATCAGTAGCATGCGGCCGGTGTTGAGGTTCCACACCGCATCGCGTACCGCGGTGCGGTTGTCGCTGTTGAACACGGGGCGTGCGGGGCGGCCCATGGCGGCATTGGCGGTGAAGCTGGTGTAGATGGTGCGGTAGTCCACCTCGCTCACAGTTCGGCGCAGGTTCTGGCGCACAGTCCAGTCGCCGTTCAGGCGGTGGCTGAGCAGGTAGCCCCACGAGTTGTTGGTGGTGTCATATGCGTCCCACCCCGGCTCGCCGATAAAGGTGTTGCGGGGGATCTGGCCGTAGGGGCTGGGCAATCGCGTCCCCTGCCAGGGAAAGAAGCCAATCAGCGAGCCGCTTTGGTCCTTTTGGTGCAGGGCCTGCAGCGTGATCGAGGTGTCGGCGTTGGGCTTCCAGGTCAGAGACGGCGCAAGCACCAGACGGTCGTCATCCACATGGTCGATCTGGCTGCCGCTGTCACGGCCCACCGCCACCAGGCGGTACAGCCACTGCCCGTCCTTGTCGAGTGCTCCGGTCAGGTCGGCAGCGATCTGTTTGCGCGCGTTGTTGCCCACTTGCACCTGCACTTCACGGAGCGTCTCGGCCTGTGGGCGCTTGCTGGTGAGGTTGAGCACACCGCCCACGCTACCCTGGCCATACAGAACCGAGGTGGGGCCGCGCAGAAACTCCACACGCTCCAGCGTGTACGGGTCGGGGCGGCTGGTGTTGTAGGTGCCGTAGGTGCGCAAAAGCCCATCCTGGTACTGCGACACAGTGCCGCCGCGTGCGTTGAAGCTGTCCACGCGGCTGTCGAAATAGTTGGACACCGCACCCGCGGTGTATGCCGTGACCTGGCGAAGCGTTTGTACGCCTTGGGCCTCCATTTGGTCGCGGGTGATCACGCTGATGGCCTGGGGTGTCTCGATGAGGGGCGTGTCGGTCTTGGTGGCACTGAGCGCACGCTTGGCAACAAAGCCAGTGACCGGGGCGGTGGGTGATTCCTTGTCAGCCCCCGCGTTGACGGTGACGGGCGCGAGCGTCTTTTCGGCCGTTGGTGCGGCGGTGTCGGCAGCGGTTTGCGCGTGCGCTGCGCCGCACAAAGCCAGCATTGCAGCGTGCGCGATGGCGGTGCGGCAGAGGGTGGTGCCGGAGGTCATGGTGTTGCCTTTTCGAAAGTTAAAGAATGGAGAAATCAAGCGGCGCACAGGGATGGCAGAGCGGTGGCGATAGGGCATGGGGCCGTGGCGACCGCTCTGCGCGCCGCGCGGTCAGAAGCTGTAGTCCAGCGAGACCTGCACCGAACGCGGTTGGCCGGGCGTGACGGCGCCAAAGCCCGCTGCCGTCGTGGTGCCGTCCAGGTAGTAGCGCCGGTTGGCCGCGTTCTTCAGGTTCACCTGCACGCGCACGCCGTCCGCAAACTGGTAGCCCGCCGCCAGGTCGACCACGGTGTAGCCCGGCAGGCGCCATCGGTTGTCGTTGGCCGTGAACTTGTCGCCCTGGTGCACCAGACCACCGCCCACCCACAGGCCGGGCAGTTGGGGCAGGCGGTATTGCGTCCACAGCGATGCGGTGCGGCGCGTGGCCAAGCCAACGCGGTTGCCCACATTGGCGCCCGCCGTGGTGTCGGCCAGCACTTTGGGGTCCATGAAGCTGGCCTGGGCCGTGACCGTCCAGCCAGGCGTGATGCGACCCTGCACTTCCAGCTCCACGCCCTTGATGCGCTGGCGCGCGGTCAGCACCGAGTAGCCCGTATGTTGTGGGTCGGTGGCGGGCGCGTTGCTCAGTTCCAGGTCAAAGGCCGATACGGTGGTCAGCAGGCGCTGGTTCAGCCATTCCTGTTTCCAGCCCACTTCCAGCTGTTTGCCTTCAGACGGAGGCGCAGCGCGGTCGCCCCATATCAAAGTGCCCGAGTTGGCCTGGAACGAGCGCGCGTAGCTGGCGTACACCATGCTGCCCGGGCGCACCTCCCAGCTCAGCGCGGCACTGGGCTGGGTCTGGCTCAGGTCGGTGACGGGGGTGGTGTAGGCGTCTTTGAACTTGTCATGGCGCAGGCCCAGCAGCAAGGCGAAGTTGCCCAGGGCGAGGCGGTCTTGCACAAACACGCCGGTGTTGCGGGTGTCGGACGAGAGCCGACCCACGCCGGTGGAGGCCACAGGTGGCACCAGGCCTGCGACGGGGTTGTACAGGTCGATGGCACCCAGGTTGCCGGTGGTGCGCGCGCCGTAAAAGCCCGCAATGGCGCGCCAGTCCACGCCCGCCAGCACCGTGTGTTTGACTGCGCCCGTTTGCAGTTGCGCACGCAGCTCGGCCAGTGCCGTGTCCGAGGTGTATTTTTGCCCCGGCGCCATCCAGTAGGTACGTGCTACGCGGCCGTTGGTCACAGGCCCCATGGGCGACACGATGTTCACGTTGCGAAAGGTTTCGTTGCGCGACAGGTGCACGCGGCCTTCGAGCTGGTCAGAAAAGCGGTGCTGCAGCTCGGTGGAATAAAAGCGCAGGGTGCCATCGGTCTTCAGCCATGGCTCGCCATAAAACGCGCCCACGGGCAGCACGTCCGCGCTGCGGGGGTTTTTGGGGTCGGGCACGGCCAGGCCCGAGGTGGAGGTGCCGTCGATGCTCTGGGTTTCGGCCTGTGCGCGCCACACGGTGTCGGGAGTGATCTGCCACTCCAGGCTGCCCGCCACCCCTTGTTTGCGCGGCGTGTTGCCGTCCACAAAGCTACCGCCCCGGCTGGCAGCGCCGTTCAGCCGGTAGCGCAACGTGCGGTCGGCATTGAGCGGGCCCGTCAGGTCGAACTCGGCGCTGCGCAAGCCGTCGCTGCCTGCGCCGATCTTCACGGTGCGCAGCGCGTCGGCCTGGGGGCGTTTGCTCACGTAGTTGACGAGGCCGCCGGGTGCGACCTGGCCAAACTCCAGCGCCGCCGGGCCCTTGATGACTTCTACGCGTTCGATGTTGAACAGCGGCGGGTCTATCAGGTGGACAAACTTGGCGCCGTCACGCAAGAAGTTGAAGGTGTTGTTGGCCCACAGCCCGCGGATGGAGAACTGCGAGTACGAGCCGTAATACTCGCTGCGCGTGGACACGCCCGACGCGTTGCGCAACACATCACGCTCGGTGGTGGCCATCTGCTGCTCCAGCAGCGCGTTGTCGATCACGCTGACCGAGCGCGGTGTCTCCAGCACCGACATACCCAGGCGCGAGCTGCTCTGGGCGCGCCGCGCAGGCGTGGCCGCAGCACCTGCGGTGGAATCCACCACGTCCACCTGGCGCAGCGAGGGGGCCGCAGTGGTCGTATCGTCGGCAGGGCCGGTCTGCGCCTGGGCGGCGCCGGTGGCAACAAGCAAAACAGCCTGCGCAATGGCAGTGCGCAGGGGGCGATAGTGGTTCATGATGCTATGCTTTTGGTAGCTTTTGGCCTATATTTGGCAAGCGCTACAGTGGTTTTGCGTGCACAAACTGTGCACAGGACAGTCCCGCAAAGCGCGTGACACCGGGGGCGGCACGGGTGCGGGATGAAGTGGCGGGCAGACCCGGCGACCGTCCGACGGGTTGGCTGGCTGACGAACTGACGAACTGACGAAACGACGAAACGACGAAATGACTGTTGAGCCGACACCCTTGAGCGTGAACATCCGTTCGGGCTGAGCGGCTCGAAGCCTTGCGCGGCGCTTCGGCTATGGATTCGGCCCTTTGATGTCTCAAATACCCGTTCAGGCTGAGCTTGTCGAAGCCCTTCGGCAGGCTCAGGGCGAGCGCTTCAAACTTCGCAGGGCCAGATCAATAAAGACCGAATGACGGGTCAGTCCGGCCCAGTCGGGGCTGCGGCCCGTGTGGCCGCGCCCTCCGACGGGTTTAGTGGCCCTTCGGTGGCTCGGGCAGCGCGGGCGACGCCATGCCGTCGGCCAGCACAAACGTCAGCGTGGTCACATAGCTGGCCTCGCCGTATTTTTCGCCCTGGGCTGTGGTGCCTTCGGTCTTGTCGGTGTGCTTCACCTCGGCCACGTACTGGCCCTTCCATGGCGTGACAAAGGTGACGGTGCCGTCTTCACCCGCTTCGGCCTCGCGCGTCCAGCCGGAGGGGGCGGCCAGCTGCACCTTGGCCTTGGGCACGGGCGCGCCCTTGTAAACCACCTTCAGCTCACCCGGCTTGCCGGTGGGCACCAAGTCCAGCGGGGCGGTGGGCGCCACGGGTTTGGCCAGGCCCGCCACCCAGCGGGCCGACGGCTGCCAGACCATCGCAGGCAGGTTGCGTTTGCTGCGGTCGATCAGTGGATAAATCGGGGCGGCAAAAAGGGTGTCAGGCGTGCCAGAGGTGGTGTAGGCAAAGGCGTCCTTGCCGAGCTTTCCTTGCACGCGCTGCGCGCTGGTGCCGGTCACTTGTTCCAGCACGGGTACGCCCGTGAACTTGTCGAGGGAGCCGGGCGAGGTCTCGCGCAGGTTTTCATTGAACTCGCCAAAGTGCAGGCGGGCCTGGCCGCCTGCGTTTTCGAGCCAGACCTGGTGGGCGTGAGCGGTGTTCACTGCAGTGAGCGTGGCGCAGGCCAGCAGGGCGGCAAGCAGCGGGGCTTTGAGGCGTTGGTTCGAGGGCATGGACGGTTTCCTTTCGGTGGTTTACATAACAACAAAAAAACAGCGGAGCACAGGGCTCCACGCCCCTGGCGTTACAGGGGTGCGAATACTCACGTTTTGATAGCTGCCAGCGCTTGTTGAATAAGCGCCAGGTGGCTTTTTGACCTTGAAATGGGCCTGCCTCAGAGAGGCCGTTCGCCCTGAGCGAGTCGAAGGGCCGTTTGCACGAAACGCCTTGGCTTCGACAGGCTCAGCCCGAACGGACGGTGGCAAATCGGAGGGCGTAGCCGGGCAAAATTTTGGCCTTTGGTTGGGCCTGTTCAGCGCGTGTGGGCGCGGTTTGCCGCCTTAGAAATCCACGCTCACACTCAGCGACAGCGTGCGCGGCGCACCCACCACCAGGTAACCTGATCCGGGGTAGCCGCCTACCGAGGCCCAGGTGTTGCGGTTGGTCAGGTTGTCGATGCGCGCGCGCAGCGTGACGAGTTGGCCTTGCACTTCAGTGAGGTAGCGGGCGCCCACGTCCAGCCGGTTCCAGCCGGGCACGCGCAAGGTGTTGGTGGCATTGGCGTAGCTGGCGCCGGTATGCACCAGGCGGCCATCCACAGCCAGGCCGCGCACGCCGGGCACGTCCCATTCGGCGCCCAGGTTGGCTTGCAATTTAGGAACGCCAATCACACGCTGGCCGTCCGTGGCTGCAGAGCCTGTGGTCAGCTGTTTGGCGTCCAGCCAGGTCAGGCCACCCAGCACGCGCAGGCCCTTGGTGGCTTCGCCCTGCACAGCCAGTTCCACACCCTGGTGGCGGTCTTTGCCGCTGGTGCTGAAGAGGTTGGCCGCGTTCAAAAACGCGCGGGGTTTGGTGGTGGAGAACAGCGCCACGCTACCGCCCACGCGGCCAGCGTCAAACTTGATGCCGACTTCCTTTTGTTTTGAGACATACGGCGCCAACATGTCGCCGCGGTTGGCGGCGGTGCTGGGCGCGGTCTGGCCCTGGCTCAGGCCTTCCACGTAGTTGGCATACACCGACAGGCCTTTGTTGACCTTGTAGACCGCCGCCAGCAACGGGCTGGTGCGGCTTTGGTCGTAGCGGCCGGTCTGCAAGGCCGTGCCGTAGGCGTAGTTGGCGATCTCCAGCTTTTGATGGCGCAGGCCTGCAGTGAGCAGCAAGCGGTTGTCCATCAGCGACATCGTGTCGCCCAGCGCAACGCTGGTCAGGCGCGTGCTGCCGGTGCGCAGGGGGTTGGTCAGGTCACCGCCAAAAAGAGTGTTGGCGCTGAAGCCTGGCAGGCTGGTGCCCACGGGGTTGTACAGGTTGGTGGCCTGCGTGGTGCGCCAGTCCATCGCATACGCGTTCTTCTTGTCAGCGCTGAAATGCGACGCCACCGCCACCCATTCGTGCCCCACGCTGCCGGTCTGCAGCTTGCCGCGCAGTCCCAGCTCGCCGGTGTTCACGCTGTCCTTGCGGGTGTTGTCAAAGCGGTAGGTGCTGGCCGCGCCTGTGCTGGCGTTGGACACCGTGAGGTTCGCCAGCGAGTTGGCTTCTTCGCCACGGCGGGCGCCCGCAGCGGCCCAGGCTGTGGTGGTGGGCGACAGGTCCCACTCGCCGCGCAGCGTGCCAAACAGGTCGCGTTCGTTCGAATAGCTCCAGGGCTGGGCAAAGTTGGTCTGGTTGTCGGGGGCGGTGGGCACGCTGGTAGCAGCGCTGCCCAGCGTGACGTTGGTGCGGGTGTTTTTGAGCTGGTGGTCTTGCCAGCCAATGTCACCCGACAGGCGCACGTCGCGGCTGCGCCAGTCCAGGCCCACGGCGAGCAGGCCGAGTTTGCTGTCCTCGTCATCCACCGCCGTGCCGCCGCTGCGGGCAGCGGCATTCACGCGGATGCCGGTGTTGCCGTCGGGCCCAAAGCGGCGCGCAATGTCGGCCGCTACCTGGGTCTGGCCGCCGCTGGCCACGCCAAAGGTCACGCGGTTCAACGGCTCGTTCGGCGCCCGTTTGGGCAGCAGGTTGATGCTGCCACCCAGGCCGCCGCCGTTGGGGCTGGCGCCGTTCAAGAAGGCGGATGCACCGCGCAGCACTTCTACGCGCTCGAACAGCTCGGTGGCGATGTACTGGCGCGGCAGCAAGCTGTACAGGCCGTTGTAGGCGGTGTCGTCCGAGTCCAGGATGAAACCGCGAATGAAGAACGCTTCCTGAAAATTGCCAAACCCACGCGCCACGCGCACCGTGGGGTCGTTTTGCAGCACGTCGCCCACGCTGCGGGCGTGGCGGTCTTGAATGAGGTCGTTGGTGTAACTGGTGATGGAGAACGGCGTCTCCATCGCGTCCTTGGTGCCCAGAATGCCCGCGCGTCCGCCGCGCGCTACTTGCCCGCCAGCGTATGCGGGCGACAGGCCTTGGGCCGACGCATCGGCGCTGGCGTTGACCGTGATGGTGGACAGGGTTTTGCCTTGTTCGTCTGCCGATGCAGCGGCGGCTGGGGAGGCTTGCGCCAGCGCTGCGGGTGAAGCCAGCGCAACCATCACCGCAGCGGCGATGGCGGCGGGCGTGACGGCAGGGTGGGTGCGTGCGGAGCGCAGCGAAGGGCTGCGCTGAAGGGTTGTGTGGCTCATGGGTTTCTTTGGTGTCAGTGGTCAACGGGGGCAGGGCGGCGCGCTGCCCGGTCCGAGGGTGTCTGTGCGTGGGGGCTTGCAGCGGCCGGTCGGCGCCAAGAGAACCAGCCCATTACCGCCACAGGAACGCCCAGGCCCAGCCACGACCACCAGTCGCCCCAGGTGTCAGACACCAGTGCGGTGAGGAGGCCGGTGGCGGTCAACACCCCCATGGCAATGGGCCAGCCCCACAGGGCGAAAAACGGGCTGGTGCGCTTCATGGTGTGGCCTCCGAGCGGGCCATGGCACCGCCGGGGGCTGTGGCAACGTCCGTGTTGCCGGTGTTGTTCGCGTTGCTGACAGCACTGCCGCCCTGCACGCCACGGCGCAACCACAGATACAAGCCACTGCCCAGCACGATGAGGGTGGCAAGGTCCAGCAGCGCCCAGATGATCTTCATCGGCATGCCGCCGTAGTCACCAAAGTGCAGCGGCTGCGACACCAGCAGCGCCGTCAGGTACCACGGCAGTTGCGGCGCGGCAGTGACCTGGGCGGTGCGGGCGTCCACCATCACCGGCTGCAGCAGGCGCGATGTGAGGGGCTCGTTGCCCTTCAAGAAAAACGTGTTGTGGTGCGGGCTTGAAAACGCCGTGCCCGGAAACGCGATGAACGACAGCTTGGTGCCGGGGGCGTGGGCCTGCGCGGCCTCCAGCGCCTTTTGCAGCGGGCCGCGCTCGGCCACAGGCACCGTGGGCTGGCCTTCATACGGCTTGAGCAGCACCGAGAGCTGGTCGTACTGCCAATACTTGATCATCAGGTCGGCCCAGGTGTTGATCATGCCGGTGCCCCCCACCACAAAGGCCCACACCAACGTGACGATGCCCAGCAGGTTGTGCAGGTCAAGCCACTTCACGCGCGTGGATCGGTCACGCCGGACCTCGCCAAACGCGAGCTTGCGCATGAACGGCGCATACAGCACCAGCCCGGTGACGATGGCCACCAGCAGCAAGAGGCCCATGAAACCCAGAAACAGCTTACCCGGCAGCCCCGCAAACAGGTCCACATGCAGGCGGAACATCACATACATGAAGCCCTCGTCCACGGGGCGGCGCGACAGCACGGCCGTGGTGCGCGCATCCACGGCAATCGACTTGAAGTCTTCAGTCGGTGCCGGAGTGGGCGTGAGGGTGACGAACCAGACGTTGTCATCGTCCTCGGCGTGCGATGCAAACTGCACCACGCGCTCGGGGTGCAGCGCGTGCGCGGCGGCCAGCACCTGGTCCAGGCTGGCGCGCGGGGTGTTGGCAGGCATGGCGGGCGCCTCGACCTCAGTGCCCAGCAGGTGGCCGATTTCGTGGTGAAAGATCAGCGGCAGGCCGGTGAGGCACAGCAGCAGCATGAACACGGTACACACCAGACTGGACCACTTGTGGGTCCATGACCAACGGCGCAGGGCGGTGGGGCTCAGCATGTCGGCAGAGGGGTGGAACAGAGATCGCGGCCTGGGCGCATCACGCCGCACAACGCTGCGCGTGCCATGCAACCCGGGTTACCGGTGAAGGGGCAACGCTGCGGCGATACCGCAGGAGCAATCAATGTGACGAAGTGGTTCAAGCCAGGCAACCCGAAGACATCAGAAGACGGTGGGGGCTGGCTGCAGCCAAACGAAAGTGGCTGTGGCTTGCAGAAACTCAATTTTACATTGCGAATAGGAATGATTTCGTTTTGCGTCGCAAGTGTGTGTCCGTTCTACAACGGAGTAAAGAGCTATTGGTTTAATTGATAAAAACAAATCATCTCAAATGACTTTCTGCAAAAATATCATTTGCATCAATTAATGGGTAAAAGCGTCGCAGGTAGTCGCCGAGCGCAGCTCCCAAGGTATTCGCAATGACTGAAGAAGCCAAAAAACTCGTCCAGCAGCTGACCGCGGTACGTTTTGAATACCTTCCCAAGGTAGAGACGCTGGCTCAGAGAACCGGCGCCTTGGGCATCGTGAATCTGTTTGCACTCGCCTCACACACCTTGACCGCCATGACCGGCACGCTGGCCGTCGTATCCACCGCGCGGTTGGGGGCAAACGGTGACTGGCACAGCTCCAGCCTTGGTCGCCAGGTGCAGCGGCTGGCAGAGCTGGGCGTGCAGGTCTCAGCATCGGTTGAGCGCCTGGTGGGCATGGCGCTGGTGGATCTGCAAGCCATCCATACCACCAGTCACGACGCAATGGAACGCGAAAACATTCAGGACATCCTGACCAACGGCCAGGTCTACATGGAGTCTTTGAGCACAGTGGCCGTGGAGACCGCCGACATCGCCCGAAGGCAAGGAGTCTGGGGCCGCCGCCGCCCGTATGTGCCTCCTTCACAGACTTCAGCGCAGCCCTGCACCGAGTTGGACCAGGCCAGGGAATCTGTCCGCACGCTGATCGCGCAGATCATTGAATTGGAGCTGGGCGTTGAGCAGTTTGGTGGCAGGTGGACGATGACGTGAAGATGTCCTTTGATAGCGATGGCTTGAGAGTGTTGAATCGGTACCGCCGGTGCTGAGCTTGACGGCGTCCTCCACCTTGGTCACGTTGGTCGCCCAGTTGCTGGCGCGTGATGACGCTGATCGACTGCGGCGTTTCGCGCGGCGACTGCACCAGCTTGCCCAGGCTCACTTCGCGGGCGGTGTACTGCCCCGATCCGGTGGCTTGGCCTTCAGCGCCGTCGGTCACCTCGACGGCGCCGGATCTGAGCCTGGGCGTTAGCCAACGTGGCCAGCAGGCATACGGCGAGCGCCAAGGGTTGCATCCGCATGGTGTTTCTCTCTCTCGGTATTCGGTTGTCTATTTGCTATCAAATAGATAGCTATTAGCGCCTATTTTTTAAAGCGCTAGAGGCCATCTTTACTGGAATTTCAGGGGCGTCTGGTTGTGTGTGCGTGGCAATCAAAAGTGTGTGCGCAGCGTGACCTGAAGCGTGCGCGGCGAGCCGGGCAGAATCAGGTTGTCGTTGCTGCCATGGGCAGACACGTTGTACTTGCGGTTGGCCAGGTTCTTGATGTTCACGTTCACATCCCACTGGGCCAGCGTGTACTGCACGGCAGCGTCGAGCGTTGTGTAGGCGGGCAGCGTGACCAGGTTGGTCAGTGAGGTGAAGCGCGCACCCACATAGTTAACGCCGCCGCCCACGCGCAGGCCGTGGCCCAGGTCCTTCATCGCCCACAGGAAGGCGGAGTTGCGTGGCGTGAGTGCGGCCACCTTGCCCTGCGCCGGGACTGCCACCGTCGGCGATTGCAGCGACCCCGTGGTGGCCAGCGATTTCGTCATGCGGCCATCCAGCCAGGCATAGCCAGCGCTCACATCCCAGCGGCCGGGGAGGCGGCCGTTGGTGGTCAGCTCCAATCCATTGGTGCGCTGTGTGCCTACGTTGATCTGGCGCGAGGGGTTGGCTGGGTCGGTGTTCTTGATGTTGGTACGCTCCAAATTGAAGAGAGCCCCAGTGATGTTCATGCGCCCATCCAGCAAGTCCAGCTTGACGCCGATTTCTTTGTTTTGCGTGATCTCGGGTTCGCTGGCGGTGTTGCTGGCCGACAGCGCAAAGGCTTCGGCAGAAGGCTGGAACGACTTGCTGTACGACACGTAGTACGACACGGTGTCGCTGGGTTGCCAGACCAGACCAGCGCGGGGGCTGAACTTCCGATCGGTGCGAGAAAGTGTTGTGAGCTTGCGGTCGTAAGACGTTTGCTGCTTGAACACGTCGTACCGCGCGCCCACCAGCGCCTTCCATTGCGGCGCCAGCGTGATCTGGTCTTGCCAGTACAGCGCGGCTGTGTCTTGCGTGGTGTGGCTGGGGATGGCGTTGTCGGCGTTGTAGTTGGCCGCCGGGATAACGGGAGCCGCGCCTGTGGGGTTGAGAATGGACACACGGTCCGCACCGCCCGAGACGGATTCAGACCGTTTTTTCTGCTGACCCAGTTCCATGCCCATCAGCCACTCTTGCTTGAGGCCGCCGAGCTGATTGCGCCAGGTGACGTCGGTCTGGTTGAAGACACCTTTTTCGTCGCGCAGGATAAAGGCCCGCGTGCGGCCCACTGTCATATTCACCGGGTCGGTGGTGCCGCTGGGCAGCGTGTTGTAGCGGTCCAGGGCGTAGTCGTACAAGCGCGTGACGTTGCGCACCGACCAGTCATCGTTGAAACGGTGGTTCAGCGTGGCTGCGAACGACTGGATGGTGCTGGTGGTCGTGTCGTCCTGCGCGGCTTTGCTGGAGCCGTAGTAGGTGCTGGCAGCCACGTTCACCGGGCGGCCATTGAGCGCAGGAATGCCGAAGTCCGTGAGGCGCTTGTCGCGGGCGTTGGTGTATTGCAGCAGCAAGTCGGTCTGTGCAGCGAGCTTGAGTGCCAGCGACGGCGCGAAATTGTGGCGCTTCAAAAACTGCTGGTCGCGGTAGCTGCCAGAGTCTTCCACGGCGGCATTGATGCGGAAAGCGGCGGTGTCGCTGATGTCCACATTCACATCAGCCGTGGCGCGGCGGAAATCAAAGCTGCCCAGACCCAGCGTGGCCTCGCCAGAGGTTTCACCAAACTTCGGCTTCTTGGTCACTCTGTTGATCAAGCCGCCCGATGAGCCACGGCCGTAAAGCACTGCGGCAGGGCCTTTGAGCACCTCAATGCGTTCGATGTCGGCCAAGTCGCGAAAGTACAGCGCGTCGTCGCGTACGCCGTCCACAAACTGGTCGGAAATCGCCGTGAACCCGCGAATCACCACCTGGTCGCGCTGACCGTCGCCGTGGCTCATGGCCACGCCCGGCACGTTGCGCAGAGCGTCTTCCATCGAGCGGGCGCCCTGGTCGCGTAGCAACTGCGCAGGCACCACGTTGACGGCCTGCGGCACATCGCGCAGGGGGGCGCTGCCCTTGGTGGCGGCAGTGCTGGCGGCTGGTGAATAGTCGTCGTCGTTTGCGCCAGACTGCACAGTGACTTCGCCGAGTGTCTGTGGCGTGGTGGTCTGAGCTAGTGCAGGGCCACACAGTGCCGCAAGCAAGGCGGCCATCAGCGGGTTCAGGCGGTGGCGGATTGGGGTGTGAGCGTGCATGATTTTCCTTGGAGTAAGCGCAACGCAGTTGGCAGAAAACCCGTGCAACGCGGTGCCTGGCGCGTGCCAAAAATGGCCTGCTGTCTGGGGCGCGGTGTTCGGCGAGAAAGATGTGAAATCAGAACGGGCACGCGATGGCGATGCAGGGCTGTGAGCAGAGCGGAACTGCCTTCATTGGGGTCTGTGGCGGTGCACGTCATTCGCGCTGGCTTACGATTCTTGTGAACATCTTTTTGACCACATCCACCCATCTGAAGGCTAGCGATTGCGGTCAAAAAAGAAGGAAGAAACGAAGGCGGCGAGCTGAAGACACGCAGCCAACGGGCAGTACCGCGCTGTTGCGCGGAGCAGAGAGCGAAGCCCTCTGGCTTGAACGTTGGCTGGCAGAAGGGAAAGGAGAAGAGGAGATGAAGCGGGTCGGTGGCCCGTCGCCCAGACGTCTCAGTGGGATGCGCTGCTGGCTGAAATCCGTAGTTTATTCAATTGCGAATAATTCGCATTAAAATTTTTGATGAGCACTGGGAGGTGTGCATTTGAAACAACACCATCCGCTCAAGAGGGCGCATTCGACGGCAGGCGGGCATAAAAAAACGGGCCGCAGCCCGTTGATGAAAATCTTCCCGACCGTCTTCAAGGTGCCCAGCCCAATCGGGCCCCAAGAAATTGGCAGGGGGAGCGCCGCAGTTACTCCACCTCGCCCATTTGCGACTGCAGGTAGTTCTGCAGGCCGACCTTGCCGATCAGGTCGATCTGGGTTTCCAGAAAGTCGATGTGCTCTTCGGTGTCGTCCAAAATCTTTTGCAGCAGGTCGCGCGAGACATAGTCACGCACGGTTTCGCAGTGGGCAATGCCGTCCTTGATGGTGGCCTGGGCGCCTAGTTCAGAGCTCAGGTCGCACGCCAGAATCTCTGGCACGTCTTCGCCGACTTGCAGCTTGGCCAGGTCCTGCAGGTTGGGCAGGCCGTCCAGCGTGAAGATGCGGTCCATCAGCCAGTCGGCGTGTTTCATCTCGCCAATCGACTCTGCATATTCCTTCTTGGCCAGCTTGTCAAAACCCCAGTGCTTGAGCATGCGGTAGTGCAAAAAGTACTGGTTGATGGCCGTGAGTTCGTTCTTGAGCTGGGCCTGCAGATGGCCAATAACTTGTGCGTCGCCTTTCATGGGGGACTCCTTGTTGTGTGGTGTTGATTCGGCCCCGATTGTCGTGATCAATATCAACACGTGCAAGGCAAGCCCCTGCTTTCGTGCGCTGGCTGCGTGTGAGGTTGATAGGTGTTCGCGTTCAGTCTCGTAAATGGGCAGTGCGCACGAGCAGAAAAAAAGTTGCTGCGCAAAGCAATTGGTGGCCCAGTGGGCAGAAGCCCGGACTCAAGGATGTAAACATGGCAAGGCAAGCAACACAGTGGTTTTCGCGCGTCGCTCCGGTCGGTTGCAAGGGGGCACGGTTTGCGTGCCTGACCGTGGTTCTGGCAGTCCTGGCGTTCAGCGCAAGCTCTGCGGACATCCATCCATCCGAACTGGCTACGCTCCAACAGCAAGTCGAAAGAACGGGGTGGGTTCGAGTCATGGTGACGTTGGAGCGGGTTGGACTTGGCAGACTTTCTGGTGAGCAAACCCGGCAGCTTGATGCCAAGGCTCAAAGGCTTTACGACGAACTGGGAAACTCGGTCTTGTCCACCGGTCGCTGGACCAACGGGCTGGGGCAGATTGGTTTTTACACCGACCGAGCTGGGATCGCTATGCTCTCCAGCACTGCCGCCGCCGAAAGGTTTTATATCGACTATAGCGACAAGGGGCGAGGGCGCGCTCGGGGTCTAGATGGCAGTTTTGAAGCCATCGACAACGCGCTCATTGCGTCACCCACGGTGGAGGTCGACCTGGTGTTGAGCACGGAAGAACCGCCTTACACCCTGCAACGGGATGGGAGCACCCGGTTCGACGGACCGTCTGAAGTGAACGAGGTGCTCGACCGCTTGCTGACCGAGCCGTTTGCACAGCACATTCAGGGAATTGATCGCCGTCTGAACCCCACGCTTACACCCGTCGTGCAGGCAAGAATTGATCGCGTAGCTTTTCATGGGTTGGTGGACAGTGTTCACGTTCGCGCGGTTCGGCTGCGGGGCTTTGTAAGCCCCATGGCCGCGATCTGGGACGACAAGGCATTGGAGCTCGCGCATCACGAAGGCCGTGCCGAGATCAGCATTCTGCTGAGAGGTGGCGTCACCTATGCGATTCCTTACACAGGCCCCAAGTCGTATCAATACCAGGCAGAGGCCCACACCAAGGCACTGCACGAGATCCTTGCAGCCGCAGGGGTCGACCCGTTGCCTCCAATTCCATTGACAGACGCGAACATGGGGCTGGCGATGCTGGTTGTGTCGAAAGCCCAGATCGAAAAACTCTTTGCCCAAAGAGACCCCCGCATCCTCAGTCTGAATGGCAACGCGGGCACGGTCCGCGTGGGACAAACCAAGTCATCTTCTGCGCCCGCGACCATCCATTAGCGGGCGGTGTGGGCGCCCGTAGTGCCGTGGTCTATCGCGTTGCCCCGTCGCTCCATCCAGTGCGCCACCCCCAGCCACACCGTCGGCACCAGCACCAACGCCAGCGATATGGCTTGAGCGATGGTGCCTTCGGCCAGATCTTCTGTGGCGGCGTGCCAATAAGCGTTGTCTATGCCAGGGAACACACCGCCCTCGGTGAACTCATGGAAGGCGTAAACGATCAACTGCACCGCAAACACCGCCATGAACCATGAAGTGACGCGAAAGAACCGCCCAAGGTTCACGGCCCGGCCGTAGCGCGTCCAGGCCCAGGCAATCGCAATGGCCAGCGCCAGGCCCCCAGCGCCGCCCCAGGCCATGTACCCCAACTCTGCACTGCGGGCCAGTGCAGCCAGCATGGTGGCGGTCTCCACGCCTTCGCGGCCCACCATGAACAAGGCAAACAAAAAGACGGCCATGCCGGCGCGCGGGCCCTCCAGCACGCTGGCGCGGTCCATGCGCTGGGCGACCTCCTGGCCCATGCCTTTGCCCGCGCTGCGCATGTGCACCACGCACCAGGCCACGGTGGCAGCGGCCACCAGCGCCATGCCGCCCTCGGCTGCGGGCGACACGGCGCCCACCTGCGATAGCACCCAGCCGAGCACCAATGACAGCAGGGCGGCGACACCGACCCCGGCGCGCAGCGGCAGCAGCAAGTTCAGACGCCCGGTTTTGCGCAGGTAAAGCGTGGCAATGGCAATCACCAGCAGGGCTTCCAGCCCCTCACGGAAACAGATGAGCAGTGTTTGGAACATGGTGAATTCGGGTCTTTGCTATAAATTAATGAGCTGCTAGCGCTTATGAATAAAGCGCTACAGGCCTTTTTGACCAATATTTGTGAGAGTGGCTCGCTTTTTTGCAACCTTCTCGCTGCAACGCACAGGCCGAAGCGGCTTTGCTGCAGTGCGTCAGATGATATGCATAAATGCGAATCAGTTCTATTTGAATATTTGATATGCCGCAAGGGTTGGACAAGCGTGCGCGGATGCTGGTGACTGGAGGAGGGCGTGCTTCGAGGGGGGACAAGCGCAAAGGCCGACCCGCGCGCCCTGGTAAGGCATCACGACATAGTCATAGGCAATTGATTCAATGCAATCAATTAATTGGATTCATTGATCCAAACCGCCTAGACTTCAGCCTTGTTCAGTTAACCAACCCCTAAGGAAACAGCCATGTCCCTGATCAACACGCAAGTTCAGCCCTTCAAGACCACCGCTTTCGTCAACCGCGACGGCAAGGGTGACTTCATCGAAGTGACCGAAGCCAACCTCAAGGGCAAGTGGTCTGTGCTGATCTTCATGCCAGCAGCTTTCACCTTCAACTGCCCCACCGAAATCGAAGACGCTGCCGACAACTATGCCGAGTTCCAAAAGGCTGGCGCCGAGGTCTACATCGTCACCACCGACACCCACTTCTCGCACAAGGTCTGGCACGAAACGTCGGACGCCGTGGGCAAGGCCAAATTCCCCCTGGTTGGCGACCCAACACACCAATTGACCAACGCTTTCGGCGTGCACATTGCTGAAGAAGGCTTGGCACTGCGCGGCACGTTCGTGATCAACCCCGATGGCGTGATCAAGACCATGGAAGTGCATTCCAACGAAATCGCCCGTGACGTGTCGGAAACCCTGCGCAAGCTCAAGGCTGCCCAGTTCACCGCCGCCAACCCTGGCCAAGTCTGCCCCGCCAAGTGGAAGGAAGGCGCCAAGACGCTGACGCCTTCTCTGGACCTGGTTGGCAAGATCTAAGCCATTTTTCGATTCGGCCCCCAAAGCCGGACAGCGTCATGGCGCCAGTGCGCCATGCCGTCCGGCTTTTTTACGCCCGGAAGGCGACTCGCAGGCTTGCTCTGCGGCCTGCTAGTCACCGCTGAAAAGCGGCTAACAGAACTCAGCGAAGCGGTTCTGGCTAGGCGCTGCGTCGCAGGCAGTACGAGTAGTACGACAAGACGCAGTAACGACGCTAGAAGAGTTTTGTTAGCCGCTTCCACATCACAACTCGAAATTCAAAGGACACCACCATGCTCGACGAACAACTCAAGACCCAACTCGCCGCCTATCTGGAGCGCGTGCAGCAGCCGTTTGAGCTGGTGGCATCCCTGGACGACAGCGAGACAGCGCGCGACATGCGCGAGCTGCTGACGACCATTCAATCGCTGCGCAGCGACAAGATCACCTTGCGCACCGACGGCAACGACGCCCGCAAGCCATCGTTCAGCCTGCAGCGCGTGGGCGCCACCAACTCGCTGCGTTTTGCCGGCCTGCCCCTGGGCCACGAGTTCACGTCACTCGTGCTGGCCTTGTTGTGGACGGGCGGCCACCCGCCCAAGGTCGAGCAGGACGTGATCGATTCGATCAAGGCCCTGGATGGCGATTTCAACTTCGAGGTCTACATGAGCCTGACCTGCCACAACTGCCCCGACGTGGTGCAGGCGTTGTCGCTCATGGCCATCGTCAACCCCAAGATCAAGACCACCGTCATCGAAGGCGGCGCCTTCCAGCAGGAAGTGACTGAGCGCGAAATCATGGCCGTGCCCATGGTGTTCCTGAACGGCACGATGTTCAGCTCGGGCCACATGACGCTCGAAGAAGTCGTGGCCAAGCTGGACACCGGCTCTGCCGCCCGAGACGCCGCCAAGCTCAGCGCCAAAGCTCCGTACGACGTGCTCATCGTCGGTGGTGGCCCCGCAGGTGCTGCAGCCGCTGTGTACGCAGCCCGCAAGGGCATCCGCACTGGTGTGGCTGCCGAACGTTTTGGCGGCCAGGTCAACGACACGCTGGCGATTGAGAACTACATCTCGGTGCTCGAAACCGATGGCCCCAAGTTTGCCGCCGCGCTCGAAGCCCAAACCCGGTCCTATGGCGTGGACATCATGAACCTGCAACGCGCGGACAAGTTGACCCCGGCGGCAGAGCCCGGTGGCCTCATCAGCGTGCAAATGGCCAACGGCGCCACGCTGCAGTCCAAGACAGTGATCTTGTCCACCGGCGCCCGCTGGCGCAATGTCAACGTGCCCGGCGAAGCCGAGTACAAGAACAAGGGCGTGGCCTACTGCCCGCATTGCGACGGCCCGCTGTTCAAGGGCAAGCGCACGGCGGTGATCGGCGGCGGCAACTCGGGTGTTGAGGCCGCTATTGATCTGGCAGGCATCGTGGCCCACGTCACGCTGGTGGAGTTTGCCGATCAGCTCAAGGCCGACGCCGTGCTGGTCAACAAGCTCAAAAGCCTGCCCAACGTCACCATCCACACCAATGCGCAGACCACCGAAATCACTGGTGCCGATGGCAAGGTGAACGGCTTGAAATACAAGGACCGCGCCACCAACGCCGAGCACCTGGTGCCGCTTGAGGGCGTGTTCGTACAGATCGGCCTGGTGCCCAACACCGAATGGCTCAAGGGCACGGTAGATCTGTCCAAGTTTGGCGAAATCATCGTGGACTCGCACGGCCGCACCAACATCCCCGGCGTGTTCGCCGCGGGCGACTGCACCACGGTACCGTTCAAGCAGATCGTGATTGCGGCGGGCGACGGGTCGAAGGCGGCGCTGAGTGCGTTTGACCACTTGATTCGCATGCCGGTGGTGGCTGCGGCGACTGCGCATGCTGCAGAGCCGGTGGCGGAGCCTGCGTAATTTTATTTTGAATGAAAATGGGCTCTAGCGCTTGCTGGATAAGCGCTAGTAGCTATCGTTTTTGTCTTTTCGCCACACTGCGATTTGAGTCCAGATTGCTCGCAGCGCGCTTCTTCCATGGCGGGGCTGCCCTGAGAAGGTGCGGGTTTTCTATGCCGACAGCAGCGCACAGAACCGCGCCAGGTCGACATTGCCTCCGCTGATGAGCACGCCCACGCGTTGGCCCTTGAGTTCATCCCGCATGGCGCGCGCCGCTGCAAACCCCAGGCAGCCCGTGGGCTCCACGATGAGCTTCATGCGCTCGGCAAAAAAGCGCATGCCATCCACCAGTTGTTCGTCCGTCACGGTCAGGATGTCGTCCACATCGCGCTGGATGATGGGGAAGGTGATGTTGCCCAGGTGCTGGGTTTGTGCGCCGTCGGCAATCGTCTGCGGGGTGTCGATGTGCACGATGGAGCCGCTGCGAAACGACTGCTGGCCGTCGTTGCCCGCTGCGGGCTCCACGCCGTAGAGTTTGGTGTGGGGCGACAGCGCCCGCGTGGCCAGGGCCGAGCCTGACAGCAGACCGCCGCCGCCCAGACAGACAAAAAACGCATCCAGCGGGCCCACCTCTTCAAACAGCTCCTTGGCCGCTGTGCCTTGCCCGGCCAACACGTCCGCATGGTCGTAGGGCGGGATCAAGGTGAGGCCGTTGCGCTCGGCCACGTCGCGCGTGATTTGCTCGCGGTCTTCGGTGTAACGGTCGTAGAACACCACGGTGGCGCCGTAGCCTTGCGTTGCGGCCACCTTGGCTGCGGGCGCGTCTTGTGGCATCACGATGGTGGCGGGGATGCCCAGCTCGCGTGCGGCCAGCGCAATGCCCTGCGCGTGGTTGCCTGACGAGAACGCAACCACACCTGCTTTGCGCTGCGCCGCGTCGAACTTGGCCAGTGCGTTAAAGGCGCCCCGGAACTTGAAGGCGCCCATGCGCTGCAGGTTCTCGCACTTGAAGAAGACCTGCGCGCCAAACTCTTCGTTGATGGTTCGCGAGGTGAGCACGGGTGTGCGGTGTGCGTGGCCGGCAATGCGGGCGGCGGCAGCCACCACGTCGGCATAGGTGGGGAGGGCGAGGGTGGCAAGGGTCATGGCTATGGTCTTTGGGGCAGAGAGGGTGGAGAGGTATAAGAAAACAGGGCTTGCGCCTGGGGGTTCCGGGCGTTATTTCGCATCGGCGTACACCGTGGCGCGCGACACGCCCAGGTGCTGCGCCACCACCTCCATCGCGCGGCGCACTTCGAGGCTGCCCGAATCCTTGAGTTCGCGCAGCAGCGCGCGCCGCTCGGTGGCCTTGAGCGCGCGTGGCGCAGTAGACAGGCGCGCTGCAAACTGGTCGATGCGCTGGCGGATGGCCTCGGCGCCCGCGGGGTCCAGGGTTTCGCTGAGGCCCGTATCACCCGTAATGGCTGTGAACTGGCCCACGACGCTCTGTAGGCTCCGAAACTGCGTGAGGTCCACATTCAGGCACAGCGCCGCAATGTAGTGGCCCGAAGCATCCTTGATGCCCACGGAGGTGCTCTTGGCCTGGCGGCCATCGGCAAACTGGTTGGCATAGTTGGCAATTACCTGCGGGTAATCGGGGTCGGCAATGCGGGCCAGGCCCAGTTCGGTGGTCGGGTCGCCCACGCCACGGCCCGACAGGTTGTTGTAGATGGCGAGGATGGAGTGTTTGGGGTCGAGCAGGTCGTGCACCACCACTTCGCAGAACGGCGCGAACGTGGCGGCCAGGCCTTGGGCGATCTGTTCGACCTGGCTGAGCAGAGCGGTCTGCTCATCTGTGCGCGCGGGCGAACGCCGTGCCGTACGGTTGGACGGCGAGGTGCAGAGAGCGGTTTTGTCAGGCATTCGGACAATTTATCCAATTTTGGATAAGTTGTCAAAAACCAGATAAACCGTCTGCGGAGTAATTCGCGCGGCGCCCATCGCTGGCGGTAGGCGCAGAGTCTCAGTGGGCGACTGCAGGGCGTTTGAAAAACGCATCCAGCACCGGCATCAGCGTGGGGAACTCCTGCGCAAACCGGTCGCGATTTACAAAGTACGCCTCGCAGGCCACGGCAAAAAATTCGGACTGTGATGTGGCACCGTAGGCGTCGAGCCAGGGCCGCTCGGCGCCGAAGCGGTCGGCCATGATGATGCGTTCGCGGAACTGCTCGTAGGCGGGCTCCCAGGCGGCCCACCATGCGCCATAGGCAGCGCGGCCACTGCGGGTGCCCAAAAAACCTGCGGGCAGGGGTGGGCAGCCGTTGGGCTGGCCATTGCGCATGTCGAGCTTGTGAACAAACTCATGCACCACCACGTTGTGGCCACGTGCCGTGTTTTCGGCGGCGTTGGTGATGTGTTGCCAGCTCAGCATGATGGGGCCACGTTCCATCGCCTCGCCCAGCAGCACCTGCGTGTTTTCGTGCACCACACCGGCTTCGTCCACGGTCTGGCGGCGCGCCACGGCTTCACCCGGGTGCAGCACGATAGTGACGAAATCGTCGTACCAGTCCAGCGCCTTGGCCGGGTCGCCCCAGTGCAACAGGGGCAGGCAGGCTTGCGCGGCAATGTCGATGGCCATTGCGTCGGTCACCACCAGCCCGTGGGCGCCGTGGAACTGCTTGTCGTGCAGGAAGAGGGCGCTCAAGGCGCGCAGCTTGGCCTGGTCGTGCAAGGGCAGGGCGGCCAGAAACGGGTAGCGCTGCAGGGTCTGCAGCCACAGCGTGGCGGATATATCGGGCACCGGGGCCACAGTGGCGCGCACGCGGCTCCAGAGTCGATTGAGAAGAGGGGGCATGGCGATCAGGGTGCAGGTTCAAGCCCCGCGCAGTTCAGGATCGCTCGTACATGGGGACCAGGGGGATGCGTTCCAAGCCCGCGCGGGACAAACGCAGTGTTTCCGCGCGGGGCGGTAATGCCGCGGCGTCCCAGTCGCTCATCACCACGCGCGCGAGGCCCGGGGCCAGCGTATGGTGGGCTGGGCGGTGGGTGTGGCCGTGGATGAGCGTTTGCGCCTGCGCCGCCTGCAACCAGGCGATGGCAGCGGGGCCGTCCACATCGGCATAGGTAACACCCGACTGTTTGCGTGCCTCGCTCTCCTGCCGGATGCCGCGTGCCTGCGCGCGGCGCGTGGCCAGGGGCTGTGACAGAAATTGCGTTTGCCACTCGGTGCTGCGCGCCTGCACGCGAAAGCGCTGGTAGTCCACATCGTCCAGGCACAACAGATCGCCATGGCTGAGCACGAACCGCTGGTCGCCAAAAACCAGCACCGTGGGGTCCGACAGGCCCGTGACGTCGCAGTGGGCGAGGAACGCCGGACCCGCCAGAAAGTCGCGATTGCCGTGCATGAAGTACACGGGCAGGCGCTGCGCAGCGGTTTTCAACGCCGCACAGCCTTGGGCTTCAAAGCTGCCGGGTTCCAGCAGGGCATCGTCGCCCACCCACACCTCGAACAGATCGCCCAGGATAAACAGGGCGTCAGCGTGTGTGGTCTGCAGGTAGTGCTTCCATGCGGCGACGGTAACGGGCTCGCTGGCCTGCAGGTGCAGGTCCGAAATGAAATCGACCGTGCGCCAGTGCGAAGGAGCGGCAAGCTCCTCGAACCGGGGCACGGTCGTGGTCACAGTGATCTGCGTCAGATCAGAGCAGGTTCAAAGCGAGTTCAGAGGGCGACGGCCTTCTCGATCACAACGTCTTCCTTCGGCACGTCGTCATGGAAACCCTTGCGGCCCGTAGGCACTGCCTTGATCTTGTCCACCACGTCGGCGCCACCCACCACCTTGCCGAACACGGCGTAGCCCCAGCCCTGGGCCGAGGGAGCGGTGTGGTTCAGAAAGCCGTTGTCGGCCACGTTGATGAAGAACTGCGCGGTGGCCGAGTGTGGGTCGCTGGTGCGGGCCATGGCCACGGTGTAGTTGGCGTTCTTGAGGCCGTTGTTGGCTTCGTTCTCGATGGGCGCATCCGACGTCTTTTGCGTCATGCCGGGCTCAAAGCCGCCGCCTTGCACCATGAAGCCGGGGATCACCCGGTGGAACACGGTGTTGTTGTAGTGGCCCTTGTTCACATAGGCCAAAAAGTTCTCCACCGACTTGGGCGCCTTCGCGGCGTCGAGTTCGAGGGTGATGACGCCGTAGTTGGCGATGTGCAGTTCGACTTGGGGGTTGGTGCTCATGGCAATGCTTCCTTCTGAATTAAAAAATCACTTCACCAGCGTGGCGGAGTTGATAGTGACGGTGGTGGTGGGCACGTTCTGGTGGCCGCCCTTGTTGCCAACGGCCACGGCCTTGATCTTGTCCACCACGGCCGTGCCTTCCACCACTTTGCCGAACACGGCATAACCGTGGCCATCAGGCTGTGGGGCGTTGAGCATGGCGTTGTCCTTCACGTTGATGAAGAACTGCGAGGTGGCCGAGTTGGGATTGCCCGTGCGCGCCATCGCGATGGTGTAGGTGTCGTTTTTGAGGCCGTTGTTGGCTTCGAGTGCGATCGGGGGCTTTGTGGCCTTTTGTTGCATGTCAGCCGTGAAGCCGCCGCCCTGGATCATGAAGCCGTCCATCACACGGTGGAACACGGTGCCGTCATAGTGTTTGTCGTTGACGTAGGCCAGAAAGTTCTCGACCGTCTTGGGGGCCTTGGCCGGGTCCAGTTGCACCACGATGTCTCCCATCGAGGTGGTCAGCTTGACCTTGGGCGCAGTTTGTGCCTGCACATTTGCTACTGAAAAAATAGCTGCTAGCGCAACACTGGCAAGCGCCAGGGTCGAATTTCTTCTGGAAATCATCCAATCACTCCTTCGAAAAATATTTGCCATTGATGGCCACGTCGCGTCCAGTATTGGCGCTTGACGGGGCCGGTGCGGGCGCCTTCGGCGACTTCACCGAACGTTACCACCATGGTGTCGGCCGAGTCGGTCCACCGCAGGTAAGACTTGTCCTTGAGGTGGAGTTCCCTGCCGCGCAGAGCGCGGGTTTCGGCCTGTAACACCTGGGTCCATTCGGCCAGCGGCTTCTTGCGGTGGCTTTGAAAATCAGGCGCATAAAACCCCAGCAGGCGTGTCATGTCGCCCTCGGTCTTGGCGCTGCGCCAGGCATTCAGCACCGCCTCAAAGGCCTTGCGGTCTGCCTGGACGCTGTGGGGGGTGACCCACTGCAGTTGCCGCGCAATGACGACGGGGGTGGACCGGGGTTCCACCGTGCGCAAGATGCGCTCCAGGTCGGGGTTGGCCAGCACCAGACAGCCATCCGTGGCGAGCGGTGCGCGCGCAAACTGATCGGGCGGCGTGCCATGCAGCCAGATGCCGCTGCCCGTTTTTCCGCGGCTCAGGTCCAGCGGGTTGGGGTAGTTGATGGGCAGCGCGCCGATGCCGTAAAAGTCCTTGAGCGTGGCGGGGTCCAGGCGGCTGGTGATGAAGTACACCCCGAGTGGGGTGCGCTGGTCGCCCTCCACCGTCTTTTCGATGCCAAGTTTGCCCACCGATGCGTAATAGTCAGCGACCAGTCGCAGGCCCGTCGGGGTGTTTTCGAAGAGGTACAGGCGCGAGCGGGACGCGTCAATGGCGATGGCGTGGCGCGAGCGGGGAGAGAGTTCCAAAAACTGCGCTGGAATCGTGTGCGCCGGAGGGCGGCTGCGCTGTGCGTCGACACGCTGGCGAGATTCGGTGCGCAACTCTCCCAGCGTGGTTGCGGCCTGGATGCTGCGGGCGGAATCCGGTTCGGGCACGTCGCCCAAGCGACCGATGGGGCGGGTGCGAGCCGTCAGCAGGTCGCCCACGGCCAGTTGGGCCAGCTGAAAGTTGGGGTAGTCACTGGCCAGGCTTTCGGCCTGTTGAAGGGCTTCGCGTCCGCGGCCTTCTGAGATGAGTTTGTATACCGCCAGCAAGCGGGCTTCGGCCTGACCATCCCGCAGATTGCTGCTGGCCGCGTGTGTGGGCACGGTGGTTGGAGCGGACGACGCGGGGCGCCGTGCAACGTTGTTTTGCGCCAGTGCGGGGGTAGCCTGCAGGAGCGCTACCCATACCAAAACACCGACCAACGTCTGTCGGCTGCGCGTGTCCCAGTGCAGGGGGGTTGGCTGCATCTCAGGGCAGCAAAAAAAACGCCCGCGCTCCAGGCGCAGGCGCGGTGGCGGAAATCACGATCAGCCGCCTGTGGATTCGCGCACGATGGTCCAGCGCCCTTTGTTGTTCACAAGGTCCAGCGTTTTGCGGCTGGCCACGTTGAGCGAGTCGGCGCTGTAGGCCTGGCGAAAACGCGCGGTGGCTTTGTCACCACTGACGGAAACCGTCATGTCAGACAGCTGCACATTGATTTTGGATTTGCCCACGATGCGCGATTCACGCTCTTTTTCCCACGCGCTGCGCGACTGGCGGCCAGGCGGGTCAAAAGATTTGTCGTACGCAGCCAGATAGGCTGGCATGTCCTTGGCTGACCATGCCGACGCCCAAGCCTGAACCGCCGAAGTGACGGTCTGGATAGCTGCATCGCTAGCGGCAGCCGAGGGCGCTGCAGGTGCCGGTGCCGGTGCTACAGGCACGGCCGCCACAGCAGGGGCTGGAGTGGGCGCTGCTGCAGGTGCGGGAGCCACTGGAGTTGCTGCAGGGGCGGGTGCTGGTGCAGGTGCAGCAGCCGGTGCAGGCCGCTGCGTAGCCACAACGGCCGGGGCAGGCGCTGCGGCGGCGGGGCGCCCGGCTTTGCCGGTGGTGTCAGCCGAAAAAAGTTCACGGATCAATGCCAGCTTGGGTTTGACCGAGTTGGCGTTGTTGGCGTCCAGCTGCAGCGCCTTGTTGTAGGCTTGACTGGCAAGCTTGGCGTAGATGTCGCCCAGATTTTCGTGTGCGGTGGCGTAGCTGGGGTTGGTGCGGATCGCCATTTCCAGCGCGGTGCGGGCCTTGTCCAACTGGTTCTGGTTGGCGTGCAACACGGCGAGATTATTGTAGGGCTCGGGCAGCTCTGGGTACTCTTCGGTCAGCTTGGTGAAGGTGGTGATCGCATCGGCCTGCTTGCCTGAGTCGGCCTGCGCAACACCGCGCAAGAAGCGCAGTTGCGGGTCCTTTGGATTGGCTGCCAGGCGCTGGTCGGCTTTGGTCAGCGCTTCAGCGGCCTTGCCTGCTTTGAGCAACTGGGTAATGTCGGCATAGTCGTCGGCGTGAACCACGCCACTGCCCAGCAGCGCGGTCAGGGCCAGCAGGCGCAAAAGTCGTGGGAGTGTGCTTCGGACTTGCTTCATGGGGAATCAATTGGGTTGGGCAGCGTCTCGCTGGGCGGCAGCTTATACTGCGGCGGATTGTAGCTGAGGGGGTTGTCATGACGGTGCGCTGTTGCCGCTGGTGATTTTGCTGGTCGCCCCTTGCCGGGCGCTCCCCCTTGCGGGGCCATTGCCCCTTGCTGCCGGGTGAGCCGCCTCGCCCATCCACCCCCATCTCCCCGTTATTGGTATCCCATGAGTTTGCGTATCTACAACACGCTGTCGCGTGCATTGGAGGAGTTTTCCCCGCTCGAACCTGGCCATGTGCGCATGTATGTGTGCGGCATGACCATTTATGACCTGTGCCACATCGGCCACGCCCGCATGATGATGGCGTTTGACGTGGTG
>JAUXZO010000165.1 GCA_030692685.1 Acidovorax sp. | reverse complement strand
GTGTGCAGCTCGGCAAACTGGGCTTCGTCATTGGCGTCGGATGCACAGCCGGGGCGCAGGCCGTCGCCCAGGCCGAACGACACGTCGTAGGCCTTCATGATGTCGCAGATGTCTTCGAAGTGCTCGTACAAAAAACTCTCGCGGTGGTGCGCCATGCACCACTTGGCCATGATGGAGCCGCCGCGCGAGACGATGCCCGTGCGGCGCTGGGCCGTGAGGTGGATGTAGGCCAGGCGCACGCCGGCATGGATGGTGAAGTAGTCCACACCCTGCTCGGCCTGCTCGATCAAGGTGTCGCGGTAGATCGCCCAGGTCAGGTCCTCGGCCACGCCACCCACTTTTTCAAGCGCTTGGTAAATCGGCACGGTGCCAATCGGCACAGGCGAGTTGCGCACGATCCAGTCGCGCGTGGTGTGGATGTTCTTGCCGGTGCTTAAATCCATCACGTTGTCGGCACCCCAGCGGATCGCCCACACGAGCTTTTCCACTTCTTCTTCAATGCTCGATGTCACGGCCGAGTTGCCGATGTTGGCGTTGATCTTGACGAGGAAGTTGCGGCCAATCGCCATCGGCTCGACTTCGGGGTGATTGATGTTGGCGGGGATGATGGCGCGGCCCCGGGCCACTTCGTCGCGCACGAATTCGGGCGTGATGATGCGCGGGATGCTGGCCCCCATGGGGTTGCCCATCAGGCGCTGCTCGCGGCCTGCGTCGGCCATGTACTGCTCCATCCACTCACGCTTGCCGTTTTCGCGAATGGCGACGTATTCCATCTCGGGAGTGATGATGCCTTTCTTCGCGTAGTGCATTTGCGTGACGTTGGCACCCACGCCATTCGTCCTTTTGGCACGCAGGGGCTTGCGCTGCAGCGCTGCGGCTTCGGCACGCAGTTGGGCCAGGCGGGTGGCGTCTTCGCTCTTTTGTCCGTCGTCGAGCGCCACGGGCGCGCGGCCTTCGTAGTGCTCTACATCGCCCCGGCCGGTGATCCAGCCGCCGCGCACACTGGCAAGGCCCTGGCGCACGTCGATCACGGCGTCTGGGTCGGTGTAGGGGCCGGAGGTGTCGTACACGCTGACCAGTTCGCCGTTGGTCAGGGCGATGTCGCGCACGGGTACGCGCAGGTCGGTGTGCAAGTGGCCGGGGAGGTAGGCCTTGCGGGATGCGGGGAAGGGTTCGCGGGTGCGTGCGAGCAGTTCGGCGAATTTTTCGGTGCTGGCCAGTTTGGCGTGGGGATCGGGGGCGTTCATGGGGCAGGTCTCCTGGTTCCGGTGGCGGTGGATAACTGCTCCGGAATGGACCTGTGCGCCCCCAAGCGCCGCATGCAGCAGCGCCTAAGGCATGGCGTGCCAGCGGGGATGCGGGCACGGGACAAGGAGGTCGGCTCTTCTTCCGCCGGTATGAACCGGATCAAGTTCGTCGGGTTCGCAGGCAGCCTGACTTGACGTCAGGCCCCATGCATCTCAGCGCTTTCGCACACCCCGGAGCAGCGGCGAGTATAGGCCAGCGCCACCGCAGCCCCTGGCCGCTAAAGCAGTCGTTCGATAAGGACCACGACAAAGAAGACGACGGCGGCGATGATCGTCCACTTGAAGATCACCAGCCCCAGCCGTTTGTAGAACACCTGCCCAGTGCCCACATAAAACCCGAAACACACGGCAGACGCGAGTAGCAGAAACAGGGCCAGCCAGCGAACGATCAGCATGGCAGGCTACCTTACCAAGCGCGCACGGGCTGGGCAAATCCGGTGGGGGCCTGGCGTTCGTCCTCGAACGTCACCACCTCCCACGCATCGCGCTGGGCCAGCAGCTCGCGCAGCAGCAGGTTGTTCATGGCATGGCCCGAGCGAAACGCGCTGTACGCGGCCAATAGCGGTTTGCCAATGAGGTACAGGTCGCCCATGGCGTCCAGGATCTTGTGTTTGACGAATTCGTCGTCGTAGCGCAGACCATCGCTGTTGAGCACCTTGTAGTCGTCCATCACGATGGCGTTGTCCAGGCCACCCCCCAGCGCCAGACCGTTGGAGCGCATCATCTCGACATCGCGGGTGAAGCCGAACGTGCGTGCGCGGGCGATGTCGCGGCTGTAGTTGCCAGCGCCCAGGTCAAATTCCACGCGCTGGCCGGTGGAGTCCACGGCCGGGTGGTCAAAGTCGATCTCAAAACTGAGCTTGTAGCCGTGGTACGGCGTAAGGCGCGCCCACTTGGCGGCTGCGCCCTCGCCTTCACGCACCTCCACAGGCCGAAGGACGCGAATAAACCGCTTGGGGGCGTTTTGCAGCTCGACCCCCGCGCTCTGCAGCAGAAATACAAACGATGCGGAAGATCCATCGAGGATGGGGACTTCTTCGGCCGTGATGTCCACGTAAAGGTTGTCGATGCCCAGGCCAGCACAGGCCGACATCAGGTGCTCTACCGTGTGCACTTTGGCATTGCCGACTGAGATGGTCGAGGCCAGCCGGGTGTCCGTCACAGACTCAGCCCGGATCGGAATGTCCACAGGCTGGGGCAAGTCCACCCGCCGAAACACGATGCCGGTGTCCGGCTGCGCAGGCCTCAGGGTCAATTCGACCCGCTGGCCGCTGTGCAACCCAACGCCTACGGCGCGGGTCAATGTCTTGAGGGTGCGTTGCTGGAGCATGGCGCATTTTAGTTTCCGCCGCCCGGCCCCGCACCGGTTGAGGGCATGCGCCTGCTGCGCACCCTCTTCGGTGGGTAGGAAAACCTGCGGTACGTAGAGCTACGGCCACGTTTTCACCTACTGCGTGTGTCCCAGCCTTCGCAGCACAATAACCGTGCTGCGGCCGCGATAGAGCGTCACGCAACCCAGACCCACACCCGCAGCCGCCCCACCGGAGACCTCCATGAGCAAGCTCAGCTTCAAAATGAAAATCCTGCTCATGATCGGCACCGCCCTCGTGGCGCTCTTGATCATGTCCGTCACCTCTTTGCTGCAAGAGCGGCGACTCATCATCGACTCCCGGCAAGAGCTGTTGACCACTGCAGTGCAATCCGCCCACAGCATCGTCGTGGGTTACCAGGCCCAGGCGGCCAGCGGAGCGATGCCGCAGGAAGACGCCAAGAAGGCGGCCAAAGAGGCGCTGCGTCTTGCGCGCTACGGCGGCGCCGATGGCAAAACCGAATACTTCTACATCTGGACCACCGAAGGCTTGGGTGTGATGCACCCCTTCCGCAAGGAGTGGGATGGGCAGGACATGCTGGGCAAGGTCAAAGACGCCTCCGGGGTGGACATCATCGGGCTGCTGGTCAACAGTATGCGCAGCAGCAAGGACGGCAAGGCCTTTGTGCCCACCATGTTTGCGCGCCCAGGGCAGCAGACCGCGGTGCCCAAGCTGCAATACATCATGAAGGTGGACGGATGGAACTGGATGGTCGGGTCCGGCACCTACACCGACGACGTGGACGTCCTGGTGCGCAAGACCATGCTGTCCAACCTGGCCGTGGTGCTGGTGGTGTTTCTGGCGGTGGGGGCGATCGGGCTCGTCGTCGCGCGCTCGGTGCTGCGCCAGATTGGCGGCGAACCCACCGACGCGATCGGGATCATGTCGGAGGTGGCACAGGGCAACCTGGACACCGAGATTCCCCCTGCGCCCCCGGGCTCCATGCTCGACGGCCTTGCCCACATGGTGGCGTCACTGCGCAAGCTGGTGACCGAGGTGCGCACAGCGACCGATAGCATCGCCACGGCGTCCAGCGAAATTGCCCAGGGCAACAACGACCTGGCCCACCGCACCGAAGACACCGCCAGCAATCTGCAAAGCACGGCCAGCAGCATGGAGGAGCTGACCAGCACCGTCAAACAAACCTCGGACTCTGCCCAGACCGCCAACCAGATGGCCACGTCAGCCGCAGCGGTGGCGGCGCGTGGTGGCGATGTGGTGGCCCGCGTGGTGGCCACCATGCAGGACATCAACGCCAGTAGCAACAAGATCAGCGACATCATCGGTGTGATTGACGGCATCGCGTTTCAGACCAACATCCTGGCGCTGAACGCTGCCGTCGAGGCTGCGCGTGCAGGCGAACAGGGCCGCGGGTTTGCCGTGGTGGCCAGCGAAGTGCGCAGCCTGGCCGGGCGCAGCGCCGAAGCTGCCAAGGAGATCAAGGCACTGATCGGTGCATCGGTCGAAAAGGTGGAATCGGGTACGCAGCTGGTGGGCAATGCGGGCGCCACCATGACCGAGATTGTCGAAAGCGTTCAGCGCGTGACCGACATCATTGGCGAAATCCGCTCGGCCACGTCCGAGCAGAGCCAGGGCATTGCCCAGGTCAACACGGCCATGAACCAGCTCGATCAGATGACGCAGCAAAACTCCGCCCTGGTGGAGCAATCCACCGCCGCGGCCGACAGCCTGCGCGAGCAGGCCATGAAGCTCACCCAGGTAGTGGCGTTGTTCCGGGTCAACGGCAGCACGGCCAGCGCGCCCCGAGCCACCCCGGCCCCGTCACCCACCCGCGCCCCCACACCACGCCCGGCGGTGGGCCACACCAAGGCCCGAACGACCACAGCCCCTGCGGCCCTGCGCAAGCCTGCCGCTGCCAAGGCCCCGACCGCACTGCCCCCCAAGGCCAGCCCCAGCAAACCCCCAAAAGACGATGCAGGGGATTGGGAGAACTTCTGAACGGAAGACGGCGCACAAGAATAGAAAAAGCCCCGGTCTTTCGACTGGGGCTTTTTTTAATGGAACGTTGAGAACGTTCGAAATACTATTAAATTGATAGCTGCTTGCGCTTTATCTCATTGGGCTACAAATACTTTTATGTCTGCAAGTCAATAGATTCAGGCGCCGCAAGCTCACTTTTCAATAGCAAATTTCAATCTGCCTGCTTGCGCAGGAAGGCTGGAATCTCCAGGTCATCCATGCCACCCGACGACAGTGCGTCCACACGGGCCGCTGCCTGCGTGCGGTTGGTGCGCCACACGCTGGGCACCGACATGCTGCCGTAGTCGGCCTGCGCGTGGCCGCCCGCGTGGCCCCCTTGCATGCCCACGGCAGAACCCACCGTACCCGCGCCCACGACGGGCATCTGGTAGGCCATGTTGTCGGTGCCAGTGCGCAGGCCACCTTGCACCACCGAGATGGGCTGGCGGCGTGCGTTGGGGCGCGACAGGCCCGTGGCCACCACCGTAACACGGATCTCATCGCCCAGGGTGTCGTCGTAAGCGGCGCCATAAATCACATGCGCATCGGGCGATGCGTAGGCGTTGATGGTGCTCATTGCCAGGCGCGACTCGGACAGCTTGAGGCTGCCCTTGGCGGCGGTGACCAGCACCAGCACGCCCTTGGCGCCCGACAGGTCGATGCCTTCCAGCAGCGGACAGGCCACGGCCTGTTCTGCAGCGATGCGGGCGCGGTCAGGGCCTGCAGCCGTGGCCGTGCCCATCATGGCCTTGCCGGGCTCGCCCATCACGGTGCGCACGTCTTCAAAGTCGACGTTCACATGGCCGTATTCGTTGATGATCTCGGCAATGCCGCCCACGGCGTTCTTGAGCACGTCGTTGGCGTGTGCAAAGGCTTCGTCCTGGGTGATGTCATCGCCCAGCACTTCCAGCAGCTTTTCGTTGAGTACCACGATCAGCGAATCCACGTTGGCTTCCAGCTCGGCCAAGCCGTTGTCCGCGTTGGTCATGCGGCGGCCGCCTTCCCAGTCGAACGGCTTGGTGACCACGCCCACGGTGAGAATGCCCATTTCCTTGGCCACGCGGGCGATCACCGGAGCAGCGCCCGTGCCCGTTCCGCCACCCATGCCTGCCGTGATGAACAGCATGTGCGCGCCGCTGATGGCACTGCGGATATCTTCCACTGCGGCCTCAGCGGCATCGCGGCCCTTGTCGGGCTTGCTGCCTGCGCCCAGGCCGCTGCCACCCAGCTGGATGACGCGGTGGGCGGAGCTGCGGGTCAGCGCCTGCGCATCGGTGTTGGCGCAGACAAATTCCACGCCCTGCACGCAGCGGGCAATCATGTGCTCGACAGCATTGCTGCCGCCGCCGCCCACGCCGATCACCTTGATCTGGGTGCCCTGGTTGAATTCTTCGGCTTCGATCATTTCGATGGTCATCTTGGAGCTCCTCGTTCTAAATTCGTTTGCAATTGCCAAATGGGGATAACGGAAAAATATTGCATGGGAGAGCGTGGCGGGCCTGTGCAGCGCCTTCGCCCTCCCGGTATTCGGTGGGGGCTTCCCCTTGCCAGCCAGAGTGGGTGTTTCATGGTCAGAAATTGCCCACAATGAAATCCTTGAAGCGACCGAACGCGGTCTTCATCGACCCGCTTTTCTGCGCGACCTTGAAGCCACGCAGCCGGGCCAATCGAGCCTCTTCCAGCAAACCCATGACAGTAGCAGCGCGCGGCTGGGCCACCATGTCAGACAACGCGCTGGAATACTTGGGAATGCCCCGTCGCACAGGTTTCAGGAAGATGTCCTCGCCCAACTCGATCATTCCGGGCATGACCGAACTTCCGCCCGTAAGCACGATGCCCGACGACAGCACTTCTTCGTAGCCCGACTCGCGCACGACCTGCTGCACCAGCGAGAAAATCTCTTCGACGCGCGGTTCGATCACACCGGCCAACGCCTGCTTGCTCAACATGCGCGGAGGGCGGTCGCCCAGGCCGGGCACTTCCACCTGGGCATCGGGGTCGGCCAGCAGTTGTTTGGCATAGCCGCTTTCGACCTTGATGTCTTCGGCGTCCTTGGTGGGCGTGCGCAGCGCCATGGCGATGTCGCTGGTGATGAGGTCGCCCGCAATCGGGATGACTGCGGTGTGGCGGATCGCACCGCCCGTGAAAATAGCCACGTCGGTCGTGCCCGCGCCGATGTCGACCAACACCACGCCCAGCTCGCGTTCGTCATCTGTCAGCACCGCCTGGCTGCTGGCCAGTGGGTTGAGCATGAGCTGCTCAACCTCCAACCCACAGCGGCGCACGCACTTGATGATGTTTTCGGCTGCACTTTGGGCGCCGGTCACGATGTGTATCTTGGCCTCCAGGCGGATGCCGCTCATGCCGATGGGCTCCTTCACGTCCTGCCCGTCGATCACAAACTCTTGGGGCTCCACCAGCAGCAGGCGCTGGTCGCTGCTGATGTTGATGGCCTTGGCCGTCTCCACCACGCGCGCCACGTCGGCCGAGGTGACTTCCTTGTCTTTCACGGCCACCATGCCGCTTGAGTTGAGGCCGCGGATGTGGCTGCCGGTAATGCCGGTGTACACGCGCTGGATCTTGCAGTCGGCCATCAGCTCAGCCTCTTTGAGCGCCTGCTGAATGCTCTGCACCGTGGCGTCGATGTTGACCACCACGCCGCGCTTGAGGCCATTGCTCGGGGCCACGCCCAGGCCGGCCAGCTTGAGCTCGCCATTGGGTAGCACCTCGGCCACCACGGCCATGACCTTGGCCGTTCCGATATCGAGCCCCACCACAACGTCTTTGTATTCTCTTGCCATATCAGCCTCTGCCCTTTTGTGTTCTGCCCTGCTGCCCGACCTGCTCCCCAGCCCGACTTTTGACCTTTTGGTCAGCGTCTTGGTCGGCCTCTTGACGCATTGCCCGCCTGCCCGCCTGACCCACGCTGTGCTTGTCACCCGTTTGCATCGCATCACCTCCTGCGCACGCCGCCCGTGGCCCCGGCCGCAGCTCCGGCCACGTCGGGGATCACGGTGGTCACTCCGCGCATGCGCAGGGCATAGCCTCCCGCATGGCGCAGATCGGCAGACTCCAGCGCATCCACACGGCGCCCGTACTGCGCCGCCACCTGCGTCAGCGTGCGCGTAAAGCGCTGCGTGCGCAGCACCACCTCTTGGGGGGTGCCTCCGCCCAACTCAATCACGGCATCGCTGTCCAGCTTGGCGCGCCATCCGCCGCGCCCGGTCAGTTCCAGCTCCTCCAACTCCAGCCCCAGCGGGCGGAACACGGGCCGCAGCAGCCCATGCATCTGCAGCGCCTGGGCAGAGCTGCCGCGCGGGCCCAGCAGGCGCGGCAGGCCTTCCTGCTCCACGTCGCCCACATTGGCCTCAAACACTTCACCCTGGCTGTTGACCATGGCCGACGCAGACTCCGGCCCCCAGAACGCCACGGCTTCATGCTCTTGCAGCTCGACGCGCAGACTGGCGGGGTACACCCGCTGCACCTGCGCCCTGCGCACCCACGGCACTTGCTCGAATGCGTCGCGGGCACGGCGCAAGTCCACGGTAAAAAAGTTGCCCGCCAGATGCGGCGCCACATTGGCCCGCAAGGTCACGGCGTTGTTGTGCACCAGCTCGCCCTGCACCACGATGCGGGCAATGGAAAACCCCGGGTAGCGCAGCATCCACCACGTGCCCGCTGCCAACACGCCCAAGGCGCAGCCCATGAGCAAGACCGATGCGGTCAGGTTCATGAGCTTGACGTCCAGGGGGGCGGGCAGCGTGTTGGTCATATCGCCCCCACGCTCCGCACTAGCGTGTCGTCGCTGCCCCCCAAGGGGACCGCGTTTTGCCTTGGGGCAGCCCGGCGGCAAAGCATGGTCATGACAGGGCAGCTCCTTGCGGGTTACGGGCTGGCGTGTCCAGAGCCGCGGCAGAAAGAATGCGCAGGCAGAGTTCTTCGTAGCTGATGCCTGCAGCACGCGCCGACAGTGGCACCAGCGAATGCCCTGTCATGCCTGGCGATGTGTTCATCTCCAGCAAGAAAGGCTTGCGGTCGCTAGCGCGAATCATCAGGTCAGCACGGCCCCAGCCGCGACAACCCAGCGTCCGGTATGCCTCCAGCACGATGCGCTGGATCTCGCGTTCCTCGGCTTCGGGCAGACCGCTTGGGCACTGGTACTTCACGTCGTCGGTGAAATACTTGTTCTGGTAGTCATACGCGCCATCGGGAGCCACGATGCGGATCACCGGCAACGCACGCGCATCAGGCCCTTGGCCCAGCACCGGGCAGGTCACTTCCTCGCCATCAATGAACTCTTCGCACAGCACATCCGGGTCGTAGCGCGCCGACAAGGCCACGGCCTCTTGCATGTCCGAATACCCGCGCACCTTGGTGACGCCAATCGACGAGCCCTCACGCGGCGGCTTGACGATCAGCGGCAAACCCAGCTCGTCTGGCACGGTACGCACCACCTCGGGTTGCTGGCGGTCGGGTGCAAGCCACACATAGCGCGGGGTGGGCAAGCTTTCGGCCAGCCACACCCGCTTGGTCATGACCTTGTCCATCGCAATGGCAGAGGCCATCACCCCCGGGCCGGTGTACGGAATGCCCAGCAGCTCCAACGCGCCCTGTACCGTGCCGTCCTCACCGTGGCGGCCATGCAAAGCAATAAAGCAGCGTGCATAACCATCGCGCTTGAGATCGCCCAGGTCGCTTTGCGCGGGGTCAAACGCATGCGCATCCACGCCGCGTGAGCGCAGGGCCTGCAGCACGCCGCTGCCGGACATCAGCGACACCTCGCGCTCGGCGGATGCGCCGCCCATGAGCACGGCCACCTTGCCCAGCGATTTCCCGTCAATATTTGAATCAAAATGGGTCATAGCGCGCTCCCCTCAAGCGCTGATAGCTCATTATTTTGTAGCATTTCAACCACCTTGCCAGGCACTGCGCCAATCGATCCGGCGCCCATGCACATCACCACGTCGCCATCACGCGCGTTGTCGGCAATGGCCTGTGGCAGGTCTGCCACGTTGTCTATAAACACAGGCTCCACACGGCCCGCCACCCGCAAGGCGCGTGCGAGCGACCGGCCATCGGCAGCCACCACGGGCGCTTCACCGGCGGCATACACCTCGGTTAGCAGCACGGCATCGGCATTGCCAATGACCTTGACGAAGTCTTCAAAACAATCGCGCGTGCGGCTGTAGCGGTGGGGCTGAAACGCCAACACCAGGCGGCGGCCGGGGAACGCGCCGCGCGCCGCGGCCAGCGTGGCGGCCATTTCCACCGGGTGGTGGCCGTAGTCGTCGATGACGGTGAACTGGCCACCGCCGTTCCCAGCCTTGACGGGCAGTTCGCCATAGCGCTGAAAGCGCCGTCCCACGCCCTTGAAGTTGGCCAACGCGCGCTGCACAGCCTCGTCCGAAATGTTCAATTCGACCGCGATGGCGATGGCCGCCAGGGCATTGAGCACGTTGTGCTCGCCCGCCAGGTTGAGCACGATCTCCATGTCGGGCAGCGTGACGCCATTGCGCCGCTGCACGGTAAACCGCATTTGCCCGGCCTCTGCCTTCACGTCGATGGCGCGCACCTGGGCATCTTCAGAAAAACCGTAGCTGGTGATTGGGCAGGTCACGCTTTGCAGAATGTCGCGCACTGCAGGGCTGTCCACACACAACACCGCCGTGCCGTAAAACGGCATGCGGTGCAGAAAGTCCACAAATGCCCCTTTGAGCCGCCCAAAGTCGTGCCCATAGGTTTCCATGTGGTCGGCGTCGATGTTGGTCACCACGGCCATCACCGGCAGAAGGTTCAAAAACGACGCGTCGGATTCATCGGCCTCGACCACGATGTAGTCGCCGCTGCCCAGCTTGGCGTTGGCGCCGGCGCTGTTCAGCCGCCCGCCGATGACAAAGGTGGGATCGAGCCCTGCTTCGGCCAGCACGCTGGTCACCAGGCTGGTCGTCGTCGTCTTGCCATGGGTGCCCGCAATGGCAATGCCCTGCTTCAGGCGCATCAGCTCGGCCAGCATCAGCGCGCGGGGCACGACCGGAATCTTCTTCTCGCGCGCGGCCAGCACCTCGGGGTTATCGGGCGTCACTGCGGTGGACGTGACCACCGCATCGGCGCCATCGATGTGCGCCGCCGCGTGGCCCAGGCAGGTCTTGATTCCCAAACCCTGCAGACGACGCAGCGTGGCGCTGTCGGCCAAATCCGAGCCCGAGATGCGGTAGCCCAGGTTGAACAGCACTTCGGCGATGCCGCTCATGCCGGCGCCGCCCACGCCGACGAAGTGGATGTGGCGGATCGCGTGTTTCATTGCTGAACCTCTGCAAGGCACGGCTCGTCGGCGTGCTTCAGGTTCACGACGAAATGCATGTGGCGAATGGCGTGTTTCATGATCCGGCCAACTCCTCGCAGGCAGTCACCACTTCACGGGTGGCGTTGATTTTTTGCATGTTTTTGGCCTTGAGGGCAGTATCCACAAGCGCTTCGCGCTCCAATTTCAATAGCATCTGTGCCAAGCCTTGTGGCGTCAGGTCACGTTGCTGCACCAGCCAGCCGCCACCCGCGTTCACGAGGAACTGCGCGTTGGTGGTCTGGTGGTCATCCACCGCCGAGGGGAACGGCACAAACAAGGCCGCAGCGCCCACTGCGGCAATTTCGGTCACGGTACTGGCACCGGCGCGGCACACAATGATGTCGGCCGTGGCAAAGGCGCTGGCGGTGTCGTCGATGAAAGGCGTGCATTCAGCCTCGACCCCGGCGGCCGCATAGTTGGCGCGCAGGGCGTCGATCTGCGTGGCGCCGCTTTGGTGGATCACCTGCGGGCGCTGGTCGGCAGGCATCAGCGCTACGGCCTGGGGCACGATCTCGTTGAGCGCCCGCGCACCCAGGCTGCCGCCCACCACCAGCAAACGCAGCGGGCCCGAGCGCCCGGCAAACCGCTCGGTAGGGCCGGGCTGCTGAGTGAACGGTGTACGCAGCGGGTTACCCACCCACTGGCCTTGTTTGAAGACCTGGGGGAAGGCGGTGAACACGCGGTCTGCCACGCCCGCCAGCACCTTGTTGGCCATGCCCGCCACCGAATTCTGCTCATGCAGCACCAGCGGCTTGCCAGCCAACACGCCCATCATGCCGCCCGGAAACGTGATGTAGCCGCCCAGGCCCACCACCACATCGGGCTTGACGCGGCGCACCACCTGCAGCGCTTGCCAGAAGGCACGCAGCAGGCGCAGCGGCAACAGGGCCAGCGTGACGATGCCCTTGCCGCGGACGCCGGAGAAGTCGATCAGTTCAAGCGTAAACCCATGCGTGGGCACGATGCGTGATTCCATGCTGCCCGGCGCACCCAGCCAGTGCACGCGCCAGCCGCGGGCGCGCAATTCTTCGGCCACAGCCAGGCCAGGGAAGATGTGGCCACCGGTGCCACCCGCCATGATGAGGGCCGTCTTTTGCGTGCTCATACGCGGCCTCCCCGCATGAGGTGTTTGTTCTCATAGTCAACACGCAAAACCACTGCCAATGCCACCAGATTCATCAAGATCGCCGACCCCCCAAAACTCATCAAGGGCAACGTGAGCCCCTTGGTTGGCAGCGCGCCCAGGTTCACGCCCATGTTGATGAAGGCCTGAAAGCCGATCCATATCGCCACGCCTTGCGCCACCAGCCCTGCAAACACACGGTCCAGGGCGATGGCCTGGCGGCCGATGTGCATGATGCGGCGCGTCATCCACAGGAACAGCACGAGGAGCGTGAGCACGCCCACCAGACCGAATTCCTCGCCAATCACTGCCAACAGAAAGTCGGTGTGCGCCTCGGGCAGCCAGTGCAGTTTTTCGACACTGCCGCCCAGGCCCACGCCAAAGATCTCTCCGCGTCCGATCGCGATCAGCGAGTGTGAAAGCTGGTAACCCTTGCCCAACGCGTGCTCTTCACTGAACGGATCAAGGTAGGCAAACACGCGTTCGCGGCGCCAGGGCGAGCTGGCAATCATCAGCGCGAAGGCCGACACCAAAATGCCCGCGATCAGGAAGAACATGCGGGCGTTGACGCCACCTAAAAACAATATGCCCATGGCGATCACGGCCACCACCATGAAGGCGCCCATGTCGGGCTCGGCCAGCAGCAACACGCCCACAATGGCTACGGCAGCGCCCATCGGCAGCACGGCGCGAAAGAAGCGCTCTTTCACTTCCATCTTGCGCACCATGTAGTCGGCGGCGTATATCAGCACCGCAAACTTGGCCACTTCCGACGGCTGAAAACCGATGGGCCCAATGGACAACCAGCGCCGTGCGCCGTTGACCACCTTGCCGACCCCGGGAATCAACACCGCGATCAGCAACAGCAAGGCCACGACAAACAACCAGGGCGCCGCGCGTTCCCACAGCGCCATCGGCACTTGGAACGCCAGTAGCGCCACCACAAACCCAATCACCAGATACATCGCATGGCGGGCCAGAAAATGCGTGGACGCATAGTTGGCAAACCGGGGGTTGTCCGGCATGGCAATCGACGCGGAATACACCATGATCAGCCCCCACGCGAGCAGCGCCACCACCACCCACAACAGGGCCTGGTCAAACCCGAGCACGCTGGCCGGGGTGCTGGACGAGCGGCGGTATTCAGTGCCGCCCACCCGCACGGGCAACACGTCCACGGCCTTGCCGGGCAGTCCGCCAAACCAGCTGGTCAGGCGCTGCAAAAGGGTGGTTGCGGTGGCATTGCTCATGCCAAACCTTCTGCCGACTGGCCCGCGTCTTCCGCCAGGGTCCGCACGGCCTCGCAGAACACCTGCGCGCGGTGCTCGTAGTCCTTGAACATGTCGAAACTGGCGCAAGCGGGCGACATCAGCACCGCATCGCCCGAACGCGCGCGCTCGGTCGCCATCAGCACGGCCTGCTGCAATGTCTCGGCGTCCAGCAGCGTGACCCCCGTGTCTTGCAGCGCGGCCCGAATCAGCGGCGCGTCGCGGCCCATCAACACCACCGTGCGGGCGTAGCGGGACACGGGCGCGGCCAGCGGCGCAAAGTCCTGGCCCTTGCCCTCGCCGCCCAGGATGACCACTACGCGGCGCTCGGCGCCCAGGCCCGTGAGGGCGGCCACCGTGGCGCCCACGTTGGTGCCCTTGCTGTCATCAAAATATTCGACGCCGTTGACGATGGCCACAGGCTCCACGCGGTGCGGCTCGCCCCGGTATTCACGCAGTCCGTACAACATGGGGGCAAGTGGGCAGCCCGCGGCTGACGCCAGCGCCAGCGCAGCCAGCGCGTTGACCGCGTTATGTCGGCCACGAATGCGCAGTGCGTCCGCCGGGATGAGGCGCTGAATGTGCAGCTCTTCCTCGGCTTCGTTGCGGGCACGCTTGCGGGTTTCGTCGGCCTCCATGGCCCGCACCAGCCAGGGCATGCCGCTGACCACTTCGATGCCGAAATCGCCGGGACGCTTGGGCATGTCGGCGCCAAAGGTGAGGTGCGTGCGCACCTGGGGCTTTTGCAGCTTGACCTTGACCGGCGGCGGCAGCATCTGCATCACCGCCGCGTCTTCGCGGTTCAAGATCATCAGGCCCGTCTGACCAAAGATGCGCGCCTTGGCCGCCGCATAGGCGCTGATGTCGCCATGCCAGTCCAGGTGGTCCTGCGTGATGTTGAGCACCGTGGCGGCCGTGGGCTCGAAGCCCGTCACGTCGTCCAGCTGGAAGCTGGACAACTCCAGCACCCACACGTCGGGCAAGGTGCCTGCGTCCAGGTGGGTGGTCAGGGTGTCGAGCAACGTAGGGCCGATATTGCCCGCCACCGCCACACGTTTGCCCGAGCGTTCGACAAGTTGGCCGGTGAGCGATGTCACGGTGGTCTTGCCATTGGTGCCCGTAATGGCCAGCACGGCCGGGCGGTAGCCCTGCGAGGCACTCAAAACGCCCAGCGCCATGGAATACAAGCTTAATTCGCCTCCAGCGCTTATTCCATAAGCGCGAGCAGCTATTAATACAGGAGCAATTGCATCTGGACTGAGGCCGGGCGAACGGTAGACCGCATGCAGGTTCTGGTCGTCCACCAGGCGCGCATCCAGCGCACCCGCCACAAACCGCACCTGCGGCAGTTCGTGTTGCAGTGCTGCCAGTTGCGGCGGCGCGGTGCGGGTATCGGCCACGGTGACCTGCGCGCCCCAGCGCACACACCAGCGTGCCATGGCCAGGCCGGATGCGCCCAGGCCCAGGATGAGAACATTCTTGTCCTGGAGGGGGGCCACCATTTCAGCAGCTGGGGTGTCCGGTTCTGCCACGGCATCTTCGGTATCGGTGGTTTCATCGGCCACCACAGCGGCGACATTCGCGGCGCCCGGAGCACTCTCCGGAGCCGACACCTCGGCAAAGATCTGGGCCACAAAATCGGCTGCCGCCTTGGCGGCAGAAATAGCAGGGGCCTTTTCAGGATCCCAGGCTGGGGCTTTGCCCGGCGCAGGGGTGGCGGCAGGCAGGGCAGGGTCGGCTGCAACGGCCTCTGCCTGCGCAGGCAAACCGTCGTCAGTAGCCGCATCCACGGACTCAGCCGACTCAGGCGACACAGGCGACAGGGGCGACTCAGCAGGCGCCCCCTGCACATCACTGTCAGCAAGTCCCTCTATTTCGCTCACATCGGTGTCTGGGCCGTGGGTGCGTTCAGCTTCGGTGTCGGTTTCGCGGTCTGGTGATCCGCTCGCTGGCATGGCACTCACCGCCGACACGTCCACGCTCACGCCCGCCACAGCAGGCGGATGGGCGGGTTGGCCGGGAATGAGGGGTTCGCTGGGGTTCATCGAAGTTTCAGGGTGGACAGACCCACCAGGCACAGCAGCATGGTGATGATCCAGAAGCGCACAACCACCTGCGTTTCTTTCCAGCCGCTTTTCTCAAAATGGTGGTGCAACGGCGCCATCTTCAGCAGGCGGCGGCCTTCGCCGTAGCGGCGTTTGGTGTATTTGAACCAGGTCACCTGCAGCATTACCGACAGGGCTTCGACCACAAAGATGCCACCCATGATGGCCAGCACAATTTCTTGCCGCACGATGATGGCGATGGTGCCCAGGGCGGCGCCCAAAGCCAGTGCGCCCACATCGCCCATGAACACCTGCGCCGGGTGCGCGTTGAACCACAAAAACGCCAGCCCCGCACCCGCCATGGCGGCACAAAAGATCAGCAGTTCACCCGAGCCGGGGATGTGCGGGAAAAACAGGTACTTGGAATACACCGAGCTGCCAGTGACATAGGCGAACACCCCCAAGGCTGAACCCACCATCACCACCGGCATGATGGCCAGGCCGTCGAGGCCATCGGTCAGGTTCACGGCGTTGCTGGAGCCCACAATGACAAGGTAGGTCAGGATCACAAAGCCCAGCACGCCCAGCGGGTAGCTCACTTCTTTAAAGAACGGCAGTTGCAAGCCCGCCTTGGGCGGCAGGTCCAGCGAGAAGCCCGACTGCACCCAACCCACAAACAGCTCCCACACTTTGGCGTTGGAGCTTTCCGAAATACTGAACACCAGATACAGCGCGGCGAGCAAGCCGACGACCGACTGCCAAAAATACTTCTCGCGCGAGCGCATGCCTTCAGGGTCCTTGTTGACGACCTTGCGCCAGTCGTCCACCCAGCCTATGGCGCCAAAACCCAGGGTGACGATCAGCACGATCCACACAAAGCGGTTGGACAGGTCAAACCACAGCAAGGTCGAGATGGCAATCGACAGCAAGATGAGCACACCGCCCATGGTGGGCGTGCCACTTTTGGACAGATGCGTCTGCATGGCATAGCCGCGGATGGGCTGACCGATCTTGAGCGAGGTGAGCACACGGATCACCTTGGGGCCCGCGATCAAACCAATGAGCAGGGCCGTCACGGCTGCCATCAGCGCACGAAACGTGAGGTACTGAAACACCCGAAAGAAGCCGAACTCGGGCGACAGGCCCTGCAGCCATTGCGACAGCATCAGCAGCATGCGGCCTCCCCGGCTTGATGGGCCCGTGGTGTCACCACGCGAGCGATATCAATGCGTTGCGCCATGGTGCCCCTCCTGTGTCTCGTTGGACTGTTTTTGTTGTTGTTCTTGCGACTGCACATCAGTGGTAGCCATGGCCGCAATGGCCTCCACTACCTGTTCCATCTTCATGAATCTCGATCCCTTGACCAGCACGCTGCCCACCGTGGGCAGGGCTTCGCGCACTGCCAACAGCAGTGCACCCAACTCGTTGAAATGCCGAGCACCACCGTAGGCCGATGCGGCGTGCACCGACTGCGCGCCCAGTGCAAACAGCTGGGGTATGCCAGCGTTGCGCGCATGCGCCCCGGCCTCGGCGTGAAACTGGGGGCCCTGATCGCCCACCTCGCCCATATCGCCCAGCACCAGCAACTGGGGTGCAGGAAGCTCGGCCAGCACGTCGATGGCGGCGCGCATGGAGTCGGGGTTGGCGTTGTAGGTGTCGTCCACCACAGTGATCTGGCGGCCAAGCAGCTCCACGCTGAATGCGCGGGAGCGACCCTTGACCGGGGTGAAGCTGCTCAACCCCTGTGCAATGGCGGTCAACGGGGCACCCGCGGCCTGGGCGCAGGCGGCAGCGGCCAGCGCATTGGCCACGTTGTGGCGGCCTGCAATGTGCAAGTGGGCATCCACAAGGCCTTGGGGCGTCGCGATGGTCACTGCCCAGGCGCCCTGCTGCCACTGCGCGTGCGTGCAATCCACATCGCCACCCGCACCAAAGGTAAAGCACGCGCGGCCAGCGGCCAGCGAGCGCCACAGCGCGGTGTATTCATCTGCAGCCGGAAAAACCGCCGCGCCATTCAAGGGCAGGCTGGCAAATACAGAACCGTTCTCGCGTGCCACGGCTTTTACCGTGTGCATGAACTCCAGGTGTTCGCGCTGCGCGTTGTTGACCAGCGCCACGGTGGGTTGGGTCATAGCCGCCAGGGTGGCAATTTCGCCCGGGTGGTTCATGCCCATCTCGATCACCGCTGCCTCATGGGCGCTGCGCAGGCGCATCAGCATCAACGGCACACCGATGTCGTTGTTGAAATTGCCCTGTGTCGCAAAAGCGGCATCGCCCTTCCAGGCGCGCAGGATGGACGCAATCATCTGCGTCACGGTGGTCTTGCCGTTGCTGCCGGTCACGCCGATCAGCGGGAGACTCAATTGCCCACGCCACCCGGCAGCCAGCGCGCCCAACGCGGCGAGGCTGTTGGGCACTTCGATGCCCGGCAGTCCTGCCGCTTCCAGTCCGCCATGGGCCAGTGCCGCAGCAGCGCCGCCTGCCTTGGCATCTGGCAGAAATGCGTTGGCGTCAAAACGCTCGCCCTTGAGCGCCACAAAAAGGTCGCCCGCCTGCAAGCTGCGGGTGTCGGTGTGCACCCGGGCGAGCGGCGTGGCGGGGTCACCCACCAGGCGGGCGGCGGGCACATGCGGCTGCAGAAATGCGAACGCCTGCTGCAGGGTCATCACCGTGGTCGGCCCTGCTGTTGTGGTGGCTGCAGTTGCGGTCAGGCCCATGTGCTGGATCCTCGGGCTTGCAGCGCGCTTTGGGCGTGCGCCATATCGGAAAACGGCAGGCGCACACCAGCTGATTCCTGGGTGTCTTCGTGGCCCTTGCCAGCGATGAGCACCACGTCAGCGGGCGCGGCCTCGGCAACGGCCTGCGCAATGGCGGCAGCGCGGTCGGGCTCGGCGCGAACCACGCTGCTGGCGATGGTGCCCTGGAGGATCTGGTGCAGGATGGCGGCGGGGTCCTCGCTGCGCGGGTTGTCGCTGGTCACCAGCACCCGATCAGCCTGCTGCTGCGCCACGGCGCCCATCAGAGGGCGCTTGCTGGCATCGCGGTCGCCACCACAGCCAAACACGCACCATAGCTGCCCCCCGCGCTCGGTCGCAAGGGCGCGCAGGGCCTGCAGTGCTTTCTCCAGCGCATCGGGGGTATGGGCATAGTCCACGGCCACCAGGGGCTGGCCCGGGCTGTGAATCTGCTCCATGCGGCCAGGCACCGGCGAGAGCTGGGCACAGGCATAGAGCGCGTGCTCCAGCGGCACACCCAGCGCGCGCAGTGCGGCCAGCACGCCCAGCAGGTTGGACACGTTGTACTGCCCGATCACGCGCGTCTGCAACACATGGGTGTGCACGCCTTCTGCCACGGTAAAGCGCAGGCCGCCGTCACCCATCCCAATGTCGCGCGCGGCCAGACGGGCCGGGCCGGTGATGGAAACACTCCACAGGTCCAGCAGCCGGTCGGCGAGTGCGGCGTGCAGTTCTGCACCACGCGGATCGTCCATGTTGACTACTGCAGCCTGCAAACCGGGCCAGTCGAAAAGCGCGCGCTTCGCCTGCCAGTAGGCCGTCATGCTGGGGTGGTAGTCGAGATGGTCCTGCGTGAAATTGGTGAACAGCGCGACGCGGATGCGCGTGCCCGCCAGCCGGTGCTCGGCCAGCCCGATGGACGATGCCTCGATGGCGCAGGCTGAGCGGCCTTCGTCTGCAAACTGCAGAAACGCGCGTTGCAGACGCACCGGGTCGGGGGTGGTCATGCCAGTGGGGGTGAGCATGGGCGGCACACCAATACCCAAAGTACCCACCAGCGCGCAACCATTCTGCGCAATCAGCTCATTTTTTGCTAGCACATTGAGTGCTTGCGCCAGCCACCAGCTGGTACTGGTCTTGCCATTGGTGCCCGTCACGGCAACCACATCCATGCGTTGCGTAGGCTGGTCGAACCACTCGGCCGCGATGACGCCCGTCGCAGCCTTCAGGCCGTGCAGGGCCGCTACGGGCATGCCATGCAGCGCAAAGGCTTCGGCACCTTCGTGCTCGATCAGGCAGGCCACCGCACCGCGCTCCAGGGCATCACCAATGTGCGCGCGGCCGTCGGTGGCCGCGCCGGGCCAGGCAATAAAGCCATCACCGGGCCGGACTTGGCGACTGTCGGTCTGCAGCGTGCCGGTCACCTTCTCACGCAACCAGACAACGGCATCGTGCACCGACTCCAGCAAGGGCAACGTCGTCGTCATAGCGACTCCTCCACCACGTCGGCCACGATCTGCGGCTTGACTGCCATGTCGGGTTGCACGCCCATCATGCGCAGCGTCTGCTGCACCACTTCACTGAACACAGGAGCAGCCACTGCGCCGCCGTAGTACACGCCGTTGTTCGGCTCATCAATCATTACTGCGACGATGATGCGGGGCTTGTCGATGGGGGCCATGCCGGTGAACCAGGCGCGGTACTTGCCCGAGGCATAGGTTTTGCCAATCTGCTTGCGCGCCGTGCCCGACTTGCCACCAACCGAGTAGCCCAAAGTCTGCGCTTTTTGACCGGTGCCGCCCGGGCCTGCTGCCATCTGCAGCATCTTGCGCACCTGGTCCGCGGTGCGCTCGGAGAACACGGGCACCCCCACGGGGATTTCGTCGCTCTTGAGCATGGTGGACGGAATAATGCGCCCGCCATTGGCGAACACGGTGTACGAACGCGCCATCTGGAAAAGGCTGGCTGAGAGGCCGTAGCCATAGGACATGGTGGCCTGCTCCACCGGGCGCCAGGTCTTGTAGGCGCGCAGTCGGCCCGTCACGACACCGGGGAAATGCAGCTGAGGTTTTTGCCCGAAGCCCGCCGCCGAGAAGGTTTCCCACATCTCGCGCGCAGGCATCTGCATGGCGATCTTGGTAGTACCCACGTTGCTGGACTTCTGGATCACGCCTTCCACCGTCAGCACACCGTGGTTCTTGGTATCGGTAATGGTGGAACCGGTAATGTTGATACGGCCAGGGTTGGTGTCCACAACCGTATCGGGCCGCACGCGACCGGATTCAAGTGCGAGGCCGATGGTGAACGGCTTCATGGTGGAGCCAGGCTCGAACACGTCGGTGAGCGCGCGGTTTCGCAGCTGTTCGCCCGTCAGGTTCTGGCGCTTGTCGGGCACGTAACTGGGGTAGTTTGCCAACGCCAGCACTTCGCCCGTGTGTGCATCCAGCACCACCACGCTGCCCGCCTTGGCTTTGTGCAATGCCACTTGGTCACGCAGCTTTTGGTAAGCAAAAAACTGCACCTTGCTGTCAATGGACAGTTGCATGTCCTTGCCGTCGACTGGTGGCACGTTTTCGCCCACACCCTCCACCACGCGGCCCAGGCGGTCTTTGATGACACGGCGTGATCCGGCTTTGCCGGCCAGCTGGTCGTTGAAGGCCAGCTCCATGCCTTCCTGGCCGTGGTCTTCGACATTGGTGAACCCCACGACATGGGCCGCTGCTTCGCCTTCGGGGTACTGGCGCTTGTATTCCTTGCGCTGGTAGATGCCTTTGATGTCGAGCTTGGCAATCTGCTGGCCCACATCCCAATCGAGCTGGCGCTTGATCCAGACAAAGGTCTTGTCCTCGTCGGCCAACTTCTTTTGCAGATCAGCCTGAGGCATGTCGAGCAGCTTGGCCAATTGCTTGAGTTTGGCGCGAACTTCTGGCTTGTCCTGGTCTACGTCTTCCGGGATGGCCCAGATGCTGGCTGCGGGCACGCTGGATGCCAGGATGAGCCCGTTGCGATCCAGAATTTTTCCGCGGTTCGCGGGCAGCTCCAGCGTGCGCGCAAAACGCACCTCACCCTGGCGCTGAAAGAAGGCATTGCCAAAGACCTGCACATAGGCCGCCCGCGCGCCCAAGGCCATAAAACCCAGCGCAATCGCCGCCACAATGAACTTGCTGCGCCACACTGGCGTCTTGCTGGCAAGCAAAGGGCTGGACGTGAAGAGCACGCTGCGGCTCATGGCTGCACCCCTTCCGGACGGGCTGGCGTGCTGGTGGTGGTAACCGGTGCCGCAGCCACACCTTGTGGGTCCGAGACGTACTGCGTGATGGCAGGCGTGGCCGTGCGCATGTTGAGCTGGGCACGCGCGATTTTTTCCACCCGCAGCGGCGTGGCCTGCGCACGCTTTTCCACCTGCAGGCGCTGGTGCTCCGTCTCCAGGCGGCGCGCCTCGGCCGTCGCCCGGTCCAGCTCGGTGAACAGGCGGCGCGATTCATACTGGGTGTGCACCAGATAGATCGCGCTGGCCAGAACCGCCAGCAGCAGAACGAGGTTGAGACGAGTCATGCCGTCAAAGCGCTGTCCGTTCAGCAACGCGCATGATGGCGCTGCGCGAGCGGGGGTTAGCAGCCACTTCGGCGGCACTGGGCTTGATGCGGTCCAGGGCCACGAGCTTCATCGCCTGGGGCGCCGCAAAGGGCGCACGGCGGTCGTAGACCTCTTTGGAGTGTTTGGCAATGAACTGCTTGACGATGCGGTCTTCAAGCGAATGAAAGCTGATGACCACAAGCCGCCCACCCGGCTGCAGCACCGAGAGGCTGGCCTCTAGCGCCTGTTGCAGCTCTTCAAGCTCGGCGTTGATGAAAATCCGAAGAGCTTGAAATGTGCGCGTTGCAGGGTTCTGGCCCGCTTCGCGGGTTTTGACCGTGCCAGCCACGAGATCGGCCAGTTCTGCGGTGGTTGCAAGAGGCCCCCGCTCTTCGCGCCGCGCAACAATCGCCTTTGCAATGGGGCCAGCAAACCGTTCTTCACCGTAGTCACGTATCACCTCCGCAATCTGACCGACTTCGGCCGTGGCCAACCAATCAGCCACGCTGATCCCGCGCGTGGTATCCATGCGCATGTCCAGCGGGCCGTCAAAACGAAAGCTGAAACCCCGCGTGGGGCTGTCGATCTGGGGCGAGCTCACACCCAGGTCCATCAGCACACCCGCAGCGCTGCCCGCAGGCAGATCGGCGAGGTGGCGAAATCCTTCGTGCCGAATGGAAAAACGCGCATCGGTGATGCGCGTTGCTTCGGCGATGGCTTCCAGGTCCTTGTCAAAGGCCACAAGGCGCCCCTGTGGCCCTAGCCTGAGCAGGATCAGGCGAGAGTGCCCCCCGCGCCCGAAGGTCGCGTCAACCCAGGTGCCAGCAGGCTCAGAGCCCGCGCCGCCCAAGAGGCCATCCACTGCCTCGTTCAGCAGGACGGTGGTGTGTAGCAAAGGAGTGGAGGTCACAGGCGTGCTCAAAAGGAGAAGTCCTTGAAGACATCCGGCATGTCGCCCTGCATGGCCTTGGCTTCCTGCGCGTCGTAGGTAGCCTTGTCCCAGAGTTCGAAATGATTACCCATGCCCAAAAGCATGGTGTCTTTGGAGATACCGGCTGCTTCACGCAGCTCGGGCGAAACCAGCACGCGGCCGGTGGCATCCATGTCGACATCCATGGCGTTGCCAAGAAAGATGCGCTTCCACCACTGGGCGGACATGGGTAGCTGGGCAATGCGCTCGCGGAACTTCTCCCACTCGGGGCGGGGAAAGACCATGAGGCAGCCGTGCGGGTGTTTGGTGATGGTGAGCTGACCCGCCGCGGTGGCCGCCAGGACGTCACGATGCCGGGTCGGCACAGACAGCCGACCCTTCGCATCGAGACTCAGCGACGAGGCACCTTGAAACACGGACAGATTCCCAACTCGGTTGAATCCTCATCGGCCCGTGCAACGGGCTCAGAGGGCACTTTTCACCACTTAATTGCACTTTTTTGCACTGTAGCAGGAAAAGCACGCCGAGCAAGGGGGTGCACATCAAACTTTTGTAATGAAATCAACGACTTAGGCGCGACTCTGCAGCCGACCAGGAACTAAAAGCCGTTGAAAAATAAGTACTTACGCAAGCCTATGAAAGTGACCTCTCAAGCTTGACCAAGTGGTCACAGGATGTAGCGCGACAAATCTTCATCTTGGCTCAGGGCCTGCAGGCGGCCATCGACATAGGCAGCATCAATGGTGATGGTCTGGCCCGACAAGCGCGTGGCGTCAAAACTCACCTCATCCAGCAAGCGCTCCATCACCGTGGAAAGGCGGCGTGCGCCGATGTTTTCGGTGCGCTCGTTCACCTCAAACGCAATGTGCGCCAGGCGCGTAATGCCTTCGGGCACAAACTCCAGCGTCACGCCTTCGGTGGCCAGCAACGCCTGGTACTGCTTGACGAGCGAGGCGTGGGTCTGCGTGAGGATGGCCTCAAAGTCCTTGACTGACAGCGACTCCAGCTCCACACGGATCGGGAAACGCCCCTGCAGCTCCGGAATCAGGTCGCTGGGCTTGGACAGGTGGAAAGCGCCGGACGCAATGAACAGGATGTGGTCCGTCTTGATCAGCCCGTACTTGGTGGTCACCGTGGTCCCCTCCACCAGCGGCAGCAGGTCGCGCTGCACCCCTTGGCGTGAGACATCGGCGCCGCTGGACTCCTGGCGCGCGGCCACCTTGTCGATCTCGTCGATGAAAACAATGCCATTCTGCTCGGCATTGGACACGGCGCGGGCCTTGATTTCTTCCTCGTTGACCAGCTTGCCCGCCTCTTCGTCGGTGAGCAGCTTCAGCGCCTCAGCGATCTTGAGCTTGCGGGTGTGGCGCTTGTCCTGGCCCATCTGGCTGAACATGCCGCGCAGTTGCTCGGCCATTTCTTCCATGCCTTGTGGGCCCATGATTTCGAGTTGCGGGCGACCTTCGGCCACGTCGATCTCGATCTCCTTGTCGTTCAGCAGGCCTTCGCGCAGCTTCTTGCGAAACACCTGCCGTGCCGTGCTGTCGGCCACGGGCTCGGTGCCCGCGGCGGCGCGGGCCGTTGGCACCAGCACATCCAGAATGCGCTCTTCGGCCGCGTCTTCAGCGCGGGCGCGCACCTTCTTCATTTCAGTCTCGCGCGTTTGCTTGACGGCCATCTCGGCCAGGTCGCGGATGATGGAATCCACGTCCTTGCCCACATAGCCCACCTCGGTGAACTTGGTGGCCTCGACCTTGATGAACGGCGCATCGGCCAACTTGGCCAGGCGGCGCGCGATCTCGGTCTTGCCCACGCCGGTGGGGCCAATCATGAGGATGTTTTTGGGCGTGATCTCTTGGCGCAGGCTGCCTTCGACCTGCTGGCGGCGCCAGCGGTTGCGCAACGCAATGGCCACGGCGCGCTTGGCGCTGGCCTGGCCCACGATGTGGTGGTCCAGTTCGGAGACGATTTCCTGGGGGGTCATGGACGACATGGCGAAAATTCCAGTCAAATTGGGCCCTAGCGCTTATCCATCAAGCGCTAGCAGCTATCAAAAACATATCAAAGCGATCTACAGACCGTGAACCCACCCGACCTACAGCGTCTCGATGGTGTGGTTCATGTTGGTGTAGATACACAGCTCACCCGCGATCTCCAGCGACTTCTTGACGACGTCCTGTGCAGAGAGGTCGGTGTGGTTGAGCAGCGCCTTGGCAGCCGAATGCGCATAGGCGCCACCCGATCCAATCGCGACGATGCCTTGCTCGGGCTCCAGCACATCGCCGTTGCCGGTGATGATGAGCGAGGCTTCCAGATCGGCCACCGCCAGCATGGCTTCGAGGCGGCGCAGCACACGGTCGGTGCGCCAGTCCTTGGTCAACTCAATGGCCGCCCGCACCAGGTGACCCTGGTGCTTGTCGAGCTTGGCCTCAAAGCGCTCGAACAGCGTGAATGCGTCGGCCGTGGCGCCCGCAAAACCCGCCAGCACCTTGCCGTGGTGCAGCTTGCGCACCTTGCGGGCCGTGCCCTTGACGACGATGTTGCCCAGGGTGACCTGGCCGTCACCGCCAATGGCCACCTGCACGCCCTGGGCCGTCTGGCGGCGCACGCTCAGGATGGTGGTGCCGTGAAACACCGGATGGTTGTCGTTTGATGAATCCATAGCTGCGGCAGATGAGGGTTGCCACTCGTTTTGCAAGCGCACGCCGCCACGACATCACAGGCGCAGCACGGGCGTAACACAGGGCTGCAATGGCAGCGCAGGCAATGTGCCGCGCGAAAGCGCGGTACACAGGACTAGTTCTTGCGCGGAACCACCCAGGCGTGTTCGTTGATGCCGATCACGTTGAAGAAAATCGCCACCAGCCGCTGCAGGTTCTGGAACTGGATGACATGGCCATTACCCTGTTGCTCGGCAGCCCAGTTGAGCACCGAACCCGCGGCGGCAAAGTCCACGCGGATGAGCTTGTCGCACGCAATGGTAAGCGGCACGCCAGGGCGCAGAAACGCCTGAAACGGCTCCAGCAACGGGGTCGCGTCGCCATCGATGTGACCACTGAGCTGGGCCACAGGCCCGTTGTCCAGCGGGGCTGGCATCGACATGTCGCCCAGATCTGACGGTCCAAAATCGCTGTCAGCCGCCAGCGGAGCGGCGCCCGAGGTTCCGCCTTCATTGTCCGAATATCCGCAGCGCGGAGAGACCCAGGATGGGGGCGAGACCTCGTAGGTCACGCAGTAGTCCAGCGCCACCATCTCAAACTCGTCTGCCTTGCCCATGAGGCGCAACGCGGCCATGCGCAGCCGCCACCATTCGGGGCTGGTGGACCGATCACCGGACTGGGCCTTGGCGTCCAGCAGGGCATTGAGCTTTTCAACCCCCGAGAAGATCAGCTGTCCGTCGCGGTCTGCCCACAGGGTGAACTGGTCGGCCATCAGTGGCACGGCGGCCTCGTCGATGCCGGCGAGGCGCGCCCAGGACAAGGTCCACGGCGAGGCCGAGCGGGCCAGCGATGCCTGCAGCGCAGCCACCGACGACACCGCCAATGTGGGCGGAGCGTTCCAGCTGAAATCCTTGCGCACCGCACCCGCCGCAGCACCCGCAGCAGGCTCCACCGCGGCCGCCATTCCCAGTTGCTCCAGCATGGAGAACCACAGCGGCGCAGACCGGCTGTACTGGGCCGCAAAGTCAATGGCCAGGGTGTCAAACCGGTCATGTTGCCCGGTAGCGCGGTACAGGTCGAACAGCGTCATCCAGATTTCGAGCTGCTGCTCAGGCGCATCCTGCTGGTGCTGGGCCAACACGTCCATCAGGCCAGACTCGGCGCCTGCGTGGTCCCCATTGGCAAACCGGATGGCGGCTTCTTCTAGATCGGGTTCGTGCACGAATTCCTCCGGTTCGAATGCGGGCGCGGGTGTTGTTGCAGCCACCGCAGGGGTGAAGGAAGCTTCTGTCGAGCTGTTGGCGTTCATTTGCGCATCGGCGCCGCCAAACCGGCCAATGGCCATGCTGTCGTCTGCAAACAGGGGCTGGACAGCGGCTTTATTCTCCAGCGGCGCAGGCAGGCTGCCGGGCGCTGTGGGCGCGTAAGCGCGGGCGTGTGCTGACTCTGTGCCTTCGGTGCTCGACTCAGGCATCACGCCCGGCTGGGTGGGGGCATCAGCGCCCTGTTTGCTCTTCCACCACTGCTGTGACATCTGCGCTTCGATCTCGTCGATCTTCTTGAGCGTGACGGCCCGCTCATCGGGCGAGGCCATGCTGCTCTGAAAGAACGACGGCCGACCCGCGGCGTCTTCGACGCGCTGGCCCTGCAAGACCTCGCGCTGGCGCAGCTTGCGCAGCTGATCGAACTCACGGCGCCGCACAAAATCGTTGCGGCGCTTGCGCTCGATCATCTCCTTGAGCATCTGCTTGCTGTACTGGCTCTCCCGGTCGTCCTGGATCGAATCCAGCTCAGTCCAGTTCACCGTCGGATTCTTCACGAACCGAACCACCTTCGATAGCAGGCCGCCGGGGGTGGTTTCTTCCTTGCTCATGGCTCAGGGTGCGGGGGGTGCGCAGTGCGAACGGGCCGGATGGCCAGATCAATCACCAAACATCTTCTGCTTGAGTTCGCGGCGCTGCTGGGCTTCCAGCGACAGCGTCGCGGTGGGACGGGCAATCAGGCGACCCACACCAATGGGCTCACCGGTTTCGTCGCAATAACCGTAATCACCAGAGTCGATGCGGCCGATGGATTGCTCGATCTTCTTGAGCAGCTTGCGTTCGCGGTCGCGGGTGCGCAGCTCCAGGGCGTGTTCTTCTTCGATGGTGGCGCGGTCCGCCGGGTCGGGCACCACGACGGTGTCTTCACGCAGATGCTCGGTAGTTTCGCCCGCACTGTTGTGAATTTCTTGCTTGAGATGAACGAGCTTGAGGCGAAAGAACGCCATTTGCTTTTCGTTCATGTACTCGCTGTCAGGCATGGCCGTGACTTCCGCATCGGTCAGCTCAGCGGCGGACTTGGTTTTCCAGTTGTTCGCCAGCTTTGGGTCTTTTATTGCAGCCGTAAAAGTCGGATGCACTTGCGCAGTCGTGGGCATGGTGTGTAGGTAGCTGGCCTTGGCAGCGGTCGAGGCCACTGCCTGTGCCATGGATGGTACGGTCAATTGGGCCAATCGGGAAGAAGGCCGGGTTGTGCGCACGGGTACCTGTGATCCTGCTTGCAGGACAGGGGCCGCAGCAGGTGCCGCTACGGCTGGGGTTGCAGTCGCCTTGGGTGCCGCAGCAGCCTTGGCAGTGGCCTTCGCAGCAGCTTTGGGTGCCGCTGGGGCGGCGGCGCTTTTCGCCGCGGCAGGGGTGGCCTTGGTGGCTCCCTTGGGTTTGCTGTTGTCGGCTTTCACTTCCTGGTCTCCTCGCAATACGGGCGGGCCCTAACTGTTTTCACAGCCAAGGGCGGGTGGCAAGCCTTCCGGGGTTTTACCGGGGCGCGATTGTATCGACCTCTACTGACGCAAACGCAAACGTTGCGGATACAACACAAAGCCGTTGGACAACACATGCCGTCAGGCAATGGCAGCATTGCCCTCACACAAGACTTTGTTCCAGCCCCTGCAGGAAGATGTCCTTGGGCAGGTCGATACCGATGAAGACCATCTTACTGGTGCGGACCTCGCCCTCGGCCCACTGGGGGCCCAGATCGCTGCCCATCAGCTGGTGCACGCCCTGGAAGATCACCTTGCGCTCGGTGCCCTTCATATTGAGAACGCCTTTGTAGCGCAGCATGCGGGGGCCGTAGATGTTGACAATCGCACCGAGAAAATCTTCGAGCTTGGCCGGATCGAACGGACGGTCTGAGCGGTAGACAAAGCTCTTCACATCATCGTCATGGGCGTGGTGATGCCCGTGGCCCCCATGACCACCATCCTCGTTCTTATGGGATGGGTGGTCGCAGCTTTCACCGTGCGCATGGTCGTGATCGTGGTGGTCATGGCCGTGGTCGTGCGCCTCTTCTTCCTTGAGGAAGTCGGGGTCGATATCCAGCTTGGCATTGAGGTTAAAGCCCCGCAGGTCCAGCACCTCCTTGAGCGGCACCTCGCCAAAATGCACCGCCTTCATCGGAGCGCGCGGGTTCATGTGCTTGAGGCGATGGATCAGCGCGTCGGTTTCCTCCTTGGACACCAGATCGGTCTTGGACAGGAAAATCTGGTCCGCAAAACCCACCTGCCGGCGCGCCTCCTGGCGGTCGTTCAATTGCTGCGGGGCGTGTTTGGCGTCTACCAACGTGATGATGGAGTCGATCAGGTATGTCTCTGCGATCTCTTCGTCCATGAAGAAGGTCTGCGCCACGGGGCCCGGGTCGGCCACGCCGGTGGTTTCGATCACGATGCGCTCGAAGTCCAGCAGGCCCTTGCGCTTTTTGGCGGCCAGCAGTTGCAGCGTCTCGCGAAGGTCTTCGCGGATGGTGCAGCAGATGCAGCCGTTGCTCATCTGCACGATCTGCTCTTTGGTCTCGGTCACCAGAATCTCGTTGTCGATGTTCTCTTCGCCGAATTCGTTTTCGATCACGGCGATCTTCTGGCCATGGGCCTCGCTCAGCAGGCGCTTGAGCAGCGTCGTTTTGCCAGAGCCCAGAAAGCCGGTGAGGATGGTGACGGGGATGAGGGACATGAAAAAAGCCTTGTGTTTTGCAATGTGCGCCACCGCAGGGCCCCAAGAAACCTAGGGTGCCGGGTCCGCAAAGGTGATGAGTTTAGCGGCGCAGGACTGTCAATGCCGCCACGTGGGTACTACCAATTTGATAGCTACTAGCGCTTATCATATAAGCGATAGAGACCTAAAACACCATTATTTTCGCATCACCACCAGTCCCTTGAGGTATTCCCCTTCCGGAAACTCCAGCGTCATGGGGTGGTCCGGCGCGCCGCCAAGGCGCTCCAGGATGTAGCCATCCACACCCGCATCGGCCCCTGCTGACGCCACGATCTTATGGAACAGGTCGGCGCTGATGCCGCCCGAGCACGAAAAGGTGAACAGCACCCCGCCAGGGGTCAACAGTTGCAGCGCCAGCCGGTTGATGTCTTTGTATGCTCGCGCGGCGCGGTCGGCGTGCGCTGCGGTCGGCGCGAACTTGGGCGGGTCGAGCACGATGGCGTCAAACGTCTGGCCTTCCTTCAAGAACTGGCGCAGCGACGCGTTCACGTCCGCGTCCATGAAGCTTGCGCGGTTCACGTCGAAACCGTTGAGCGCCACGTGGGCACGGGCGCGCTCCAGGGCGGGGCCTGACGAGTCGATGGACGTCACATGCCCGTCCACCTGCCCATCGGCCGCGGCGCCCGCCGCACGCATGCCCGCCAGCGCCGCCACGCTGAAGCCGCCGGTGTAACAAAAGCAGTTGAGCACCTGCTTGAAGCCCAGGCGCTGCGCGTAGTCTGCAAAACGCTTGCGGCTGTCGCGCTGGTCCAGATAAAAGCCCGTCTTGTGGCCCTCGGCGATGTTGAGAGTCAGGCGCCACTGGTGTTCGTGGATGGACAGCTCCAGCGGCGGTGGCGCGTCGCCCGCATGAAGCGGCGCACCGCCGCGCAACCAGCCGGTGGCGGGCTCCAGCCCTTCCAGCCCGCGCACGCTGGCGTCCGAGCGTTCATACAACTTAGTCAGACCCGTCTCGCGCAGCAGCGCGTCGGCAATCACATCCTTCCAGCGCTCAGTGCCTGCGCTGGTGAACTGCGCCACCAGCGTATCGCCATAGCGGTCCACGATGAGCCCGGGCAGGCCGTCGGATTCGCCATGCACCAGGCGAACGCCGTCACTTTGCACGTCAAAACGGGCTCTAGCGCTTATGGAACGGGCGCAAGCAGCTATAAAAAACGGAGTATCAATGCGCTGCGCCTCGTCAAAGCTCCACACCCGCGCGCGGATGCGCGAGCTGGGGCTGTAGGCGGCCCAGGCCAGAAACTGGCCCTCGTGCGACTCCACACGCACGGTCTCGCCGCTGTCGCCACTGCCCTTGGCGATGGCCGATTCAAAGATCCAGGGATGGCGGCGCAGGAGCGAGCGCTCTTTGCCGGGGCGAAGAAGGAGGGTTTTCATGCGCCGAATTGTCGCGGGTCCTGAGCCCGCCTCCATAGAAGCGTCTTTCGGCAACGCGGGAACGACAAAAGCGCTTGGTGTCTGAAATGACAGTTATGAGACAGCAGTTTGAATTTGAAAATACAAATTGACAAATATGATTTGTCCTTACAAAATACAAAAAACTATCATTTATATCAAAGAGGTTTTGATGTCCGCTACCGCCACTCGGCCCCCACCAACCCGACTTGCTCCTGCATCAGCGGTGCAGCAAGCGGTGTTGACGCACATCCGCGAGTTCCTCGCCTTCAAGATAGGCGCTGAGGAATACGGCATTGACATCTTGCAGGTGCAAGAGATCCGCTCTTACGAAAAGCCCACCACCATCGTCAATGCGCCGCCCGACCTCAAAGGCATGGTGAATCTGCGCGGCGTGATTGTTCCGATCATCGACCTGCGCTTGCGTCTGGGGCTGGCCAACGTGCAGTACGACCACCTCACGGTGGTGATCGTGCTCAACATCGGACTGCGAGTGGTGGGCGTAGTAGTTGACGCCGTTTCGGACGTGCTCACGTTGGAGCCCGCGCAACTGCGCCCCGTGCCAGCGTTGGATGCAAAGCTGGAGCCGGATCACTTCCTGGCCATCGGCACCGTGGGCAACCGGATGCTCATCCTGCTGGACATCGAGAAATTTCTCGCCCCCGCGCTGGTGGCGACCCCACCCGCTCATCCGATGTAACGCATTCGCTCGCCATAAACCACCCTCACTCCCTAGAAAGCCCGCCATGAAACTCTTTGGTTCCTTTGGTATCGGCAAGCGCCTTTACCTCACCTCCTTCGCATTGATCATCGGCCTGGCCCTGGTTGCCGCATTCGCCTGGGCCAACCTGACCGAGGTCAAGACCCGGACGCGAATCGTCGCGGAAGAAACGGTTCCCCATCAGTTGCGTGTGGCCACCATGGAACTGAACGTCACCCGTTCGTCGCTGCAAATCCGCCATGCCATCCTGGTGCGCACGCCTGCGGATCTCGACGCCACCCTGAACGACATCGGGGAAAAGCGCAAACTCATCGACAGCGATCAGCAAGCCCTGGAAAAATCGGCCCGTACACCCAAAGACAAAGAGCAAGCCGAAGACTTGGCAAAGGCCTTCAAGAGTTTCTGGCAGGTGGCCGAGCAAAACATTGACGTGATCAAGAAAGGCCAGAAGGAGGAAGGCTTTGATCTCTTGGTCAGCAAAACCATTCCAGCCCGCAACGCCGTGCTTCAGATGCTCAATGCACAAAAGCAGACCCAAACCGAGCGCCTGGCCGAGCAGCTTTCAGTGATCGCAGCGGACGCACAAAAGACACTGATGATCCTCGTCGGCTCCATCGTCGCCGTGGCTTTGGGCTTGCTATTGTTTTCATGGTATGTCGCCAACCTGCTGTCGCGCCGCGTTGCCACGGCGCAGGCCATCACCGACCGCGTGCGCGATGGCGATCTGACCACCGCCATTCATGACACCGGAAACGACGAGTTCAGCCCGCTGCTGTCCGCGTTGGGCGCCATGCAAACGTCGCTGACTCTGGTGGTCGCAAGGGTGCGCCAGGGCTCTGAGGGCGTAGCAACTGCCAGCGCAGAAATCTCTTCCGGCAACAGCGACCTGTCTGCCCGCACCGAGCACCAGGCCAGCGCGCTGGAGGAGACGGCTGCGTCGATGGAGCAACTCAATTCCACCGTGCGGCAGAACTCTGAAAACGCGCGCCAGGCCAACCAGATGGCCCAGAACGCCTCTACCGTGGCAAGCCAGGGCGGCCAGGTGGTGGCCGATGTGGTGCGCACGATGAAAGACATCAACGAAAGCTCACGCAAGATATCGGACATCATCGGGGTCATTGATGGCATCGCCTTTCAGACCAATATCCTGGCGCTGAACGCTGCGGTCGAAGCCGCACGTGCCGGCGAACAAGGTCGCGGCTTTGCCGTGGTGGCCACCGAAGTGCGCAGCCTGGCGGGCCGTTCTGCCGAAGCCGCACGCGAGATCAAGGGCCTGATCGGCGCCAGCGTGGAGCGCGTCGAGGCCGGATCGAAACTGGTGGATCGCGCCGGACAGACCATGACAGAGGTGGTCAACGCCATTCGCAGCGTGACGGACATCATGGGCGAGATCAGCGCGGCGGGCACAGAGCAGAGCCAAGGGGTGGAGCAGGTCAACGTGGCGGTGACCCAGATGGACCAGGCGACCCAGCAAAATGCAGCGCTGGTCGAAGAGATGGCAGCTGCCGCGAGCAGCTTGAGCAGCCAGGCGACCGAGCTCGTCGATGTGGTGGCGACATTTCGGATCAACGCCCCGACAGAACACCCCGCCCCCGTGGTTGGGCAATCTGGAGCACGCTCGCGGATGCCTAAGGCTGCACCCATGCCGATGCCCCGCGTGCGGTCGCTTGTCTCAAGCTGAGTCCGAAATTCGTTCAGCCCGCGACTGGGACCTGACACTCATCTAGCCGGGTCCCACGGATCCCCTTCACGCGAAGCGCTTCGCTATTTGACAGATCCAGTTGGGAGGACGAACCTGCTGGCTCGGCCTTTTTGATCGGAACACACCATGAAATTCGACCACCTCAAAGTATCCACCCGCCTTGCCGTCTTGCTAGGCGCCCTGCTGCTGCTGGCCATCATCACGGGCGTCATGGGACTGGTGGGAATGCAGCATGCCAACAAAGGTCTCAACACCGTCTACCAGGACCGGGTGATCCCGCTCAAGCAGATCAAGCTGGTCTCGGACGCCTACGCTGTGGATGTGGTGGACACGGCTCACAAGATGCGCGACGGCGCCTTGACACAGCAGCTGGCATTGCAGTCCATCGACAACGCGAAAACCGCCATCGCACTGAACTGGTCCGCGTATCTGGCGACCGAACTCGTGAACGACGAGGTGCGCCTGGTCAAAGACTTCGAGCGTCTGAAGGCGCCTGCCGACAAGGCAGTGCAAACCATCGAAAGCCTGATCCGATCCAATGACATCCCCGGGCTGACCGGATACGCTGCAAAAGAGATGTACCCTGCGCTGGACCCCCTACAGGGCGTGCTCGGTGCACTGGTGCAGGTACAGCTGGACACGGCGCAGGCCGAGTACAAACGATCCGACGCGGCCTATCACAACATCCGCCTGTTCATGCTCTTTGCCATCGCGCTGGGCGCCCTCTTTGCCATGGGTGTCGGCTACCTGGTGACTCGCAGCATCGTTCGGCAACTGGGAACCGAGCCGGGCACTGCGGCGGCGCTGGCGACCCGGGTGGCGCAGGGCTACCTCACCGAGGTGATCGACCTCAGGCCGGGCGACACCACCAGCCTGATGGCCCAGCTCAAGCGCATGCAGGAAAGCCTGGTGAACATGGTGGGGGCGGTGCGCGAGAGCTCGGTCAGTGTTGCCGCAGCGTCGCAGCAGATTGCCGATGCCAACCACGCCCTCTCGTCCCGCACCGAAGAGCAGGCCAGCGCGCTGGAAGAGACGGCGGCCTCGATGGAGGAACTCAATTCCACAGTGAGCAACAACGCTGGCCACTCGCGCCGCGCCAATGAGCTGGCACTGGCCGCACGCACGGTGGCCATCGAAGGCGGCGACGCCGTCGCCAAAGTGGTAAGCACGATGAAGGACATCGACGAGAGAAGCGTCAAGATCTCGGACATCATCGGCGTGATTGATGGCATTGCTTTTCAGACCAATATCCTCGCGCTCAATGCCGCAGTCGAAGCCGCGCGGGCGGGCGAGCAAGGACGAGGCTTTGCCGTGGTGGCGTCTGAAGTGAGAAACCTGGCAGGGCGCTCGGCCGAGGCGGCACAGGCGATCAAGAAGTTGATCGGCGGCAGCGTGGAGCGCGTGAAGGCGGGCACTGCCCAGGTAGACCAGGCGGGCGTGAAGATGCTGGAAGTGGTCGAGGCCATCCGGCGTGTGACGGAGGTCGTGGGCGAGATCACCGCCGCCAGTGGGGAGCAAAGCCAGGGCGTCGATCAGATCAACCTGGCCGTCACGCAGATGGACCAGGCCACGCAGCAGAACGCCGCCCTGGTGGAAGAAATGGCCGCTGCGGCAGTCTCTCTGAACCAGCAGGCCACGGACCTTGTCGCAACGGTAGGCACGTTCAAGCTCCCGTCCCAGGTCGGGGGCACGGAGGCACCACGCTTGCCCTCTCCACACGCCCGGGGCTTGCTGGCCTTTTCTGCCTGAGGCTACGCGTCCCTTTCACGCTCACTCTCTGCGGCAGGCAAGCCCTGCCAGGCGGCTTCAGGGCTTCTTGCGTGCCCGCGGGTGCGCCGCGTCATACACCTTGGCCAGGTGCTGAAAATCAAGTCGCGTGTAGACCTGCGTGGTGGTGATGTTGGCATGGCCCAGCAGCTCCTGCACGGCTCGCAGGTCGCCGCTGCTTTGCAGCAGGTGGCTGGCAAACGAGTGACGCAGCATGTGTGGGTGCACCGGCGTGGTCAGCCCCGCCTGCTGGCTGCGCTGGCGCAGGCGCAGCCAGATCGACTGGGCCGTGAGCCGCGCACCGCGCTGGCCCACAAACAAGGCGGTGGCAAGCCGCGCGGAGCCTTCGCCCCCGAACGGCGCAGCGCGCAGTGCCAGCCAGGCCTGCAGCGCTGCGATGGCGGCGCGGCCCACGGGCACGCTGCGGCGCTTGCTGCCTTTGCCGAACACATGGGCCTCGCCCGCCTGCAAATCGACCCAGCCACGGCCCAGGCGTTGGGTATCGGCATGGGGGATGGCGTCGAGCCCGGCCAGTTCGCCCGCGCGCAGGCCACAGCCGTACAGCAGCTCAACCATGGCGGCGTCCCGCGCCTCCAGCCAGGGGTCGGCGCCGGTGTTGTCGAACTCGGCCAGGCGCACGGCGTCATCCACACCCAGCGCCTTGGGCAGCGGCTTGGGGGCCCTGGGAGCGCGCACGTCCTGCACGGGGTTGTGCGGAATCAACCCCTGCCGCCCCGCCCAGATAAAGAACCCGCGCCAGCCCGACAGGATGAGCGCAATGCCCCGCCCGCTGCGCCCGCCGCTGTGCATCTGCGCCACAAAACGGCGGATGTGCGCGGTCTGCAATTGCAGCAACGGCACATCCACGCCCGCCGCAAACTGCGCGAGTTTTTCGAGGTCCAGGGTGTAGAGGGTGAGCGTGCGGCCCGCCAGCCGCTTTTCGACGCGCGCGTGCTCCAGATAGCGCAGCACGTGGGGGTCAAGGGTGGCGGGCGTTTCAGACATGGTTGTCGTGGCTGGGCCTCCGCCGAGTCCTCCTGGCTAACCGGCTACTTCAGCCGCAGCAGCGCAGCACTGGCAAGCTCCGCCATGCGCGACAGAAATTCGGTGCCCATCGTGGCGTCAAAACGCTGCGGGTCTTGCGAGCCCAGCACCAGAAGGCCAAACGCGGGCGTGGCGCTGTCGATGGCGCCTGCGCGCAGCGGCAGCAGGGCCAGCGACTGGGCGGGCTCGCCCGCCTCGTTGGCCAGCCAGGCGGCGGGCTCGAACCCCAGGTTGGGGCCGCAGAACGGCATGGTGAGCGACGAGGCGAACGCGCGGGCGTCTTCGCTGGCGCCCTGGGTGAAGTCGGCGTCGATGTACGGCGCAGCCACCTCCCACACTCGCACCGCCGCCTGGGGCACGTCGAACAGGGTGCGCACGCCGTCGATCACGGCCTCGGGCAAATCAAACGGATCGCGCACCTGCAGCAGAGCGCCGGTCCACTGGTGGACCTTGCTGGCAATGGCGGCGTTTTCGGTGCTGTTGCGCACCATTTCCATGACGCGCTGCTCCAGGCCCTTGATTTTTTCGCGCAGCATCTCGGCCTGGCGCTCTTGCAGGCTCACGGCGCGCGCGCCGTGGGGGCTGGTGATCTGCACGCTGGCCAGCACCTCGGCGTGGCGCTCGAAAAAGCCCGGCGTGTTGGTGAGGAACTGGGCGATGTCGTCTTCGGTGATCGGTGGGATTTGTGAGGTCATAGAGGGGTGTCTGGAATGTCGATCTGGCCTTCAAACACCGTAGTGGCGGGGCCGGTCATGAAAACGGAATCGGTGTCGGCACCGCTCCACGCAATGGTGAGGCGGCCGCCGCGCGTGTCCACATGCACCTCAGGGTCCAGCAGACCCAGGCGGATGCCGACTGCCACCGCCGCGCAGGCGCCCGTGCCGCAGGCCAGGGTTTCGCCCACGCCGCGCTCAAACACGCGCAGCCGCACATGGGTGCGGTCCACGATCTGCAAAAAGCCTGCGTTCACACGCTGCGGAAAACGCACGTGGTTTTCAATCAGCGGGCCTGTTTCCAGCACCGGAGCGGTGTCTACGTCATCGACCAGCTGCACCGCATGTGGGTTGCCCATAGAGGCAATCGCTACAAAAATAGTAGCTACTAGCGCTTTACCATCAAGCGCTAGAGGCCATTTTTGCCCTGAACCTTGCGCCACGGGGCTCAGGCCGGTGGCATCAAACGGCACCTGGGCGGGCTCGAACTGGGGGCGGCCCATGTCTACGGTGACGCGTCCATCGGGCGTGAGGCGCGGCGCGATCACGCCCCCTTTGGTCTGCACACGGATGGTGTCTTTGGCCGAAAGGCCCTTGTCGTGCACAAAGCGCGCAAAGCAGCGGGCGCCGTTGCCACACTGCTCCACCTCGCCGCCGTCGGCGTTGTGGATCACGTATTCAAAGTCGATGCCTTCCGCCGCTGCATCAGTGCTGGGGGGCCGGACGGTGAGGATCTGATCGGCCCCCACGCCGAAGTGGCGGTCGGCCAGAAAGCGGTATTGCGCGGCGCTGAGCCCCAGGCGGCCCTGGGTTTCGTCGAGCACCACGAAATCGTTGCCCGCGCCCTGCATTTTGGTGAAGCGAATCTGCATTCACCGGATTATCGTCGGTGGGCTGCCAATAACCTCGGGCAGCGCCGGTTTCCGTGCCGCACTAGGCTTGCACGTTTTTGAGGCGCAGCTGCAGCGCCACCAGCCAAGGACTTCTCCATGCCCGATCTTTCCGCCTTTGCCATCACCCACAAATGGCCCGCCCAGCACCCGGACCGCCTGCAGCTGTATTCGCTGCCCACACCCAACGGCGTGAAGGTGTCGATTGCGCTCGAAGAACTGGGCCTGCCCTACGAGCCGCACCTGGTGAGCTTTGAGACCAACGACCAGACCTCGTCCGAATTCCTGTCGCTCAACCCCAACAACAAGATCCCCGCCATCCTCGACCCCAACGGCCCGGGCGGGCAGCCGCTGGCGCTGTTCGAATCGGGCGCCATTCTGCTGTACCTGGCCGACAAGACCGGCCAGCTGATCCCGCAGGACGCCGCAGCGCGCTACGAAACCATCCAGTGGGTGATGTGGCAAATGGGTGGCCTGGGTCCCATGTTCGGCCAGCTGGGGTTCTTTCACAAGTTTGCAGGCAAGGACTATGAAGACAAGCGCCCACGCGACCGCTACGTGGCCGAGTCCCGGCGCCTGCTCGGCGTGCTGAACCAGCGCCTGGCGGGCCGCCAGTGGGTGATGGGCGAGCAGTACACCATCGCCGACATTGCCATCCTGCCCTGGGTACGCAACCTGATTGGCTTTTACGGCGCGGGTGACCTGGTGGAGTTTGGCCAGTTCACCGAGGTGCAGCGTGTGCTGGATGTTTTTGTGGCACGCCCGGCGGTTGCCAAGGGGCTGAATATCCCGGCTCGCAGCTGAATGGACGGGGTAGCCAGCGCCCCTCGATAATGCCTTGATGCCCCGCCTCAGCCAACAACTCCACCCCCACCGCGAACCCGTTGCCACCCGCCTTGCCGCCACCGTGCTGCTGCTGCGCGATGCGGGGGGCGATGGGGCGCTAGAGGTGCTGATGACCCGGCGTTCGCCGCACGCGAGTTTTGCCCCGGGCGCTTACGTGTTCCCCGGCGGTGGCATCGACGCGCTGGACGCGGCGCCCGACACCCACGCGGCGGCTGACCGCCGCCCTGCGCAAAGCGATCTGCACCTGACCCAGGCCATCGCCGCCATCCGCGAGAGCTTTGAAGAGCTGGGCGTGCTGCTGGCCCGCCATGCCGACGGTCCCCGCAAAGGCTTGATGGCCGATGCACAGGACATTGCCGCCATCGACCGCCACCAGCCGTTTGCCGCGCAGTGCGCCGCACGCGGACTGCGGCTGGCGGCCGACGGCGTGTACCTGCTGGCCCACTGGACGGCCGACCGCGACCTTGCGCGCCGTTTTGAAGTGCCGTTTCTGGTGGCCCGCATGCCCGATGGCCAGGAGCCCGTGGCCGACGAGGCCGAGCAGTTCGAACCCGTGTGGGTGCGTCCGGCCGACGCGCTGGCCCGACACGAGGCGGGGCAGTTCTTCATGATCTTCCCCACCATCCGCACGCTGCAGCGCCTCGCCAAGTTTGCCAACACCCAGGCGGTGCTGGACGCTGTGGCGCACGAGCAGCCCCTGTGGGTGAGCTGCCCACGCGCGGGCACGCTGGCGGGCAAGGAAGCGCGCTACATGGAAGACGAGTCGCCGTTTGGCGAGCTGGCGCTGGTGTGCCCCGATGGGCAAATCGTGCACGCGCTGGACTGGCAAACCGAACGCCCCGTGCCGCTGCTGCGCAACGTGATGCGCCTGACCGCACCCAACCCCGGCGTGATGACCGGCCCCGGCACCAACAGCTACCTGGTGGGCGACCCCAGCACGGGCTTCATCGCCATCGACCCCGGCCCGGCAGATGCCGATCACCTGGACAAGCTCTGGCGCGCTGCGGGTGGCGACATCCGCATGATTGTGTGCACCCATTCACATGCCGACCACTCCCCCGGCGCCGCGCCGCTGCAGGCCCTGTGTGTGCAGGCGGGCAAGCCCCAACCGCCCATCCTGGGCTTGCCCTCGGCCACCACGGCACGTGCCGCCAGCCAGTTCACGCCCGACCGTTCGCTACAAAATAATGAGCTACTAGCGCTTACTGGACAAGCGCTAGAAGGCGAAAACACCCATACTTTGCAGGTGATTTATACCCCCGGCCATGCCGCCAACCACCTGTGCCTGCGGCTGGTGGAAGACGCCCTGCTCTTCAGCGGCGACCACATCCTGAACGGCAGCACCACGGTGGTGGACCCACCGGACGGCAACATGGCCGACTACCTGGATTCCCTGGACCGGCTGGACGCCGTGTGCGCCGAACACGGCGTGGAGTTCATCCTGCCTGCGCACGGCTATGTTCTGGGCGATGCGCGTGGCGCGATTGCCAAGCTAAAGGCCCACCGCCTGGCCCGCGAGGCCAAGGTGCTGGCCGCCATGCAGGCGCTGCCGCAAGGCAGCATGGATGACTGGGTACAGCATGCGTACGACGATGTGCCCCCGCGCATGTGGCCCGTGGCACAGCGCTCGCTGCTGGCGCATGTCGAGCGCATCCGTTCGCAACAGCCCGGGAACAATTGATGCCCCCTGAGTGATGCCCCCTGAGGCGCTACGCGCCTTCCCCCTCAGGGGGACGCCACCAGTGGCCCGGCGAAGCCGGTTCCACGGTGGCACTGGCATGCGGCAGCGCCCGTTTTGAAGTCAACGCCGACAATCACGCATTTGCCCCTTCGATTCCCTCACGGCAAATGCCTTCCTTCCTCCCCCTATGACCGACAAGAACCCTGACCCCACCCACATCCGCCTGGCCAAACGGGTGGCCGAACAACTGAACTGCTCGCGCAGCATGGCCGAGCAATTTGTCGAAGGCGGGTTTGTGAGCGTGGACGGCCAGGTGGTGGAAGCCGCTGGGGCCCGTGTGCGCCCCGACCAGGCCGTGACGGTAGCGAAGGACGCGAGCCTGCTGGAGCTGACGCCCGTCACCCTTCTGCTGCACAAGCCTGCCGGTTTTGAAGCCGGGCTGGGGCAGCCAGCCCAGGGCGGCGCGGCCCACGCCAGCCGCAGCCAGGGCGCCACCCCAGCAACGTCGCTGCTGGAGATGGCATCCCACCTGGAGGAGGATGCCTCGGGCATCCGCGTGCTGCAACGCCACTTCAAGCAGCTCGAATGCTTCACGCCGCTGCCCACCGAGGCCAGTGGCCTGGTGGTCTACACACAAGACAAACGCATCGCCCGCAAGCTGGCCGAAGACATCGAATCGCTGGAGCAGGAGTGCATCGTCGAGGTCAAGGGCGACATCGCCAACCATGGCCTGCAACGCCTGTGCCACGGACTGTCGTTCAACGGCCGCCCGCTGCCGCCCATCAAGGTGAGCTGGCAAAGCGAAACCAAGCTGCGCTTTGCACTCAAGGGCATCCGCCCCGGACAGATTCCGGCCATGTGCGACGCGGTGGGCCTGAGCGTGGTGGCGATCAAGCGCATCCGCATCGGACGGGTACCGCTGGCCAAGGTGCCGGAGGGGCAGTGGCGGTATCTGGCGCCTTGGGAAAAATTCTGACTCCCCCTGAGTCGCCTTCGGCGCCATCCCCCTGAGGGGGACGCACCCGGTGGCCTGGCAGAGCCAGTTCCACGGGTGCGCTGGCATGGGGTGCGCCAGTGGCCAAGGGCGGGATGGGCAAAGCTACTGCACTATCATTTAGCTATTAAAAATATAGCTGCTAGCGCTTGTTAGCAAAGCGCTAGAGGCCAATTTTGCTTAAAAAATTCTTCCGTGGTCCGCTGCTACACTGCGCGACAAACAAGGAGGGAGTTCATGAGCCAAGTTCCATCAGAGCGGGACAGCGCCGCAGGGCCGATGTCTACATTCATGCCGCAAAACATCGACGCCTACCCGCTCGAATTCACGGGCAGCGGGGGCGAATACTTTCGGGTGTGGATTGTCAACGTGTTGCTCAGCATCATCACGCTGGGCATCTACACACCCTGGGCCCGTCGCCGCACCGCGCAGTATTTCTACAGCCACACGATGGTGGCTGGCAGCCCCCTCGAATTCACGGCCCAGCAGCGCAAGATGGTGATGGGTTTTGTGCTGCTGATGCTGATCACCCTGGCCTACAACATCGCCGCCAACACCGGGCAGGATACCGCCGTCGGCGTCTTCCTGCTGGCGGGCGCCGTGCTGGCACCGTTCATCTGGGGCAGCGCCATGCGCTTTCGCCTGGGGGCTACCCGCTGGCGCGGTCTGCGGCTGCAGTTCACCGCCAGCTGGAAAGAGGTCTACATCGCCAGCTGGCCGGTGTTTGCGCTGGCGCTGGTGTGGTTTGGCGTGTTTTATGGCCTGCAGATGCTGTCGCCGGAACTGGCTGGTGCATTGCAGGAGGCCGAAGAAGAAACCAAACGCAAACTGCCCACATTAACGCCCGCGATGGGGGGCCTGATCGTTCTGGGTCTGGTGCTGACCGTGCTGTGTTTCATCCGTCTCGAATACAACTTCAAAAGCCTGCTCGTGCTGAAGGCGCAAGTGGGTGCTGAGCGTGGTCGCTGGAAGCCGGTGTACATGGACTTCGTGAAAATCTGGCTGGCTACGGTGCTGGTGTTCATCTTGTGTGTGGTGGCCCTTTCTCTCATTGGCACGCTGCTGGCCGGGGGCTCCATGGCGCTGGTGGCGGGCCTGGGCAATAGCCTGGGACTGTGGATCATCGTGTTGATCGTGGGCGCCATCGTGGGCGGGATCTTCCTGCTCTTTCTGGCGTCTGCACCCGCCCGCGCGTACCGCGAGGCGCGCATGTTCCGGCTCATGTGGGACAACATCGGCGTCAGCCACGTGGCGCGTTTCAAGTGCCATCTGCCCACCGGCGGCTACGTGTGGCTCCGCATCAAGAACATGGTGCTCACGCTGATCACGCTGGGGCTCTACCGGCCCTTTGCGCGGGTCAGCGAGTACCGCATGAAGCTCGAATCAGTCACCTTGCACGTCAAAGGCGGCGTGGAGCAAGTGGCGGGTGCCATGGTGCGCCAGCAACAAGGCGGGCTGGGTGATGCGCTGGCAGATGCGGCAGGCCTGGACCTGATCGGGTGATGAGCCACCCCATTGCTGCAGCTTCTGACACCCCCGCGGACAAGCAGGTCTCGGGGCGCTGGTTTGACGGCCTGAGCAGCAAGGCCCAGCCAGTGATGGTGGGCTTGCGGCGCACACCGCAGGGCCCCTCGCTGGTGCTTCACCCGCTCTCGCAGACCGGCGCAGCGCCCACCGTGTTTGCCTTTAAAAACGTGGGTTGGCCCGAAGCCTGGAACGAGCGCCGCCCGCAGGTGCGCGTAGTGGTGGACCTGCGCGACCATGGCAGCCTGGAGATCGACGCCGTGGCCGAATGGCGCGCAGCCTTGGCCGCTGCAGGCGACCGCCCCGGCATCGCCCAACGCATGCAAACCCGCTGGCCCGTTCTGCTGGGCGTGGCAGTGGGGGCCATCATCGGTCTTACGCTGTTCTACCGCTATGGCACACCCTGGGCCGCAACGCAGATCACGCGGTTTGTGCCCTTGGCCTGGGAGACCAGCGTGGCCGAAAACGTCCTCCAGCAAATGGACGACGGCACCTTGAAACCCAGCAAGCTCCCGCCCGAACGGCAAGCCCAGTTGAAGGCCCGTTTCGATGCCCTTGTGCAACAAACCCCCGGCACCCTGCACCGCTACCCCAGCTACCGGCCCCCGCTGACCCTTGAGTTCCGGTCGGGCATGGGCGCCAATGCTTTCGCACTGCCTGGTGGCAAGGTGGTGATGACCGACGGCATCGTGAAGGCCGCCGCCGAAAAGGGCCTGGACGACAACGCCCTGGTCGGCGTGCTGGCCCACGAGATCGGCCACGTCGTGTACCGCCACACCACCCGCATGGTGGTGGAGCAAGGCGTGCTTAACATGGGCATGGGCCTGGCCCTGGGAGACGTGTCGGGCATCGTGTCCACCGGCGCCTCGGTGCTGACGGGCCTAGCCTACAGCCGCAGCCATGAACGCGAGGCGGACTGCTACGCCATCGCCCTCATGGGCCACGCAGCGCTGCCGACTGCGCCCATGGGCAAGCTGCTGCTCGCGATTGCACGCGACGAGAAAGAGCGCGAGGAGCGTGAAGAGCAGGAAGCCAAAGACAAGAAGGAAGGGGTCACTGCGGCACCCGGTAGCCAAGCGGGCGCCAGCGCACCCAAGCCCAGCCCGCGCAAGCGCGAGTCAGGCGCCGACGAGCCAGAGCATGCGGTGTGGTCCCTGCTCAGCAGCCACCCAGATACCGTCAAACGCGCGACTGAGCTTGAACAGGGGCATGCGCAGCATTGCGCGAAACCGTAAGGAAGCGCAGACGGGTATCTCTGCAAAGCTTTCCGTACATCGATAAATAGTGTGAAGCGCGCCGATAAGCCGGATTCTGTGCACCACGGTTGCCCGCAGTGTGACCGCCATTAATCTGGGCCGGGTGTCGCCACCACGGCTCGGTGCTACCTACCCGCCAACTCTCCCCGCGGAACCACAAGGTCTAGAGAGGTCGCCCTGCTCCCGTGGTTGGCCTACTTGGTATTGCTGCGCGTAGAGATTGCCCGTTTCACCCAAGTCGCGTTCCGCGCCTTGGGCGGCTATGGGGCTTCAGGCTTGCGCCTGAGCGTCTGGCTTGCGCCAGCCGGTGCCAGCTTGCGCTGCCCCCCATAGAACACCCTTGGTGGCTGAAAACGACCTGACTCGTCTCTGTTGCTCTAATCCTCACCTCACGGTGGGCAGCCGTTAGCTGCTACGCTGTCCTTTGCAGTCCGGACGTTCCTCCAGTGCCTGGTTTCCCAGATTGCACCAGCGGCGGTCTGGCGCGCTTCACAGGGTGGATTATCGCCCAGCGCCTGATGCGCGATTCCAATCCAGTCCGAAACGCGCAAGGTATTTGCGCAAACGGTCCACATCATTGAAAACCATTCGCTGATGCGCCAGCACCACTGGATGTATTGGAACGCGGCCCGCTGCACCACGCCTGGGGCGAGGCCCTGGTGCCCGGCCTGGCGCGCAACATTGCCACGCGGGAGCTGGAGGCGCTGGGCCAGCGCATGGGCTGGACGTTTGAATCCGGCCAACTGCGCCAGCCCACCACGCGGCAGAACGAGGCCCCGGCAATGCGCTGATTGCCACGCTGGCGTACGAGCACACCACCACCAATGCGCAGACCATCGCGCTTGGCTTGCCCGTGCAGGTACGGATCACCCCCGTGGAAGGTGCGATGCGCGTAGGCATCAAGCCCACGCCCTGAACGGGTGGGCTGCGGCGTGGGCCGATACCTTGGCTATATCCATATCACCAAGGCAGTAGAACAACTGGTTCAGAATGCGCGGGGTACGGCAATGCCAGCCGTGTGAGCCCCTTCGCTTGGGCTTGTCGAGGAGCCCGCCATCGTGTCCTGGCTTCGACAGGCTCAGCCCGAACGGATTTCTACGAACTGACCGGCATTGCACCAACGCCCATCTTTGCACCTCACAGGAGACGCCATGAAAGTTGACAACATTCTGCAAACCATCGGCAACACGCCCCACGTGCGCATCAACCGCCTGTTTGGCCCTGCCGCCAACGTGTGGGTGAAATCCGAGCGCAGCAACCCCGGCGGCTCCATCAAAGACCGCATTGCGCTGTCCATGGTCGAAGACGCAGAAAAGTCGGGCGCGCTGCTGCCTGGCGGCACCATCATCGAGCCCACCAGCGGCAACACGGGCATTGGCCTGGCGCTGGTGGCAGCCGTCAAGGGCTACAAGCTGATTTTGGTGATGCCCGACAGCATGAGCATTGAGCGCCGCCGCCTGATGCTGGCCTATGGCGCGCAGTTTGACCTGACCCCCAAGGAAAAGGGCATGAAGGGTGCGATTGCCCGCGCGCAGGAGCTGCAGGTGCAAACGCCGGGCTCGTGGGTGCCGCAGCAGTTTGAAAACCCCGCCAACATCGATGTGCACGTGCGCACCACGGCGCAGGAGATCCTGGCGGACTTCCCTGACGGGATTGATGTGCTGATCACCGGCGTGGGCACGGGCGGCCACATCACGGGCGTGGCGCAGGTGCTCAAGGCCAAGTTTCCCCACCTCAAGGTGTTTGCGGTAGAGCCCTCGGCATCGCCCGTCATCTCGGGCGGCGCACCATCGCCCCACCCTATTCAGGGCATTGGTGCGGGCTTTATCCCCAAGAACCTGGACACCAGCCTGCTGGACGGCGTGATCCAGGTCGATGCGGAACCGGCCCGCGAATACGCACGCCGCTCTGCACGCGAAGAAGGCATTCTGGTGGGCATTTCGTCCGGCGCCACGCTGGCCGCGATTGCGCAAAAGCTGCCCGAGCTGCCTGCAGGCGCCAAGGTGCTGGGCTTTAACTACGACACGGGCGAGCGCTACTTATCGGTGGAAGGCTTCCTGCCCGCATAAAGGCTGCCGCCGCAGGCGCGGCACTTTACCGGATGAAAGAAATGGGGCTCTCAAGCCCCATTTTTTCGTCCTGCTGCACACAAAACCACGGCCAGCCGTCCTACAGCGGCCATGCACCGCAGCCCAAACAATCAAGGCATCCCTCGGCCCACCCAACCGCCCATTGCGCACTTTTCTGCGGCGTCGCCGGGGCACTACTCCAAAGATTGTTCGACTGCCCATGGCCACCACCGCCGCTACCGACCCCCAGCCCATTGCGTTCAAAGTGCTCACCGTGAACGTGCACAAGGGCTTCACCACCTTTAACCGGCGTTTCATGTTGCATGAGCTGCGTGATGCCGTGCGTGAAGTGGCGGCGGACCTGGTGTTCTTGCAAGAGGTGCAGGGCACGCACCACCGGCATGCAAGCCGCTTGGCCAACTTTCCGCAGGTGCCGCACTACGAGTTTCTGGCAGACACCATCTGGTCGCAACACGCCTATGGGCGCAACGCGGTGTATGACAACGGCGACCATGGCAATGCCCTGTTGTCCAAATTCCCCATCACACGCTACGAGAACCACGACATCTCCATCAGCGGACCGGAGCGGCGCGGCATGCTGCACTGCGTGCTGCAGCCACCGGGGCACCATTTGCCGGTGCATGCCATCTGTGTGCATTTGGGGTTGCAAGAATCCCACCGGCAAAAACAGCTGATGCGGGTGTGTGATCTGGTGCGCACCTTCCCCGCCAACGAGCCTGTGGTGCTGGCGGGTGACTTCAACGACTGGCGCAACCGCGCCCACGAAGTGCTGCGCCGCGAGGTGGGGCTGCACGAAGTCTTTGTGCAGGCCTTTGGCCGCGCTGTGCGCACCTTCCCAGCCTCCATGCCACTGCTGGCGCTGGACCGCATTTACGTGCGCAATGCCTCTGTGCATTCGCCGCTGACCCTGCCCAAAAAGCCGTGGGACAAGTTGTCGGACCATGCGCCCCTGGCCGCGGAGATCTTGTTATGAAGCGTTCGTTTCGTGCGCCCCGTTCGTCCCGGTGGGTGCCAGGCAACCACTTTGATCTGCTCGAAAACGGCGAAGAGTTCTTTCCGCGCGTCTTCAATGCCATTGCCCAAGCGCGGCGGGAAGTGATGCTGGAAACCTTCATCTTGTTTGACGACAAGATCGGCAAGGAGCTGCATGCCGCTTTGTTGCAGGCGGCGCAGCGCGGTGTCGAAGTGCATGTGCTGGTGGATGGTTTCGGATCGCCCGATCTGTCGGACCAGTATGTAGGCAGCCTGGTCGATGCCGGGGTGAAGTTCCGGGTCTTCGACCCAGGCCGTGTCTTCTTGGGGCAGCGGCTGAATGTGCTGCGCCGCATGCACCGCAAGATTGTGGTGGTCGATGGCGAGCTGGGGTTCATTGGGGGCATCAACTACTCGGCCGACCATGTTGCCGACTTCGGGCCCGAAGCCAAACAAGACTACGCCGTGCAGGTGCGCGGGCCCATCGTGGCGCAGATGCACCATTTCACGCGCGAGGCGGTGCTGGACCGCGCCGATCACAAACGCCACCGGGCCGCAGGCGTTACCGGGCGACCCCATGCAGGCACCGCCCACGCCATCTTTGTGACACGCGACAACCAGCAACACACGAGCGACATCGAACGCCACTACCGCGTGGCGCTGCGCGCAGCGCGCAGCCGGGTGGTGATTGCCAACGCCTACTTCTTCCCGGGCTACCGCTTCATCCGCGAGATGCGGCGTGCCGCCAAACGCGGGGTAGATGTGCGGCTGATTTTGCAAGGCCAGCCCGACATGCCGATCGTGAAAACAGCGGCCAGCCTGCTGTACGACCATTTGCAACGCGCGGGTGTGCGGGTGTACGAATACTGCGACCGCCCGCTGCACGGCAAGGTGGCGCTGGTGGATGACACCTGGTCCACCGTCGGCTCCAGCAACCTCGACCCGCTGAGCTTGTCGCTGAACCTGGAGGCCAACGTGATCATCCAGGACCGCGCCTTCAACGCCCAGTTGCACCGCCGCCTGTCACACCTGATGGACAACAGCTGCAACCAGATTGAAGCGGCTGCGCCCGGCCGTTGGGACGGGCTGCGCGTGATGCGCAGCTACGCAGTGTTTCACCTGATGCGGTGGTTTCCCGCCTGGGCTGGCTGGCTGCCCAAGCACCAGCCGATCATCACCTTGGCCAAGCCAGGGCCTGCAGACGCCGCTACGGACGGATCTGCCGGTGGTGCTGCAGCCTGACGCAGCCTGCACCCACGAGCGCACCGCAATGATGGGCAGCAGCACCCCCGCTCCAACATTAACTGCGGACACCGACGACACCGGCGCGCCCCAAGGCTGGCGCGGCTGGCCGCAGCAGCCCTGGTGGCCCTGGGCGACACGGGGGCTTGCAGCGGTGTTTTTTGCGGTGGTGGCATGGCTGATTTTCCAGCAGGCCCGCACGGTGGACTGGCCCGCTGTGCTGCAGGCGCTGCGCGACCTGCCCGCCACTGCCCTGGTGGCAGCGGGCGGGCTGGCATTGCTCAGTCATTTCGCCTACGGCACCTTTGACTGGGTAGGCCGCCATTGCAGCGGCCACCGGTTGACGCGCCCAACCACGCTGGGCATTGCCATGACCAGCTACCCGTTCACCCTGAACCTGGGCTCGCTGATTGGCGGGGTGGGCGTGCGCTACCGACTGTATGCGCGGCGTGGCGTGGACCCCGGCACCATTGGCCAGGTCGTGGGCACCAGCATAGTCACCAACTGGGTGGGCTACTTGCTGCTGGCGGGCGTGCTGGCGTGGCTGTGGCAGCCGCCCGCTGTGGCGGGGTGGGCGGTGACCTCCTGGCAATGGCGCCTGGGCGGCACCGTATTGGGCTGCCTGCCGGTGGCGTATGTGGTGCTGTGTGCACTGCGCAGTGGCCGCGCGCTGACGCTGCGCGGCCACGAATTTCCGCTGCCGCGTTGGCCCGTGGCGCTGTGGCAGGTGGCCGTATCCGCAGGCAACTGGATGCTGATGGGCGCCGCGCTGTGGACGGTGCTGCAAGGCCAGGTGAGCTACTCCGCAGCGCTGGCCACCGTGCTGCTGGGAGCCGTGGCGGGGCTGGTGCTGCGCGTGCCCGCCGGCTTGGGTGTGCTGGAGGCCGTGGGCGTGGCGCTGCTGGCCACCCAGGCACTGGGGCAAGAAGAAGTGCTGGCGGCGCTGCTGGCCTACCGAGCGCTGTATTACTTCGGACCACTGGTGCTTGCAGCCGTGGCGTTTGGCGTGGCAGAGCTGCGCTGGCGCCAGCAGGCAGCCCCGGACGCGGAAAGCACCACAGATCAGAAAATATGAGTCGAATAGGCCTCTAGCGCTTATCCATCAAGCGCTAGCAGCTATTGATTTGATAGTTTTTTAGGCACACCGCACCACGCAGCTTGCTTGGCCGGGATTCCATCGGCAGCGCGCACCCCGTATCATCACGGCCCCGCGCCATTGCAACTCGCCCGATCGACACGGGCCCGCAAGAACATGATCCGACTCTCTGAAATCCGGCTGCCCTTCACCGTGGCCGAAGCCCCCGAGGCGCCCCTGCGCGCCGCTGTTGTCACCCTTTTGGGCGTGGCAGACGCAGACATCACCCACCTTCAAGTCTTCAAACGCAGCTTCGACGCGCGCAAGGCCGACTTGCTGGCGGTGTACATCGTGGACGTCACCCTGGCACAGCCTTCGCGCGAAGCAGAGCTGCTGGCGATTTTTGCAGGCAGCCCCCACATCCAGCCCACGCCCGACATGGCCTGGCGCCCCGTGGGCCAGGCACCGGCGGACCTGCCCCTGCGCCCAGTGGTGGTGGGCTTTGGGCCCTGCGGCATTTTTGCGGCGCTGGTGCTGGCGCAGATGGGCTTCAAGCCCATCGTGCTGGAACGCGGCAAGCCCGTGCGCGAACGCACCAAAGACACCTGGGGCCTGTGGCGCAAACGCGAGCTGCATGCCGAGAGCAATGTGCAGTTTGGCGAGGGCGGTGCAGGCACCTTCAGCGACGGCAAGCTCTACAGCCAGATCAAAGACCCACGCCACCTGGGCCGCAAGGTGATGAACGAGTTTGTGAAGGCAGGTGCGCCCGCAGAGATCCTGTACGCGGCCCACCCGCACATCGGCACCTTCAAGCTGGTGAAGGTGGTGGAAAATCTGCGCGAGCAAATCATTGCGCTGGGCGGAGAGATCCGCTTTGAGCAGCGCGTGACGGACGTGATCGTGGAGAACGATGCACCAGGCCGCCACCTGCGCGGCCTGAAGGTGCTGAACCAGGCCACCGGCGAAACCACCGAACTGCGCGCCGACCACGTGGTGATGGCGCTGGGCCACAGCTCACGCGACACCTTTGCCATGCTGTACGAGCGCGGCGTGGCCATGGAGGCCAAGCCGTTTTCCATCGGCTTTCGTGTCGAACACCCCCAGGGCGTGATCGACCGCGCACGCTGGGGCCGCCACGCGGGTCACCCGTTGCTGGGCGCGGCCGACTACAAACTGGTGCACCACGCGCAAAACGGCCGCGCTGTGTACAGCTTTTGCATGTGCCCCGGTGGCACCGTGGTGGCCGCCACCAGCGAGCCGGGCCGCGTGGTCACCAACGGCATGAGCCAGTACTCGCGCAACGAGCGCAACGCCAACGCAGGCATGGTGGTAGGCATTGACCCCAGCGACTACCCCACCGATGCCGCCGCTTTTGAAACGCAACTGGGCCGCACCTATGGCGTGGAAGCGCAGAGCGCCGGCAGTTTTCATCCCCTTGCCGGCCTGGTGATGCAGCGCCAGCTGGAATCCAACGCCTATGTGCTGGGCGGGCGCGACTACAGCGCCCCAGGCCAGCTGGTGGGCGATTTCATCGCGGGCAGACCGTCGAAGGAACTGGGCAGCGTGGAGCCGTCGTACAAACCCGGCGTAGCCCTGGGCGACCTGCACGCCGCCCTGCCCGGCTACGCCATCGAGGCGTTGCGCGAGGCCCTGCCGGTATTCGGCCGCAAGATCAAAGGCTTTGACATGCACGACGCGGTGCTGACGGGTGTGGAGACACGCACCTCGTCCCCGCTCAAGATCGGGCGCGACGAGACCCTGCAAAGCCTGAACACCGCCGGGCTGTACCCGGCCGGTGAGGGGGCGAGCTACGCGGGCGGCATTCTTTCTGCAGGCGTTGACGGCATCAAGGTGGGTGAAGCGGTGGTCCGAAACATTCTCGGCACAGCTGCGACCTGACCGGCGCCGTTTCAGGACTGGTCAGCCGCCACGCTTACTTGCGCTGCAAGAAGTCCACCGCCAGTGCCGCCAGCGTGCGCGCACCCACCGGCAACTGGTCTTCGTCGATGTCAAACAGCGGCGAGTGGTTGGACGGCGCCTTGCTGAACTCCACACCCTTGGGTGGCGCACCCAGGAAGTAGAAGAAGCCCGGCACGACCTTCTGGAACTCGGAGAAATCTTCTGAGCCGCTCACCTTGGGGATGATCATGGCCTTCCCACCCACCGCCAGCTTGAGCGCAGGCAACGAGGCGGCCGTCAGCTCGGCAGGGTTGGTGGTGACCGGGTAGGCCACCGGGCCAAACACCACCTTGGCCTTGGCGCCGCTCGACATCGCAATCGCCTCGGCGGTGGTGGTGATGCGCTTCAAGGCGTCCTGGCGCATGCCTTCGTCGAAGGTGCGCAGCGTGCCCAACAGCTCCACGTTGTCGGGGATGATGTTGTAGCGCGTGCCGCCCTGGATGGAGCCGATGGTGATTACCGCGGGTTCCTGGCTGATGTTGAGCTGGCGGCTCACCACCGTCTGCAGGCCCAATACCACCTGGCTTGCGGCCACCACCGGGTCTACCGCGTTCCAGGGCGACGAGCCGTGGCCGCCACGGCCTTCCACCACAATCTTCAAACTGTCGGACCCTGCCATCAACGGACCGCTGCGGTAACCCACCACGCCCGAGGGCAGGTTGGCGGTGATGTGCAGGCCATAGATCGCCTGCACATCCTTCAACGCGCCCTCTTCCACCATGGCCTTGGCGCCAAAGCTGGGCACCTTGCCGGTCGCATCGGGCTCTACCGGCGCGCCTTCTTCGGCAGGCTGGAAGATGAACTTGATAGTGCCGGGCAGCGTAGCCTTCATGCCCGCCAGCGCCTCGGCCGCGCCCATGAGCATGGCCACGTGGGCATCGTGCCCGCACGCGTGCATCACGGGCACTTCCTTGCCCAGGTAAGTGGACTTGACCTTGGACGCGAATGGCAGGCCGGTGTTCTCGGGCACGGGCAGCGCGTCCATATCGGCCCGCAGCGCCACCACCTTGCCTGGCAGGCCGCCCCGCAGCGTGCCCACCACGCCGGTGCCGCCCACGTGGGTCTGCACTTCCATGCCCAGCCTCTTTAAGTGATCGGCCACCAGCTTGGCGGTTCGCACTTCCTGGCCTGAAAGTTCGGGGTGGGCATGGATGTCACGACGCCAGCTGACCATCTTGGCGGCCACGCCGTTGATCGCTGCGTCGATTGTTTGCAGGCCAGCGGCGTCCAGCGCCTGGGCCTGTGCGGACGAAACGAACGTCAGCCCGCTAAAGAGCAGGCCAGTAGCCAGCGAAATGGCAGAAAGGGGTTTGTGCATGGGTCAAATCCGTAGGGTAAAAAATGCGGGAGGGCGTGGCACAGTGAGCCGCCCCACCGCGCATTCATGCTACGGGTCACCCCTGGCAACCAGACAAGCGAAAATGGCCATCCACAGAGCCAATACCGCCATGACCCTGCCATCCGTCTCGTCTGCGACACCCCCGGTTTTCCGGGTGGATATCCCGCTGCTGCCCGAATCTTGCGCGGGCAACGCGCTGCAGTTCATCGACCTGCTGCGCAGCGCCAACGTGCTGGCCGACCTGCGCCTGGGCGCCAGCGGCGCCCGGCTGGCGTGGCGGCTGCTGGATGCGCGGGGAGTGCCTCTTGCTGCGCTGCCAGGGCCGTTGGTGGCTTACACCCCGACGTCCACCGCGCCACACAACGACCCGCCTTGTGCGCTGTTCATCCCGTCGTTCCATGCAACCGACATCCCGGCCATCCGCACCCTGGTGGCGCGCAACCTCCCGCTCACGCGCCAGATCGGCATGGCACTTGATGCCGGGCAACGCCTGTTCACCCAAGGCAACGGTGCCTGGCTGGCGGCACAGAGTGGCCGCTTGAGTGGCCGCCAGGTCAGCCTGCCGTGGTTTTATGTGGCCGGCTTTGCACGGGACTTTCCGGACGTCGGCTTTACCCTGGACCAGGACACGGCGGAAGACGGCCTGTGGATGAGCTGCGCATTGCCGGTGAACGTGGGCGAGATGGCCGTGGCCCTGGTGCGCCACACACTGGGCAACGACCTGGGCGACGCCTTGGCCAACGCCCTCACCCCCGACCACCCACGCACCCGGGCAGCGTTGCAGGCCAATGCGCAGCAGCACATCCCGGCCACCCGCGACAGCACGCTGTCCCGCGCCATTGCATGGATGGAAGCCCATCTGGACCAACCTTATTCGCTGCCGCGTTTGGCCGAGGCAGCGTCGGTGAGCACCCGCACGCTGCTGCGGCATTTTCAACAGGTGCTGTCCCAGTCGCCACTGGACCATCTGCACAGCCTGCGCTGCGCCCGCGCCAAGGTCATGCTGGAGGTGACTCTGGAGAGCGTGCCCAGCATTGCGGTGGCCTGCGGCTACAGCGACCCCGCCGCGTTTCGGCGCATCTTTGCACGCTACACCGGCATGGCGCCTGGGGAATACCGCAAGCGCCACGCGCTGCGCAGGCGCTGGCGGGTGGATGTGGCGGCGCGTTGAAACGCGCAGGAAAAGCACAACCAGCGGCACTCTCCGGAATCAGCCATCCAAAGCCGTCACCAACAAAAAACCGCCGCAGGGCGCAAAATCCTGCGGCGGTGTGGTCAGGGCGGAGCCCATCGGCTCCGCAGTCTTTCCGGGATCGAACCCTTAAACCTGCTGCGCGTTCTGCAGCGCGGCGATGCGCTGTTCAATGGGCGGGTGGGTGCTGAAAAACTTGCCAATGCCACCCGCAATGCCCATGGCGGCCATGCTCTTGGGCAGTTCGGCTGGGTGCACACCACCCAGGCGGGCCAGCGCATTGATCATGGGCTGGCGACGGCCCATGAGCTGGGCGGCACCTGCATCCGCGCGAAACTCGCGCTGGCGGCTGAACCAGGCAACGATCATCGCGGCCACGAAGCCAAGCAGGATGTCGAGCACGATCGTAGTGGCGTAATAGCCAATACCGGGGCCCGAGCGCTCGCTGTTTTTATTCAGGAAGCTGTCCACCGCATACCCGATCACGCGCGACAGGAACACCACAAACGTGTTCATCACACCCTGGATCAGCGTCATGGTGACCATGTCGCCGTTGGCGATGTGAGCCACCTCGTGGCCGATGACGGCTTCGACCTCTTCACGTGTCATGCCCTGCAACAGCCCGGTGGATACCGCCACCAGCGCGTTGTTCTTGAAAGCGCCCGTGGCAAACGCGTTGGGGTCGCCGGGGAAGATGCCGACTTCGGGCATGCCGATACCTGCCTTGTCGGCAAAGCCGCGCACGGTGTCCACAATCCAGCGCTCGTCAGCCGAACCAGTGCCGTCAATGATCTGCACCTTGGCACTCCACTTGGCCACGGGCTTGCTGATCAGCAGGGAGATGATCGCGCCGCCAAAGCCCATGATCAGCGAGAAGCCGAGCAACGCGGTGAGGTTGAGCCCGTTGGCCGTGAGGAAGCGGTTGACGCCCAGCAGGCTCGCCACCACGCCCAACACCAGCACAACGGCCAGGTTGGTCATTACAAATAACAGAATCCGTTTCATGAGCTCTCCGTGGGACAAAACAACAAGGTGATTGCAGGTCCAGATGGGGGCCGGGGGCTGCGCTTCAAGCCACAGCAGTCCCGCAAGCCCAACACCACTTCTGGCCGCGATTTATCGCGCTATGGTAGGTGCAAATCTGCGCCAGGGCCTTATCACACAGGCCTTGGCGGGAATTAAGACGCAGCCACCGACTGCACACCGCGCGACGCCCGGAACACCTGAGCATCTGCATAAAAAGCCGGGTCTTCGTTACAAGGCCACCAACCGGGCACACCCAGCACCGGCAGGGGCACAAAAGGCTTGCTGGCCCAGCGCTGCGGCTCCATGTCATTGGCGAGCCAAGCGTCCAGATCAGCTACCGTATCAATAGCAAACTCCGTTTGATAGACGTGCGCAACCATGGGTTTTCGGGGCGAAACCAGCTTTTCGAGCAGCGCATGCCCCAGCACCACCAGGCGGGCCTGCCGCCAAAGGGGGCGCAGGTCCACAAACAACCGCTGCCAGTCTCGCGCATGCAGTGCAGCCCACAACTCGGGGGGCGCTTGCAGTAAGGCCCCGTTTTCGTCGAACACCGTCAATGCATCCCGCAACGGTCCACGCACGGCTTGCACGCCATCGGCGGCAATGGCCTGTGCCTGCAACTGGTTCAGGCGGCGCTTGGTCTGGGGAAACTGCAACCAGACGAGGCCGTTGAAAAAGTCGTGCAAGTTGTCGCGGGTGGGAACGGTGCCGGTGTCGAAGATGAACTGCTCGTAGGCGGTGCCTTGTAAAAGCGCCGCCTGCGGCACAAATTGCGCCGGAGCAGGTGCGGCACCCTGGGCAACGGCAGTTTGCAGCGCTTGGTGCACAGCATCGCCGCTCAGCACCTGCCTGGCCACCGGCTGCCCCACGGTGCACCACGGGCTCAACCACGCGGTATCCCACTGAAGGGAGGCGAACGAAGAAGGGCTTACACCAGTCGCCACGGCAGCGCTTCGCCCGCGCGCAAGGGTTTGAGGTTGGCTTCGCCAAACGCAAAACTCTCGGGCGGTGTCCATGACTCGCGGCGCAGCGTGATGGTGCCGGTGTTGCGTGGCAGGTTGTAGAAGTCCGGGCCGTGGAAGCTGGCAAAACCTTCGAGCTGATCGAGCGCGCCCGCGTTGTCGAAGGCCTCGGCATACATCTCGATGGCGGCGTGGGCGGTGTAGCAGCCGGCGCAGCCGCTGGCGTGCTCCTTGAGGTGCGCCGGGTGCGGCGCGCTGTCGGTGCCCAGAAAGAACTTGTTGCTGCCGCTGGTGGCGGCCTGCACCAAAGCCACGCGGTGTTTCTCGCGCTTGAGCACGGGCAGGCAGTAGTAATGCGGGCGCACGCCGCCGATAAAGATGGCGTTGCGGTTGTACAGCAGGTGGTGCGCGGTGATCGTGGCTGCGGTAAAGCGGTCGGCCGCCTGCACGTAGTCGGCTGCGTCCTTGGTGGTGATGTGCTCAAAGACGATTTTGAGCTCGGGGAAATCACGGCGCAGCGGGATCAATTGCTGTTCGATGAACACGGCCTCGCGGTCGAATAAATCGATGTCGCTACTGGTCACTTCGCCGTGCACCAGCAGCAGCATGCCGGCCTTCTGCATGGCTTCGAGGGTTTTGTACGTCTTGCGCAGGTCGGTCACGCCCGCGTCGCTGTTGGTGGTGGCGCCTGCGGGGTAGAGCTTGGCGGCGACCACACCGGCCGCGCGCGCACGCACGATTTCTTCGGGGGGCAGGTTGTCGGTAAGGTACAGCGTCATCAGCGGCTCAAACGGCATACCCGCAGGCACAGCGGCCAGGATGCGTTCTTTGTACGCCATCGCCTGCTCCGCCGTGGTCACGGGCGGGCGCAGGTTGGGCATGATGATCGCGCGGCCAAACTGAGCGGCCGTGTGCGGAACCACGGTGCGCAGCGCCTCGCCGTCGCGCACGTGCAAGTGCCAGTCGTCGGGACGGGTAATGGTGAGGGTGTCGATGGATGTCGAGGTGGGGGTGTGGGGTGCGGCTGTCATGGGCAGCATTGTCCCATCGGCACGGCCTTTGCAATTTTGATAGCTATCAGCGCTTATGGATTAAGCGCTTGAGGCCAAAAAGACTTAAAACTTCAACTAACACGGCGCCCATTGCAGGCATCGTTATGAGGACCACCGCACGACGTCCTCCCGCAGGTTCAACGACATGACGGTGCGTATAAAAAAAGAGCGCCCGGCGGGCGCTCTTTTGCGGAGTAGCCCAACAGGCCACAGCACTGGGCTCAGTGCGCCAGGATCTTGTTGAGGAAATCCTTGGTACGGGGTTGGCGTGCATCCGGGTTGTTGAAGAAGTCGTCCTTGGAGCAGTCTTCCAGGATCTTGCCGCCCACGTCCATGAAGATCACGCGGTTGCTCACCTTGCGGGCAAAGCCCATTTCGTGGGTCACGCACATCATGGTCATGCCTTCGTTGGCCAAGCCCACCATCACGTCCAGCACTTCGCCGACCATTTCAGGGTCAAGCGCCGACGTAGGCTCGTCGAACAGCATCACGATGGGGTCCATCGACAAGGCGCGCGCAATGGCCACACGCTGCTGCTGGCCGCCCGAGAGCTGGCCCGGAAACTTGTCCTTGTGCAGCGTCAGGCCCACACGTTCCAGCATCTTGAGGCCGCGCTTCTTGGCGTCGTCTGCACTGCGGCCCAGCACCTTGATCTGCGCGATGGTCAGGTTTTCCGTCACCGACAGGTGCGGGAACAGCTCGAAGTGCTGAAACACCATGCCCACGCGGCTGCGCAGCTTGGGCAAGTCGGTTTTGGGGTCGTGCAGAGCAATACCGTCCACCGTGATCTCGCCCTTCTGGAAGGGTTCGAGCGCGTTGATGGTCTTGATCAGCGTGGACTTGCCCGAGCCCGAAGGGCCGCACACCACCACCACTTCACCCTTTTGGATGGTGGCGGTGCATTCGTTGAGCACCTGCACGGGCCCATACCACTTCGATACGTTTTTGAGTTCGATCATATTTTTCTCCAATCTCTTCTCTCATCACTTGTTCGGGGCGCCGCGCATGAAACCGATGTGGCTTCATGCGAGGACGCCGTGGAACTGGCTTTGCCAGGCCACTGGCGTCGTCCCCCTTAAGGGGCAAGGCGCCGAAGGCGACTCAGGGGGCTACCGAATAATTGCGATCTTCTGGTGCAAGCGCTTCACCGCCCAGGACAGCGCGAAGCACATCACGAAGTACAGCACGGCGGCCGCCAGGTACGCCTCAATGGGGCGACCAAAGTTCTTGCCGGCCACTTCAAAGCCCTTGAGCATGTCGTAAGCGCCGATGGCGTAGACCAGCGAGGTGTCCTGGAACAAGATGATGGTCTGCGTGAGCAGCACCGGCAGCATGTTGCGGAACGCCTGGGGCAGCACCACCAGCTTCATGTTCTGGCCGTACGTCATGCCCAGAGCTTGGCCCGCATGCACCTGCCCACGCGGAATGGACTGGATACCGGCACGCATGATTTCGCTGAAATACGCCGCTTCAAACGCGATGAAGGTGACGATGGCAGACATCTCGGCGCCGATGGGGCGGCCGATGATCGCGGGCACCAGCAAGAAGAACCACAAGATCACCATCACCAGCGGAATGCTGCGCATGCCGTTGACATAGATCGTGGCGGGCACTTCGAGCCACTTCTTGCCCGACAGGCGCATGAGCGCCAGCACGGTGCCCAAAAGCACGCCCCCAATGGTCGCAATCACCGTGAGCATGAGGCTGAAATACAGCCCCTTGAGCACGAAGTTGGAGATCAGGTCCCAGTTGTAAAAGGAGAAATCGATATTCATATCAATGCCCCCCTCCGGCGGCGCCCGTCACGACCATCCCAGGGATGCGCGCACGTTTTTCGATGAAGGCCATGATGCGGTTGATGGCAAACGCCGAGACGACATAAAGCGCTGTGACGGCCAGATACACCTCAATACCGCGTGAGGTTTCTTCCTGAGCCTGCATCGCGAACATCGTGAGTTCGGCCACCGACACGGCAAACGCCACAGACGAGTTCTTGAAGATGTTCATCGTCTCGCTGGTCAGCGGCGGAATGATGATGCGAAAGGCCATCGGCAGCAGCACATAGCGGTAGGTCTGGAACGTGGTGAAACCCACCGCCAACCCGGCATAACGCTGGCCGCGCGGCAAAGCCTGAATGCCCGAACGTACCTGCTCTGCGATACGCGCAGACGTGAAAAAGCCCAGCGCCAGCACCACGAGCGCAAACCCAGGCACGCCGCGCAGGACGGGGAACAGGCTGGGCAGCACGTGGTACCACAAGAAAATCTGCACCAGCAGCGGAATATTGCGGAAAAGCTCCACCCAGGCGTTGCCCAGGCGCACGATCATCGGCCGGTCCTGCAGAGTGCGCAGCGTGCCAATGAGAGAACCAATTACAAGCGCCAGCACCAGGGCCAGCAGCGAAACAGACACCGTCCAGCCCCAGGCCGACAGCATCCAGTCCAGGTAGGTGATATCGCCGCCTTTGCCAAAGCAGCTTTGCACGACTTCCCTGTCCATGGTGTCCTGGCAGAACACCTGCCAATCCCAGCTCATAGGAGCACCCCTTTAATTCTTGGTATTGCGTTGGGCGCAACCTTCTGCGCACCCAACAAAAAAGCCCCTTCAAACCGTTTGGGCCGAAGGGGCACAGGCGCTCAGAAGATTACTTCTTTGCGTAGTCTTCCATAGGCTTGTCGTTTGGCGATGCCCAAGCAGCCTTGGTGGCGTCAGACATTGGCAGGCCGATCTTGGTGTTGGTAGGTGGCACGGGTTGCAGGAACCACTTGTCGTACAGCTTGGCCAGCGAACCGTCCGCGATCTGGCGCTTGATGCTGTCGTCTACAGCCTTCTTGAAGCCAGCATCATCCTTGCGCAGCATGCAGGCGATGGGTTCCACCGACAGCACTTCGCCCACGACCTTGTAATCGGCAGGGTTCTTGGACTTGGAGATGTTGGCCGCCAGGATGGAGCCATCCATCACGAACGCATCAGCACGACCCGTTTCCAGCATCAGGAAGCTGTCGGCGTGGTCTTTGCCGAAGACTTCCTTGAAGTCAACGCCGCCAGCGCGCTCGTGCTTGCGCAGGGTTTGCACCGAGGTGGTGCCAGTGGTGGTGGCGATGGTCTTGCCGTTCAAGTCCTTGATCGAGGTGATGCCCGAGTTGGCCTTCACCACGGTGCGCACTTCTTCCACGTAGGTGGTCACGGCAAAGGCCACGTCTTTTTGGCGGGTGGCGTTGTTGGTGGTGGAGCCACACTCCAGGTCCACAGTGCCATTGGTCACCAGGGGAATGCGGTTTTGCGACGTGACCGGCTGGTACTTCACTTCCAGCTTGGGCAGGCCCAGCTGCTTTTGGATGTCGGCCAGAACGATCTCACCCATTTCGGTGTGAAAACCCACAAACTTGCCGTTACCCAGCGTGTACGAAAGGCCGGAAGACTCACGCACACCCAGCGTCACGCTGCCCGAGGCCTTGATTTTGGCCAGAGTGTCGGTTGCTTGAGCGAAAGCGCTACCTGCAGCCAAGGCGGTCACAGCAACCGCGAGCAAATGCTTCTTCATAGGTATCTCCTTGTGTGTAAAGCGAAAAAGGGGGACGTTATTTTAGAGATCCACCCATACCGAACGGGCCGGCTGGCCGAACCCTCCAAAAAAGGGGACCTTAACCAGGATTGTTAGTCAGAACGGAACCTGGTCGGTAGGGTATTTCCAGAAGTCGCGCAACAGATAACTGACCGGCAGACTCAGCACTGTGTTGGTCGGGGGAATGGGTTTGTTAAACCACTTGTCATAAATAGCGTAAATATCGCGGCTGGTAATCAGGCGGCGCATCTCGTCGTCAATGAGCTTCTTGAAGTCGGGGTCGTTCTTGGGCAACATGATCGCCAGGGGTTCGGTGGTCATGAAGCGCCCCACCACCTTGAGCGCCTTTGGGTCGGACCTCCCCGCAGCCAGGCCATAGAGCAAGACGTCATCCATTACAAACGCATCAGCTTCGCCCTTCTCCACCATATCGACCGCCTTGGCGTGGTCGGGGGCTTCCAGGATGGTGATGCCCATCAGGCGCTCGCGGTTGGCCTGCTCGGCGGCCTTGAGGGGCGTGGTGCCCTTGGTGGACACCAGTTTTTTGCCGTTGAGGTCCTCGACGCGGTCGATGGGGCTGACAGATTTGACCAGCAGGCGCGCACCGGTAATGAAGTGGGGGATGGTGAACGCCACCTTCTGGCGCCGCTCGGCGTTGTTGGTGGTAGAGCCGCACTCAAGGTCCGCCTTGCCCTGCTCGATCACGGTGATTCGGTTGGCTGGGGTCACGGCCAAAAACTCAACGCCCATGTCCTTCTTGCCAGTCTTCTTTCGAACCACCTCTGCCAACTGAAGGCACAGGTCCACGGCGTAACCCACGGGCTTGCCGGATGCAGAGTCAATGTAAGAAAACGGTACCGACGACTCTCGGTGCGCGATGACCAGCTTGCCGCCGGCACTGATGCGTTCCAGCACACCCTGGGCCGATGCCGCGCCGGTGCAGCACAGGGCCACCAGGCCCCAGGCAAATCCCCAATGCTGAATTTTCATGCGGTCTTTCGGTGAGTGAAGGGATCGGATTTGCAATCTTCGTGCCACCGTGGGGCCTGCTTAGGCACACGCTGCGTCAACCAACCTGTCGATGGCGCAGACTGTACGTGTCGTTACGGTGAAATTCCAATGCCGTTTGAGCGCGCAACTATGCAAGTTTTTTATATCCGTATTTACCCTTAGCATGACCCGGCCTGCGTTTGCAGGTATGTCCACAGTGCCTGGGCCGTGCCCTTGGGCGCTTCTTTGCCAGCCGGTTTCTCTCGGTAAGCGCGCACGTCCATCGTCATTTGCAGGGCGTCCGCATCCGACGGGGCAGCGCTGACCAGGCGGCGCGCGCGCAGTTCTTTCTTCACGGCGCTGTGCGGCAGAAAGGCCACGCCGTGGCCCTCCAGCGCCATGGCCTTGAGGCCTTCGGCCATGTCGGTTTCGTAGACCCGCTCCAAATGAATGGGCGTGCCCGCTTCTTTGAGGATGAGTTCGGTCACCCGCCCCAGATAGGCACCGGGCGCGTAGCCCAGATAGGGCAGCGGCTGGCCTGCCCGGCCGGGCAGGCGGTGCACAGGTTGACCGTCGGCGTCGGCCTTGCTGTAAGGCGAGAGCACTTCCTGGCCCAGGCTCACCATTTCATAACGGTCAGCATCGAGCTGAAACGGCTGCGAGGGATGGTGGTACGCAATCAACAGGTCACAACCACCTTCGACCAAACGCATCACGGCATCGTGCACGTTCAGCGCGATAAGGCGGCTTTTGAAGGGAGCAAATTTATCGTGCAGACTCGACACCCAGGCCGGAAAAAACGTGAACGCCAGGGTGTGCGGCACGGCAAACTCGATCATGTCCTTGCCAGCGCTGGTGTGCGCTCGCAACATGGCCCGTGTGTTTTGCAGCGCCTGCAACACCTCCAGCGCCTGGTCGTACAGCGTTTTTCCCGCGGGCGTGAGGCGGGTGGGGTACGAGCTGCGGTCCACCAAATCAGTGCCCGCCCACGCCTCCAACGCTTGAATGCGCCGCGAAAAAGCGGGTTGCGTGACGTGCCGCAGCTGGGCCGAGCGGCTGAAGCTGCGCGTTTCCGCAAGACTGACGAAATCTTCAAGCCACTTGGTTTCCATCGGCGCATTATCCGTGCCGCCCGCAAAGTCCGCTGGTGTGGGCCTGCTACTGCGCGGGTGCTTCAAAAGCGGGTCAGGTCCGATGTACCTGCAGGTAGAAGCACGTAGACGCACGTAGACACAGATAGACGCACCAATGATGTGCACACATACGAGCAGGCCGCATAATGCACGCGCTGCGAACCACCCTGGGCGCAGCGCCGTCCCCGCCCCTGGTGCACAACACCGCGGGGCAGAGCGACAACGCACCCGCTGCTGTGTTTGATCTCCTGACCGCTCGACGACCCCATGCCCTCCACCCCTCCCACGCGGCCCGCCGCCAACCCTGCGCCGTCGGTGCCATCGGTGCCATCGGCCCCAGCAGAACCCCGCGCGCTGCGCATTGAAGACTGGCTCACGGTGCTGGTGATGGCGGCGCTGGCCCTCATCACCTTTGCCAACGTTCTGGTGCGTTACTTCACCAATTCGTCGTTTGCCTGGACGGAAGAAATCTCGGTGTTTCTGATGATTGTTCTTGCGCTGGTGGCGGGTTCAGCTGCGGTGGCCCGAGACCGGCATATCCGCATCGAGTATTTCGCTGACGGCGGCTCCGCGCTGCGCAAAAAACGACTGGCGCAACTGGGCGCCATCGCCGTGGCGCTGTTGTTTGCGCTGATCGCGGTGCTCAGCGTCCGTGTGGTGTGGGACGACTACCGTTTTGGTGAGACTTCGCCGGGCATTGGCGTGCCGCAGTGGTGGTATTCCATCTGGTTGCCGGTGTTCTCGGCACTGATCGCAGCGCGAGCGCTTGGCCTGTTCATACGCAAAAGCCGCAGCACGGCCAGCGGCGTTACACACGCCCAGGACGGCCACGCATGATCCCCGCACTGCTGTTCGTGGCCTTTCTGGGCCTGATGTTTGTGGGGGTGCCCATCGGTGCCGCACTGGGGCTGGCGGGCGCCACAGCGATTGCGCTGGCCAACGCCGACAGCCAATGGTTTGGTCTGCTGGCCGTGCCGCAAAACTTTTATGCGGGACTGGGCAAATACCCGCTGCTCGCCATCCCGATGTTCGTGCTCGTGGGCTCGATCTTCGACCGCTCTGGCGTGGCCCTGCGGCTCGTCAATTTTGCGATCTCTATCGTGGGCCGCGGCCCTGGCATGTTGCCGCTGGTGGCCATCTGCGTGGCGATGTTCCTCGGTGGCATTTCAGGTTCGGGGCCTGCCACGGCGGCAGCGGTGGGTGGCGTCATGATTTTGGCCATGTCCCGTGCGGGCTATCCCGCAGCGTTCTCGGCCAGTGTGGTGGCCGGAGCCGCAGCCACCGACATCCTCATCCCGCCATCCATCGCCTTCATCGTGTACTCCGTTCTAGTGCCCGGCGCATCGGTGCCCGCTCTTTTTGCGGCCGGCATGATCCCGGGCGTGCTCGCGGGGGTGGCGCTGATCATTCCCACCGTTTGGCTGGCCCGCCGGCACAAGATGGGCGCACTGGAGCTGAGCATGCCGCGGCCACCTTTCTGGAAAAGCCTGCGGGAGGCATCGTGGGGCCTTGCTGCGCCGGTACTCATTCTGGGCGGCATGCGCGCGGGCTTGTTTACCCCCACAGAGGCCGCCGTGGTGGCCGTCTTTTACGGGCTGTTCGTAGGCATGGTGATTCACCGCACGATCAAGGTGCGCGACCTCTTTGACATCCTGCGCGAGTCGGGCGAGCTGTCGGCCGTGATCCTGATCGTGGTGTCGCTGGCTGGCATTTTTGCCTTCTCGTTGTCCACGCTGGGCGTCATCGACCCCATTACCCGTGCCATCGTCGCGTCCGGTCTGGGTGAGTACGGTGTGCTGACCCTGCTGATCGTGTTGCTGCTGATTCTGGGGATGTTTCTGGACGGCATTTCGATCTTCCTGATCTTTGTGCCGCTGTTGATGCCCATCATTCAGCACTTCCAGTGGGACGTGGTGTGGTTTGGAGTGGTGCTCACCATGACCGTGGCCATCGGCCAGTTCACCCCGCCCATGGCCGTGAACCTCATGGTGTCCAGCCGGATCGCCAACGTGCGCATGGAAGAAACCACGCGCTGGGTGGTGTGGTTGGTGGCGGCCATGTGTGTGGCCATGATGCTGGTGGTGGCCTTCCCGCAGCTGGCGTTGTGGTTGCCCACCCGCCTGGGGTATTGACCGCCGCACCGCGCGAGATTTCTGTAATTTCCCTCCCAGTTCCCCCAACTTCCAATAAGGAGACAAACCATGAAACTGCGTACGTTCCTCACCTCTGCCGTAGCTGCCGCTGCCGCCCTGGCTTTCACCGCACCGGCTGCCATCGCGCAGACGGCCTACAAGAGCGAATACCGCATGTCGCTCGTGCTGGGCACCGCGTTCCCCTGGGGCAAGGGCGGCGAGCTGTGGGCCAACAAAGTGCGCGAGCGCACCCAGGGCCGCATCAACATCAAGCTGTACCCCGGGGTCTCGCTGATCCAGGGCGACCAGACGCGCGAGTTCAGCGCGCTGCGTCAGGGCGTGATCGACATGGCCGTGGGCTCCACCATCAACTGGTCGCCGCAGGTCAAGCAACTGAACTTGTTCTCGCTGCCGTTCTTGTTCCCCGACTACGCGGCGGTTGACGCAGTAACGCAGGGCGATGTGGGCAAGAGCATCTTTGCGACGCTGGACAAGGCGGGTGTGGTGCCCTTGGCGTGGGGCGAAAACGGCTACCGCGAAATCTCCAATTCCAAGAAGGCGATCAAGTCGCCTGAAGACCTCAAGGGCCTGAAGATCCGCGTGGTGGGCTCGCCGCTGTTCCTCGATACCTTCACCGCACTGGGTGCCAACCCCACGCAGATGAGCTGGGCCGACGCACAGCCCGCCTTTGCCAGTGGCGCCGTGGACGGCCAGGAAAACCCGTTGGCCATCTTCACCGCCGCCAAGCTGCACAGCGTGGCGCAAAAGCACATCACGCTGTGGGGCTACGTGAACGACCCGCTGATCTTTGTGGTCAACAAAGACATCTGGGCCTCGTGGACGCCCGCCGACCGTGAGATCGTGAAGCAAGCCGCCATTGACGCGGGCAAAGAAGAAATCGCCATCGCCCGCAAAGGCGTGATCGAAGCCGACAAGCCCCTGCTCAAGGACATCGGCGCTTTGGGCGTGACGGTGACCCAGCTGAGCCCCGCAGAACGCGCTGCGTTTGTGAAGGCCACCCGCCCGGTGTACGACAAGTGGAAGGGCCAGATCGGCGCCGACCTGGTGACGTCGGCCGAGAAGGCGATTGCGGCGCGCAAGTAATCGGAAACAAGCCGCTGGCCTGCCGTCGAAAGCGCCAGGCAAAAAGCAAAAGCCCCGCTTCGGCGGGGCTTTTTTACGCATGCTGGGCCGTTGCTTAAACCAACCCATCTGCTTCACTATTTATAGCTGCTAGCGCTTACCAGCAAAGCGCCAAAGGCACTTTCTATTCAAATTTATCTATCTATCGCAGGGCCCACCGAGCGCGGCACCGGGTGCTTGATGGCGTTCTTGCGCAGCTTGGTCTCCACCGCCTCTGCCACGTCAACACCCGCGTGGTCAGCGATCTGCAACAGGTACAACAGCACATCGGCCACCTCGTCGGCAATGGGCTCCTTGAGCGCCGGGTCGTCGCGTGCCACCAGCGACTGCTCGGGTGTCATCCACTGGAATATTTCGGCCAGCTCAGCCGCCTCCACCATCAGCGCCATCGACAGGTTCTTGGGCGTATGAAAGGGCTGCCAGTCGCGCTGGGCGGCAAAGGCACGCAGCCGCGCTTGCAAAGCATGAACATCCAGGGTCATCGCGAAAACTCCTGTTTTGATAGCTATTAGCGCTTATCCATAAAGCGCCAGAGGCCAATTTCTTTCAAATTTTAGAGGGGAGACACCGGCGCCTCGCCCGCAAAGTGGCGGCGTGCGTTTTCCAGAAACCGGTCCACAGACGCCTGCACCGCTTCCGGCGACCAGCCGGCCACATGCGGTGTCAACACCACGTTGTCCAACGCCAGCAATTCCCCTGGGGGCGCTGGCTCGCTTTCGTACACATCCAGGCCCGCACCGGCGATATGGCCGTCCTTGAGCGCTAATGCCAGCGCCTGGGTATCGATCACGCTGCCCCGCGCGATGTTGACCACGTAGCCGCGCGGGCCCAGGGCCTTTAGCACTTCCGCGTTGACCAGGTGCTTGGTGCCCGCCCCACCCGGCGTGGCGACCACCAGGAAATCCGCCCATTCGGCCAGCGCCTTCACATCGCCAAAGTAGCGGTAAGGCACATCGGCGCGAGCGCTGCGGTTGTGATACCCCACCTCCACCTCAAAGCCCAGCGCGCGCTGTGCGATCTTCTTGCCGATGGTGCCCAGGCCGACTAGCCCCAAGCGCTTGTGCGATACGTTGGGCGGCAACGGCAGCGCGGTGCGCCAGACGCCATCGCGCGTGAGTTGGTCGAGCTTGGGGATGCCACGCACCGCAGCAATCAGCAGTCCCCAGGCATGGTCGGCCACGCAGTCATCGTTGGTACCCGCACCAGTGGCCACGACGATGCCGCGCGCCTTGGCGTGCAGCACGGCAATGTTTTCGTACCCGGCGCCGAGCGCGCAGATGAGCGACAGCTGGGGCAGCGCGTCGATCTGCGCCACGCTCAGCCCGGTGGAGCCAATGGTCAGCACCGCCGTGATGCGTGGGCCGTGCGCAGCAATGGACTCTGCGGCTTGGGCGGCATCGGGTGCGTAAATCAGATCGAACGATTGCGAAAACTGGGCGCAATGCTCTTCGGAGAGGAACATGAGGGCGAGGAGGACAGGCTTCATGGTGCTGGTTAAATCAGGGAGAAGTAAGAAACTGGTGCGAAAGAGGTGAATGCCAGCTTTTGGTCGATTGCGAAAGCCCCCGTCTTAAAAACTGGCGCAGCATCATCGCGGGGATGGCCAGCAAGGGCCGCCCCGCAGCAAAGGCCGTCGTCCCCCTTAAGGGGAAGGCGCGGCAGGCGACGCAGGGGGGCTATCTTTTTGCAACGCCCACATGTTGGCGTAGCGCCCACTTTGGGCCAGCAGCTGCGCGTGCGTTCCACGCTCGATGATGCGACCGGCATCCATGACCAAAATTTCATGCGCATCCACCACCGTGGACAAGCGGTGAGCGATGAGCAACGTGGTCTTATTCTGCGCAGCGCTTTTCAGCTCGGCCTGGATGGCGCGCTCGTTGGCGGAGTCCAGCGCCGACGTGGCCTCGTCAAAAATCAGGATGGGTGGGTTTTTGAGCAAGGTGCGCGCAATCGCCACGCGCTGCTTTTCGCCGCCTGACAGCTTGAGCCCTCGCTCGCCCACCATGGTGCCGTAGCCCTTGGGGGTGCTGGCGATAAAGTCGTGGATGCGTGCTGACTGGGCCGCGGCCTCCACCTCGGCCTGGCTGGCACCGGTGCGGCCGTAGGCGATGTTGTAGGCCACCGTGTCGTTGAACAGCACGGTGTCCTGCGGCACGATGCCAATCGCCTGGCGCACGCTGGCTTGCGTCACGCTGCGAATCTCTTGCCCTGCAATGGTGATGCGGCCTTGCTGAATGTCATAAAACCGGAACAACAGGCGTGCCAGCGTGGACTTGCCCGAGCCCGATGGCCCGACCACGGCCACCGTCTTGCCCGCAGGAATCTCAAAGCTGATGCCTTGCAGGATGGGGCGGCCCGAGCTCAGGTCGTTGCCCGTGCGCAGCTCATAGGAAAAGTGCACGTCTTCAAACCGCACCGTGGGCTGGTCCAGCCCCGCCAGCGGCACCGCGCCGGGGGCATCGGCCACCTCGCGCTCCTTGTCCATCAGCGTGAACATCTTGTCCAGGTCGGTCAGGCTTTGCTTGATCTCGCGGTAGATCACGCCCAAAAAGTTGAGCGGGATGTACAGCTGGATCATGAAGGCGTTGACCATGACCAGGTCGCCCAGCGTCATGCGGCCATCCACAACCCCCTGTGTAGCGCGCCAGAGCATGGCCACCAGGCCAATGGCAATGATGAGCTGCTGGCCGGTGTTGAGCACCGACAGCGTGGTCTGGCTTTTGAGGCGCGCGCGGCGCAGCCGCTCCAGGCTTTCGTCATACCGTGCGGCCTCAAAACCTTCGTTGTTGAAGTATTTGACGGTCTCGTAGTTGAGCAATGAGTCCACGGCTTTGGTATGCGCGGCTGAATCAAACTCGTTGGCCTCGCGGCGAAACTGGGTGCGCCACTCGGTCACCAGCACCGTGAAGGTGATGTAAAACGCCAACGCCGCCAGCGTGATCCAGGCAAACCAGGCATCAAACTTGACGGCCAGCACCGACAGCACCAGCGCCACTTCGATCAGCGTGGCACCAATGTTGAACAGGGTGAACGAAATCAACGACTCGATGCCGCGCACGCCGCGCTCAATGTCGCGCGTCATGCCGCCCGTTTGTCGCTCCAGGTGAAAACGCAGGCTTAAAGCGTGCAGGTGCTGAAACGTCTGCAGCGCAATCGAGCGCGCGGCACCCTGTGTGGCCTTGGCAAACACCAGTTCGCGCAGCTCGGTGAACAGCGACGTGGACAACCGCAACGCGCCATACGCCAGCAGCAAACCAATCGGCACCACCAGCAGCGCGGCCGGGTCGCCCGGCTTGAAGTTCATCGCGTCCACCAGCGTCTTGAGCAGCAGAGGCACGCTGACATTGGCCAGCTTGGCGCCCACCATGAACACGATGGCGGCGATCACGCGCCACTTGTATTCCCACAGGTAGGGCAGCAGCCGGTTCAGCGTCGCCCAGTCGGACTTTGCAGGCGGGGGGTTGCCGGGGCTTGGGGGGGCGGTTTCGCCAAGGTGGCGCATGGGGGACAATTCCAGGTGTTGTTGTTATTACCGACCCGGCTGACGCCAAGGTGGTTTTGCAGGGCCAGAGCCCCGCGCAAAACCCATGGTTCCTGGAGGATTGGCTCAGCCCCAAACCGAGATTGTGCCCATGTCTGCCGTTTTCAGCCCGCCGCCCGCCGCTTTACCCACCGACAAGGAGCTGGTGCTCAAGGTCATCCCCATGCCCGCAGACACCAATGGCAATGGCGATATTTTTGGCGGATGGGTGATGGCGCAGGTCGACCTGGCGGGATCGGTGCTGCCCGCGCGCTATATCCAGGGCCGCATGGCCACCGTGGCGGTCAACGAGTTCATCTTCAAGCAGCCCGTGCGGGTGGGCGACATCCTGTCATTCTTCTCGTCGATTACGCGGGTAGGCAACACCTCGGTCACCGTGCAGGTGGAGGTGTATGCCGAGCGATTTACCGACCAAGGCCGGTATGTGAAGGTGACGGAGGCGCGGTTGACCTATGTGGCCATTGACGATCAGGGCCGACCGCGGCCGGTGCCAAAGCCTGCCAGCGCAGGCTGATTACCAGCCCCACGGCTTCACCGCGAGTGAACGCTAGGGATGTCCTGCATAACCCTCGCGAGGCGGTGGTAGTGCGGATCGGGATGGGCCGCAAGGCGTCTTTTTGCAGCCAATAGCCGTGCTATTGGCAAGAAAAGGAACGCAGCGGGCCGCCCGAGCCCGCGCTATCACAGACCGCAGGGAGTTATGCAGGACGTCCCTAGACAACGCACGTGCTGAACGCGGGTGCTGAAGAGCCGGGACCACGCCCCGGCAATCACTCGCGGGAGCGCAAAAACTATCGTTACGTGCGTTCAGGCCGCCAGAGCGGTCGGCTCCGTGCGCACCGCCGGTGCCGGGCGTTGTTGCATGCTGGGCGAGGACGCGCCAGAAGGCGAAAAACCTGACTGGATCTCACCCGCCAGTTGCCCGCCCTCTTCCACCACCAGCTTGCCGTAGCGGATCTTGCCGTTGACCTTGCCGGTGCTGTAGATCACCAGTTTTTGGCGTACGGTGAGGGTGCCATTGAACTCGCCGTGGATCTCGGCAATGTCGATCTCGGCCGAACCTTTGAAGGCGCCGCGCTCCGAGATATGGATCACGCGCGAATCCATCGTGGCTTCAACCGTGCCTTCCACCACCAGGGTGTCGCAATCGGTGATCTCTACGCCCTTGAGCTTGATGTTGGGGCCGACGGTGAGTTTGCTGCCCGAAGAGTCACTGGCAGAAGATGGGGGCACCGCGGGGCTGGTGGCAATTGCAGTGGCTGGCTGGGCTGCAGCGGCTGCATTGCTGGCCGACGTGCTATTGAGCCCTGTGGATGAAGTGGCGCTGTGGCGAGGTTGGAACGGTTCGGGTTCACGTTTGCCAAAGAAGGGGTTTTGCACGGCCATCAGATCTCCTTGAAAAGAGAGCCATCGTAGGGTTGGGCGCCAGCGAAAGATGCCTTCGTTACGCAAGAACGGTAACCAAACGGTTCGCTCGTAGCATGCGCTTGCAAGGTTTGCAGCGTCACACATCCAGCAAGTGCGTGCCAGCACCTTCGCACAGGTGCGTGCGTTGCCCGGGGGCCAGTTACGACACGATGTAAGCGGCGGCTCCGGCGGACATGATCTCACCGTCCGGCCCCAGAAACTCCATGCGCGTGGTGGCTACACGCGAACCGAGCCGCAGCACATGGGCGCGCAGTTCAAAGTGGCTGCCAATGCCGGGGCGCAGGTAGTCAATGCGCAAGTCAATGGTGCCCAGCTTGGCAAAGCGGTGCAGCCGCTGCTCCGGCGCTTCGTCCATGTGTTTAGCACCGATGGCGGCCATCACGGCAAGCCCGCCCATGGCGTCCAGCCCCGCGCTGATCACGCCACCGTGGATGCGGTTGTAGGCATAGTGGCCAATTAACTCGGGCTTCATGTCGATGCGGCCCGTCACGCCGTCGGGGCGCAGGTCGATCACCTTCAACCCCAGCACCTGGTTGAACACAATCTTCTCTTCAAAAATGGACTTGAGCCCGGCGATGAATTCAGGTTCAAAGGCCTGCAGGGGTGCAATGGTGGTTTTACTCATGGAGTTCTCGGAGGACTTCGGCAAACCGAAAGAAGTGCAAATTGCTATATTTAATATAGCTATCAGCACAATAAGATCAAGCGGTAGCGGCCATTTTTACTTAAAACCAGATCTGGCGCGCGGCATGCGCGCATGCATGGCCTGCGGCCGATGAGGCATCCATCCCAGAGTTGCCTCCACAGCACGGATGCCCCGCGTTGGCCCGACTTCAGGAGGGTGGGCAGATCGGCTGCAACCCTTATTGCGCTGGCCTGTCCGCTCGGTCAATATCCACTGTCTTTCAGCGCACCAGCCTCAGGGTTAGCCCCGAGTGCGGTAAGCGCCGGGCGCAGGCACGATCATTTATGCAAAGCAATCGCTTTGTAAAAATACTCTGAGGGAGCTTCGGTGCAATTTGTGCAACTGTTGATCAGCGGTATCTCCCAAGGGTGCATTTACGGGCTGATTGCGCTCGGCTTCGTGCTCATCTACAAGGCCACAGAAACGGTGAGCTTTGCCCAGGGCGAACTCATGATGCTCGGCGCCTTCGGCGGCCTGGCGCTCATGACGGTGCTGGGCTTCCCCTTCTGGGTGGCGGTGCTCGCCAGCATCCTGGCCATGGGCCTGTTTGGCACCTTACTGGAACGCGCGGTCATCCGCCCCATTCTGGGCCAGCCGGCCTTCTCCATCGTCATGCTCACCATCGGCATCGGGTATGTGCTGCGCGGGCTGGTCACGATGATCCCCAACATCGGCACCGACACCCACACGCTGCCCGTGCCCTACAAAGACATGTCGCTGCGTCTGGGCGAACTGGTGCTCAGCGCCGAGCAGCTGGTGGTGATTGGCGCCACCGGCGTGCTGTGTGTGCTTCTATTCGCCATGTTTCGCTACAGCAAGCTCGGCATCGCCATGCAGGCGTCATCACAAAACCAGCTGGCGGCCTACTACATGGGTATTCCGGTGCAACGCCTCAACGGACTGGCCTGGGGCCTAGCGGCCTGCGTGGCCGCCGTGGCCGGGCTGCTGCTGGCGCCCATCACCTTTGTGCACGCCAACATGGGGCTGATCGGACTCAAGGCGTTTCCGGCCGCCGTGGTGGGCGGCTTCGGCAGCCTGCCAGGGGCCATCGTGGGTGGGCTGGTCATCGGCATTGTTGAATCGCTCTCGGGGTTCTATCTGCCCGATGGCTTCAAAGACACCGCCGCCTACATCGTGGTGCTCATCATGCTGATGGTCAGGCCCAACGGCTTGTTCGGCGAAAAACTGCGAAAGAAAGTCTGACCCATGCGCTTTCTTTTCAAGACCTCGTACGCGCAAGACCTGCGCCTGGCCAAACATGGCGGGCATGTGTTCTGGTACAGCCTGCTGGGCCTGGCACTCGTGGCCGCCCCCTGGGTGGCACCTGAATATTGGCTGGCACAGCTGACCTTTGTGCTCATCTACGGCATCGTCGGCCTGGGGTTGATGCTGCTGGCCGGGTTCACGGGGCAGTTCTCGCTAGGGCACGCCGCCTTTCTGGGGGTGGGCGCCTACACGCAGGCGGTGCTGACGGGCATGGGCTGGCCCTTTGCGCTGTCACTGGCCTGCGCTGCAGGGCTTTCGGCGGCGGTGGGCGTGGTGGTGGGCCTGCCCGCGCTGCGCGTAAAAGGCATTTACCTGGGCATGGCCACGCTGTCGTTCGGGTTCATTGTGGAAGAGGTTTTTGCGCGCTGGGAGTCAGTGACGGGTGGCAACTCGGGCAAGCACCTCGTGCCGCCGCAGATATTTGGCTACTCGTTCGAGTCCACCGAGTCGTTCTACTTTCTATGCCTGGTGATTGCGGTGGTCAGCACGCTGGGCATCCTGAACCTGTTGCGCTCGCCCACGGGCCGGGCGTTTGTGGCTATTCGTGATTCAGAAATTTCGGCGCAAAGCATGGGCATTCACCTGGCGCGCTACAAGACGCTGTCGTTCTCGCTGTCGGCCGCGCTGGCAGGCGTGGGTGGCGCACTGTATGCGCACAAACTGCAGTTCATCTCGCCCGACCAGTTCAACATCCTGCAGTCCATCGACCTGCTGCTGATGATCGTGATCGGCGGGCTGGGGTCGGTGCATGGTGCGTTTCTGGGCGCCATCTTCCTCATCACCATGCCGCAAATGATTTCGCTCAGCAAAGACTGGCTGCCCGCAGCCATCGGCCAGGCGCCGGGCTTGCAGGCGGTGGTGTATGGCGCGGTGCTAATTGCCTTCGTGTTGTTCGAGCCCATGGGCTTGTATGGCCGCTGGCTCAAGGTGCGCACCTGGCTGCAGATGTTTCCGTTCTACCGCAAGGGCCTGTTCAAGCGGCAGAAGTCTTTCCAAAAGTCTGACCGCTTGAAATGAACGCCATGACCAATGACGTCCTGCTTTCGGCCCAAAACCTCAGCGTCCGCTTTGGTGGCGTGCTGGCGGTCAACAGCGTGAGCTTTGAGGTACGCCGCGGCGAGGTGTTCACCCTCATCGGCCCCAACGGTGCAGGCAAGACCACGGTGTTCAACCTCATCAGCCGCATCTACACGCCCACCACCGGCACCATTGCCTACGCGGGCCCCGGCGGCGCCATGCTCCCGCTGACTGACCAGCCACCGCACAAGGTGGCGGGCTTGGGGATAGCGCGCACCTTTCAGAACATCGAACTCTTCGAGCACGCCAGTGTGCTGCACAACCTGCTGATCGGTCGCCACACCCGGCGCGAAACAAGCGTGTGGCAAGACATGTTCTTTACCCGCAAGGTGCGCGATGCAGAGGTGCGAGCCCGCGAGAAGGCCGAGCAGATCATCGACTTCCTGGACCTGCAACACTACAGAGACACCCTGGTAGCTGGCCTGCCCTATGGCGTGCGCAAGGTGGTCGAGTTGGCCCGCGCGCTGTGCACCGAGCCGCAGCTGCTGCTGCTCGACGAACCCTCGTCGGGTCTCAACATGGAAGAAACCGACGACATGGCGTTCTGGATTCAGGACATCCAGCACGAGCTTGGCATCACCGTGTTGATGGTGGAGCACGACATGTCGCTCGTGTCCAAGGTGTCCGACCGGGTACTGGCCATGAACCAGGGCGAGGTGGTGGCCATGGGCACGCCGCGCGAAGTACAGGCGCACCCCGGCGTGATCGAGGCGTATCTCGGCACCATCGACGATGTGAGCAACCTGCGCCGCCCACCCGGCAGCGCCTTCGGAGCCCGACCATGAGCGCCGTGCTTGCCGCCACTCAGGCTGATCCTGCCGACCAGCCCCTGCTGCGCCTGCAGAACGTCGAGAGCGCCTACGGCCCCATCAAGGCCATTCGGGGCGTTAGCCTGCAAGTGCGGCGCGGCGAGATTGCGGCCGTGCTGGGCAGCAACGGGGCAGGCAAAACCACCATTCTCAAAACCATCAGCGGCATCATCGACCCGCGCAAGGGCTCGATTGAGTTCCAGGGCGCCGACATCACCGCCAACGACCCAGCCGCCATCGTTCGCAGGGGCCTCATGCATGTGCCTGAGGGGCGCGAGGTGTTTGCACTGCTGTCAGTGCGCGACAACCTGCTGATGGGCGCCTACACCCGCAGTGACGCCGACGCCGTGGCGCGCGACATTGAGACGGTTTACGGCTACTTCCCCATCCTGAAGGAGCGCGCAGCGCAGGATGCAGGCTTGCTCTCGGGCGGGCAGCAGCAGATGCTGGCGATCTCGCGTGCGCTCATGGCCAACCCGCAGCTCATCTTGCTCGACGAGCCCAGCCTGGGCCTCTCGCCCAAGCTCACCAAGGAAATTTTCGAGATCGTGGTGCGCATCAACCGCGAACGCGGCACCACCATCTTGTTGGTGGAGCAGAACGCCAACATGGCGCTCAATGCATCCGACTACGGCTACGTGCTGGAAAACGGCCGCATCGTGATGGAAGACAGTTGCGAGCGCCTGCGCGAGAAGGACGACATCAAGGAGTTCTACCTCGGCATGAAGGACGAAGGCGTTCGCGGCGAGCGGCGGTGGAAAAAGAAAAAGACCTGGAGATGACATGAAGCACCCCCTGTGTCGCTTCGCGCCTTCCCCCTCTCTCGCATTGCTGCGCCATGCGGGAGGGAGACACCTCCAGCGCACGCAAACGAAGCGCCGCCCGAGCGGCTTGGCGGCCCTTGCGCGGGGGCGCTGGCATCGGCCTCGCCAGTTTTATGCGCAGCCACCAAAGCAGAGCAAAGCGGACTACTGACATGTCGAATCTCTGGGACCTTTCTCACATCCAGCCCGCAGGCACCGACGTGCTGGCGGGCGACACCATCCCCGCGATGTTCTGGAACGCCGTGGCCAGTCGCGGACCGCGCGTGTGGATGCGCCAGAAAGAGTTGGGCATCTGGAAGAGCTGGACCTGGGACCAGACCGCCGAGGCCGTGCGCGAGATTGCGGGGGGCCTGATGTCGCTGGGCTTTGCGCCGGGTGATTGCGCGTCTGTTTTGTCGAACACCAACATCGAATGGGTGCTGGCTGACCTGGCGGTGCTGAGCTGCGGCGGTGTGTCCAACGGCATCTACCCCACCGATGCAGCGGCGCAGGTGCACTACCTCAGCGAAGACTCGCGCACCACCGTGCTGTTTGTCGAAGACGACGAGCAGCTCGACAAGGCCCTGGAGGTGCGGGGCAGCCTGCCCGTGCTGCGCAAGATTGTGGTGTTCGACATGGAAGGCCTGCGGGGCCTTGATGACCCCCATGTGCTAAGCCTGCACGCCCTGCGAGAGCTGGGCCGCGCATTTAACCAGCAACACCCCGATGAAATCGCGCGCCGCGTGCAAGGCTGCGGGCCAGACGACGTGGCCATCCTCGTCTACACCTCGGGCACCACGGGCAAGCCCAAGGGCGCCATGCACACCCATGCCGCACTCACCTATACCGTGCGCGGCTACAACACGCTGATCTCGCGCAGCGAAGACGACGAGACCATGTGTTTTCTGCCGCTGTGCCACATTGCTGAGCGCATGGGCGGCGAATACTTTTCGCTCTACACCGGGGCCAAGCTCAACTTTGTAGAAAACCCCGACACGGTGCCCGAGAACGTGCGCGAGATCGCGCCCACCGTGTTCACCGCCGTGCCGCGTGTGTGGGAGAAGTTCTACTCCGGCGTGATGATTGCACTCAAAGAATCCACGCGCATGCAGCAGGGAGCCTACGCCTGGTCCATCGGTGTCGGCACCCGCATTGCCGATCGGGTGCTGGCGGGCCAGCCGGTGGGGGGACTGCTGAAGCTGCAGTTCCAGCTGGCGCGTTGGCTGGCGCTCAACAATGTGCGCAAGCTCATTGGCATTCACCGCGCGCGTTTCCTCGTCACGGGCGCGGCGCCCATATCGCCTGAACTGGTGAAGTGGTACCTGGCCTTGGGCGTGCCCATGCTCGAAGTGTGGGGCATGACTGAGACCTGCGGCGCCGCCACCGGCGTGCCCGCCAGCCGCATCAAGCCCGGCTCCATCGGCCCCGCCGCCGCCTACAACGAGGTGCGTGTGGACGCCACCACTGGCGAGATCCTGGTGCGCGGGCCCAACGTCTTCAAGGGCTACCTCAACCTGCCCGAAAAGACGGCCGAAACGATTGACCCCGATGGCTGGCTGCACACCGGCGACGTGGGCCTGATCGACGCCGACGGTTACCTGCGCATCACCGACCGCATGAAGGACATCATCATCACCGCGGGCGGCAAGAACATCACGCCCAGCGAGTTGGAGAACGAACTCAAGTTCAGCCCCTACATCACCGACGCGGTGGTCATTGGCGACAAGCTGCCTTACCTCACGGTAATCATCATGATCGACCAGGAGAACGTGGAGAAGTACGCGCAGGACAACGACGTGCCTTTCAGCAACTACGCCAGCCTGACCCGCACCCGTGAGGTGCAGGAGCTGATCCAGGCCGAGATCGACCGCGTCAATGCCAAGTTTGCGCGGGTGGAGCAGATCAAGAAGTTCTTCCTGCTGGACACGCAGCTCACGGCAGAGGATGAAGAGCTGACCCCGACGATGAAACTCAAGCGCAAGCTAGTGCAGCAGAAGTACGCGCCGCAGATCGAAGCCATGTACCGGTAAGGGGGCACCATGGCGCGCCGAGCAACGCGGACCAAGACCCGGGCAGATAGGGAAAGTGCTGGTGCCTCACCCCGGGCATCGTTCTATAACGAGCAACCGAGTTCGATCCAACCAAAGGAGACGTGCCATGAAACTTCATCACATTGCCGCGCTGGCCATCGTGGCCATGGCCGGGGCCTCTGCGCAAGCGCAGCCCAGCCAGGGCGTGAGCAAAGACACCATCACGCTGGGGTCCATTCAGGATTTGTCTGGGCCGCTGGCGGGCTTTGGCAAACAGGTGCGGCTGGGCATGATGCTGCGCGTGGACGAGGCCAACGAGCAAGGCGGCATCAACGGCCGAAAGCTCGACCTCAAGGTGGAAGACTCGGGCTACGACCCCAAGAAAGCCGTGCTCGCCGCGCAAAAGCTGGTCAACCAGGACAAGATCTTCATGATGATTGCGCACATCGGCACGGCCCAGAACCTGGCCGCCATGCCCGTGCAGTTCAGCAAAAACGTGATTAACTTTTTTCCTGTGACGGCTGCGCGCGAAATGTACGAGCCCTTCCACAAGCTCAAGTATTCGTTTGCTGCCACCTATTACGACCAGATCCGCCTGGCCGCACCCAAGCTCATCAAAGAAAAAGGCGCCAAGAAGATTTGCACCATCTATCAGGATGACGAGTTCGGCCTGGAAGTGATGCGCGGTGGCGAGGCGGCGCTCAAGTCCATCGGCATGGATTTCACCGAGAAGACCTCATACAAGCGCGGCGCGACGGATTTCTCGTCGCAAGTGGCAAAAATGAAGGCAGCGGATTGCGACTTTGTGGTGCTGGGCACCATCATTCGCGAGACCATTGGCACCATCGGCGAGTCGCGCAAGACGGGGTTTAGCCCCACCTTCCTGGGTTCTAGTGCCGCCTACACCGACCTGATCCACAAACTGGGTGGAAAGCCCATGGATGGCCTGTACGCCACCATGACGGTGCAACACCCTTACCTGGACGAAGCTTCGCAGCCCATCCGGTTCTGGGCCAACAAGTACAAGACCAAGTTCAACGAAGACCCCACGGTGTTCTCCGTCTACGGCTACAACGCCGTCGATTCATTCATCAAAGCCGCACAGAAGGCGGGCCCTGGCCTCAGCACCGACAGCTTCATCAAGGCGATGGACACCATGGTGATTCCGCCCGACATGTTCGGCAGTGCAGAAGGCACATTTGGCCCGCAAAAGCGGCTGGGCAGCGAACTGTCGCGCCTGTCGCAGATCACCGACGGCAAGTGGAAAGTGGTGTCTGACTACGTCAAACCCTGAGCCAGAGGCCGTTCAATCTGAGCCTGTCGAAGCGCCGAGCAAGGCTCCGACAGCTCAGCCCGAACGGTGAGTGGGTCGCTGAGCGCCACCAACCAAGCCGCCTTCGGGCGGTTTTTTGCGTTTCAGGGCGGGCTCGGGGGGTGCGCTCTGGCCCGGTCAGTGGCAAAATTTAACCAAGCAGTAACTTTGCATAAATAGACTGGGCCCACCGCCATGATTGAACGCACCCTCTTTCAGCCCGACCACCAAGCCTTTGCCGATAGCTTCCGCCGCTTTGTTGAGAAGGAAGTCACCCCGCACCACGCCGACTGGGAAGACCAGGGTTATGTGGCGCGCGAAGTGTGGAACCAGGCGGGCGCCAACGGCTTTTTGTGCATGAGCCTGCCCGAGGAATACGGCGGCGCCGGAGCAGACAAGCTGTATTCGGTGGCGCAGATGGAAGAACTGGCGCGTGCAGGTACCACCGGCATTGGTTTTGGCCTGCACAGCGAGATCGTGGCGCCATACATCCTGCACTACGGTACCGAAGAGCAAAAGCGCCGCTACCTGCCGCAAATGGCCAGCGGTGCCATGGTGGGCGCCATCGCCATGAGCGAGCCTGCCGCCGGAAGCGACCTGCAGGGCATCAAGAGCACGGCGATCAAAAGCGCGGACGGCAGCCACTACGTGCTCAACGGCAGCAAGACCTTCATTACCAACGGCTGGCATGCCGACCTGGTGATCGTGGTCGCCAAGACCGACCCCGCTGCGGGAGCCAAGGGAACCAGCCTGCTGCTGGTGGAGCGCGGTATGCCCGGCTTTGAAAAAGGCCAGCGGCTGAAAAAAATGGGCATGAAGGCGCAAGACACCTCCGAGCTGTTTTTCAACGACGTGAAGGTGCCCGCCGAAAACCTGCTGGGCGGCCCTGCCATGGAAGGGCGCGGCTTCATCTGCCTCATGGAGCAACTGCCATGGGAGCGCCTGCAGATCGCCATCACCGCCGTGGCCGCCGCCCAGGCCGCCATCGACTGGACGGTGGACTACGTCAAAGAACGCAAGGTGTTTGGCCAGCCCGTGGCCAGCTACCAAAACACCCGCTACACCCTGGCAGCACTGCAGACCGAGGTGCAAGTGGCGCGCGTGTTTGTCGACAAGTGCTGCGAGCTATTGCTGCAAGACCAGCTCGACACACAGACCGCCAGCATGGCCAAGTACTGGACAAGCGACCTGCAGTGCAAGGTGATGGACGAATGTGTGCAGCTGTTTGGCGGCTACGGCTACATGTGGGAATACCCCATCACCCGCGCCTACGCCGACGCGCGCGTGCAGCGCATTTATGGCGGCACCAACGAGATCATGAAAGAGGTGATCGCGCGCGCCATGGGTTTGGGAAAGTAGCGCGCATATGGGCGCTACACACCGTCAAAGATACCAGGCGGCGCGGGCCTCTTCGGGGCTCAACGGTTGGCGAGCCCGGCGGTCACGCACCTGCAGCCAAGATCGCACACCCTGGCTTCCGCTCAAGGCGCGCATCAACAGCAAACCTGCGCCGATGCCGCGCAACGCTGCGGATTGGGGTGTCGGCGCCATCAGCGCCGCCACGGCCAAGGCGCTGGATGCCGCTAAAACCAAATGGTGCTCAACCGCAGAGCCTTCGCGCTTGTCGTCGTATTCAACGATGTTACGAGCCATGCGATGCAAGGCGGGAGATGTATTTCGTTTCATAGCCAAAAGATAAATAGCAACCGCCCAAAGATAGTGCAAAAACCGCTGCGCCTGCGTCAGAAAGTGTGCTGTTTTGGTGTGAGCAGCCTCCGCACCACCATCACACCGCCATCACAACCGCTACCTCTACCTCTACCGCCAGCGCTTGCACACCGTGTTTACAAAACGCCGGTGCTTTTGCACAGACAACGCCACTTTTATTCCGTAAAGACCACTGGAGATCACCATGACCGAAGCCTACGTATTCGACGCGCTGCGCACCCCGCGCGGCAAGGGCAAGAAGGACGGCACCCTGCACGAGGTCAAGCCCATCGACCTGCTCGTGGGCCTGCTGACCGAGCTGCAAGCCCGCAACCGCTTTGACACCGCGGCGGTGGACGACGTGGTCATGGGCATCGTCTCGCCGGTAGGCGAGCAGGGATCGGTTTTACCGAAGGTGGCCGCGCTCAAGGCCGGGTGGGACTTTCGCTGTGCGGGCGTGCAGGTCAACCGCTTTTGCGCATCGGGTCTGGAGGCCGTCAACATGGCCGCGCAGAAAGTGCGCAGCGGCTGGGAAGACCTGGTGGTGGCCGGCGGTGTGGAGAGCATGAGCCGCGTGCCCATCGGCGCTGACGGCGGCGCCTGGGCACAAGACCCCGCCACCAATTCCGACACGCTGTTTGTTCCCCAAGGCATCGGCGCCGACCTCATCGCCACGCTGGACGGCTACACCCGCGCCGACGTGGATGCCTTCGCCCTCGAATCGCAGCGCCGGGCCACCGCAGCGCGCGCGGCGGGCTACTTCAAGAATTCCGTCGTGCCCGTGCGCGACTTCATCGGCCAGACCATCCTGGCCGAAGACGAGTTCATCAAGCCCCACACCACCCTCGAAGGCCTGGGCGCGCTCAAGCCCGCGTTTGAGCAACTGGGCGGCATGGGCTTTGACGCCGTGGCGCTGCAGCGCTATCCGCAGGTGGAACGCATCCACCATGTGCACCACGCGGGCAACTCGTCGGGCATTGTGGACGGCGCAGCCGCCGTGCTGATCGGCAACGACGCCGCTGCCAAGGCCCATGGCCTCACGCCGCGCGCACGCATCGTGGCCACGGCGCTCAGCGGGGCTGACCCCACCATCATGCTCACCGGCCCCGTGCCCGCCGCCAAGAAGGCGCTGGCCCGCGCGGGCATGACCATCGACCAGATCGACCTGTTTGAAGTGAACGAGGCCTTTGCCGCCGTGCCCATGCGCTTCATGCGCGAGCTGGGCGTGCCGCACGACAAGGTCAACGTGAACGGCGGCGCCATCGCCATGGGCCACCCGCTGGGCGCCACGGGCGCAATGATCCTCGGCACCCTGATCGACGAGCTGCACCGCCGGGGCCAACGCTATGGCTTGGCCACGCTGTGTGTGGGCGGCGGCATGGGCATCGCCACCATCGTTGAACGCATCTGAACGGGCAGGAGACAAAAACATGCAAACCATCCGCTACGAGCTCATCCCCGCCCAGGGCACCGAAGGCCAGGTCGCCGTCATCACGTTTGACGAAACCAACTCCCCCGTCAACACCATGTGCCGCCAGTGGCAGGATGAACTGGGCCAAGTCACGGCCCAGGTGCTGGGCGACCGCGAACGCCTGGGCGCCACGCTCAAGGGCATCGTGCACGCATCCGCCAAGACCAGCTTCTTTGCCGGGGCCGACCTCAAGGCCACCATGCGCCTCACACCTGCCGACGCGCCCGCCGTGTTTGCCGAAATCGAGCGCATGAAGAAGCACTTTCGCACGCTCGAAACGCTGGGCATCCCCGTGGTGGCCTGCCTTAACGGCGCGGCGCTGGGCGGCGGGTGGGAGGTGGCGCTGATCGCCCACTACCGCATCGCCGTGGCCGACGCCAAGATCCAGTTTGGCCTGCCCGAAGTGACGCTGGGCCTGATGCCCGGCGCCACCGGCGTGACCAAGATGACGCGCCTGCTGGGCCTGATGGGCGCGCAGCCCTACATCCTGGAAGGCAAGCTCTTCAACCCCGCCGAGGCGCTGGAGCTGCAACTGGTGCACGAGCTGGTGACCACACGCGAGCAACTGCTGCCCGCCGCGCTGGCCCACATCGCCACCCACCCCCACGCCGTGCAACCGTGGGACGACAAGAACTACAAGATGCCCGGCGGTACGCCCGCCAACCCCAAGATTGCAGGCGCCCTGACCGTCGCGCCCGCCATGCTCAAGAAGACCACGCGCGGCCGCTACCCCGCGCCCGAGGCCGCGCTGGCCGCCATGGCCGAAGGGGCGATGGTGGACTTTGACACTGCCCTGCGCATCGAAAGCCGCTACCTCGCGCGCCTGATGACCGGCCCCGTGGCGCGCAACATGATCAACACGTTCTTCTTCGACATGAACGCGATCAAGAGCGGCAAGTCGCGCCCCACCGTCAATGGAGTGATTGCCCCACGCTACAAGCCGCACAAGGTCGGCATCCTGGGCGCCGGCATGATGGGCGCAGGCATCGCTTATGCGCAGGCCAGCCGGGGCATCGCCACCGTGCTCAAGGACGTAAGCACCGAGAAGGCCGAAGCCGGCAAGGCCTACAGCGCCAAGCTCACCCAGGCCCGCGTGGACAAAGGCCGCATGACTGCCGAGGCACAGCAGACGCTGCTCGCGCGCATCACGCCCACCGCCAGCGCGGCCGACCTGGCGGGCTGCGACCTCATCATTGAAGCCGTGTTCGAAAGCCGCGACCTCAAGGCCAAGGTCACACAAGAGGCCGAGCCGCACCTAGCACCGGGCGGCTTCTTCGCCAGTAACACCTCCACCCTGCCCATCAGCGGCCTGGCCACGGCCAGCAGCAAGCCCGAAAAGTTCGTCGGCATCCACTTCTTCAGCCCCGTGGACAAGATGAAACTGGTGGAGATCATCCGGGGCAAGCAGACGGACGACGAAACCGTGGCCCGTGCGTTCGACTACGTGCAGGCCCTGTGCAAGGTGCCCATCGTGGTCAACGACTCACGCGGCTTCTACACCAGCCGCACCTTCGGCACCTTCGTGATGGAAGGCGCCGCCATGCTGGGCGAAGGCATCCCCGCCGCCGCCATTGAAAACGCCGCCATGCAGGCGGGCTTCCCCGTCGGCCCGCTGGCCGTGCTGGACGAAACCGCGCTGACCTTGAGCGTGCATGTGCTGGACCAGACGCGTGCGGACTATGCGGCCGAAGGCAAGACCTACTCCGCCACGCCCGGTGAGCTGCTGGTGGAGCGCATGGTCAAGGAACTGAAGCGCCCCGGCCGCGCAGGTGGCGGCGGCTTTTATGACTACCCCGCAGGCGCCAAGAAGCACCTGTGGCCCGAGCTGAAACCGCTGTTCGAAAAGCCCGGCGTGGAGTGGAGCGTGCAGGAGATCCAGGACCGCCTGCTCTACCGCCAGGCCATCGAGACCGCGCGCTGCCTGGCCGAGGACGTGCTGACCAGCGTGCATGACGCGAACATTGGGTCGATTTTTGGGATTGGGTTTCCGGCGTGGACGGGGGGGGCGATGCAGTTCATCTATGGAACTGGTGTCGATGCGTTCCTGAAGCGGGCGGATGAACTGGCAGGGAAGTATGGGAAGGGGTTCGCTCTAGACGCAAAGGTAGGTGCATTGATCGAGAGTAATCGGCCAACCTACCGATAACTATTTTTCCACACGGCACTGCATATCAATTCTCATTGCAAGGGGGAGGGCAGTGCCGCACAGCAAGTTGCAGCTGTCCGAGTCATGACCTATCGGGCCGTTAAAACAAATCCTCGTTCTCGATAACACCGAAATTTGCCGGATTGAGAAGACGCGCAGACTTGCTTTGGATATGCACGTCTCCCTGGACTCTCACCATTTTCGCGTTGTCATGCGCGAGCACAGCCATGTGATAGTCATCACGGTTCAACTCAATCCGAATTTTTCGCTCGGCATCCCCAAGCATTGAGTCGACGACGATAGTGCCTGAAGTTTCACCTTTCGCCCTGCTCAATTTTGTGATGTAGCCAGTTAATCGGCGTTGCGGTAGAACGTAGTCATCCTTGTAGTAGTCAGATACCTTCTCTAGCAACTCTACGTCACGGCTACTAAATGCAAATCTTCGGGATTCACCCTCGAACATCGGTCCCGAGCTGGCTGTAATAACAATCTCGAATTCGCGTTGGTGTCGCTCACCGCTAAACCCAAGCAAGGCATCGCACATGTTCGCGCTTGCGCCAGCCAATACAGCAGCGTCAAACGCCTTGAGATCACCCACTTTCTCGTATGTTTCGCTGGCTCTCTCAAGGGCTTCTAGACCTGTGACCAGATTAAGAGTGACTGCTTGCGCTAAGGGCACCACTTCTGCTGTACCTACGTCCATATTGGGAAGTGATCGGCCTGGCGCAATTACGTTGACGACATAACTTCCGATTTCAGTTTGCCCAAGGACAAGCGCATCAAGGTAGGCTTTTGCCTCGTTTGGCGCATTCCCCGTGAACTGCCTTCTCTTCGCGTACACAGACTGAGCAGCAGCCGAGAGCAGTTCCCTCGCCTTAGCGATCAACAGCACACCGTCGTTAATGGGAATCGTGCCATCTGACGTGTCGTCGTGGATAACTCGAACAGATATGACATTCGATAGAAGTCGCAGAGCATCCCTGATGATGTCCACAACATGTCGGCCTTCGAAAGTGGCGACTAAAGATAGCGCCTGACGCATGCGAGGAAGGTAGTCCTTGGCCGAAGGCCAGGGAACAAGTATTTCTGCGTCTTCATCTTCGGGGTGATGCCAGATAGTCGCGACGCTACGAATTTTTCCGTCCTGATGCCACTGCTTCGACTGCAGGTAAGCGTGCAGTTGATCAACTGAAATCCGAAGTCCCCGTCGAACAGCACTATTAGTATCGGTCACAACCATTCCCCTTGACTTGCCCGACTCATCATTTCGCGCAAAGTCATGCTCGTAAGTCGCTGGACCATAGGGATGGCAACAGTGATTTGTGCCTCGTTTTCAGTCGGTGCAGCATCTCGCAAAGACAACCAGTAGCAGTTGTTGAAAAGCGCAAGGTTGTGCTCGCTGTATTCAACCCACGCGTTGACTTCGGTCGGCACCAAAAGCACTGCAAGATAGCGAGGGGACGCGAAGTCGGCCCCTCTTAGATCGTCGTAATTCTTTCGGGACAGCGGGTACTTGATCACGTCGCCAACAACAAGATCTTGCGACGTGCACTTCAGTTGAAATTCAATCTGGGGGCTGCGGACCGGCTGCCCGTGGTACCCCTTGCTTTTAAAGGAGACATCAATGCTGTCATCGTCCACTGCTGCATCGACACGATTCAACCCGGCGTGCGCCGCAAGCGCGCACACGTAAGCGTAATTGAATTGCTCCTTCTGTTTTTGCGGATCCATTTTGTGTCGCCGTCCTCCCATGATCTGCTTGATGCTACACGTCTTTTCTCTACATACTGACACTCCTCATCGAAACGCACACGCTCCAATCATTGCAAATTGATCATCAATCGATCAAAATGCAAGGATGATTGACCGCCAACTTAGCCCCCTGCTAGACGAGCGCCTCGCTTTCTACCCCGGCATCGTCCTGCTAGGCCCGCGCCAAGTAGGAAAAACCACCTTGGCCAGGGCCATCGCTGCACAGCACCCCGGAGCACTATTCCTCGACCTGGAGCGCCCCGCCGACCGCGCGCAGCTGGCCGAACCCGAACTCTTTCTGGCGCAGCACCGCGACCGGCTGGTGGTGATGGACGAGGTGCAAATGCTGCCCGACCTGTTCACTCACCTGCGGCCCGAGATTGACGCCGACCGGCGCGCAGGCCGCTTTCTGCTGTTGGGGTCGGCCAGCGGGGCGTTGCTGCGGCAACGGTCCGAGTCGCTGGCGGGCCGCGTGGGCTATCTAGAGCTGACGCCGCTATTGGCCAGCGAGGTGGCTGCCACCAACGACCTGGGCGAACTGCAGCAGCTGTGGCACCGGGGCGGTTTTCCGCTGGCGCACTTGGCGCCCAACGACCGGCTGGCGTATGCATGGCGGCAAGACTTTATCCAGACCTTTTTGCAGCGCGACCTGCCGCAGATGGGCGTGAGTGTGGCGGCCGATACGCTGCACCGCTTCTGGCGCATGCTGGCGCATTTGCAGGGGCAGCTTTTCAATGCGTCGCAGCTGGGGCAGTCGCTGGGCGGGGCGTCGCACACCACCGCTGCGCGCTACTTGGACACGCTGGTGAACACGATGCTGGTGCGCAGGCTGGAGCCGCATTTGCCCAATGTGGGCAAGCGGCTGGTGAAGTCGCCCAAGGTCTACATCCGCGACAGCGGGCTGTTGCATGCGCTGCTCAACATTGCCAGCCTTTCGGACCTGCAGGGCCACCCCATCGTCGGCGCGTCGTGGGAAGGGTTTGTGGTGGAGCAGGTGGCAGCGCACCTGCCCGAGGGAGCGCAGCTGGGCTTTTACCGCACGGCAGCAGGGGCAGAGATGGACATCGTGGTGCAGGCAGGTCAACGCTCCCTGGGCATCGAAGTCAAATTCTCATCCGCGCCCACGGTGACCAAGGGCTTCTGGCATGCGCGCGAAGACCTGCAGTTGACGCGCGCGGTGATCGTGGCGCCAGTGGAGCGGCGCTATCCGCTGAAGAATGGGGTGGAGGTGGTGCCGGTGAGTGCGATACCGGAGTTGCTGGCGGAGCTGGGTTGAGGTTCTTTTTCAAGGCTGCTCATCGGCCAAGCCATTTGCGCGCTGCAGCTTAAAAAGCTACTAAATATATAGCTACTAGCGCTTATCTATCAAGCGCTAGAGGCCAAAAGCACTAAAAATTTCGAACCGTCGTTCGGTTTGTGCAGCGCAGACCAGACCCAGCGGCCAACTAAACATAGCCGTTTCTCCTTGCAAATTGATCGACAACCGATCTATTTGCAAGGATGAAGTTCTGCCATGGCCTCCCCGTAGGTCGGGTTAGCGCAGCGTAACCCGACACCAGCGCCGGGTGACATAGACATGTCGGGTTACGCCCTTGCGGGCTAACCCGACCTACCGGGCCGTGAACCCAAATAGCTATTGAATATGTAGCTGCTAGCGCTTACCCACCAAGCGCTAGAGGCCAAAAACACTCGAAATATTGAGCTATCCACGCCCATCAGAGCGCAGTCGCAGCCTCCAACGGTTTCAACCCAAACCCCAACATCACACGCAGCTCTTGCGGCGTCGCCACCTCCAGCCCCGCGTTCCGCGCAACCTTCGCCAGTTGCTCAATCAACGGACCATTCGACTCCGCCTTGCTCCCATCCGGCAGATAAATCGTGTCTTCCAGCCCCGTGCGCAGGTGCCCGCCCAACTCGGCCACGCGCTGGTGCACGGGCCAAATCTTGCTGCGGCCGATGACGTTGGCCTGCAAGGGTGCGTCCTCAGTTCACGATGAGCTTATCGTTGTTGAGCAACAGGGTAATGATCTGCTGGTCTGTGGCAGCGCCCGCATAGGTTGCCTGCAGATCAACTCCGTTCAGGATGATGCGCTGCGTTTCTGCAGCGCTGCTGTAGCCTGCACCAATGGCATGCGAGTCGCCGGCAAAACCGCCGGTGTGGCTGATATGGATGATGGTGCTACCGCCTGAAACGACGAAATGCAGATAGTCGGCCAGGTTGCCCGCGCCATTGTTCGCACCTACGCGCTCTGCTTGTAGAAGGTCGCGCAGGTCCAGCACATCGCCTCCACTGAAGTTAAAGCCTGCCGCTGCGGTAGAGAAGTTGAGAATGGTGTCCACAGCTGGCACGCCAGCGGCGCCTTGGTCGCCCAGGTGCCAGACAAACACGTCTATGAAGCTTTCCCCCGCTTCGCCGCCTTTCAGCGTGTCGTTGCCAGGGCCGCCTATAAGTACATCGGTACCGCTGCCTGCACTGATGGTGTCATCTCCAGGGCCACCATTGAGAATGTTTGAGCCCCCACTGCTGGAGATCCCATCATCACCATCGCCGCCCAAAACCACGTTGTTTCCGCCACCCGCGCCGATGATGTTGTTTCCGCTTCCGCCTTGTATATGTTCATTGACGGAGAACCCGACGTAGTTTCCGCTTTCCGTTGTGGTGACGTCGACCGTTGTGTAGTCTGCCTTGAGCGTCACGGTGCTCGATACGCTGGCGGTGACGCCATTGGCGCTTTCTGTTGAGGTGACCTGCACCGTCAGAGTGCTTGCGCTGCTGGTATAGCTGCCGGGCAGGCTCAGCACCAGATTGGGCAGATCCGCGGGGGCCATCTGCCACACGCCTGCACCCAGATTGACGCCGTCATTGAAAGAAACGCCCGTGGGAACACCGCTCACCCGGATCGACAGTGTCTCGGAGCCATCCGTATCCACCAATGCGGTCGTGATGGGGAAATTGACGCTGGTACCCCCCGTGCCCTTTGCAATGGCCAGCAAAGACTTCAACACCACCACCGAAGGCTGCGATGCCGAGGCCACCTGTACAGCGACTGACGCGGTACTGGTGGCACCGAGGGTGTCCTGCACGGTGTAGCTGAAGCTGGCTGTGCCTTCGTACCCATTGGCAGGCGTAAATACGACGTTGCCGCCCACCAGGCTGACAGTGCCATTCACGGCCGCTTGCACCGATAGGATGCTCAAAACGTCTCCGTCCGGGTCGGTGTCGTTTGACAGCAATGCGGGCACGGGAATGCTGACCCCCGTGTTCGTGAAGGCGCTGACTGCGTCGTTCACGGCAACAGGAGGCCGATTCCCCATCGCATTCACAGTCACCGTCACCGTGGCGGTTGCCGTGCCGCCGTGGCCATCATTGATGGAGTAGGTGAATTGGTCTGTGCCCAAAAACCCCGCATTGGGGGTGTAAATGGGGTTGCCTGTGATGGCATCGATCACCACCGAGCCGTTGGCACCCTGTGAGATGCTTGTGACCACGAGCGAGTCGCCATCGGCATCTGTGTCATTGGCACGCACAACGACGGCCACCGAATCGCCTTCGTTCACGGTCGCTACATCATTGTTGGCCACGGGTGCCTGGTTGACCGGTACGGCAGGTATGACGGTGATGCTGAGGGTGCTGGATGCACCGGCGTGCACGGTGTATGTCACCACCAACGGGCTGGCCCCGGTGAACGGTGTGGCCGCGTTGAAAACAAAGGCCCCGTTGCTCTGCATGGACAGCGTGCCGTGCCCTGCCACCGTGGCAGATGCGCCAGCAAGGTGCCTAGTGCCCTGGTACACAAAGCTGGCAACCACCAAGGGGCCGTCAGGGTCTTGATCGTTGGCAAGCACATTGCCGGTGGCCTGTGCGCCCACGGTGACCGAAACGGCGTCAGCCTGCAGGTTGCTGGGTTGGCTGCCTTGCACGGCGGCTGCTGCACTGGCGCACAGCGCAGCCACATCCACCCAGCAGGCGCCGCCCGTTGGCAGAACGGAGCCCACAGCACACGCAGTACCCGGGCGGGCCGGGGTGACGGGCAGGGGAGACGGAATGCCCAGGGGGAAGCAGGTGCTCCAAATGGGTTTCGTGATGTCGGTAATACGCAGGCTGGACGCGGACTGGTTGGTGTAGACCACCGGCAGGAAACCTGCGGGGCTGCCACCGGGGTTGTTGCCTGTGCTTTGCACGGGGATGCTCAGCGTCTGGCCGCCAGGCTGGTTGAAGGCGCCCTGCAGTTCCTGCAACTGGGCCTGCACCTCGTCGCCCCACACCAGCAGCGCTCCAAGCAGCACCGCCATGGCACCCAGCGCCGCACTGCGCAGGGTGGTGGCAGAAACAATGCCCTTCTTGCGCAGCATCCACCCCACGCAGCCCGCCATGGCCACGGCCAGCAGCAGCAAGGCACCCGGGTGATCGACCGGTATCGCCGAGGGCGTGAAAACACCTGCGGTGATGGTCTGCGCGTGGACCGCCGGTAGTGCCAGCAGCGGCACCAGCGCGGCCGCAAGGCGCCGAGCGGCAATGCGCATGCCATGAGAGAAAACGAAGAATCCAGCGCAGGACCATAGGCGCAACATCGATATTCCTTCGTTGTTGAAAGAGAGCGGGGGGAAGGGGCCCGTGTGGGCATGTAGCGGCGAACCTATCCCAGGTCACCGGCGAAGACGACTACTCTAACCTGCTGGGCGTGGCGGCAACCATTCAAGCAACAACCAACTTCCACAAAGGCTGTCGCGCCGCTGGCTCAGCATTGGGCCTGCAATATCAACCATCTATAGCGGCATCAGCGCGTGTGGCAATGCGCTCGCGACGCCTGTTTGCGCCAACGGATGCGGATGCGGATGCGGTTTGAAGCACGCTGGCAAATGCACCGCATCACACCGAATTAGTTTGCTATATAAAAAATAGCTACTAGCGCTTACCCATCAAGCGCTAGAGCCAAAAAACACTAAAACTTTAAGCCATACCGCCGGCGAAACCGCCCAATTCCCAGAAACGCCATCAGGCACGACAGAGCAATCAGGCTCCATGCGGACAGCGTGGGGATGCTGGGGGTGGATAGCCCGCCAGCCAGAAGCACCGGGCCACCGGGGTCATCAATGGCGCCGTTGGCCACCAGGTCGTTGTCCCCCACTCCGCCGTCCTGGATGGTGAGGGTCACGCTCATCCGGTCCGGCGCAAACACGGCCTGTGCAGCGGGCATCTGGTACCAGTGGTCCACGGCGCACGCGGCCCCGGTGCAGTTGTAGCCTGCTGGGCTTTTGCCGTATTTCATGTACACGGCGCCTGCGGGGATGGCTGTGGTGTAGTGGACGGTGACCGCAGCAGTGGAGCCTGGAGTGCCACTGCTCAGCTGCAGATTGGCCAGGCCGAGCGGCAGCGTTGCACCTGCGGGCAATGGCGCAAAAGCCGCTGCAAAACCCGCGCTGGCCAGCACCCAATCGTTGTTGGCCGCGGGCGCAGGGGACGTGGCAGCGCCCTGCCCCGCACCTGCCGTGCTGGCCGTGCTGGCCGTGCTGGCCCAGTTGGCTGCACAGCTCTCCGGCACGGCGTTGGTGCCAGTGCACGTCCAGCTGTACTGACCCGCAGCCGATGCCACCGCTGACGCATTGCTTGAGGTGCACAGGTTGGCCGTGGGCAAGATGCTGAAGACCTGGCCTGCCGCCGAGCCACATACGCCCTGCGCAAGCTTGATCAGCAGGTGCAGCGTGCTCTCCTTCTGGATGTTGTAGTCCGACAGGGTTCTGCCGTCTTCCAGCTCCTTGCCTGCAAAGATCAGCCGTTGTTCGTCGGGGGGAATGCCCTCTTTGTCCTGAATTTTCTGTTTGACGTTGTCGATGGAGTCGCTGGGCTCCACCTCCAGCGTGATGGTCTTGCCAGTCAGCGTCTTCACAAATATCTGCATGGCGAACGAGGCCTGTGCCGCCAGCATCAACATGAGCGCAAAAGCCACCCGTGCCAGTTTGCCCAGTGCGTGGTCTGCATACCGAGGAATGGTCGGCTGTGCGCGCATGGTGGCCGACGACGTGAACACCATGCCGCCTTTGGCGGACTGAATGGTCAGGGATGTGTCACTTGTGTCACTTGTTTTACGTGTTTCACTTTGGGCTTTTACATTCATCGGGTTCCGAGAGGGGCCTCATTGAGGAGTCAGCGAGGCTCATGCCAAAACCGCCAGTTGATGGGCGGCGATTTGCTCCAGACTGCTGGCCATTGCACTCGGTGCGGCTTGGCATGCATGGATCAGTCCGGTCAATACCTGCTGATTGTGTTCCTCAAGTCCATCGAACAGTGCGTTGGCCACAGATGCCGGTACCTGGCGTGTGGCCAGAAGCTGTGTAAACGTCTTTCGGGGCTGCGATGGCTTCTTGCGATTTGCGATTTCTACAAAGCTCACCTGCGTGATGGCGCCCGTTTGGGTCAGCTGTGGCGTTCGCACCTCTGCGGCCCCGTCGACGAGCTGGTCCATCCGCGCAATATGGAACGTCCCGGCCCCTGGGACCTGCACCGTCACCTCGCACGACAGCACCGTGTCGGCGGGTGCCACGAAGTGGTAGTTGATGAAGAAGTGAAAAGCGTCCAGATGGCGGTGATAGCAGGTAAGCACCTCGTCGGCCACCACACCGCTCACACGCACGCCCTGGTCCAGCACATAGGGCAGCCCGTTCACGTCGTGGTTGATCATCTCGGCGATCGGCATCAACCACGACGCCGACTGAATACGGATCTGGCGGTTGGCACAGTACTTTTGCAGGCAGTAGGCGGGCGTGGGCACCTGCTGGAGCTCTTGGGCGCCACCCAGTAGGTTGAGGTAGTTTTGAAGCCGGGGTGGCAAGGCCTGCAGCTGGCGCTGATGCTGCGAAATGGCCTGCAAGCCACCTTGACCCCAGCCAAACATGCGCTGATATTGCTCAAAGAACGTCGCCACCTCGGGGGTGAGCGACGACCGGTGCGGGGGCGCTATGGTGATGTTTTGAGACGCGTCCAGCGCAAGCCACTGGGGCGATACCAACAAATGGGCGGGCACACGCAACTGCACCGGCCGAGCCGGATCGGCAGCAAACAGCCCCCTGCCACGCGCACCGTTGCGCACAACAAGGTTGTCCGCAATGCCACCCAGAGCCCTGAACTGCTGCAGGATTTCGTCAAACGCCAAGGACTGCTCCGTTCAGAAATACCGCAGCCTAACCTGATGGCAAGCGGACCACCGCTGTTATCGCAAGTATCAGAGGGACCAAACAACCCGGCAGTCCAAAAAATCAACAACCCAACAACCCAACAACCCAACAACCCACAACCCACAACCCAACAATCCAACAGCTGGGGATACCTGCTGGAAGAGGCAGTCCTTTACGCAAACGAGTGGAGCCCCAGCAATACCCGCGCCTCTTGCGGCGTCGCCACCTCCCGCCCCGCGTTCCGCGCGTACTGCGCCAGCTGCTCAATCAACGGCCCGTTCGAATCTGCCTTGGTCCCATCCGGCAGATAGAACGTGTCCTCCAGCCCCGTGCGCAGGTGCCCGCCCAGTTCGGCCACGCGCTGGTGCACGGGCCAGATCTCGCTGCGGCCGATGACGGTGGCTTGCCAGGGGGCGTCCTTGATCTTGAGCTTGAGCAAGATAGGCAGCAGGTCCGGGTCGGCGGGCATGCCGGATTCGACGCCCATCACAAAGTTGTATTCGGGCAGGCCCTGCGTGTACATGCCGGTCTGCACATACATCTCCACGCATCGCACGATGCCGACATCGAAGCATTCGAACTCGGGCAGCGTGCCGGTCTCTTGCATCACGTCGATGAAGTCCTTCACCTTGGCGGGCTGGTTGTCGAACAGCATGGGCGGCCAGGCCCAGGTGCCGTTGCTGCGCACCTTCAGGTAGTTGAGCGAGCCGGCGTTGCACGCAGCCATCTCGGGGCGAGTGGCGCGCAGGCAGTCGAGCGGGCCTTGGTAGTGGGGGCCCACCACGCCGGTGGTCTGGTTGATGATCAAACCGGGGCAGGCCTCGCGCATGGCCTGCACACAGTCGCGCGCCACCTGCGGGTCCCAGCTCGGCAGGTGGCCTTTGCCGGGCTCCTGGTTGCGAAAGTGCACGTGAACGACGGCGGCGCCTGCGTTGTAGGCGCGGCGGGCTTCTTTAGCCAGTTGCTCGGGGGTGACCGGCACGGGGTGCTGGCCGGGGTCGGTGAGCACGCCGGTGATGGCGCAGGTGATGATGGCTTTGTTGTCGCTGTGCTGGTTACTGCTGCTGTGCGTGGCGGTCATGGTGCATGTCTCCGATCAATGATGAATGGCCCAAAACATCTGCAAACCGACAGCCCGAACGGTGTGGGGTTTCGGTGCACTGGCTTCGACAAGCTCAGCCCGAACGGATTGAGGTTTGGGTGCACTCGCTTCGACAGGCTCAGCCTGAACGGTGTGGGGTTTGGGTGCCCTGGCTTCGACAGGCTCAGCCCGAACGGATTGGGCGGTGGGCTGAGTCCTCAAAAACACAACCATCGCCTAGATGCCCAGCTGCTTGGCAGCCAGGTCTTTCATGATTTCTTCCGCACCGCCGCCGATCATCATGACCTTGACCTCGCGGTAGATGCGTTCGCTGACGGTGCCGCGCATGAAGCCCATGCCGCCCAGGATCTGCACAGCCTGGTCGGCGCAGAACTGCATGGTTTGGGTGGCGTGGTTTTTCAGCAGGCAAACCTGCGCCACCCAAGTACTATGCGCCCCCACGCTCCCCTGCTGCGCATGGGTCGCCGCCCCCCAAGGGGGCTGATGCGGCTTGGGGCGGCCCGGCACCGCATCGCCAGCACGTCCCGCATCGGCCAACGCGGCCACGGATTCGCACCACGCGGCGGTGGACTGGATGCGCATCTGCATGTCCACCAGCTTGTGGCGGATGACCTGGTGCTCTACCAGCGCGGCGCCAAAGGTTTTGCGCTGGCGGGCCCAGGCCAGGGCTTCGTCGTAGCAGGCCTCGGCAAAGCCCAGGGCGGATACGGCCAGGCCAAAACGCTCGGCGTTGAAGTTGCCCATGATGATGCGAAAGCCTGCGCCCTCTTCACCCAGCAGGTAACGGGCGGGCACGCGCACGTTGTCGAAACGCAGGTGGGCGGTGTCGGAACAGAGCCAGCCCATCTTGTCGAGGCGGCTGCGCGACAGGCCGCTGCTCGCGCCCGGCACCAACAGCATCGAGATGCCGCCGCTGCCCTTGCTTCCCGCCTCTGCGGTGCGCACGGCCACGGTGATCCAGTCCGCACGCATGCCCGAAGTGATGAACACCTTTTCGCCGTTGACGATGTAGTCATCACCCTCCCGCCGCGCGGTGGTCCTGAGCTGCGCCACATCCGACCCGCCACCGGGTTCGGTAATGGCCAGCGCAGCAATCTGCTCGCCCGCCAGCACGGGCGGAATCACCTCGGCGCGCACAGCGTCGCTGCCATGCGCCAGCACGGGCGGCAGGCCGATGTTGTGCGACAGCAGGCTGGCCAGCACGCCGCCGCTGGCGCCATAGCGGCTGAGCGCGCGCCACAGCGGCAGGCGCAGTGCGTAGCTGGCAGGCGTGCCACCGTACTGCTCGGGGTAGCCCAGGCCCAGCAGGCCCAGGTCGGCCGCGCGGCGGTAGAGCGTGCGCGGGAACTCGCCCGCAGCGTCCCACGCACCGACATGCGGCGCGATCTCGGTGCGGGCGAATCGGGTGACGGTGTCGGCGAGGGCGGTGCGGTCTTCGTCGTGGGCGGCGGTCAGCGCGGTCATGCTGCGGCTCCTTGCGGGGCGGGCGCAAACCGCACCAATACCTGCCCGGGTGCCACCTGCTGCCCGGGCGTGACCAGCACCTCCGCCACCGTGGCGGCCACGGGGCAGGCCAGGCTGTGTTCGAGCTTCATGGATTCGATGATCACCACGGTGTCGCCCGCTGACAGCGCCTGGCCTGCAGCCACAGGCAGCGCAACCACCTTGCCGTTGAAGGGCGCGCGCAGCTCGGTGGCGCCACCGGCGGTGCCCGCGCGCGCGGCGGGCTCCCACGAGGCGTCTTCTACCCAGCCATCCACGCCACCAGCTTGCCAGTGCCAACGCAGGCGGCCAACGGGCACGGCGTGCACAGTGTGGTCGCTTTGGCGGGTGTGGCTGGTGTGGCCGGTGAACGGCGCGTCGCTACCCTGGGTGGTGGCGCGCACGGCACCGCCGGGTTGCAGGGTCAGTTGCACCGTGGTGGCGGTGACGGGTTGCAGCTGCCCCCCAGTGGCATTGACGCCCGCGTGCTCCACCTGCAGCTGCCCGGCCCCCAGCTCGCGCACAGCCAACGGCAACACCGCGCCCTGGTGGCGCAGGCGCAGCGGGCGGGCCAAGGCGCACGGCAGGCTTGCGGAGGCTGGCGCGATGGAAATTGAAGCAAAAATGGCCGCTAGCGCTGATAGGATAAGCGCTGATAGCTCATTTTTTAATAGCAAATTCTGCAAGCCGGGGGCGTGCTCCGCGAGAAATGGCACCAACGCTTTTCCGCCCCGAAACACCGGGTGGCCCAGGCATGCCGCCAAAAACGCACGGTTGGTGGGCAGGCCCAGAATGCGCGTGCCGTTCAACGCGCGCACCAGGGCGTCGATGGCTTCGGCCCGCGTGGGCGCATGCACGATGAGCTTGCCCAGCATCGCGTCGTAGTGGGGAGTGACCTCGGTGCCCTCTTCCAGCGCATGGTCGAAGCGCAAGGCGCCCATGGGAGCGCGTTCAAACGCTGCGGCAGGTGGCGCGCTGAAGTGCAGCACGCTGCCAGTGTGCGGGCGAAAGTGCGCGTCTTCGGCGCACAGGCGCACCTCGATGGCGTGGCCTTGCAGTGCCACCTGTGATTGTGTGAGCGGCAGTGGCTCGCCACGCGCCACGCGGATCTGCCATTCGACCAGGTCCAGGCCAGTGAGGGCTTCGGTCACCGGGTGCTCGACCTGCAGGCGGGTGTTCATCTCCATGAGGTAGAAACTGGCCCCCACGCTCCCCGCTTCGCGTGGTTCGCGGCCCCCCGAGGGGGCCTTCACGCCTTGGGGCGGCCCGGCGTCGATCAATGCCCCCACGCTCCCCGCTTCGCGTGGTTCGCTGCCCCCAGCCAGGGAAGGGGCCCCGGCTGCTCCGGAGCGTGGGGCCTTCGCGGCTTGGGGCGGCCCGGCGTCGATCAATTCACCGCCATCAAGCAGAAACTCCACAGTACCCGCGCCGACATAGCCCGCAGCCTGCGCCAGTGCCACGGCGCAGGCGCCCATGCGCTCGCGCAAAACGGAGTCCACGGCGGGGCTGGGGGACTCTTCAATGATCTTCTGGTGGCGGCGCTGCACCGAGCAATCGCGCTCGCCCAGGTGGATGCAGGCGCCGTGGGCGTCGGCAAAAATTTGGACCTCCACATGGCGCGGCTGCAGCAGTGCGCGCTCGATGAGCAGGTCACCACAGCCAAAGCCTGCCAGAGCTTCCGACCGTGCGCTGGCCAGCGCGGCGGGCAGTTGCGCTGCATCGGTGACCAGCCGCATGCCCCGCCCCCCGCCGCCCGCCACGGCCTTGACCATGACGGGGTAGCCGATGCGCGTGGCCTCGTCCACAAAGCGCGCTTCACTTTGGTCATCGCCTGCATAGCCCGGCAGACAGGGCACGCCCTGCGCATGGGCCAATGCCTTGGCGCCTGACTTGCTGCCCAGCGCACGGATGGCAGCGGCGGGCGGGCCGATCCAGACCAGCCCGGCATCGACCACCGCTTGGGCAAAGTCGGCGTTCTCGCTGAGAAAGCCGTAGCCGGGGTGCACGGCGTCGGCACCCGTGGCGCGGGCTGCGGCCAACAGCTTCTCAACGCACAGGTACGTGTCGGCGCTGGCCGCACCGCCCAGGGCCACGGCCTGCGTGGCCTCGCGCACGTGCAGCGCGTTGGCATCGGGGTCGGAGTAGACGGCGACAGTTTCGATACCCATGCGGTGGGCGGTGTGGATCACCCGGCGGGCGATCTCGGATCGATTTGCGATGAGGATTTTTTTCATGTGCGGCTCGCTCGCGGCGCCATCACCCGCCGGCACCCTGGGCATGCCCGGTCGATGTGCTTTGCCATACCCAAAGCGTGAACGCTGCAATGATGGAGTCGGCATTTTTGAACTTGAAACACCCGTTTGGGCTGAGCTTGTCGAAGCCTCGCGCGGCGCTTCGACAAGCTCAGCGTGAACGGTTTCCAGTGGGTTGATACCGATTCCATGGCGATGAGGATCTTTTTCATGACTGCGCACTCCACGGCGGCGCCTGGCGTGCTGCGAATGCAGCCAACCCTTGCGGCGCCTCGGGCCCGCGCAGCGCGTACGCAAACGCAATGGCGGCCTCATCCAGCAGCATTGGCAAGGGAGTGTCCGGCTGCGCTAGCAACAAACGTTTGGTGGCCGCCACCGCCTGCGGTGCTGCGGCGGCATGGCGCGCAATGGCCGCCTGCACGGCGGCATCCATGTCGCCCTCCACCACGTCGTCGACCAAGCCAAAGCGCTGGGCGGCAGCAGCATCCCAGCGCTCACCGGTCAGCAAACACTGCCGCGCAGCGGCAGGGCCAAGGCGCCGCACCACAAACGGCGCAATCTGGGCAGGCACGATGCCCAGCGTGACCTCGGGCGTGGCGAACTGCGCGCTGGTGTGGGCCAGCACGCGGTCGGCACAGCACACCAGGCCCATACCGCCGCCCATGGCCGCGCCTTCCACCGCCACGATGAGCCAATGAGGCAGCGCGCACAGGGCCTGCAGCAGCGCGCCGAAGCGGCGGTTCAGGGGCACCAGCGTGTCGGCTTCACCGGCAGCCAACGGCTGGCCGATGGTTTTGGCAAAACCGCCCAAGCTGCCACCTGCGCAAAAGTGACCGCCCGCGCCGCGCAGCACCACGCCGCGCAGATCGGTATCGGCAGCGGCCCGCTCGGACGCGGCCAGCAGAGCATCCAACATCGCCTCCGACAGCGCATTGCGGCTGGCGGGGTCGTTGAGCGTCCAGGTTTCGACACTGCCGACGGCAAGCGGTACGCGGTCGATGAGCAAAGGGGGTTTGGTCATTTCAGTGATGCATTGCGCGCATGCGGCGGGCTGACTGCACTCCCTCTCCCCTTGTGGGAGAAGGCTGGGGAGAGGGGGCCTCGGACGGGGCGCAGCGCTGGTTCAACCCCCTCTCCCCAACCCCTCTCCCGCGAGGGGAGAGTGGAGAGGGGCAGCACTGCGCGCGCTGCACATTTGAGGGGTAAATTTTTTCCCCTCATACGGGTCGCTTTGCGATGCCCATGAGCTTGGCAAGGATGCCCAGCATGACTTCATCGGCACCACCACCAATCGACGCCAGCCGCCCGTCGCGGTACATGCGCGAGACCTTGTTCTCCAGCGTATAGCCCATGCCGCCCCAGAACTGCAGACAGGTGTCGGGCACCTCGCGGTTCAGGCGGCCAGCCTTGAGCTTGGCCATGCTGGCCAGCTCCAGCACGTCTTGCCCGTGCACATACAAATCGCAAGCGCGGTAGGTGAGTGCGCGAAGGCACTCCACCTCGGTCTTGAGCTCGGCCAGCTTGAACTGCACCCACTGCTGGTCGGCCAGGGTGCTGCCAAACAGCTTGCGCTCCTGCGCGTAGTCGATGGTCCACTGAATGCAGTGGTTCAGCGATTCGAGCGTGCTGGCGGCGCACCACAGGCGCTCTTCCTGGAACTGCTGCATCTGGTAGATGAAGCCCTGGCCTTCGGCGCCAATGCGGTAGCGCTGGGGCACGCGCACTTCGTCAAAGTAAATAAGCCCGGTGTCGCTGCTGTGCATGCCGATCTTGCGGATCTTCTGCGCCACCTCGATGCCCTTTGTGAGCTTGCCGCCGCGGCCGTCGCGCATGGGCACCATGACCAGGCTTTTGTTCTTGTGAAGATTGCCGCCCGCTCCGCTCTGGCCTTCGCCGGTGTTGACCAGCATGCACATCCAGTCGGCCTGCAGGCTGTTGGTGATCCACATCTTCTGGCCGGTGATGACGTAGTCGTCACCGTCCTTGCGGGCCACGCTTTTGATCCCCGACACATCGCTGCCTGCTGCAGGCTCGCTCACGCCGATGCAGCCCACCATGTCGCCCGCTATCGCTGGTGCCAAAAAGTCGCGCTTAAGTTCGTCACTGCCGTAGCGGGCCAGCGCCGGGGTGCACATGTCGGTCTGCACGCCAATGGCCATGGGCACGCCGCCGCAGTGGATGTGGCCCAGCGCTTCGGCCATGGCCAGGCTGTACGAATAGTCCAGCCCCTGGCCGCCGTATTCCTCGGGCTTGCACAGGCCCAGCAAGCCCAGGTTTCCCATCTTCTTGAAGACCTCGTGCGCGGGGAAGATCTCGGCCGCCTCCCACTCGTCCACATGGGGGTTGATCTCCTCATCGATAAAGCGCTTCAAGGTCTTCTGGATCTCGCGGTGCTCGTGCGTGAACTGCATGGTGCTTGTCTCGGTGATGATTTTGGTGAGCGAGAGGGCCGGGGCGGTGGGCGGCTACATGCGCGCCACCCCGAACTGCATGGGCCGGGGCGTGCGCGCCTCACCCTCGGTAACCGTGTCCAGGCAAAAGGCCAGCACGGCCCGCGTGTCGCGCGGGTCGATCACGCCGTCGTCCAGCAGCAGGCCGCTGGTGTAGAACGCATCGGCCTGGGCCTCGAACACGGCCACGATCTTGTCGAACTGGGCTTGCGATTCGGCGGGGTCGGGCGTGATGCCTTTGCGCGCCAGTGCGGCCTCGGTCACGATCTGCATGGTGCGTGCAGCCTGCTCGCCGCCCATCACGGCCGTCCTGGCGCCGGGCCAGCTGAACAAGAAGCGCGGCGCATAGCCCCGCCCGCACATGCCGTAATTACCCGCGCCAAAGCTGGCGCCGCACTGGATGGTGATCTGCGGCACAGTGGCGTTGGTCACGGCCTGGATCATCTTGCTGCCGTGCTTGATCATGCCGCCCTGCTCGCTGTCCTTGCCCACCATGAAACCCGTGGTGTTCTGCAGGTAGATGATGGGGTGGCCCAGCTGGCACATCCACTGGATGAAGTGCGTGGCCTTGTTGGCACCCGCCAGGTCGATGGGGCCGTTGTTGCTGATGAAGCCCACGGCATGCCCGCCGATGCGGCCCTGCGCGCAGAGCGTGGCCATGCCGTAGCGGGCCTTGAATTCAAGCAGCTCTGAGCCATCGGCCAGCCGTGCCATCACCTCGCGCATGTCCACAGGCTGGCGCAGGTCGCCCCCCATCAGGGCCAGCAGGTCGTCGGCGGGCAGCGTCGGCGCGGCGGCTGCGGCGCGGCTCTGGGCCGCCCAGCCGGTGTTGGCCACCACGTCGCGCGCCATGCCGATGGCCTCGCGGTCATCCAGCGCCAGGTATTCGCCCAGGCCCGAGACGGCGGTGTGCATGTCGGCGCCGCCCAGTTCTTCTTCGGTGGCGACCTCGCCCGTAGCCGCCATGAGCAGCGGCGGCCCCGCCAGAAACGCGCGTGAGCGGCCCTGCACCATGATGACCACGTCGGACAGCCCCGGCATGTACGCACCGCCTGCAGTGCCCGAGCCATGCTGCACGGTGATGACCGGAATGCCCGCCGCCGACAGTCGCGCCAGGTTGCGGAACAGCGTGCCGCCGTGCACAAAGCCTTCGACCCGGTAGCGCATGAGGTTGGCGCCTGCGCTTTCGACCAAGTGCACGAAGGGCAGGCGCTCGCGCAGAGCGATCTCTTGCACGCGCAATATTTTTTCCAGGCCCATGGGCTGGATGGCGCCCGCCTCTATCCCCGAGTCGCTGGCCACCACCATGCAGCGCACGCCGCTGACGAAGCCAATGCCCGCGATCATGCCGCCGCCGGGCACCGACTTGGCCGGGTCCTTCACATCTTGCAAGTAGCCCGCCAGCATGGCCAGCGGTAACCAGGGCGCACCCACATCCAGAAGCAGCGCCACGCGCTGGCGCGGCAGCAGCTGGCCGCGTTTTTCAAACTGGGGGAGCGAGCGGGCGGACGCGGCAGCGGCGCGGTCTTCGAGCGCGCGCAGGGCATCGAGGCGCGCAGCCAGGGCCGCGCGGCGCTTTTGCGCATCAGGTGCGCCGGGGTTGAAGCGCGATGCAAAGGCGCTGGTCATTGGGATTCCTTGGGTGCTGCTCGCGTTGGCTTTGCAGACGCAAACACACGCGGCACCTGCGCGCGGTGAAAGCCCCCGTAGGGTTTCACGGCGGCGCGCTGCTGCGTGGCGGCGTCGGGCACCCGCATGGGCCAGCCGAGCCGCACCTGCGGCCGCGCGCCGTCCACACGCAGAGTCGTCCCGCTGATGAAACTGGCGGCAGGGCTGAGCAAAAACGCAATGGCCGCCGACACCTCTGCCTCATTGCCAAAGCGCCCCAGCGGCACCGTCTGCGGCATGGCGCGCAACATGTCGGCGGCTGCAGGCGGGTAGTTGTCCATGCCGCTTGATGCGATGTAGCCCGGCGCCACCGCGTTCACGCGCACGCCGCTACAGGCCCATTCGAGCGCGGCGGTTTCGGTCAAGCTGACCATGCCCGCGCGCGCCGCGCCGCTGTGCCCCATGCCCGGCATGGAGCCCCACATGTCAGCCACGATGTTGACGACTGAGCCGCCATTCGATGTCATCCACTGCCGGTAGCACTCGCGCGCCATCAGGAAACCACCGGTGAGGTTGGTGTGGAGCACAGCCTCCCAACCCTTGGCGCTGATCGATTCAAGCGGCGACATGAACTGCCCGCCCGCGTTGTTCACCAGGCCATGAATGTGCCCGTGCGCTGCCAGCACCTGCTGCACCAGCAGTGTCACCGCGTCTTCAGAGCGGACGTCGCACGCATGCCAGGACACCGCACCGCCATCGGTGGTGATCTCATCGGCAACGGTCTGGAGTTTCTCGGATTTGCGGCCGACCAGCACCACATGGGCACCCAGGTGCGCCAGCTCGTGCGCGGTGCACCGGCCAATGCCCGAGCCACCGCCCGTCACCACAATCACCCGGCTGTTGAACAAGCCCGGAGCAAACACAGACTGGTAGCCGACAGGAGCCGCGGAGGACATGGTGGCGCCGCCTTTGCTTACGAATGAATGAAAAGCGCAAGAGCTTCGTCGGTCAGCGCGTCAAGCGACTTGCCCTTCTTGGGCGAGAACCACTGCACGGCCCAATTGAGCGCGCCGAAGATAAACAGCCGCGCCACGCCGGGATTCGCCTGCAGGGCGCCCTGCTCCGCCAGCGCTTCCAGTGCGGGCATCCACGCGGCCTCGTAACTGTCCTTGAGCCGCGCAATGCCTTTGCGCTGCGCGGGCGTGAGCGAACGCCATTCGTACAGCATCACAGGAATGAAACTGCTGCGGGGGCCCAGCAGGATTTCGAAATGGTGGCGGATGAGGGTGCGCAACTGCTCGCGCGCCGAGGCATCGGTGGCCAGCTTTTGCAGCGCCTGCTGCTGGCTCTGCGCGGCCATGGTCATGCCCTCGCTCATCACCGCGTGGAGCAGCGCACTTTTGCTTTCAAAGTGATAAAAGGGCGAGCCGCTGTGCATGCCTGCAGCCGCTGCGATGTCGCGCGTGCTGGTGGCGGCGAAGCCCTGGGTGCGGAACAGCACGGCCGCGCCGTCCATGAGCTTGCGGCGGCGGTTGCCATCATCAAGCTCTTCCGCCGTTTTGCGGGGGCGGCCACGGCGGCGGGGCTCGTCGGCGGCAGGTGATTTTTCGGCGGAGGCGGGATTGGCAGAAGAGGCCGCTGCAGCGCGGCTGCGGGGGCGGGTGGGGGTTTTGCGGGGAGCGGTGGCAATGGCGCTGGTGCGCCGCACGGGTGAGTCCATGGGGGCACGATAGCAAAACTGTTTATTTTTAGCAAGCAAGTGCTTGGTAAAAATAGGTACGGGGGATGTTGGGTGATTTGGGAAGTTGAAGTTTGATACTTTTTGGCCTCTAGCGCTTATTGATCAAGCGCTGATAGCTATATTTTTTATAGCGAATGAGCTACGAAACCGTTCGGGCTGAGCCTGGCGAAGCCTGGGCGCCGCGCCCCATCCGTTCGGGCTGAGCTTGTCGAAGCCGGGGCGTGCTGGTTGGGAAGGCATGCTTGGTTTCAGGGCGGAGGCCGGGAGTCGCCCGGCATGCGAGTAACTTTCTTTTGCGTCGCCAAAAAGAAAGTCACCAAAGAAAAGGCGACCCCACTGTCTGCGTCCCCAGCGCTGCGCGC
>JAUXZO010000161.1 GCA_030692685.1 Acidovorax sp. | reverse complement strand
GGTTGAATCGGTCTGCGCCTTGCTGGACGAGTTGCAGCCCCGGACGCAGGGCAGTTATCGTGAGCAGGTCGCCTTTATCCAGGACCGGCCGGGGCACGACCGCCGCTACGCGATCGATGCCCGAAAACTCAGGAAGCAACTTGGCTGGCGTCCGGTCGAAACCTTCGAAACAGGGCTTCGCAAAACGGTGCAATGGTATCTGGATCACCCGGACTGGGCGGCTGATGTGCAAAGCGGCACTTACAGGGACTGGGTCAGGATGCAGTACCCGGAGACTGCAGCTTGAGGCGCGCATGAAAATTCTACTGTTCGGCAAGAACGGACAGGTGGGCTGGGAGCTGCAGCGCAGCCTAGCGCCGCTGGGGGAAGTAATTGCGCCCGACCGTCACGGCGGCGATTTTTGCGGCGACCTGTTGGACATGTATGGTTTGAGGGACACCGTCATGCAGGTGCGGCCCGATGTGATCGTCAATGCAGCGGCCTACACCGCCGTCGATGGGGCCGAAAGTGAGGCAGCCGCAGCGCATGCCGTCAATGCGCAGGCGCCCGGGGCGCTTGCCGAGGCGGCCGCGGCCCTGGGCACATGGCTGGTTCATTTCTCGAGCGACTATGTGTTCGATGGCAGTGGCAGCCGGCCCTGGGTGGAGGACGACGCCACCGGCCCACTCGGTGTTTACGGCAGGACCAAGCTGGAGGGCGAGCGCCTCATCCGGTCGGCGTGCCCCAAGCACCTGATCTTGCGCACCAGTTGGGTGTATTCCGCCCGGCGGGAAAACTTTGCCAAAACCATGCTGCGTCTGGCCCAGGAGCGTGAAACGTTGACGGTTATTGATGACCAGTTCGGCGCACCCACCGGCGCGGACCTGCTTGCAGACGTCACTGCGCACATGTTGCTCCGTGCCCGGCATGCAGGGTCCACGTGTTCCGGGGTTTACCACGCTGCTGCGGCCGGTGAGACCTCTTGGCATGGTTACGCCAGTTTTGTCATTGACAGTGCCCGAGCCGCAGGCATGGCGCTGCAGGCCTCATCCGCCACAGTCAAGCCGGTTCCGGCCGCCGCTTTTCCGACGCCGGCCCGGCGACCCCTTAATTCCCGCTTGAATACTGCCAGGCTTCAGAACGCCTTCGGCTTGCACCTTCCTGCGTGGCAGAGCGGCGTGGCCCACATGCTGACCGAACTGACATGATGCGGATCCACTACCCGGCCATCCTCGCCGCCGGTTCAGGCAGGTGCATGGACACGCCCGCGCGCCGTAATCGCCAGCCGCTCCCGCTTGTTCTGCCGGCCGGCCGGAGCTGTCCATGAAGGTCGCTCCTACTGGTATTGCCGGCGTACTGCTTGTCGAACCCCAGGTGTTCACGGACCCGCGTGGCTTCTTTCTCGAAAGTTTCAACCAGCGCGAGTTCAACGCAGCCACCGGCACCAGCTTCACCTTTGTCCAGGATAACCACAGCCGCTCGGGAAGAGGTGTTTTGCGCGGCCTTCATTTCCAATCGGTCCAGCCGCAGGGAAAACTTGTGCGGGTCGTGCGTGGGGCAGTGTTTGATGTGGTGGTGGACATCCGGCTGGACTCTCCGGGTTTTGGCAAGTGGATCGGTCTGGAACTGGACGAACACGACAATAGCCAGCTGTGGGTGCCACCGGGCCTGGCGCACGGGTTTCTGGTTCTCAGCGACAGCGCTGACATTTTGTACAAGACCACTGACTACTATGCGCCCGAACTGGAGCGTTGCGTTGCGTGGGATGATCCCGACCTTGCGATTGACTGGCCCCTGGCGGGCTCCAGCCCACTGCTCTCGGCGAAGGACAAGGCCGGCCGGGCGTTCCGGGCCGCAGATTTCCAGACCTGACAGCCTGGCAGCGCAGCCCTTGCCGCCAACTAGGCAACTGGCTGACCGAGAAGGTCGCTGTCCTGCTTGTCGGGAGTAAATCCGCTGACGTTTTTGAGCAGAACTCCCCGTAAAGCGGCAGTGTCATTGGCAGCGACAGCCCCGCGCAGCAGGTCAAGGTCGCCGCGAAACTGCTGCCACGGCACAAAATCTTCGCGCGCTTTCAGTATGCGCGGGTGAACCGTTGCAACAGGGTTGTCCCCGATGAGCAACTCTTCATAAAGTTTTTCCCCGGGCCGCAAGCCTGTCACCTCAATCTCAATATCGCCTTCCGGGTGGGTTTTGTCGCGCACCGTCAATCCTGACAGCTTGACCATGCGATACGCCAAATCGATGATTTTCACCGGTTGACCCATGTCCAGAACATAGACCTCACCCCCTTCGGCCATGGCCCCGGCCTGCAGAACCAGTTGGGCGGCCTCAGGGATGGTCATGAAGTATCGGGTGACATCGGGGTGTGTCAAGGTGATCGGCCCGCCGGCTTTAATCTGTCGGCGAAACAGGGGCACAACACTGCCGCTGCTTCCAAGTACATTGCCAAACCGGACCATGGCAAAACAGGTGGTGTTGCTGACCGGCTCCCCGTCTGGATCAAAGTTGACGGCCTGGCTCGCTGAAAGTGCCTGCAGCACCATCTCGGCCAGCCGTTTGCTGGCGCCCATGATGTTGGTCGGCCGAACCGCCTTGTCGGTTGATACAAGGACGAAGTGGCTGACGCCAGTCTCAACGGCTGCGCGCGCAGTGTTCAGGGTTCCCAGCACGTTGTTCGCAATGCCTTCAGCCGGGTTGTGCTCCACCAGCGGGACGTGTTTATAGGCGGCGGCGTGGTAGAGCGTGTCCGGCCGGTAGACGCGGCAGATGTCGAGCAGGCGCGCGTGGTCGCGTACATTCGCAAGAAGCGGAACCAATTCGGTCGAGATGCCATCGCGACTGCGCAAAACTGACAATGCGTTTTGAAGTTCCTGATGGATGCTGTAAAGGCCGTATTCGCTGTGCTCGAGGAGCACCAGGCGCGAAGGGTTTTCCTGCAGAATCTGGCGGCACAATTCACTGCCTATGCTACCGGCCGCCCCCGTGACAAGTACCACCTTGCCGGCCAGGGTATGAGCCAGTAATGCACGGTCAGGGGCGACTGCCTCGCGCCCCAGCAAATCCTCAGCATCCAGCTCCTTGATGTCGGCCAGGGCAATACGCCCATGGGCGAGATCACTCAGACCGGGAATTGATCGTACGTGAACTGGCAAGGGTTGCAGGTTGTTCAAAATTTCATTGCGGCGGGAGCGGCTGACCGATGGCAGTGCGAGCAGAAGATCGGTGACATCGTATTTCGGGATCAGATCGGGAAGATCGGAAGGAATGTGCACGCCAACCCCGTTGATGGTGAGGCCCCGGAGGGCAGGGTTGTCGTCAATAAATCCAACGAGCGTGAATTCATGCGAACTGGCGATGGCGTTGGCCATCTGCACGCCTGCAGAACCTGCGCCGTAGATGAGCAAACGGCTGATCGCCATACCGCGGCGTTGACTGCGGGACAGGCTGCTGAGCCAAAGGCGGGCAACGATACGGCTGCTGCCTACGAGTAGCAGCAGCAAAATGGGCTGGAGAATGCCGATGGAGCGCGGCACTTCATACCACTTCATGACCATGAGCAGGCCGAAGAAAAGTGCTGCGTAACTAAGGACGGCGACCCCAAGCGCACGTATGGCAGCCATGCCGCTGTACCTGAAAATCGCCAGGTACAGCCCGGTCCGCACAAAAACAGGCGCCGCCAGCAGGGGCGCGGCCACATAAGGCCACCATTGGGCGTCCTGCGGCCAATGCAGTGTGTCGAGCCGCAGCGAAAACGCGCCCCATACCGCGATAACGCCCATCACCGCGTCGGCCAGCAGGGCGACGGCCTGCTTGACACGCCGGGACTGATTCACAAGTCTGGTTTTCAGCATGGGTCCACGATACGCAAAAAAAGAAGCAAAAGGGGGGTCTGGCTGGCGGGCGCAGGGTATTCAGTGGGCCACACCATCACGTCGCACCACCTTGAGCGCGGTCAGCCACAGTATGCGGATGTCGAGCCAAAGTGACTGCTTTTTCAGGTATTCGACGTCGAGGGCGACTTTTTGGGGAATCGGAAGCTCGTCGCGCCCGTTGATCTGCGCCCAGCCAGTGAGTCCCGGCACCAGCTTGTCAACGCCTTGTGCGGTGCGGAGTTCCACAAGATCCGCCTGGTTGTAGAGTGCGGGGCGCGGGCCCACAAAGCTCATGTCGCCCGCGATGATGCTCCAAAGTTGCGGAAGCTCGTCCAGGCTGCTTTTGCGCAGAAAAGAGCCGATCGGGGTCAGGTAGGTATCCGGATTGGCAAGCAGGTGTGTGGCTACCGCAGGTGTCCCGATCCGCATGCTCCGGAACTTGGGCATGCGAAAAATGCGGTTGTGTCGGCCTACCCGGTCCGACCAGTACAGGGCGGGGCCGGGAGACGTCAGGCGAACACAGAGGGCAATCAAAAGCAGGGGCACAGCCAGAGCGAGGCCACTCGGGACCGCCAGCGCCAGGTCAAACGGGCGCTTTAGTACGTGCTGCATGGCATGGTTGTCATTTCGTCCCTGGAATTCATTGAGGCCGTCGACTGATTGCTGAGCCGCAGACTGCGTCTCCGGAAAACGTGTGTCCAGGGCCGCCGCCGCCGGGAATACGCAAGGATTTTAGCCTGCCGGGCCAGTCAAAATTGGACAGGGTCGCGCGCATCGCTCCCGTAGGGGCCGCCTCGCGCTTCCAGCCGCAGGCGTCCCGCATTTCTGAACTATTATTGATATTTAAGCTGCGCCCTCTCCCATGCATGAATATCCCGTAATCGTTGACCGCAAAATCCGGATCGCCGTGGTAGGGTGCGGCCGCATTTCAAGCAATCACTTTGATGCGATCCAGAAGCACTCGGATCGCGCTGAGCTCGTCGACATTTGCGATACCAGCGCCGCCGCGCTTGAGACCGCCGTAACACGTACCGGGGCGCGGGGCCACAGGAGCCTTGAAGCTCTTCTGCAGCGTACCGACGCAGACATGGTGGTGCTGGCAACGCCCAGCGGGCTGCACCCCGAGCAGGCTGTACAGGTCGCCAGGTCGGGGCGCCACGTCATGACCGAAAAACCAATGGCGACCCGCTGGCACGACGGGCTGCGCATGGTGAAGGCATGTGATGAAGCCAATGTCCGCCTGTTCGTTGTCAAACAGAACCGGCTCAATGCCACGCTGCAACTGCTGAAGCGCGCTGTAGAGCAGAAACGTTTCGGCCGCATTTACATGGTGAACATCAACGTGTTCTGGACGCGCCCTCAGGAGTATTACGACAGCGCCGCCTGGCGGGGGACGTGGGAGTACGACGGTGGCGCCTTCATGAACCAGGCCAGTCACTATGTGGACCTGCTCGACTGGTTGATTGGCCCCATCGAGAGTGTTCAAGCCTATACCGCCACGCTGGAGCGCAATATCCAGGTGGAAGATTCAGGTGTTCTCAATGTCAGGTGGCGCTCGGGAACGCTCGGGTCGATGAATGTGACCATGCTGACCTATCCCAAGAATCTGGAAGGCAGCATCACGATACTTGGGGAAAAGGGAACCGTTCGCGTTGGCGGAGTAGCCGTCAATGAAATCCAGCAATGGCAATTTTCCAGCGAACACGAAGACGACGCGGCGGTCAAAGCCGCCAGTTATGAGACCACTTCGGTCTATGGCTTTGGCCACCCGCTTTACTACAAGAATGTCATTGACACTTTGCGTGGAGAGGCTGAGCCACAGGCTGACGGCAGGGAGGGTCTCAAGGCGCTGGAGGTCCTGATCGCCGTGTACCTGTCGGCCAGGGATGGCAAGCGTGTTCCCCTGCCGCTGGACTATTGACCTGTCTGGCATGACTTCAACCTTCCATCCAAGTGCCATCGTTGATCAGGGCGCGCAGATTGGCAGTGAAACCCGGATATGGCACTGGGTTCATGTATGTGCAGGAGCGCGAGTTGGCACCGGGTGCTCCCTGGGGCAAAACGTGTTTGTAGGGAACGATGTTGTTATCGGCAACAACGTGAAAATTCAAAACAACGTTTCGGTGTACGACGGCGTCGAGATCGAGGACGACGTCTTTTGCGGGCCCAGCACGGTTTTTACCAACGTCTATAACCCGCGTGCAGCCGTCAGCCGCAAGAACGAGTATCGCAAGACACTGATACGCAGGGGGGCCACTCTGGGGGCCAATTCCACAATTGTTTGTGGCACGTCGGTGGGTGAATACGCGTTTGTGGCGGCCGGGGCGGTCGTCAACCGCGACGTCAAGCCGTATGCGCTTGTGGCCGGCGTGCCCGCGCGCCAGATCGGCTGGATGAGCCGGTTCGGCGAACGTCTTGAATTGCCGCTCACCGGTGACGCTACCGCGACCTGTCCTCACACGGGTGACTTTTATCAGCTTGAAAATGACCGCTGTGTGCGACTCCCATGATTCCCTTCATCGACCTTAAAGCCCAATATCAGGCGCTCAAGCCGCAGATACAAAAACGCATCGACGACGTGCTTGAACATGGCCAGTACATCATGGGGCCGGAAGTTCGCGAACTTGAATTACAGCTGGAGGCCTACACCGGCGCCAGGCATTGCATCACCTGCGCGAGCGGCACCGAGGCTTTGCTGATGAGCCTGATGGCGCTTGGCGTGGGACCGGGCGATGAGGTGATCACCACATCGTTTACCTTTGCGGCAACTGCAGAGATGATTGTCCTGCTCGGTGCAAAGCCTGTTTTCGTGGACATTGAGCCGGACACCTGCAACCTGGATGTTGCCGCGATCGAAGGAAAAATCACGCCCCGCACCCGCGCGATCATGCCTGTCAGCTTGTATGGCCAGGTGGCGGATATGAACGAAATCAACGCCATGGCCGCACGCCACGGGAATATCCCCGTGATTGAGGATGCAGCCCAGAGTTTTGGCGCTGACTATGAGGGCCGAAAGAGCTGCAATCTGAGTACGCTGGGATGCACCAGCTTTTTCCCCAGCAAGCCCCTAGGCTGCTACGGTGACGGCGGCGCCATTTTTACCAATGATGATGAACTGGCCAAGGCCTGCCGGGAAATCCGGGTCCACGGCCAGAGCCGTCGTTATTTCCATACCCGGGTCGGACTGGGCGGCCGGATGGATACCCTGCAATGCGCGGTCGTGCTGGCAAAACTGGAGCGGTTCGGGTGGGAAGTCGAACGGCGTCTTGAAATTGGCGCGCTTTACAACGCTACACTTGACCGGTTTGGCATAAAGCGGGTAGCCCAGCGGCAGGGCCGCAACAGCGTATTTGCCCAATACACCGTATTTGTCGATACCCGGGACGGGGTGCAGGGGAAGTTGAAGGACGCTGGCATCCCCACGGCCGTCCATTACCCCATACCGTTGAACATGCAGCCGGCATATGCCCACCTGTGCTGTGCCGATTGCACGCCCAATGCGACTGAGGCTGCCCGCCGGGTGATGAGCTTGCCGATGCACGCCGATCTGTCGGCTGCCGAGGTAGAGCGGATCGTATTTGAATTGAGCAAGGCAATTGGCTGAAAAAGAAGCACAGGCGCATGCTTTCGCTGGCGCGCCGGCCCCCGGACAGCAATGCGCATCTTTAGTGATTTGAAATGAGGTAAGTCGATGGAACTCAAAGGGAAAAAGCTGGTGTTGGTTGGAGGCGCAGGTCTCATAGGGTCGCACACGGTAGATCACCTCATCAAGGAAGACGTCAAGGAAATCGTCATTTACGACAACTTCGTGCGCGGGCGGGTTGAAAACCTGCATCAGGCGCTGAAAGACCCGCGCGTGAAAATTTTCGACGCCGGCGGCGATGTTCTCCAGACGGACATCCTCGAGGCCGCGCTTGACGGGGCGGACGGTGTATTCCATCTCGCGGCACTTTGGCTGTTGCAGTGCCACGAGTTCCCCAGGAGCGCTTTCGACGTCAATGTGCGCGGCACCTTTAATGTCATGGAGGTGTGCGTCAAAAAGGGTGTCAAGCGCCTGGTGTATTCCTCCTCGGCTTCCGTCTATGGCGACGCCGTGGAAGAGCCCATGACGGAAGACCACCCTTTCAACAATCAGAATTTTTACGGAGCGACCAAGATCTGCGGGGAGGCGATGTTGCGTCCGTTTCACTTCCGCTATGGCTTGAACTACGTCGGGCTCCGGTACATGAATGTGTACGGGCCGCGCCAGGACTACCACGGCGCTTACATTGCCGTCATCATGAAAATGCTCGATGCCATTGACCGCGGCGAGAGCCCGACCATCATGGGCGACGGCTCCGAAGCCTTCGATTTTGTGGCTGTGGAAGACTGTGGCCTTGCCAACGTCTGCGCCATGAAGGCCGACACCAGGGACCGCTTCTACAACGTCGGCACCGGCAAGCGCACGTCGCTCAAGGAGCTTGCAGAAATGCTGCTGGTGCTGACAGACTGCAAGAAGCCCATCACCTATGCGTCGCGCAGCCAGGCCACCCTGGTCAGAAACCGCATCGGTTCTGCCAAACGCGCCAGCGACGAGATCGGCTTCACGGCCAGGATTGATTTGATGGACGGCCTCAAGCGCCTGATTGAATGGCGTGCCAGCCACAAGGCCGAAGTTGAAGATCGCCGCCGGTCGGTCGGGTTGCCTGTTTGATGGAAAAACACATGAAGCGGTCCATCCAGATTTCATTGCCTTCCACGGGTGAGGAAGAGTGGCAAGCTTGCCGTGAGCCATTGATGAGCGGGTGGTTGACGCAAGGCCCCAAAGTAGCGGCTTTTGAGAAAGTGTTCGCGGAACACCACCATGTGAAGCACGCACTTGCCACCACAAACTGCACCACCGGCCTGCACCTGATTCTTGCCGCGATGGGCATTGGGCCCGGGGACGAGGTCATCGTTCCCGCGTTCACCTGGGTCGCCACTGCCAACGTGGTGCTCTATTGCGGAGCGACGCCGGTGTTCACCGACGTGGACCGCACGACCAACAATATCGATGTCGCAGATCTTGCGCGCAGGATCACGCCCAGAACCAAGGCCGTGATTGTTGTGCATCTGTTTGGGCTCTGCGCCGACATGGATGCCATACGCGCCGTGCTCCCGCCCCACGTCAAGATCATTGAAGATGCGGCATGCGCCGCCGGGGCCAGCTACAAGGGGGCGTTCGCAGGTGGTTTGGGCGATGCCGCCGCCTTTTCCTTTCATCCGCGCAAGTCCATCACCACCGGCGAGGGTGGCATGGTGACGACGAATGATGACGAACTGGCCGAAGTGGCCAATATGCTGCGCAACCATGGCGCATCAATTTCGGAAGAGCAGCGTCACAACGGCCCGCGCCCGTATCTGTTAGCCGAGTTCAACCTTCTTGGGTTCAACTACCGCATGACCGATTTGCAGGGTGCGGTGGGCCTGGTGCAAATGAGCAAGCTGGAGAGCTTTATCAATGAGCGCCAGACGTGGGCAGACTACTACCGGCGCGAACTCGCGGCGATCCCCTGGCTGCGCATGCCAGCACAGCCCGTAGGTGGCCAGCACGCCTGGCAGGCTTTCGTGACTTATGTCGATCCTGGCCATGCGCCCATGCCGCGCAACGACATCATGGAGCGTCTGCAAGCCCAGGGCATTGCGACCCGGCCGGGGACGCATGCCGTCCATATGCTGGGTTATTACAAAGAGCGGTTTGGGTTGAAGCCGACAGATTACCCCGGGGCGCAGGATTGTGATGCAAACACCATGGCCATCCCGTTACACAACCGCATGAACAAGGAAGATTACGCATATGTCGTTGATTGCCTCCAGCAGTTTGCTGGCTAGGCTGTCGCCCGATGTGGCGGGTCTAACATTTTTGTTAACTGACCAAGTGGTTGATCCAGGCTGTCTATGTGCGGAATAACCGGATTAGTACATCTTGACAACGCGCCGGTCTCTCCGGTCACGCTACAGCGCATGACGGACGCGATTGCACACCGCGGGCCCGATGGCGAAGGTCATTGGATCGAAGGCAATGTCGGCATAGGCCACCGGCGGTTGGCCATTCTTGACCTATCGCCTGCCGGGCATCAACCGATGGCTAGCGCGGATCATCGTTACATGCTTAGCTATAACGGTGAGGTCTATAACTTTCGGGAGTTGCGCAGCGAACTTGAGGCAAAAGGCTATTGGTTCCGATCCAAGACAGATAGCGAAGTGGTTTTGAACGCAATTGCGGAATGGGGGGTGAAGGCCCTCAATCGCTTCAATGGGATGTTCGCTCTGGCTCTGTGGGACCGTAAAGAGCGAACCCTGTTGCTGGCTAGAGATCGTTTTGGAGTCAAGCCGCTTTATGTCAGTCGCCAGGGTTCCACTTTTGCTTTTGGCTCAGAGCAAAAAGCGATTCTCGCGATGCCGGGATTTTCTCGCCACATGGATAAACCGGCATTGCTCGAGTACTTCACTTTCCAGAATATTTTTACAGACCGCACCTTATTGCAGGACATTCAACTGTTGCCAGCGGGGCACTACGGCGTTCTGGATCTCAAACACTCAAATCCAGAGCTTCGTCGGACGCAATACTGGGACTACGATTTCCGCGAGCCAACTGAGAAAGCTAGTGACGACGAGTATCGCGAAGAACTGGATCGTCTCTTCCAGCAGGCCGTAAATAGACAATTAGTGACTGACGTCGAAATTGGCAGTTACCTGAGCGGAGGCATGGATTCGGGGTCTATCACCGCGATCGCTGCTAAATCTTTTCCGTATCTGAAGACATTCACATGTGGCTTTGATTTAAGTTCAGCTTCTGGCATCGAACTAAACTTCGATGAGAGAGCCAAGGCGGAAGCCATGTCCTATCATTTCAAGACTGAACATTATGAAATGGTCTTGAAAGCGGGCGACATGGAGCGCGCGCTTCCGAAGCTGGCTTGGCATCTGGAAGAGCCACGAGTTGGGCAAAGTTACCCTAATTTCTACGCAGCCAAGCTTGCAAGCAAGTTTGTCAAAGTGGTGTTGAGCGGTGCCGGGGGGGACGAACTTTTTGGTGGCTATCCGTGGCGCTACTATCGTGCCGTTGTCAATGATAATTTTGAGAACTACGTCGACAAGTACTACCTGTATTGGCAACGCCTAGTTAATAACAGAGATCTCAAACGCATGTTCGCCCCCATTCGTGGGGATGTTGAGCATGTGATGACTCGCGACATCTTTCATGATGTTTTTCGGCATCACAAAGATGACCTTGAGACCCCTGAGGATTACATCAATCACTCCTTGTACTTCGAAGCCAAAACATTCTTGCACGGCCTGTTGATTGTGGAGGACAAACTCAGCATGGCGCATGGCCTGGAGAGCCGGGTGCCATTTCTGGACAATGATCTTGTCGACTTTTCAATGCGTTGCCCCGTTCGCCTCAAGCTGAATAATCTCGCTGATGTTGTTCGGATCAATGAAAACGAACCCGGGAACAAGCAGGCTAAATTCTTCCAAAAGACCCGCGACGGAAAGCAAATTTTGCGTGATGTGATGAAGCGTCACATTCCTGAAGAAGTAACAAGAGCTGAGAAGCAAGGGTTCTCAGCCCCGGACGCAAGCTGGTTTAAGGGCGACAGCATTGAATTTGTTCGCCGAACTTTGCTTGATCGAAATGCTCCCGTTTACCAATATATGGATCGAGAAGTTGTGGAGACATTGCTGCAGGAGCATCTGAGTGGAGTTCAAAATCGCCGCTTGCTGATCTGGTCTTTGCTGAACGTCAACAGCTGGTTAAAGAGTGTTGAGTGCTGACAGTACGTTGTACCGTCAGTGGAATGGAAAGGCCGGACATGCAGGCCTTTCTCAATGCATGCCCCAATGCGCTTGTCTACGGCAGTCCGCGCTTTATCAACTTGGTGTCTCGCCATCTTGGTGCGCAGGCAGGGTGGCTTGAAGCGGTACGGGATGGCGCTATCGTCGGTGTGTTGCCCTTTATGTGTAAGGATGGATTCCTTGGGCCCGTGTACAACTCCCTGGCTTACTATGGAAGTAATGGCGCGGTAATTCAACAGAGCAAAGATGATGAGGCTAAGGTCGCATTGCTCGATGCATTTTTTGAGATGGCCGCTCAAGCTGGCAGTGCAAGTGCAACGATCATCACGAATCCTCTCGAGAAGGATGCCGATTTTTACAGACGACACGCCCACCACGATTTCCTGGATGAGAGAATTGGGCTGATAACTCACTTCGCTCCAGGTATGGACGCGGAGGGGTTAATGAAATCGTTTGATGATCCAAGACCAAGAAATATCCGAAGAGCTTTGCGCGATGGGATTGTCGTGGAGCGCCGCCAGGATTCTCAGGCCATGGATTTCTTGTACGACACGCATGTCAAAAATATGGAAGCTATTGGAGGGATCGCAAAAAAACGTTCTTTCTTTTCCTTGGTTTGCGAGACGATGGAGCCCGAGGATTGGTCGATTTATCTCGCAAAAAAGGGAAATGAGGCGATGGGGGCGCTTTTGCTATTCAATTTCAATCGGACTGTTGAGTACTTCACGCCTGTCATACTTGAAGAATTTCGGAACACGCAAGCGCTGTCACTGATCATCTATCAAGCGATGCAGGATTCCATGCGACGGGGGCATGTCAACTGGAATTGGGGTGGAACCTGGCTTAGTCAAGGCGGCGTGTATGACTTTAAGAAGCGTTGGGGAACGACAGAGTATCCGTACTATTACTTCACGCGGGTGTTTAACGCTGACGTACGCATTCAAAGCAAGGATGATCTTCTAAAGCACTATGAAGGTTTCTATGTCTTGCCGTTTGACGAATTGGTAGCTGCCTGAAAAATCAGGGGAATCCAAAATGAAAAAAAAGCTAGTCATTGTGGGCGCAGGACTTTTTGCCGAAGTGGCGAGAGTTTATTTTGAAAAATGTACTGATTACGTAGTCGAGGGATTCGCCTGCCATGCGGAGTTCCGGAAAACAGAAGCTATCTATGGCTGTCCCCTGTATGAGTTGGAGACCCTGTCTAAAAATTGTCCCCCGGATTCTTATGATGCGTTTGTCGCCATAGGTTACAGAAAGATGAACAAGCTACGCCAGGCGGCATACGAGGAGGTTAAAAGCCATGGTTATACCTGCGCAACGTTCGTTCATCCTGATGTAAATATCTGGCCGTCGACCACGCTGGGTGACAATGTGTTTATCTTCGAAGACAACACGATTCAGCCCTTCACGTCCATCGGAAACAATACGATTCTTTGGTCAGGAAATCATATTGGCCACCATGGCAGAGTAGGTCAGCATTGCTTTATCGCTTCTCATGCGGTGATCTCGGGTTCGTGCGAGATTGGAAATAACGTCTTTATCGGCGTCAATGCCACTCTTCGCGACGGCGTCAAAGTTCTCGACGAGTCTTTGATCGGGGCAGGTGCCTTAATCATGAAGGACACGATATTCTGCGGGGTATACGTCCCCGAGGGCACCGAGGCGCATCGCGTTCCAAGCAATAAACTGAAATTTTGAAGCCGATGCCTGCTGAGCGGGCCAATCCGGCTGCAATTGCAGCACAGGTGCCAAGAAAGATACTGATCACTTATGTGGAAAAAAATTGCGTTTTATTCCTTGCCAGAAGGCAGGCCCCAGCGAGCGCACTCTCATGCCCAACTGCCTTCCGCACTTGTTCTGGAAGATAAAGTGAGGGTATTTTTTGCAGCGAGGGATGCGTCGCAGCATTCGAGTGTGGATTTTGTGGACTTATCGCTTGATGGCGAGCGAGTGAGTTTTTCCGCATATTCAGAGCAGCCTGTGCTGACGCCGGGGGGTATTGGCACCTTTGATGAGCATGGCGTATTCCCTGCTTCCGTCGTTAAGCATGATCAAAAATATTTCATGTACTACATCGGCTGGAACCAAGGCGCTGAGGCTCCCATGTTCTATGCCTCCATTGGACTTGCGGTTAGCGAAGACGGCGAGCATTTCGTCAAGCACTCAGTAGCGCCAATTATGTCCCGCAGCATTCATGACCCATGTCTCGTTACTTCGCCGCACGTCTATATTGACGATGGTATGTGGCGGATGACCTATGTATCGGGCACTGCTTGGTCGCGTAAAGCGGATGGGACTCTTCAGTCGCACTACCACATCAAATGCGCAGAGTCTCAAAACGGCATCGACTGGCGGCGTGAGGGTAAGGTGGCAATTGACTATGCACCTGGAGAAACAAATATTGCGCGCTCCTGGGTCACCAAGCTAGGAGATGAAACCTATAAAATGTGGTTCTCATTTGTGAGCGCCAAAATTGGGAAATATAGGATTGGTTATGCCGAGTCCAGCGATGGCCAGTCCTGGCAGCGGAACGATGCGATGGCGGGCATTGACGCAGATGATGATCAATCGCGCGACATGATCTGTTATCCCTGCGTATTTGAATTCGCCAAGGCTCGCTACATGGTCTACAACGGGGACGGTTTTGGAAAAAACGGATTTGGTGTTGCCGTCTGGTCCGAATGAATCGCAGGCTACACTTGTCTACACGAGGAAGAGACTCTCATTACGGCTGAAGGTGAAATCAATCAGCGATTCGAACAAACACATGTGCAACGACGATGAACGGAATGGACCCCGATCTGGCCATTGAAGACTTCACTGAGGTTGGGTACGCCAATCTCTTGAATGCGGCCATGGCGCGTTTCAGGTTCATCGGATTTCATGATATTGCCGACCAGGGCCGCGTCGCCATTTGGCGCCATGACATCGATATGTCCCCGCATCGAGCGTTGAAAATGGCTGAAATCGAGGCTGTGTCAGGTGTTAGTTCAGATTATTTTGTGATGTTGGGCTCGCGGTTTTATAACCCGTGCGAGCCTTCTGTTACTGCGCTGATAAAAAGAATTTCGTCCCTTGGGCACAGGATAGGACTGCATTTTGACGCCAGCGTTTACAGTGGAAACATGGCGGTGCTTGAAGCAGCTCTGATAAATGAGAAGAACCTTTTGTCTGGCTTAATTGGCAAGCCGATCGACTGTTTTTCACTTCACAATCCGACGGCGCAAAGTGGAGTCGCATTGAGTAACCATCGCCATGCTAATCTGATCAATGCATCTGCACCAACGTTGGTCCAGGGCTTTAGGTATTGTTCTGATAGTAATGGCGTCTGGCGCCACGAGCGTTTGATGGACTTGGTGAATGATCCCTCTATTGAACGCCTGTACGCGTTGACTCACCCTGAATGGTGGACTGCTGAGCCGTTACGCCCAAGACAGCGTGTCCAGCTTTGCATTGACGGTCGCTCCCGTCGAGTTGGCTCTGACTATGACGGTGATGTGGCTCAATTTGGCCGTCCTAATTATTGAAATTCTGCAGGAGCGAATCGGTTGATATGAAGATTCTTTATACCGACGCGCATCTTCATTCGCTGAACCCGACCAACACCTTGATGTCAACCTTGGTGGCAGCAGCCGTAGATGACATTTGCTTCTACGGGCCTGGGTTCGTCTCCGAGGCACAGCTTTCACAGGGGCTGCTGCGATTTATAGATCAAACAGGTCCTTACGATGCCTTGGTGCTCGGGCCGAATGTCCCCTTGTTCTCCCGCTCTTCAGAGGATACCTTGGCCGCAGCCAAATATGCCAAGCGTTTCACCGCTCTAGCCTCGTCGCCGAATGACTTGGTGAAGTATTTCGACGATGTATTGGCTGCTGTGCCTTTGACGCCGATCCCGTTGCGTTTTGCCTGCTTGGTTACCCTCGATTACTATGGTTGCACTGGCAATCACATCGAAAGGCTTGAGAAATTTGGATTGCATGTGATTGCACCGGATTCAACATTCGCAGCCCGCCTTGAACAGCTACCCAGCTGGGCGAATCAGGAGGCGCATTTTGTTCGAAAAAGGGACCGCATCTCAAATGCTTGGGCGGATTTCACGACCGCGCACCCTGAACGGATCGTAACGGCTTTGCATTTTATTGCCGATTCTGAATTTTCATTCCGGGGGCTTTCTGCGCGTACTGCCAGTGTTTCAATTCCAGGTGTTGAATATGTTCTTCGGCGGCAGGCTGTCGCAGCGCTTAAAGGGAAGGGTATGGGGCTTTCCACCAAGGGGATTTTCAATGGGTTTCGATTGGCTAATCGTATGGGAATGCCTGTTTTTGGCAGATTTATTCCCTTGAAGCTTTTTAATCTTTTCTTTTTCCGAGACCTTATTGACACCCGTTATGTCTATACAGCGCGGGGTGCCTTCGGTATTCCTATCAGAAAATTCTTTGAGATTCCGGCTGCTGGTGCAATGATGATTTGTTCTCCACCCCTCGGATTTTCGGAGATGGGTTTCAGGGATGGCGAGCATTACATTAATGCGGATCCGGCTAGTCTGCCGGACGTTTTGCAAATTTTTGGCGCGGACATTGATCGCGCCCAGGCGGTCGCTACGGCTGGTAGAAGACTTGTTTTTGAGAAGCACTCCCTGCGTGCCCGTGCCGAGCAACTGCGCGCTTGTTTCGAAGCCATAAAGCGGGGTACGTATGAAAGTAGCTCGTGGAAAGACGGCTCGTTCACCGTGATTTCAAAAACAATACCAAAAGCTAGTTAGAGAAAAATGACTCCTGATCACTCATTCGAAGTGAAATCTGGTGAACGCTTTCAGTTTGGTGAAAACTGGAGCTGCTTCCTGGCAGTAGTTGACGAAGATCGTATCCGTGAAGCGGAGGCCACTCTGCTACAGACGCTCGATCTAAAGTCCCTGGCAGACAAGTCTTTTCTTGATATCGGTTCAGGTCGTGGCTTGTTTTCGCTTGCCGCAAGGCGTCTGGGTGCCAAAGTATGTTCCTTTGACTACGATCCGGCATCAGTTGCGTGCACTCGAGAAAGGAAGCGTCGGTATCGCGCGGGAGATATGGATCGGTGCATTGATGAGGGATCAGTTCTTGATGCGGACTACGTCAAGGGACTTGAGCAGTTCGATATCGTGTACTCGTTGGGGGTGCTGCATCACACCGGGACGATGGTGAAGGCATTTGCAAATGCGGCAAGTGCGCTGAAGCCTGGCGGAGCGCTTTCTATTGCGATTTACAACGATCAAGGTGTTGTCAGCCGATACTGGAATTACGCAAAGAAAGTGTTTAATCGGTGGCCCTTGTCCCGCCCATTTCTAATTTTGCTTCACGCCCCCAATTTGCTATTTTTGCGTTTTGCTGTACGACTGGTGCTTGGGCGGCTCCAGTTGGAGCGCGGGATGTCGATGTGGCATGACATGCTGGATTGGCTAGGGGGGTATCCGTTTGAGGTCGCAAAACCAGAGGTAGTTCTTGAGTTTTTCCTGCCGCGTGGACTTGAGCTAAAGAAGTTGCGCACATGCGCTGGACGGATGGGGTGCAATGAATACGTGTTCAGGTAGTTCACCCGAAACAGCTCCGAGCCCGGTTGCCGTTGGTCCAATAGTATCTGGCCACCAGCCAAACTTCTTTCCTTGGTTTGGCTATTTCGAGAAAATGGCCAAGGCCGACATTTTTGTTTTTTCCGACGACGTTCAATATACAAAACAGTCCTACGTCAATCGGGTGGAGCTGCTTCTCGGTAGCAAGTCTGGGCACCTGACACTTCCCGTTCAGAAGGGAAATGATCAACGAATTGCGGACAAGTTGTACGTACGCGATGAGGCAACTCTGCGCAAGATTCAGAAGACCTTAACACTGAACCTCGCCGGTCTTCCGAATTTTTTTGAAATTGCGCCAGTCATCGCGGAATTCGAGAAGGCCTATTTGAACTGCGTCACGGTTGCAGATTTAAATATTCATATGATTTCCCATATTGCATCCTTGCTTGGCATCGGAACGCCAACCTATCGAGGCACAGCCTTGGGGCTGGATGCATTCAAAAGTAACGAGCGGTTGATTCGGCGTTGCCGGTTATTTAGGTCTGAGATCTACTTATGCGGACGAGGTGCGGACGACTATCAGGATGAGGAGCTGTTTAAAAGTGAGCATATTGAGCTGCGAAAAGTAAGCTACGCCATTGGCCAAGCAGCAATTGGAGAGGATATTAAGTATTCGGTTCTCCATGCAATAGCCAAGTGCGGGATTGCCCCTCTCCGCAAGACGCTGGCAGACTACCATCTCGAAAGTTGCAGGAAATGAGAATCTATATTTTCAGTTTTGACGGTGTCGGCTTCGTTTTCAGAGCCTGTAGGTTTCTGAGCGAACATTCAGACGCTTGCAAGGTCTTCAACTGGGCGAATCGCCAGTTTCCGGCGTTTCAGAGATAGAGAAAGCGGGAAGAACGTGTGCGGAATACTTGCAGCTTTTGATCCCCGTGGAGTCAATCCTGAGTGGCTGATCACAGGATTGGCTGACCTACGCCACCGAGGGCCAGACGCGCGTAGTCATGTGGTCGAGGCTGAAGGTCGCCTGTTTCTGGGTCACGCCCGCCTTAAGGTTATTGATGTCGCGGACTCGTCTAATCAGCCGATGACCTCGCACTGCCGTCGTTACACCATCATATTCAATGGTGAAATCTATAACTATCGTGCTTTGCGTGATGAAATCGGCGATCTTTGGCAATGGCGAACTCGCAGCGATACGGAGGTATTGATGGCTGCCTGGTCCTTGTGGGGGCCGGCGTGTCTCGACAAGTTGGTGGGTATGTTCGCATTTGCCATTCATGATGCGCAACTGGGCGAGTTGACGCTGGTTCGGGACCGCTTTGGCATCAAGCCCCTCTATCGGATAAAAGTCGGCGAAGCGTTTTTCTTTGCAAGCGAAATTCCCCCGCTGCTGCGTTTTTTGCCGAGTATCCAGGCTGACAACTCCACCATATTGACCTATCTGCAAGATGGGCTTTACGACCACAGCGTCCATACTTTCTTCTCGGGCGTTGAATCAGTTGCACCAGCCAGCCTGGAAACGGTTAATTTGAGAACAGGCACCTTATCGCAGCGGCAGTGGTATAGCCTGGCTGACCACATCCCCGATCTGTCGGGCGCTTCCGAAAGCGAACTGCTTGACCGGACCGAAGAGCTCATTGTGCAAGCAGTGCGGTCCCACCTGGTTGCAGACGTCGCTGTCGGACTTAATGTTTCTGGCGGTGTTGACTCGTCCATGCTTGTGAGGACGACGCTTGCCGAGCTGGGGCATGCGCATCTTTTTACCCAGGACTACGCGGGTTACAGCGAGCTGCCATGGGTGAATGAGGTATCTGAAGGGGGGACCCTGCATGTTGCAAGCCTCGACCTGAACAGGATTAACGGCTATCTGCCGCAAACCGTGCGGTCACAGGCAGAACCTTTTGGGGGCACTTTCGTTTGTGGCTACAACGCGCTGTATGAGTTAGCCCGCGGGAAAGACGTCACCGTATTGCTCGATGGCAACGGCGTTGATGAGGTCTTTTTGGGATACAAGCGTTATCACCAGATCTATGTCGCCAGTGCCACATCGCCGCCAGAGCGTGAACGCCTCGCCGCTGACTTCGAGACATTCTGGGGGGAGCGCCCCAAGCTGGTTCGTCCCGGTGCATCGATTGACGGAACCGATGGCCTGCGTCCGCAGGCCATGACCGCGCAGTTGCGCGCCTGCGTGCCGCATGTGGAAGCCATGAAAGTTGAATTTTCCAGCCCGGTTCGGCAGGCTGCAGCGGACGATCTGCTTCGTGCAAAAATTCCACGTGGCTTGCGGTTTAACGACAGGGTGTCGATGGCGCATTCCCGGGAGCTGCGGGTTCCGTTCCTGGATCATCGCCTCGTTGAGTTTGGTTTTGGAATTCCCGAGAAATTTCTGTTTGGCGCACAAGGAAGCAAGTTGTTGTTTCGCAAGCTGCTTGCGAGACGTGCACCCGACACAGTCGCCTATTCAGCCAAGCGATCAGTTCAGTCGCCGCAGCGCGAGTGGCTGGCGAGTGGCTGGCGCGAACTCGTCGCGCAGACTCTTGCGTCAGACAGCTTCCGCTCTCGTGGCTGGGTAGATCCGAAACGGGCGCGGGGCGAATACGAAGCCTATTTGCGAGGGAGTCAGGAGAACTCGTTTTACATCTGGCAGTGGCTTAATCTCGAATTGTGGGCACGCAGGTTTCTTGATGGGAGGAGCACAAATTGAAAGCCCTTGTCTTGACCAGCACCAGCCTGCGCCACCGATTTTTTGTCCAGCAGGTCGCCAGGTGTTTTGATGTTGCTGCCGTGGTATGCGAGCAGAAGCGAAATTATTACGTCAAGCAGCGCGAGGAATCGGAAATCGTCCGCGCTCATTTTGCCCACAATGGCGCTCAGGAGTTGATTTGCTTCAAGGATGTTCCTGAAGGACAGGTGGCCAGGGTTGAGACTGTTTCTGACATTAACGCTCCCGAAGTGATTCAGTGGGCTTCCCGTCTCGACATTGACGTGGTGTGTCTGTTCGGAACCTCGATTCTGAAGACGCCCTGGCTTTCAGCATTTCCTGACAGGATCGTGAACCTCCACTTGGGACTTTCGCCCTGGTACCGCGGCTCGGCCACCCTTTTTTGGCCTTTCGCGGATGCTGCGGCCGAGTTCCTTGGCACCACTATCCATCTAGCTGTTGAGAAAGTGGATGCTGGCGCCATCCTTCACCGTATCAGGCCCAAGCTTCAGCCGGGTGAAAACTACTATCAGATATCGAATCAACTGATCCGTGATTCCATCGATGCGTTTCCCGGCGTCGTCGTCCGGTATCTTGAAAACAATTTGAGCCCACAGGCGCAAGAGAAAGTGGCGGGTCGCATTTGCCGGAAGGCTGATTTCGACGATGCAGCATTGGCGCGTGCACTCAGCTACGTGGGAGATGGATTTAGTCCACAGGAAATCCAGCGCATAGAGGAGGCTGCCAAATGCCTTTGCTTGCCGTAAACCACCACTACTTCCGTGCAAGCAGTACGGGGCAGGGCATCTACCCTATTACGCCCGACGCGCTTATTTCAGAGATTGCGCTGTTGCGGTCACGTTGGCGTATAGGGGGTGAGGCTGACATCCTGCAGTTTTGCCATGGTGGCGGTACGACCGAGGCCGTATGTATTCTGACTTTTGATGACGGCCTCAAGGAGCAAATGCAGACGCTTGCTTTGCTGGATAAGCTTGGGGTTACCGCCATGTATTTTGCGCCGACAGCTCCTTTGCTAAAGCGCGAGGTGCTTGATGTGCATAAGCTGCACATGATTCGGGAACGCCTGAGTGATGCCGAATTGGCCGCAGATTTGCAGTTGCGCTTTAATTTTCGAGCCCATGTATTTGATGAGCAATTGCTCAGTATTCAGTATCGTTACGACGAACCCCTTAGCCGAAAGGTCAAGTATTTCCTCAACTTCGTACTCGACCCTGTCGCCCGCCTTGAGTGGACCAGTCAACGCTTTGTTGAAATTTTCGGGAGTGAGCAGGCTGCTTCGGAAGCGCTTTACATGAGTGCTGAAGATCTTCGCGTTCTAGCCGGCCGGCATCTATTAGGTACCCACGCCCATGCGCACCTACCCCTGGCGACCTTGTCGGCAACGCATGCGCGGCAGGAAATCGAGCAATCGCTGGATGTACTGGAAAATCTTTCTGGTCAAAGGCCAGTGGGGATCTCATACCCATTCGGCGGACAATCTGCTGTCTCTGCATCCGTGTTTGAAACAGCTAAGGAGTTGGGGCTGCAGTATGGGTTCACGATGGAGCGAGGCTTTAATGCGGACAGTGATAGATATCCAATGGCATTGAAGCGGATCGATGTGAACGATGTCAAAGCGTGGGTAGACATCACCCCTGCGTTGTCCTCGAAATGAATAATAAACCTGAAACTACAGCGATGAAAACAGCGTTCTTGTCCGCACTGGGTGCCATGGGTCGACGGCATCTCCAAGGTCTGGTGCGTGCCGGCTTTTCGGTCACGGCCTATGACATTAATGATGGCCTGGAAGAGACCGTAAAAAAGGAGTTGATCGCCGCCGACCTTTCCGCAGACCGGGTCACTTTTACAAGTGCAATTCCAGGCGGCAATTTTGACGTCGCCATATTTGCAGAAACTACCGTCAACCGCTTGCAAAATTTCAAGCAGTTTTTAGGTCATGGGAAAGCCGCTCGCATCTTGCTGGAAAAACCGATGTCCGCTGATCCTGATGAGGTTCGGAATTTTCATGCAGTAGCACTTGCGAATGGCGTCGCGGGGATGACTCAGGTCAACTTTGTACGCCGTCATTGGCCACATCTGCACAGACTGGCCGCGCTCTGCGCACAGGAAGACCGGTTCAGCGTTACATTGAACGGGGGCGCGATTGGCCTGGGTTGCATGGGCATTCACTATCTCGATACTTTTCTGGCGCTGACCGGAGACGAGGTGCCTGAAGTGACTTGGTCTGAGTTGTCAACAACGCGGGTCGCCAGTGGTCGTGGAGCGCAATTTAATGATTTCGGCGGTGACTTCGTACTCACTGGGCGCAAGTCACGCCTGATGGCGAGTCTGGAAGCCGGCAGTAGCGCAAACGTGGTGATGACCGTGCGTGGCTCACACTTCCTGGCGCTGGTGGATTACACAGACATGACAATGAAGATCAGTGCTCGCAAGTCGGGCAGCACCATGCCCAATTACCGTTATGGTGCCGACTACTCCTTGGAGGAAGAGGGTGTTTTTAGTATTCCTGCGATGCATGTGCTGTCGCATGACTGGTCGTTAGGCCTTATTGAAATGCCCGGACTCGCACAGGCCGTCTTGACGCATGACCTACTGGACCGCATTTTGCAGGCTGGTGGCGCACGGCCACCTTATCAATACACATAAGAGCAAGCATGGCGATTCATTGTCTGGTTATCGGCGTCGGAAAAATGGGCGCAGCCCACCTCCAGGCGCTTGCGGCGCTGGCGCCTGATTCACTCACGGGCTGGGCGCCGGGCTCGCGGCCCCGTGCTGTGGAGCGAGACGTGGGGAGCGACGTGGTGGTCCGGCGCGATGATCTGCAGGCTACCTTGGCTGCGGTGCGCCCCACCCACGTCATTATTGCTTCGCCTGTCGAAACCCTCACACCGATTGCCCTTGAAGTCATGAAGTCTGGCGTCAAGCATCTTCTGATTGAAAAGCCCGCTGCGATGGACCAGCGTGAATGCGGTTTGCTGCAGGCCTGCGCGGCTGAAACCGGTGCAGAAATTCACGTGGCTTACAACCGGCGGTTTTATGCCTCAGTTCGTGGCGCACTTGCGCACATTCGCGAGGCCGGTGAACGCATAGAAAGCGTGCTGTTTGAGTTCAACGAAGCAATGCCAGCGCAGGGCCCAGGCGCTGCGGCGGAGGTCAAGAGCCGCTGGCTGCTGGCCAACAGCATGCACGTGATTGACACGGCCTTTCACCCGGTTGGCCTTCCTGATCTGAACCTTAGCCGTTTCCAGCGTTCCGGCGGGTTGCCGTGGCACCCCGCAGGGAGTATCTTTGTCGGGTCCGGCAGCACCACAGGCGGTGTGCCCTTTGCCTTTCACGCCAACTGGGATGCACCAGGGCGCTGGGGTTTTGAATGGATGACCAAATCCACCCGCTATGTTTTCAGGCCCATGGAAAAGCTGTCTGTCATGCGCAAAGGTCGCTTTGACCTGGAACCCATGGTGCTGGACGATGAGATTGACAGCAGTTTCAAACCCGGTGTTTACCATCAGAATGCAGCTTTTCTGGCGGGGGGCGGCATGGCGGGCCTCGTGACGCTGGCAGAAGCTGCGGCCTTGATACCGCTGGCCCAAAAAATCGCTGGCTACCCGGAAGAATGAAGCCCTTGAGGGTCAGCAACTCCACGGCAAACTTTCCCTTCAGGATGCGCGAATTCAACGTGGCCCCCCGTGCGGGTTGGAAAAAGTAGGAACGCGGATAATGGTCACTATCTCATTCGGCAACAGAACCATCAAGGAAACTATGACTTCAAATCTGGAAGAGGAAACCGGAAAATTGTTTGGAGGCCTGTGGGCATCACTGAGTGATCAACAGTATCGCGATTCAGTTGAACTGTTCACAAAGCGAGCTATTGCAAATAAATTCGATCTTGATTGGCTCAAAGGCAAGAAATGTCTTGATGCTGGGTGCGGCAGTGGACGATATTCAGTCGCTTTGGCCATTCACGGGGCTGGCTCCGTCACAGCCGTTGATGTATCTGTGAGTGGACTGGCGGAGGCCAGTCGTCGTGCGTCTGAATTTTCTTCAATTGCTTTTCAGCAGGCGTCTGTACTGGATCTGCCGTTTGAGGAGAACTCGTTTGATTTCGTGTGGTCGGCTGGTGTTATTCACCATACTTCGGATTTCGACAGGGCACTGAGCGAGCTGACAAGGGTGTTGAAACCTCAAGGTAAACTTTTTCTATTGGTCTACGGTGCTGGCGGTTTGCGGTGGAAGGCTGTGCAGGCTCTTCGCCCTGTTGTGGTTGATCTTGGTATGAAGTTTATTGATGACGCAATCGGTATCGCCGGGCTTCCTGCCAACAACCGCAAGCATTTCATGGACGATCTGTTCGTACCAATTCAGAAACTTACAAGCTTTTCTGAACTGGCCTCCAAGTTGCCGAGCTTGGGTTATGGGTCCATTGACCGATGGACGGGCGAAACCTTCGACCATGAAAGTAACCCCATCGCTCAGCTTGAAGATATCAAGAAGCTGGAGCGCATTACCCATGCAAGTTTGGATTTGGCTGAAACGGAAACGCAACGGTATTTGACGCGGCTCGCTCACGCCACTGCCCAGCTGTATGTTGACGTTGCCGAGAGGGCTCTCGCTGACAGGACGCTTTCAGGCACCAATCTTCGGGAAATCGTTATTGGCGAAGGTAATCACCGCATCGTCGCAACCAAACTGTGAAGTAAATGGCGTTGTTTGCTATTTCCGGATCTCCAGTGGCGAGGTCTTTTGCATGTTTCAGCGCGTCTACGTTTGGCAGTTTTAGGCTCAATATCAAGTCATGCGCATACTGGGAATAGTGCCCGCCCGCGGGGGCTCCAAGGGGATTCCCCGCAAAAACCTCGCCGATGTGTGCGGCAAGCCCCTGATCGCCTATTCCATCGAAACTGGCCGGCAGCTTCTTGCCGGCGGTACTTTGGCCAGATGCATTGTTTCGACGGATGACGATGAAATTGCGGCCTGTGCCAGGGCCTTGGGTGCCGATGTTCCCTTCCTGCGACCTGCAGCGGCTGCGACGGACACCGCCAAGGCGCTGGCTTATGTCCTGCATGCACTGGAAGCGCTGGAGCCGCAGGACGGTGCCTATGACGCGGTCATGCTGCTCCAGCCTACCAGCCCGATACGCAATGCCGCCGTTATTGCTGAAGCGGTGGAGCGTATGGCGGCCGGGCAGTCAGACTCGCTGATTTCCTGCTACCGGGAGGAATACATCAATGAGCTGGTCATGTACGACCTGCAGGCCGATGGCACGCTGATTCCTCGCAACCCCCTGCACAACAAGGGTGTACGGCGGCAGGAGCATGGGCCGGCCATGGTTCGCAATGGCGCGCTGTATGTCACCCGCACCCCCTACCTCAAGGCGACCGGCTCGCTGGTCTGTGATCGGCCGGTGCTGCTCGAAATGAGCAAGCTGGACTCCATCGATGTGGATGCGCCGGATGACCTTGTTCTGCTCCGGGCGGTCATGTGCAAGTAGGCCTGCTCGAACCCGACCGGTTTGATCCTTCGGCCACAGCCCGGTTGCGGCAGATGGGGCATGTGGTTGTTCCTTTCGATGGCAGCGATTTGACGGAATTCCTCAAGCCCGTGCAGGTACTGTTCGCGCGGCTGGCCTATCCGATCGACGCTGCATTGTTGGCCCGGGCCCCGGCCTTGCGTTACCTGTGCAGCCCGACCACAGGGCATGCGCACATGGATGAGCATGCGCTTGCCGAGCGCGGAATCCGGATTGTGAGTTTGAGGGGCGAGCAGGCCTTTCTGGAAACCATTCGTGCAACACCGGAACATACCTTTGGCCTGGTATTGGCATTGCTGCGCCGTTACCGCAGCGCGTTCTCCCATGTTGACGCCGGTGGGTGGAACCGCGACCTTTTTCGCGGCGAAGAGCTGTTTGGCCAGAAAGTCGGCTTCGTCGGCCTTGGGCGCGTGGGGTTTCGCGTCGCCAGTTATTGCGAGGCTTTCGGTGCGCATGTCAGCTATTTCGACACAAAAGAAGTCAAGGCTGCTCCCGGTTGGCAGCGTCTGCCCGGCGTGCAGCAGCTGATCGAGGCGAATCGAATCATCATTCTCTGTGCCTCGTACGCCAACGGGGCCCCGCCTGTCCTGGGGAAGACAGAGATCGCGGCGATGCGCGGGCGCTACCTGATCAATACCGCACGCGGCGAGCTCGTGGATGAGGGGGCGCTGTTGCAGGCCATCGAGTCCGATGCGCTGGAAGGCGTCGCCATCGACGTGTTGAGCCACGAAACCGGGGCGCATCAACTTCAACGGTGGAACGTCGCAGCAGGCGGGCGCAATATCATTGTGACGCCTCACATAGGCGGCGCTACCTTTACAGCAATGGCCAAGACAGAAAATTTCATCGTGGGCAAGCTGGAGAAGATTCTGGACGGTACGGAGAAAGCAACATGAATCTGGCTGAATACGAGTCTCTCGGACGTACTTTCATCATTGCCGAGATCGCTCAGGCGCACGATGGCAGCCTGGGCATATTGCATTCCATGGTCGATGCCGCTGCGGGCGCCGGTGTGGATGCCGTCAAGTTTCAGGTGCATATTGCCGAAGCAGAAAGCAGCGCTCTGGAGCCGTTTCGCGTACGCTTTTCTCCAGTGGACGCGACCCGCTTTGACTACTGGAAGCGCATGGAGCTGTCGCTTGAGCAATGGGCCGACCTCAAGCGCCGCTGCGAAGCGGCAGGCGTGGAATTTTTGGCGACACCGTTTTCCAATGCTGCAGTCGATCTGCTAGAAAGCATTGGGGTCCAGCGTTACAAGGTCGGTTCCGGGGATCTTGCCAATCCTGTGCTCCTGGAACGGCTGGCACGTACGGGCAAAGAGGTCATTTTGTCGACCGGCCTGGGTGCGCTGGAAGAAATCGATGCGGCGGTCGCCTTTATGCGTGAGCGCAAAGTGCCCGTCGCCGTGCTGCAGTGCACGACCAAGTACCCAACGGCACCTGTCGATATAGGACTGGCATGGCTTTCCCGCCTGCGCCAACGGTATGGCTGCCCGGTCGGCTTGTCGGATCATTCCGGAACCATTTATGCTCCGCTGGGAGCCGCGGCGCTTGGCGCCGTTGTCCTGGAGGCCCATATCACGTTTGACAGGCGCATGTTCGGGCCTGATGCCAAAGCATCGCTGACTGTTGACGAGTTTGCTGAACTGGTCAAAGGCACGCGCTTTCTGGAGGCGGCGCGCGGCGGTGGACCTGACAAGGTGATCGACGAAAGCAAAGGGGAGTTGCGCCGCATGTTCGGCAAGGCCCTGGCGGTTAACCGTGACATGCAGGCCGGGGAGATCCTGCGCTTCGAAGACCTCGAAGGCAAAAAGCCAACGGATGGAGGCTTGCCGGTCGCTAAAATGGCCGAAGTCATTGGCAGCAAGCTTGGCAGGGCCAAAAAGCGCTGGGATTTCCTCACGCCGGATGACCTTGCCTAATTTTCGCTGGGGTGCCATGGTGGCGATCTGTTACCGCTGCAACCCGCACCCTTAAGGCTGAAGCGCCTCCTTTTGCTGCGGATTTACAAAAGAACGAGATACCCGATGAAGAAAATATGCGTGGTGGTAGCCAGCCGAGCCAATTATGGGCGGGTCAAATACCTCATGAAGGCCATACAGGCGCATCCAGAGCTGGAACTGCAGCTTGTCGTGGGCGCCTCGACCCTTCTGGAGCGCTTCGGCAAAGCGATCAACGTCATCAAGAAAGATGGTTTTACGCCGGTGCGGTCGATCCACTACGTGATTGAAGGTGAGACCCTGGTCACCCAGGCCAAGTCGACCGGGCTGGGCATTGTGGAGCTTTCCACCGCCTTTGAAGATCTTGCGCCGGACATGGTGGTAACAGTGGCAGACCGGTTTGAAACGATGGCAACTGCAATCGCGGCCACATACCTGAACATTCCCCTGGTGCACCTGCAGGGCGGCGAAGTCAGCGGAAATATCGATGACCGGGTTCGTCACGCGATCACGAAGCTGGCTGACATTCACTTTGTATCTTCCGAAGATTCGAAGAACCGCGTCATTGAGATGGGTGAAGACCCGCGCTACGTGTACAACTACGGATGTCCTGCGATGGATGTCCTCGTCCATGAAAATTTGTCCATCAGCAACGAGGCCATGGTGCAGTATCTGGGAGTGGGCAAACCCACCGACTGGTCGAAGCCTTATGTGCTGATGGTGCAACATCCGGTCACGACCAGCTACGGCCATGGCTTTGAGCAGGTCAGCGAGACCCTTCACGCCCTGAAGGTGATCGGAGACATCCAGAAGGTTGTAATGTGGCCCAATGTCGACGCCGGAAGTGACGACGTGTCCAAGGGCATTCGCCATTTTCGCGAGCTCAACATGCAGGAGCCGATTTACTACTACAAGAATTTTTCCCCCGAGGACTACGCCCGGGTGATCAACAACGCTGCCTGCTGCGTTGGAAATTCTTCATCTTTCATTCGCGAATGCTCGTTTCTCGGGGTTCCAGCGGTGATCGTCGGGGATCGGCAACAAGGTCGGGAACACGGCAACAATGCCGTGTTCGCCACCTATGACGCCGAGGATATTGCGGAGAAGCTGCGACATCAAATTGAACATGGGCGCTATCCGGCGGATTCCCGTTACGGCAAGGGCGACGCCGGTGAGCGTATTGCCCAGGAACTGGCAGCACTTGACTACAGGCATAGCGCGTGAACAGGCGCGTCATGCGGGTAGCGGTGGAGATGGCGGAGCGCTCATGAAAATAGCGTTTATCGGGAACCAGGGCGGTAAGTCCGTTCTTGATTTTTACACCGCCATGGCGACTGCGCTGCGCGACCCGTGCTTCGGGGCCGAGTGCGTGTTCGCGCCATGGCTCAATTCAGAGCGGGCCCTTCTTGTTGCCGAAGGGGGGTCGGAGGCATCCATATTTACCTTTGAGGACTGGGTAGGCCGGGGCCCTCAGGCAGAAGGTGATGTGAGCAGGTTGCGCGAAGAGTATCGCGAGGTCAATTGGTCTGCGGTGATTGCAAGCGAGCGGGTATTTACGGACTATTCGCTGTTGCTGGGCGGCGCGGGGCAGCGCTGCGAGCCCCCCGAATACGTGATGCGGCTTCTCGTCAACATGGTGACTTTTTTTGAGCACCTGTTCAAGGTGGAGGGTGTGCAGGCTGTGGTGTGCCAGACGGCGGACACGCTTTTCTCCCATGTGGTTTTCAAGGTGGCGCAGCATCACGGTGTGAAGGTGTTTGCGATCACACCGGCCTGGCTGCTGGAGCGTGGAGCGGAGGGCGGCTACTTCTCGAACAATGAATTCATGGAGTCCGAGAAGATGATTGCCGAATATCGCCGGACGCTGCACCAAGACCTCTCCGAGGCCGAGGTCTTGCGTGTCACCGCGTTCGCCGAATCCGTGAAGGCTTTCCAGAACAAAACCGCTTTCACCCAAAAGAACAGGGAGCGCAACGCGGGTTTCAGCGCACTGTCTCCGAATGTGCGCGGCCTGTTCGCCTATCTCATGAAGAATTCGCGGCGGAACCCCGACGTGGAGTACATCAAAATAGCGCCGGTGCAAAAGGCCAAGGCAAACCTGCTCCGCGTGTGGAGGAAGTTTTCTGGAAGAAATATGTTCGGACCGCGTGACGCGCACGGCATACCCCCCCAAAGCGTTTTTTTTGCTTTTCAGTACCAGCCGGAGCAGTCCACGCTCAGCCAGGGCATCTTCTACGCCAACCAAATCGCGTTGGTAGAGAACATCTCAAAATCCCTGCCACTGGGCTATATGCTGATTGTGAAAGAGCATCCCTGGGGACGCGGCGCCCGGCCCGTCTGGCAGTACCGGCACCTGGCGAGCCTTTACAACGTGCGCTTTTGCGACGCGCCCTCTAAGGAAATCATCAGCCGCGTCGAGGCAATCATCGCCATCAGCGGTACGGTGGGCTTCGAAGGAGTCGCGCTGGGCAAGCCAACCGTCATTCTTGGGCGGTCGTTTTTTACCCACTGTGACCTTTTCTATCGGGTCGGTTCGGTGCAGGAGTTGCCGGGAGTCCTGCGAAAAATTCTCGTTGATCGTGACTTCGATAAAATTCCTGATCGCCAGGGTCACCTGAATCGTTTTCTGCTGTCATACCTCAATTCCCTGGTTCCGTACTTTCCCATGGTCGAGAATGGCAAGCACTATGGAGCGGCTTTGGCCGCTCAACTCAGCCTTCCCCTTCCAAAATGAATTCCACAAAAAAGGAAAAACCGATGAAAGCAGTCATTCTTGCGGGTGGACTCGGAACGCGCCTCAGCGAAGAAACCGTTCTGAAGCCCAAACCCATGGTCGAGATCGGGGGCATGCCCATCCTGTGGCACATCATGAAGACCTATTCATGCCACGGCGTCAACGATTTTGTGGTCTGCCTGGGCTACAAGGGCTACCTGATCAAGGAATACTTTGCCAACTATTTTCTGCACATGTCGGACGTGACTTTCGACATGGCCAACAACAAGATGGAAGTGCATCACGCCAGCGCTGAGCCGTGGAAGGTCACACTGGTTGATACCGGGCAGGACACCATGACCGGCGGACGCATGAAGCGGGTGGCAGCTTATCTGGGCGACGAGGACTTCTGCTTTACCTATGGCGACGGTGTGGCTGATGTGGACGTGGGCAAGCTGATCGAATTCCACAAGGCACAGGGAACGTTGGCAACGGTGACGTCCGTGCAACCCCCGGGGCGCTTCGGCGCCCTGGATATCGCCCATGGCAAGATTACCGGGTTCCAGGAGAAACCACAGGGTGACGGTGCGTCCATCAACGGCGGGTACTTTGTGTTGTCACCAAAGGTCATCGACTATATCGCTGACAGCACCACCACATGGGAGCGTGAACCGCTTGAGCGGTTGGCCCGGGAGGGGCAGCTGTCGGCCTACAAGCACAGCGGCTTTTGGCAACCGATGGATACCCTGCGTGACAAAACACTGCTTGAGGAACTCTGGAGTAGTGGATCTGCCCCTTGGAAGGTTTGGAAATAACCAACTGAGCTGAATGAGCAGGGCTTTTGCGGATTCACGGCGTGTTCGAGGCGATTGATAGAATTCTCGGCCGACTTTGCTAGTGAAGCCGTCGCGTCACCCTTTAGCCGACCGGTAAACCCGCAGCAGGTAGTTTGCGAATTTTCAACCTAAACGGATTAGTGCATGAAGCTGACCATCGACACAGACAATAAAAAATTAACCATTCTGGACGAGGGCAGGGAGCGCGAACTGGACCTCTACTCTAAGGAGGCTTTCGAGCAACTGTCCAGGCAATGGGTCAAGGTGGGTTGGAACGAAAAGTACTCCTACACCTTCACTTGGTTTGGACGGCCTGTCATTCAGTTGCCGGAGGACCTGATCCGCATTCAAGAGGTCATTTACAGCGTTCAACCAGACGTGATTGTGGAAACTGGCGTGGCACACGGCGGATCGTTGATCTTTTATGCGAGCATTTTTAAAGCGATCGGCAGGGGCCGTGTCATAGGAATTGACATCGATATTCGGGCCCACAACCGAAAGGAAATCGAGGCGCATTCGCTCAATTCCCTGATTACTCTGGTGGAGGGTAGTTCAATTGATCCGGCAATCGTGGCCCAGGTCAAAACGCACATCAAACCTGGAGAAAAAGTCCTTGTATTGCTGGACTCCGACCATTCTCGCCGTCACGTCTTGAATGAGCTGATTGCTTATCACGATATCGTGACACCAGGTTCTTACATCGTTGCAACTGACGGTGTCATGGCTGATACTTTTGACGTGCCTAGAGGCACGCCGACTTGGGACGAGGATCATCCTGCCAACGCTGCCAGGGACTTTGTCAAAGATCATCCGGAATTCTTGATTGAACAACCCGCTTGGGCGTTCAATGAGAGCTCCCTAAGCGAGAACATTACTTACTGGCCTTCAGCGTATCTGCGTCGTCTCTAAAGTTCACTGCTAATGTCGCATCAATTCGCGGGAAGCCAGTCCTTGGTGACAGTGGGGATTCCGGTCCGCAATGGCGGGACCTTTCTGGCTCACGCTCTTGATTCTATTCTGGGACAGTCGTACCACAACCTCGAAATAGTCGTTTCTGACAACGGATCAGATGATCAAACCGCTGAGATCATGGCGCAGTATTGCGCACGGGATCGGCGTATTGCCTATATCCGTCAGATGGAGCCCATCAAGGCATTTGATAATTTCCGGTTTGTTCTCGATCAAGCTAAGGGCGACTATTTTCTTTGGGCTGCACATGATGATTTGCATGGGCCGGATTACGTCGAGCGGCTGGTGGCTGCCTTGGAAGTCGACTCCGAAGCAGTATTGACATTCGGGGATTTACTCATCACATCTCCTAGCAACCAGCAAGGAACTCTGCGAGAGTATGACTTTTCCACTGAAGGGCTTGACTGGAGTGAGCGCATGAAAAAAGCTGCGTTTACGCAGTGTTTCCATATCTATGGCGTATGGAGAACCTCCAGTTTGAAGAGGATTCCCTTTGCGGGAAACGCTTGGTGGCCCGATCTTCCAGTCATGATTGGTGCGGCATTTATGGGCTCGTTCAAGTATGTGGCGGGCCCGCGGTTTTATTACTATGAGATTCCTAAAAGCAATCTCCAGCGCGTTCAATATCAGGACTATTCAGCGCGATTTAGTCTGGTTGCCGGTGTTTTTGGGTTGATTAGGGCGAGCTATATTTCCGCCGCAGGTGTTGGGGGGGTGTTTGCCGGACTCTATGGCGCATGGCTAGTAATATCAAAACAAGCACGCGATTTACCGGGTTTTCTAGCACGTAGACTGCGTTGACGTTGACGGGTGAAATTTGGGACTGAGTTACCTCAGCATTCAATTGGGCATCCTCCTATTGATCTTCTCTAAACACATGACAACCGTTGTGCTGCTCGTGCGTTACGTCTTCAGGTTTGTTCCTGGAGAATATGGGCATGGTGCAAAAGCGATTGAGCGAGGTGGCGAAGAAGCGGTTACGCGCCGGGCGGATGCTGCAAAAAGGCAAGGGCTGTGCCGAAGTGGCGCTGGCCGTGGGCGTGGCGCGCCAGACTGTATACACCTGGAAGGCATTGCTTGATGAGGGCGGCATCGACGCCTTGCGCGCCGTGCCCGAGCCGGGCCGACCGGCCCAGCTTGACCCGGCGCAACTGGCCAGCGTACGCCAAGCACTCCTGCAGGGCCCGACAAGCCAGGGGTTTGGCACCGAGCTGTGGACGCTCAAGCGCGTGGGAGCGCTCATCGAGCGCCTGCACGGCGTGCGTTTCAGCCAGGCACACGTCTGGCGAATTCTGGGCTCACTGGGCTTCAGCCCGCAAAAACCGGAAAAGCGTGCCATCGAGCGCAACGAGGATGCCGTGCGCAGTTGGAAGCGAAGCACCTGGCCGGCCCTTAAAAAAAAGCCCAGCGAGAAGGCCGGCTGATCGTCTTTGTGGACGAGTCGGGCATCAGCGAGCGCCCGACGCGGGTGCGCACCTGGGCGCCCAAGGGGCAGACCCCGATCATCCAGTTTCACTTCAACTGGACCCACGTCTCGGTCATCGCTGGCTTGAGCCGCACCAACTGCCTGTTCAGGCTTCACGAGGGCAGCATCAAGAAGGAGAAGATCGTCGAATTTCTCAAGGCGCTCAAGGCCCATTTGAAGCAGCCGCTGCTGGTCATCTGGGATGGATTGAAGGCGCACCGCAGTCGCCTGGTGCGCGAGTATGTGGACAGCCTGGGCGGACACATCCAGATCGCATTCCTGCCGCCCTACGCGCCGGACCTCAATCCCGTCGAATATCTGTGGGCCTGGCTCAAACGACACGCGCTGGCCAACTACTGTCCCAACGATCTGAGCGAGCTGCATACGACCGCGCGCAACAAGCTCAAGAGTGCTCAAAAGCGACCTTCGATCATCGCCGCTTGCCGGATGCAGGCTACGCTTTGGTGATGTCATGAGTTTAGAAAACCTCAATAGTGTGTTGCTTTGGTTTTGGTGCTCTAGGCTTTTGTGCGCGGCTTCGTTGACAAGCGTGCACACTGGGCGCTGGACGATTTCTACATTTCGTTGCTTGCGTTGGCCCTGACTTGCCCTCTCCCTATTACATGTGAAATGGGGTATGCGCAGGCGGTCCCACGCTGACATGCGTCAAGGATCAGGGATTAAGTTGATCACTTCATCCTCTCTTAACGATATGGGCCCGATTGCTGCGGTCTACAGGGTATGCACCACCCTAGGGGACTCGGCATGGGGTTTTATGCAGTGGTCTGGAGGCAAATCAGGACGATCCCCGGATATCTGCATCGCCGTCTCAACCGGGCGAGGGCATGAGGTCGGAGGCTTCAAGCCGGCACGTGAAAGCGCAAAGTGCTAGATATTTCATAGCGTCCTACACCCGTATTTATTGAACTGCAGCCATTTTTTGCTCTAAAAATGTAGTAATTGCTTGACACCGTACTGAATACCAACTTGCGATGGTGAATGGCTTTAACAGGGCTTCCGATGTAAGTTTGCATACACTACCTCCCGGATGAAGCGCTATCCGGGATCTGCGACTCAGGGGGAAGCCAGAAAACGCGGGAGAATCACAGCCAGCGGCGTTTATGGCAGGACCTTTCCCCATTCCAACTCTCACAACATCAGACCTCAGGACCATGACGTCGAAACTACCGCATCCGGCCAATTTTGAAGGCAAGCCATGGCTGCAGACGACGCCTTGGCTTGTGCTGGCCGTCGCCTTTCTCGGGATCTGCCTTGTGGCATGGGCTGTGCAACTGATCCTGTTGCCGCATTTCTTTCCGCATCTCCATGCAGGGCACGGCATGCTCGTCGGTAGCGATTCGGCGGGCATGAACCTCACTGCCGTCGATCTGGCTGCTCGCATTCAAAAAGAGGGCTGGTCTGCCTGGGAGCTTCGACCGGCCGGCAACGCCCCAACGGGGATCGCTGCGGCCTTGTATGTGTTCGTGACGCCCGAGCCCTACATGCTGATACCCCTGAATGCCCTGGTGCACGCGGCCGGGGGCATGACGGTTTACCTGATTGCCTATCTTGTTTCGGCAAACAGGGTGGCTTCGGTGGGGGCGTCCCTTCCTTTTCTGCTGTTTCCCTCTGCGGCGAGCTGGTACGCCCAAATCCACAAGGATGGCATTTTTGCCTTGGGCATGTTGCTGTGCGCGCTCGGATGGATGCAAGCCTTCCGCCGGGATTTTTGGGTGACTCCCGTGCCGCGCTTTGCCGCGCTGCTTGTGCCTATCGCCCTGGGGCTGTTCCTGATATGGGTGGTACGTCCGCATATCATGATCCTGATGCAGGCGGTTGCCCTCATCACCAGTGCGTCGGGGCTGTTTCTTGCGGCATTCTGGTGGCGCCAGGGTGTACTGCGCCGCAGGCGCATTGCTCTTGCTGCTTTTGTGTTCGTGATGCTTCCCGTCCTGGTGGTACTCGTCAAACCCTCGGACTACCGGGTCGAGAGCTGGAAGGGCAGCGTGGTCGAGCGCGAAACCGTCATGCGCTACATGCCGGGGCATTGCGTGCTGGAACGGGGCGCCAACGCGTATGCAGACAAGCTATCCAGCACCGTAGCTTCCATGCGCGACTTCTTTATTTCCGGCAACAGTTATAAAAACGCGAAGAGCAATATGGACACCGACTTTGTACCCGGTACGGTCTGTAACCTCATCGGGTATTTGCCGCGGGCATTACAAATCGGCTTTCTGGCGCCTTTTCCCAGTGCATGGTTGGCGGACGGAAGCATTGCTGCTAATACCGTGATGCGCAGAGTCGTTAGCGTGGAAATGCTGGCTATCTACGTGTGTATGTTGCTGTTGCCCGTAGCTATGTGGACCTTCCGCAAAAAGCCGGAGTTCTGGTTTGTACTTGGCTTTCTGACCCTGTTGACGGTGATTCACGTCTATCTGGTACCGAATCTGGGTACCTTGCACCGGATGCGCTACGGTTTTGTGACCGGAGTTGCAGGTTTGGCCCTGGCCGGCGCGCTGACCGGGCTTTTGGCGCGCAGGGCGGCCCGGCAGGAATGAGGGCCGTGAGGGCCCCTGGCGGCTACAATTCCCGGTCGCCATCGCAACGGCGTCACTTCTCAATCCTGTCCGGTTGGTGCTTGCCGCCGGGCTTTTCAATGCCAAGTCTTGAGCGTTTTCCTGATCCCTGTTTCGCTGAAGCCACTGGAGCGCATGTGTTTCATGCTGCCTGCATCGCTTGCGTTGCGTTATCTCGCCAAAAATTCATGCGCGGTGACAGGTCCTGTTAGCCAGGTTGATTGATGATTGACATTCCGGCTTTTCGTCGTCTGTTTTCTGACATCTGGTCGGTGGTCGGAACTCGTTACGCGCTGTACCTGTGCCTGCTGGCACTGACGGGTCTGCTGGAAGGTTTGACGCTCGCCAGCGTAGTGCCGCTGCTTGCCGCCATCGGTATTGGTGAAGGGGGTAGTGGGGTGGGCGGTGTTGTCAGCCGAACGGTGCTTGGGCTGCTTGACTGGTTGGGATTTGGCGTGTCGGTGCCCGCGATTGCCGCTTTGATACTGACCTCCCTCTTCTTCAGTACAGTCGTTTTTCTGGCGCAAGCCTACATGGGAATTTCCCTGCAAACCACCTATGTGAGCCGCTGGCAAAAGCGGCTGTTGAGCGGCATCTTCGCGGCGAAATGGGGCTTGTTTCTAAAGACAAGAAACGGTGACTTGATCAACTCAGTGGTCACCGAAACCCAGAGGCTTGGCGGCGCTTTTTACCAGACCGGCCTGCTTCTTACGGGCTTGCTGCACACTGCCATATACATGGCCCTGGCTGCCATGTTGTCCGGGTTGACGACGCTGGGTGTCATCGCCGGCGGCGCTTTTCTGTTTCTTGTTACCCGGCCGCTGATTCAGCGTGCCTATCGCATCGGAGCCGGCATCAGTCATGAAAACGCTGAGTTGCAGGTGAAGACCGGGGAGTTTGTTGGCAGCGCGAAACTGCTCAAGGCAACTGCTACCGAAAGTGAGGCCTTGCGAGTCCTGGGGGGAATCATCCAGCGCTTGCGCAAGCACACACTGGCAAACGGGTTTGATGCACAGATCGTCAAAGGCATTTTTGATTTTGGCGCGGCCGCGATGGTCGCCAGCATTCTGGTCATCAGCCGCAGCGTCCTCGACATTGACGCTGCCGTGATCCTGGTCATTCTGGCCATTTTCGTGCGATTGATACCAAAGCTGACCGGCTTGCAGCAAAGCCTGCAGTCCCTCACAAGCAGCCTGCCGGCCGTTGCCAATCTGAACGAGATTGCGCGCACCATTGAGGCGGAGGCCGAGATTTCCAGCGAGGCCGCTTTGCCGGAAGCTCTGGCCCGCGGCCCTCTGGCTGTGTCATTGCGGAACATTTCCGTGAGCCATGATGACTTCCAGGTCATATCGAACCTCTCTCTGACTATACCGGCGGGCGCCTGCATCGCCTTGGTGGGGCGATCGGGGGCGGGCAAGTCGACGCTCGTCGACGCGGTGCTGGGGTTGGTTCCCATATCAACCGGGGGGTCGATCAGTGTCAATGGCATTGACCTTGCTCAACTGCCCCTGCGCGGCCTTCGTCGCCGTATCGGCTACATGGGCCAGGAAACCATGCTGTACAACAGCACCATTCGCGGCAATATTCTGTGGAGCCAACCGCAGCATTCCGACGAGGCTCTCATGGCCGCCGCTGCTTTGGCCGCCGCAGATGGTTTTATTTCTCAGCTGCCGCAGGGACTCGACACCATGGTCGGCGACCGCGGAGGCCGATTGTCGGGTGGCGAACGGCAGCGCCTTGGGCTGGCCAGGGCTTTGCTCGGCAGTCCTGGCCTGCTGGTGCTTGACGAGGCTGCCAGTGCGCTGGACGCGGAGACCGATGCGGCTGTGACGCGGGCACTAGAATTGCTCAAAGGGAAAGTGACCATGATCGTCATCTCGCACCGCTTGTCCTCAGTACGAATGGCGGACTACATCTATGTACTGGATAAAGGGCAAATCGTCGAATCCGGTGCATGGGCCGAGCTTCAAGGCAGCAAAGGACAGTTCAGCCGTTTGCTATGAGCGGGGCATGGCGCAGCAGCGTGCCACGTGAATCGTCGGCACATAAGCTCGTTCGCCTTTGTCCGCTTCCCGAAAATAGTGATTAATCCAGGCCTCACGGCAGGCTGTTTGTCGTGACTCAATTGAAAATACTGCACATCATCACCTCTCTTGATCAAGGCGGCGCCGAGGCGGTGCTTTGCCGCTTGGTCGCGGCCAAAGAAGAGGGCGTGGAGTATTCGGTGATATCGCTCAAAGGCGAAGGTTTTTACGGGAACACGCTTAGGGCCAACGGGCTGGTTCCATACTCCTTCAAATTTAAGCGATTTTTTCAGCTGGCCAGCTTTTTCGAGTTTGTTCGCCTGGTTCGCCTCATCGCCAGTTTGTCACCCGATGTGGTGCAAACCTGGCTCTACCATGCTGATCTGATCGGTGGGCTGGCCGCCAGGTTGGCGGGGTGTCGGCGCATCGTCTGGGGCATACGCACGGCCAACCTGAGCCCAGCGTTGAACAGCCGGTTCACGCTGATGGTGGCCTGGTTTTGCGCCCGGCTCTCGGGCATCCTTCCAGCCGCTATTGCCACGTGCTCGATTGAAGCCGCGAAAGAGCATAAAAAAATGGGTTACGACCCAGCCAAATTCCATGTAATTCCGAACGGATTCGATTTGAGGGCATACGTGCCGGATACGGCGAAACGCCAGCAGCTTCGGGCGGAATGGGGCGTCGCTCAGGACGAGGTACTGTTTGGTTGCGTCGCGCGCTGGGATCCGTACAAGGATCATCCCAATCTGTTGCAGGCTCTTTCTTTCGTGGCGGGCAGGGGAGGAGCTGTTCGGTGCGTGCTTGTGGGCGGCGGCCTGACTGCCAGTAATACAGGCTTGATGGGCCTGCTAGCGCAGTACAATCTCACCGGCTCGGTTGTCCTTGCTGGGACCCGCAGTGACATACCGTCAATCATGAATGCCCTGGATTTTCATCTCTTGCCAAGCGCAAGTGAGGCTTTCCCCAATGTGGTTGCCGAAGCGATGGCGTGCGGAACCCCTTGTGTCGTGACAAACGTCGGAGATGCTGCGTTGATCGTGGGGGATACCGGATGGATTGTCCCGCCGAAAAATCCTGGTTTGCTGGCACGTACCATCGAAGAGGCCAGGGACGGATTTAGGGGCGAAAATGATGCAAAACGCCGCATCAATGCGCGTCGGCGAATCGAGGACAATTTCAGCCTTGAAAAAATGACACAGGCTTATCTCCATCTCTGGCAATCGGTGGCTTTGAAATGACTTTAAAGGCAATCAAACAAGTGAATGCGCTTCTCGAAAATCCGGTGCGGTTGATGACCGGTTTTCCAAGGCCTGCCTGTCGGGAGTTCCGGGCATGACTGCCTTTGGTGATGTGTTCAGAGGGCGCAGGGTGCTGTTGACTGGTCATACCGGATTCAAGGGCAGCTGGCTGGCGTTGTGGCTTCAGCAGTTGGGCGCGGAGGTTGTTGGCCTCGCTTTACCGCCGAACACGCAACCCAACCACTGGGACTTGCTCAAATTGGGTATTGAAGAGCATCAGTTCGACATCCGGGACTACGTAGCCGTTCAAAGACTGGTCACTCAGGTTCAGCCCGAGATGGTATTTCATCTGGCGGCACAGCCGCTCGTACGGCGCTCTTATGCCGATCCCCTGACCACTTGGGCAACCAATGTACAGGGTACTGCCCATGTGCTGGAGGCGTGCCGCCATTGTGCCAGTGTGACGGCTATCGTCGCGGTGACAACCGACAAGTGTTATGAAAACCAGGAATGGCTTTGGGGCTACCGGGAAAACGACCGACTTGGTGGCCATGACCCCTATTCTGCGTCGAAGGCGGGCGCCGAACTCGTGGCCGCCAGCTACCGCAAATCCTATTTCAGTTCACAGGACTCCCTTCAGCTGGCGACTGCTCGGGCAGGCAATGTGATTGGTGGCGGTGATTGGTCAGAGGACCGCCTGATTCCGGACTTGGTGCGTGCCAGCGCGCGCGGTGAATCGGTGGAAATACGCTCACCGCATGCTACCCGACCGTGGCAGCATGTTCTTGAGTCGCTGTCCGGCTATTTACTCTTGGGGCAGCGTTTGCTCGAACGCCGGGTTGGTTTCGCTGAGGCGTGGAATTTCGGCCCTGATGAATCAGGTAATCAAACGGTCTCGGCCGTTCTCTCCAAGCTCACGCAGAGCTGGGGAGAGCTGCGCTGGCACCTCGCGAGTGTTCCTCAACCACACGAGGCCGGGCTGCTTCAGTTGGACAGCACCAAAGCGCGTACCTTGCTGCCATGGACACCGGTTTGGGGGCTGGAGGAGGGACTCAAACAAACAGCTCATTGGTATCGTGCCCACCAGGAAACGGGCGAAGTGATCAGCCGGCAGCAGCTGGCCGCTTACGTCGCGGCGGCGGCGGCGAAAAATATTGGCTGGACAGGTGCGGCGTGAGGCTCTTTCCAACCCTTATTGCTGGTGTTTTTGTTGCGGAAACGAAGGCTTTCGAGGACAAGCGGGGCGCTTTCTCCAGGCTGTTTTGCGAAAGCGAACTGGCCGAGGCCATCGGTGGACGCCGGATTGAACAGATCAACCACTCGCGCACGGCCACGGTCGGCGCGATACGGGGGCTGCATTTTCAGCAAGCGCCTCACGCGGAAATGAAGATGGTGCGTTGCCTGAAGGGCCGTGTTTGGGATGTCGCATTGGACCTTCGAAAGGATTCGCCGACCTTCCTGAAATGGCATGCTCAAGAGCTATCGGCCGCCAACGCGCTGATGCTCGTTATTCCGGAAGGCTGCGCACACGGTTTTCAGGTACTTGAGCCGGATTCAGAATTACTTTACCTGCACACTGCAAGCTATACGCCCTCGGCTGAAGGCGGGGTGCGTTTCGACGACACGGCATTGAATTTGCCTTGGCCCCTGCCTGCGGCTGACGTGTCCGAGCGCGACAGAAAACATCCACTCATCCATAATAATTTTCAGGGTATTACCTTATGAATTGCCGCCACTGCAGCGCTCCGCTGGAACACGTGTTTCTGGACCTTGGTTTTGCGCCACCCTCCAACGCTTACTTGAACGCGGCTGATCTTCAGGCACCTGAACAGTACTTCCCGTTGAAATTGTTCGTTTGCGATAAATGTTGGCTGGTGCAAACCGAGGACTATTCGCGTTCGGACGAACTTTTCACGAAGGATTACGCCTATTTCTCTTCTGTGTCGACCACATGGCTTGCGCACGCCCGTTCATATGTAGAGATGATCACTGCACGGCTTGGCCTGGGTTCCGGCAGCTTTGTCATCGAAGTGGCGTCGAATGACGGCTACCTGCTCAAGAACTTCGTTGCCAATGGCGTGCCGTGCCTGGGTGTCGAACCGACCGACAGCACTGCTGCTGTGGCCGAGGCGGCCGGTGTTCCTGTTGCCCGCGAATTTTTTGGCGAGAGTTTTGCAGAAAAACTCGTGAAGTCGGGCAAACAAGCTGATTTGATCATCGGCAATAACGTTTATGCGCATGTGCCCAACATCAACGATTTCACCGCGGGCATGCAAACGGCGCTGAAGCCGGGTGGAACTATCACGCTCGAGTTTCCGCACCTGATGAGCCTGGTGCGCCTGAACCAGTTCGACACGGTCTATCACGAACATTATTCCTACTTGTCGCTGCAGTCAGTCAAGGCTGTGTTTGCAAAAGCCGGTTTGAGGGTGTGCGATGTTGAACAGATACCGACTCACGGAGGCAGCCTCCGCGTCTATGGATGCCATGCTGCTGATGCGCGTGTGGAAGGTTCCGCCGTGGCGCGCGTACTTGCAGAAGAAGTCGCCAGCGGGCTGCAGGACCTCGCCACATACCAGCGCTTTCAGCGTGAAGCGGACAAGGTGAAAAACAAGCTCCTGGCCTTCCTGATCGAAGCCAATGGGGAGGGCAAGACAGTGGCCGCCTATGGTGCTGCCGCCAAGGGCAACACGCTGATGAATTATGCGGGCGTCAAGCCAGACCTGGTGTCGTTCGTCTGTGATGCGGCGACCTCGAAGCAAAATAAGTTCATGCCGGGCAGCCATATACCGATATTGGCACCTGACGCGTTACGCGAACGCCGTCCCGACTACGTCTTGATCCTGCCTTGGAACATTGCCGATGAGGTGGTCAAGTCCAACGAGTTCGTCCGGGAATGGGGTGGAAAGTTTGTCGTTGCGGTTCCAGCCTTGCGGATATTCTGATGAGAGTTCTTGTCACTGGCGGCAGTGGGTTCATCGGGCAGTATTGCCTGACGCAACTGCATGTTCGAGGTTACGAAGTTCATGCCGTATCATCGGCAGTCCGTCCCGCCACCTCGGCGGTGCAATGGCATCACGCCAGCCTGCTTGATGCCGCGCAGACGAAGACGCTGATACACGAGGTCAAACCGTCCCACTTGCTTCACCTCGCCTGGTACACCAAACACGGTCGGTACTGGACGGCGCCTGAAAACTTGAGCTGGGCGCAAGGTAGTCTGGGCTTGATCAGGGAGTTTACCGAAGCCGGGGGCGAGCGCCTTGTGATTGCGGGTACCTGCGCCGAGTACGACTGGAGCGATGGGGGGGTGTGCCGCGAGGGGGTGACGCCGTTGGTCCCCGCGACACTTTATGGCACCTACAAGCACGCACTTCAGCTGATGTTGCATTCCTGGTGCAAGCAATCTGGCTTGTCTGGCGCATGGGGCCGCGTGTTCTCTCTTTATGGGCCTGGGGAAAATCCCCAGCGCCTCGTGGCTTCTGTAATCACCGCCCTGCTCAAACGCGAGGTGGCCACCTGCGGGAACTCAGGTTTGATTCGTGACTATTCGCATGCAGAAGACGTCGCATCTGCATTTGTCTCCCTTCTTGAAAGCAAGCTTGAAGGATCGGTGAATATCGGGTCCGGCGAGTCAGCCACGCTGCACGACATTGTCGAAACCATAGCCAGGAAGCTCGACGGTGGTGCCCTCATCAAGTTCCGCGTGCCTCCGCCTGGCCCGAGTGCCGAGCCCACGCTGCTCGTGCCAGACATCACGCGCCTCCTTTCGACCGGATGGAAGAGGCGTTTTGATCTCGACAGTGGGCTTGACGACACGATCAACTGGTGGAGAGAGCAGGCTGGTTTGCCGCGAGTGTGATGGCGGCATTGTCAAACCGTGGCTAAGCTCAAGTCCAACATCATCTTTAACTTCCTGGGTAGCGCCTGGCTTGGGATACTGACACTCGCTGTCACGCCGATACAGGTACATTTTCTCGGTGTCGAAGCCTTTGGTTTTGTCGGACTGATTACGATACTTCAGGTGTTGCTAGGCTCTCTCGATCTAGGCATTTCCGCCACGGTGACCAAGGTTGTCTCGTCCGACCATAGCCATCAGCGAAGTGCAAGTGCCAATGCGGTGAATACTGCCTCGACTGTTTACTGGGTTATTGCGTTCCTGATCGCCGCACTGTTGTGGCTTAACTCCGGGAAGGTGGCTACGTTCTGGTTGAGCAGTACGCAACTCGACCCCGTAACGATCACACTTGGCATACAGATCATTGCAGTGTATCTGGGTCTGCGTTGGCCGGTCGCGTTTTACACCGGGGTTATCAGCGGCCTGCAACGCATGGATGTGCTAAATCTGATCAAGACGGGTGTGCAGACGCTGCGTCATGTGGGTGGCGTGATTGTTCTTATTTTTGTACCTGATCTCGTGGCATTTCTCATCTGGTTTGCAATCAGCTCCGCCGTGGAGTTAGTGGTGTACGCTGTTACTACGTATCGCCTGCTTCCAACCCTGCGGCTCTGGCCCCGTTTCTCGCTTGCCTCGTTCAAGGATATCTGGAGATATTCAGCAGCAATGAATATCATCGCGCTCACGGCACTGGTGCTGAGCCAGTCAGACCGTTTGGCTGTCACCAAACTTCTGAGCCTTGAAGCTTTGGGCTACTACTCTATTGCTTACAACGCTTCCATCGCAATCTCCCTGGTGCAAAGTGCCATCAATAGCGCCTCTTTTCCAGCTTTCTCGCATTCCTTTAGCAGCGGTCAACATACGGATCTGCTTTCGCGCTACAACAAGGCCAGCCAACTGATGGGCCTGGTCGTCGCATTGCCTTGCTTTGCATTGGTTTTCTTTGGGCACGAAATCCTGCACGTCTGGATCAATGCCCGAGTCGCAGACGAAGCCGCGATAGTGATGGCGTGGCTTGCCGCGGGTTTTTTTCTCAACGCAATGGTCTCCAATGCGTATATGGCGGCCGTGGCCTGTGGTCAACCCAATTTGCCGCTCAAGGTCAATCTTCTCGCTTTGGTGCTGTACCTTCCGTTGCTCTATGGGTTGGTTCTTGAGTACGGTATCGTCGGCGCAGCGGCGGCCTATGCAGGCCTGAATGCTTACTACCTGTTCACGCTGCTGCCTCAAGTTCAGGCGAAGGTCATGAAGCAAGGAATGGGCATCTGGCTACGCGTCAACTTCCTGCCTTTCGTGCTTGTAGGGGCTGGGGTATTTGGAGTTGTAAAACCCCTTGCGTTGCTTGTTCCCCAAGGTTGGCAGGTCGTGGCCCTGCTGGCATTGGGCGTTGCGCTGTACATAGTGATTGCCTGGTTTTTTCTCTCTCAGGCCCTGCGGACGGACTTGAGCAATACGGCCAGACGGTTGATCCGCTAATGGAGTGGGGGTGGCCGCACGTTCTAAAGCAGCTTTGTAGGCGAAGTCCATCTGACAGCGGGCTGCTGTTGGTTTACCGCACGGGTTATGGTGTTGGCACCAAATCTTGATGAGCGATACTGAATGGGTCGCCCGAAAGACGCCGGTTAGGATGGTACGATCTCTGGCGTTCGCCAAGCCGCTTTGATGGCGTTGAAGCTCGTGACAGAGTCCTGGGAAGGGGATACTCTATTTGCAGAGGATTCTGATTGTTTCGGGATCTGCAGTAGCTAAGGATTTTTTTGGCCTTCGTACAAGTGAGGCCTGCTGTATATACAAAAATGGTTGCGACCTGTTTATCGAGGTGTTGACAGCAGTTGCCTATCGTTGGAAATTCAACATGTCTATGATTCAGGAATCTCCAGTAGTGCGAATCCAGTCTCGACCTTGTCCGCTTTGTGGCGGCAAGGCGGAGGCGCTGTTTACTGTTACCGATGAAAATCATCGTGTTTCGCAAGTACCCTATGCCTATTTGAAATGCTCGAACTGTTGCAGCATTTTTCTCGATAAGCCGCCTGTCGATTTGGGGCGGTATTACCGCAGTGATTACTACGCGATCCCGAGCATTGAGCAGCTTCAGAAGATTGCCGACAAGGATCACAACAAGATCAATACCGTTCGTCGGTTTGCACCGAATGGTCGGCTGCTCGAGGTGGGGCCAGCGTTTGGCGTGTTCGCGTGGCAAGCCAAGCAAGCTGGGTTCGTGGTGGACGTTGTTGAAATGGATGCTCGCTGTTGTGAGTATCTTCAAGATACATTGGGACTTAACGTCACGCAAAGCGGAGATCCACCGGAGGCCATTAAAGCGCTTCCCCCGCACGACGTCATTGCCATCTGGCACGTGTTTGAACATTTGGCCGATCCCCGAGCGTTCCTGAGCTCGGCTGCGGCGAACCTGAAACCCGGAGGGATTCTGGTGGTCGCTATGCCCAATCCTGATGCATGGCAATTTAGGGTCATGGGCCGGCATTGGCCACATGTCGATGCACCAAGACACCTGTTTCTTATCCCTGAGAACGCCATGACAAACCTCGCCGCGCAGTTTGGTCTGGAGAAGGTGTTTCTGACCAGCGACGACAGCGATGCCAGGAGTTGGAATCGCTTTGGCTGGCAACGTCTTTTGATGAACCGGTTTCGCAGCAAATTTATGCAGCGCGTAATGTTTGTGGTCGGCTATGGTGTCAGCCTGGTTGTCGCAGCTCTCGATCGCCGGGGTTTTAGTGGCAGTGCTTATACGATAGTCTTCAGGAAAAAATGAGCCATGAAATTTTCTGTGTTACTCCCTACGCGCAACGGTGGCGGTTTTCTGGAAAACTGTATCCGTTCCATTCTTGAGCAGGGCTATGAAGATATGGAATTGGTAATTTCCGACAATGCCAATACCGACCAAACTCCGCAAATCATCCGGCAATTCGCGAACGATCCGCGAGTCAGAATATTGCGGCTTGAGACGCCGGTTTCCGTAACCGACAACTGGAACAATGCGCTTTCGGCTTCGTCGGGTGACTATGTGCTCATGATGGGAGACGACGACTATCTCCTTCCCGGGTATTTCTCGCGCATGGAACGCCTCCTCGATAAGTACAATCAGCCCGACTGTGTTGTGCACAATGCTTATTCATACGTGGCGCCAGGTTCAATTGCAGGCAACACGCAAAGTTTTTACAGTGAGGCCCATTTCCAGTTCGGACCGGATCTTGTAGATGAAGGCATGCTGACACCGGCGCAACGTTTTGGCATTGTTCAAGATATGTTCAGTTTCAAAGTGCGAATTCCGCTGAACATGCAGACAACACTTGTTGCCCGCAAAGCTTTCAGCAAGGTTGGCGGAGGGTTGTTTCAAAAACCGTTCCCCGATCATTACGCGCTCAACGCTTTGTTGCTGACGGCAGACAAGTGGGTCTTCTCACCCGAGCGGCTGCTTGTGGTGGGTGTTTCGCCAAAGTCATTTGGACACTACGTGTACAGCAACAAGCAGGCAAGCGGTTTGAGCTATCTGGGCATAGATGCCGATTTCCAGGGACGCCTGCCTGGAAATGAACTGATGAACGGGATGCATGTTTGGCTGGTGCTCCTCAAGCAGAACTATCCCGAGTTGCTCAAGCATGTAGAGATTGATCGTGCCGGCTACGTGCGCCGTCAGTTTTATGCCTGGTTTGTGCAGCTCAAACTCGGCGCCATCACTGCACGGGATTTGCTGCGCAATCTCGGGTTGTTAACCTTGTCCGACTGGATTGGACTGGCCGCCACCGTTTTTGACCGTGCCAGCTGGGTACGCTTGAAACGCGTGCTGGCCATGAGCTCGAAGCAAAGCGGCGCTGAGATCCAATGGCACTCGTTACAGGCATTGGAGGGGGTGACTGACATCCGTCAATTTGATCATTGGCTGGCTGAACGCAACTCGGTCGTTCGTTGACAATGAATTCCTCACTTCCTAATGGCCTTTCCGGCTTACGCATTGGCTATGTGCCATACAGCGACTCGCTGGATCGGCCAGGAGACCGACGCCGTTTCGTTTTTTACGCCGGGAAACGGGGTATAGAGTTCGAGATGGCAGATCCCGAGAAGGACTACGATTTGATTGTGCTTTCGGCGCTTGCCGACATCAGCCAATGGAGCCGTTATCCGAAGGGGAAGATCGTGTATGACCTCATCGATTCCTATCTCGCGATCCCGCGTACGGACGTCAAAGGGCTCTTCCGGGGGGTGTTCAAATTTTTATCGGGTCAAAGTCGATATTTACAGCTCGATTACTGGAAGGCCATAAGTCGGATGTGCGAACGTGCTGATGCAGTCGTGTGTTCGACGGAAGAGCAACGGCGAGACATCCAAAAATTTTGCCCGAATGCTCATATCATTCTGGATGCGCATACGAGCGTTACGCGCACGATAAAAACCGACTACAGTGTGGAGCCTGGCCGACCTTTTCGGCTTGTCTGGGAAGGCCTACCTCACACGCTCGGTTCACTGGCACAAATAGCACCAGTCTTGGAAAAGTTGCGCGAACAGTACCCGATAGAAATGCACGTTGTCACCGATAGAGAGTACTTTCGGTACATGGGGCAATATGGCAAGACCAGCACAGTGGAGACGGCGCAACGCTTCTTGCCTGAAGTCCAGTTTCACGAATGGACGGAAGCGGATTGTGCTGACATCATTTGTTCGTGCGATTTGGCGGTGATACCCTTGTCTTTAATCGATCCCTTTGCTGCGGGCAAGCCGGAGAATAAACTGCTACTCTTCTGGCGCATGGCTATGCCAGTCGTGACGTCTGCTTCGCCAGCGTATACGCGCGCCATGCGGGCGGCCGGGATGAGTTACACAGCAATCGATCAAGCTGGCTGGTTGACAAACATTGAGCAGCTTCTTGGCGATGAGGCTGCCCGCCGCCAGGCAGGTACCCTGGGTAGGGCGTACGCTGACAGCGAGTTTTCCGAGGCGAGTCTGCTTGATCGCTGGGACGCAGTTTTTTCGTCAATTGGATTCTCCTTCGGCCAGCATAATCTCTCTGCCTGAGATGGAAACGGTTGCGGGCTTTGTGAGTGTTAGTGTGAAACGGAATTACACCCATCCCTGGTCCAATTGCTTAGATCGTTAAAATCCATTGAGGACACAGCTCCGTAGCGATGGACAAACCCCCGCCGTCTGAAAGGTGAAAGATTTGAAAGTCGTGATTGATAGGTACCTTCACCTCCCCCCAGTCAACTTGGTTGGGCGGACTGGAATTTCCGGCAGCCTTGAATTTACTGAATCGGCCGATAGGTCGGCGGAGCGTTCTCGTTGAATGCACCTAACCACAAAGCACGGCTTCTTACCCTTAAAGTTTGGGTTGTCCTAGTCTTATATGCACTGCTCGCGGGGCTTGCTCTTCAGGTCTTGATCCTCCCACATATTTTCCCGCAGTTGCATGCGGGAAATGGCTTGCTTGCTGGGCGTGACTGGGTGGGCTTTCATGAGCAGGCTGTTGCGCATGCCCAAAAAATTGTTCTGGGCGGATGGGGGGAATTTCTATTGAGGCCTGACGGCGACAACGCCATCACCGGCGTCGCGGCCTTTTTCTACGTATTGTTCGGTCCTCACCCTTGGGTGCTTTTGCCTCTCAATGGGGTGATGTTCGCCACAGGCGGAGTGGCATTGTTTGCAATGCTGAAGTATCTCGATCTGGAAGATAACGAAGCCATTATTGCGTTGCTTCCTTATCTGGCCTTCCCCTCTGCATTGCTCCAGTACGGACAGATTCACAAGGATGTCTTTTGTACGGCGGGCGTGTTGGTCACATTATGCTGCTGGGTTGGTCTGCTGCGCCAGGAACGCCAGACTTGGCAGATCGCCCCTTTGTTGGCGCTCAGTGCGCTTGCCCTGGCTATCGTTTCGATATTCCGCCCCTACTTCATGTTCCCATTTTTGGGCCTAGGCGTGCTCCTTGTGCTATGGCATCTGGGTCGTGTCACGTGGCAGTTTCTGCAGCTCCGCACGGCGGTAGATCCATCGCGCATCTCAGTGATGATCCGTTTCAATTTGGGGTCGATTGGAATCCTGATGCTGATCAATCTCTTCCTCTATGTGATGTCGATCACTTTCATTGACATCAGAATGCGCCCCATCCCCAGCGACGACGTGCATGCCAAAGTGGTCATCCCGCTCGTTATCTGGCAATCCAATGAGAGTGTTAGAAGTGCGGATACCGTGCGTATTCTTTCGGGTAAGGAATTTTCGGACGATGAAATTTATGCAGATGTTCTGAAGCAGACTGAGGACTCTCTGAATAAAATCAATCCACAAAAGAAAAATATTCAGGTGACACCTCAGATGGTGGCTGCTGCGCGATTGGAGGTCCAGCGAATAAAGGCCGCCAGGGTGGAGGCTGCGATGGTTAAGGCCATTCAGGAATGTCGACCGGTGGTCATTCTCAAGGAGGGAGCTTTTTTTGAGAACATGATCAATCGCATTTTTCTGAAAATTGCGGTTGCTCGGGCGGGCTTCACTAGTTCCGGTGGCACGACCGCTGCCAGCAACATCGATAAGGGCATCGATTTCTGCAAGAACGAGGATTTGATCCGATATATTCCGCGTGCGATGCAGATTGCCATGTTTGCGCCATTTCCGTCGCAATGGATGTCGACGGAAAAACGAAACTCCAGCGCTGTTGAAATATTCATTTCATCTGTTGAGATGTTCTATTGTTACATCGCCTACCTGGGGTTGCTCTTCTGGTTGTTCAGCTACAAACGCTGGACCGTGCCCCTGCTTATACCCATCAGTTTTGCGGTTGGATTGACCCTCTTGCTTGGGTTGACGGTAGCGAACGTGGGTACTCTGTATCGGATGCGATTTCCGTTTGCGATGATTTACGTGAGTATCGGGATGGCAGGCCTCATGCAGCTCGCCAAGCTCAGGCCCCGGTGGGTTGATCGGTTTGACTCGAATGGGGACTAGCCGCCTTGCCGGTCAGCGTGGCGCGGATATGCTTAGCTGATGCGTGTTTCCAAGAACTGACTGGCGGTAAACCGGCTGGCCAGGGTGTCGCGATGCCAGTATCCGGGGAGTGAAATTTCAATGTGTGGTTTGGCTGGTTTTCTTTCTCCGACGCAGCTCGGCGCCCCGCTTGATGTGCTTGAGCGCATGGCCGCGCGCATCAGCCATCGCGGACCGGATGCCGACGGCTTCTGGCGTGACGATGCGGCTGGTATCGGGCTGGCCCATCGCAGGTTGTCGATACTTGATCTTTCTGAAGCCGGCAGTCAGCCCATGTTATCGAGCAGTGGGCGTTTTGTAATCGTCTTTAATGGCGAGATTTACAATCACCTTGACGTTCGCCGGCAATTGCAGAAAGCTCAAGGTGGACTGGCTTCATGGCGTGGACATTCAGACACCGAGACGCTGCTGGCGAGTTTTGAGCTTCTTGGCGTTGAGGCGACCCTCAAACTTGCCATCGGCATGTTCGCCTTTGCATTGTGGGACAGGGAAACGTCGTCGTTGACACTGGGACGCGATCGGCTGGGCGAGAAGCCGCTTTATTACGGATGGCAGGGCGATACATTTTTGTTTGGGTCGGAACTCAAGGCGCTACAGGCGCATCCTGCTTTCTCGGCAGAGATCGACCGTGGCGCGTTGAGCCTGTTTTTGCGTCATGCCTACATTCCGGCTCCATACTCGATTTATCGAGGCATTGCCAAACTATTACCGGGCAGCTGGCTTGTCCTTTCGCCAGGACAACGTGACCCTGTGATTTCGCAATATTGGTCGGCTGCCACCACGGCGGAAGACGGGGTGGCAAATCGATTTGCCGGATCCGCGGAAGACGCAACCGATCAACTGGAAAGCCTGTTGCTTGACGCTGTGGGGCGGCAAATGGTTGCCGACGTCCCGCTGGGCGCATTCCTCTCGGGTGGCATTGATTCCTCTACCGTTGTGGCCTTGATGCAGAAGCAATCTACCCGGCCGGTAAAGACCTTTACCATCGGTTTTCGCGAGCCGGGCTACAACGAGGCCGAGCATGCAATGGCCGTTGCCAAACACCTGGGTACCGAGCATACGGAGTTGTATGTGTCTGCCGAGCAGGCTCAGGAAGTCGTCTCGCGCTTGCCTGAGTTGTATGACGAACCGTTTGGAGATTCCTCCCAAATACCCACCTTCCTGGTTGCCCAACTGGCGCGGCAGCATGTGACGGTCTCCCTATCCGGTGATGCTGGAGACGAATTGTTTTGCGGCTACAACCGTTATCAACTTACCGGCAAGTTGTGGGACAAATTGGCGGGCGTACCTCAACCGCTGCGCCAGTTGGGCGCCAGCCTGTTGACCAGCCTCTCACCTGCAACATGGAATAGTATCGGTCGCGCGGCTGGCACCCTGATCCCTGGTGCCGGGAAGGTAGCCCTGCTCGGCGACAAGCTGCACAAGGGTGCCGGCGTCCTGGCAAGCAAGTCTGTCGACGATCTGTATTTGGGCCTGGTCTCCCAGTGGCAGGATCCTGCCTCTGTGGTGGTTGGTGCTGTTGAGCCTCCTACACTGCTACAGGGCCATGCCCCGGAACTGCGTGGCCTCAATGATGTCGAGCGGATGATGGCCCTGGACCTGATGACCTACCTTCCAGACGACATTTTGGCCAAGGTTGACCGTGCCGCCATGGGCGTCTCACTTGAAACGCGGGTTCCATTTCTGGATCACCGTGTTGTGGAATGGGCTTGGCGCTTGCCACATGATTTGAAGTTGCGCGACGGGAAGGGCAAGTGGATTTTGCGGCAGGTCTTGTATCGGCACGTTCCCCAGGGACTGGTTGAGCGGCCCAAAATGGGCTTCGGCGTGCCGATTGATTCCTGGTTGAGGGGCCCGTTGCGCCAATGGGCTGAAGCTCTTCTTGCTGAGGCCCGCCTTGAAAAAGAGGGATACTTGCACCCGGCCCAGATCCGGCAGAAGTGGCAAGAGCATCTTTCCGGTCGACGTAACTGGCAATACCAGCTCTGGAACGTGTTGATGTTTCAAAGCTGGCTGGAAAATCATCAAAACACCGCGCAAGTCCTGACGAATTCCACATGACAGAGTATTTCAACCTTAAAACGCGGCTTAAAGAGAGTCCACGATCCTGGCTGGTTACTGGCGTTGCTGGTTTTGTAGGATGCAATTTGCTTGAAGCTCTTTTGAAGCTCGACCAGCACGTCGTAGGCCTGGACAATTTTGCCACTGGACGGCTCGAGAACCTCCAGCAGATCGAGGCTGAAGTTGGTCCTGAGCAGTGGAGAAGATTCAGGTTTATAGAAGGCGATATCGCGGACGCCCGGGCTTGCCAAGAAGCCGTCAAAGGCGTGGATTTTGTTTTACACCAAGCCGCCCTGGGCTCTGTTCCCCGATCCCTGGAAGATCCCGTACGCACCAATCGCGCGAATATTGACGGCTTTCTAAATATGCTGATCGCCACGCGGGATGAGGGAGTCCAGCGCTTTGTATATGCTGCATCCAGCTCAACCTACGGCGATCACCCGGACCTTCCAAAAATCGAGGACCGGATAGGACGGCCACTTTCACCCTATGCGGTCACCAAGCTAGTCAATGAACTTTATGCCGAGGTCTTTGGTCGGTGTTATGCCCTGGACACCATCGGGTTGCGCTACTTCAATATTTTCGGACCCCATCAAAACCCCGATGGGGCCTACGCTGCAGTCATACCCAAATGGATTGCCGCGATGCACGGAGGTGAGCCGGTGTATATCAATGGTGACGGGCAAACCAGCCGTGATTTCTGTTTTGTAGCCAACGCGGTTCAGGCTAATCTGCTGGCTGCGACGACCGCCAATCCTGACGCTCTTCGGCAGGTGTACAACGTTGCTGTCGGCGACCGTACAACCCTGAATGATCTTCACAGGCTGATCGGGACTGAGCTGAAGAACCACCTGCCCGAACTGGAAATTGCTCCGCCTTTGTACCGTGACTTCCGGGCTGGAGATGTCCAACATTCACTGGCAAGTATCGACAAGGCCAGAACCCGTCTCGGTTATCAGCCCAGTCATACCATCGCGCAGGGCATGAAAGAGGCCATGGCCTGGTATGTGCGCGACCTGGCCACTTCTATTCGTTGATGCTAGCTACTTTTATGCAAAAGAACTCAAAATACAACCTCGCTATCGTGGGCCTTGGCTACGTGGGCCTTCCACTCGCCGTGGAATTCGGAAAAAAAAGGCCCGTCGTCGGCTTCGATATCAACCTCAAACGCATTGCTGAACTGCAGTCCGGACAGGACCACACCCTGGAGACCTCGTCCGAAGAGCTTCAGAAAGCCAAGCACCTGACGTTTTCGACCAACTCTCAGGATTTGGCGGCATGCAATGTGTTCATCGTGACGGTGCCAACGCCCATTGACCAGTACAAGCGTCCGGATCTCACGCCGCTGATCAAGGCCAGCGAGACGATTGGCAAGGTACTCAAACCCGGCGATATCGTGATTTATGAATCGACGGTTTACCCCGGGGCGACCGAGGAGGACTGCGTACCCGTGCTGGAGAAGTTTTCCGGGCTCAGGTTCAACCAAGATTTTTATGCTGGCTACAGCCCTGAGCGCATCAACCCAGGGGACAAGGAGCACCGGGTGACCACGATCAGGAAAGTCACTTCCGGGTCCACGCCCGAGATTGCCGATGTCGTTGATGCGCTTTACAACGAGATCATTGTTGCCGGCACCCACAAGGCCTCCAGCATCAAGGTTGCCGAAGCGGCGAAGGTGATCGAAAACACGCAGCGCGACCTCAACATCGCGTTGATCAACGAGCTGGCGATCATCTTCAACAAGATGGACATCGATACCGAAGCGGTGCTCAAAGCGGCCGGCACCAAGTGGAATTTCTTGCCGTTCCGGCCCGGCCTAGTGGGCGGGCATTGCATTGGTGTTGATCCCTATTACCTGACCCACAAGGCTCAGGCACTTGGCTATCACCCGGAAATCATCCTGGCGGGCCGACGTTTGAACGACAGCATGGGCGGTTATGTGGTGGCGCAACTGGTGAAAGCCATGACCAAAAAACGCATCCAGGTTGATGGCGCCAGGGTTCTGGTCATGGGGCTTGCGTTCAAGGAAAACTGTCCGGATCTCCGGAACACCCGCATCGTCGACATCGTCGCCGAACTCCAAGAATACAACTGCAAGGTGGATGTTTACGATCCCTGGATCTCGGCCGAAGAATCGGTCCACGAATACGGGATCACGCCCATCAGCGCACCGGAATCCGGCACCTACGACAGCGTCATTCTTGCGGTGGCCCATAATGAATTTCGTGCCCTCGGCGCCGAGGGCATCCGGGCGCTGGGCAAGCCGGTACAGGTCCTGTACGACCTGAAGTATGTGCTTGCGGCCGAAGAGGCCGACCTGCGCCTTTGATGGCGGCCACGGGCAGCGGTTCTCCGGCGGCGGGAACGCGCAAAAAGCTGCTGTTTCTTGTTACTGAAGACTGGTATTTTTGCTCGCACCGCTTGCCGCCCGCGCGCGCCGCACAGGCGGCCGGCTATGACATTGTGGTCGCCACCCGTGTGGGGCAGAGGGGTGCCGAGATCACTGCGGAGGGCTTCAAGCTGGTTCCGATTGGCTTGCGCCGCCGAAGCCGAAATCCCTTCAGCGAAATCGCGGCCATTGCCGAAATCGTGCAGCTGTACCGACGTGAACGGCCCGACATCGTCCACCATGTGGCACTCAAACCCGTGCTGTACGGCTCGCTTGCGGCATTGCTTGTGCGGCGGCCTGCCGTGGTGAACGCGATGGCCGGGATGGGTTTTCTTTTCACGTCAGGCAGCCGTCTGGCGACGGTGCTGCGCGCAGCCGTGTCGCGGGTTTTCCGGGTATTGCTCAATGCCGGCCGCAATGTCCTGATCCTCCAGAACCCGGATGACATGGCGATGCTGGTGTCTGGCGGGCTTGTGGCGGCCTCGCGCGTCAGGCTGATCCGAGGGTCCGGGGTTGACATCGAGCGCTTCCGCCCCACCCAGGAGCCGGATGGCATTCCGGTGGTGATGCTGGCGTCCCGCATGCTCTGGGACAAGGGTGTCGGCGAGTTTGTCGCTGCCGCCGCCGTGTTGCGCGCACGCGGCGTCACGGCGCGCTTTGTTTTGGTGGGTGACGGCGATGCCGACAATCCTGCGTCCATCCCGGATGACCAGCTCAAGGCCTGGCACGACAGCGGTGTGGTCGAGTGCTGGGGACGCTGCGACAACATGCCAGCGGCACTGGCCCAGGCCCACATCGTGTGCCTGCCGTCCTACCGTGAGGGCTTGCCGAAAGTGCTGCTGGAGGCCGCCGCCTGTGCGCGGCCGCTGGTGGCCACCGACGCGCCCGGCTGCCGCGAGATCGTGCGTCACGGTGAAAACGGCCTGCTGGTGCCACTGCGTGACGCGGCGATCCTGGCAGAAGCCATAGCGCAGCTTGTCGGCGATCCGGTGCTGCGGCTCCAAATGGGCGAAACCGGACGGCAGATGGTTGAGTCCGAATTTTCCGAAGCCAGGGTGGCGCAGCAAACCCTTGCTGTTTATCGCGAAATGTGCGCGCCATGAGCGGGCGCGTCCTGGTCACGGGGGCAACAGGGTTTGTCGGGCGGCGCGTGACGGCCACGCTAGTGGCATCCGGCCGGAGGGTGCGGGCGGCCCTGCGCGCCTCAGCTTCTTCGCCGGCATTGCCCGCGGGCGTTGATGCCGTCACAGTGGGAGACCTCGGTGCCGCAACCGACTGGCGGGCAGCGCTTGAGGGCGTTGATTGCGTGGTTCACCTGGCCGCGCGGGTCCATGTCATGCAGGACACCGCAGCGGACCCGCTGACGGAATTCAGGCGCGTCAATGTGACCGGTACCCTGAACCTGGCGCGCCAGGCGGCGCTGGCCGGGGTCCGGCGCCTTGTTTTTGTCAGTTCGGTCAAGGTTAACGGCGAGGGCACGGTGCCGGGCCGGCCGTATACCGCCGACGACGTGCCGGCGCCGCTGGACGCTTACGGCATTTCCAAACATGAGGCCGAGCTGGGCCTGCAGGACATCGCAAAAGCCACCGGACTTGAAGTCGCCATCATCCGGCCCGTGCTGGTGTATGGCCCGGGTGTCGGGGCGAATTTCCTGGCGATGATGCGCTGGCTGTACCGCGGTGTGCCGCTGCCCCTTGGTGCGATTGACAACCAGCGCAGCCTGATTGCCGTAGACAACCTGGCGGACCTGATCGTGACCTGCCTGGACCATCCGGGCGCGGCCAACCAGGTTTTTCTGGCCAGCGACGGCCAGGACGTTTCCACCACGGTGCTAATGCGCCGCACCGCCGACGCCCTGGGAAAGTCGGCACGGCTGCTGCCGGTGCCGGTGCCGGTGTTGCGTCTGGCCGCCGGCCTGCTCGGCAAACAGGATTTTGCGCAGCGCCTGTGCGGTTCCCTGCAGGTTGATATCGGCAAGACCCGTGAACTTCTTGATTGGACCCCCCCGCTGACCCTGCAGGCGGCATTGGCGCTGGCAGCGCAGGATTTTGTGCGCAGGGCGGAAGCGGCCTAGTTTTTTGGCCGGAGGCCGGCGGGGCATCGGCTCGCCTGTCCGGGACCGGTTTGCGGCACAATTCCCGATGACCCCGCGAATCCCCAACTTTTTCTTCCCATGACCCACATCCCTTCCCCCACCGACCCCGACCTCTCCCACGTCGGCCCGCGCGACAAGGCCGAGATCCTGGCGCAGGCGCTGCCCTATATCCGCAAGTTCCACGGCAAGACGCTGGTGATCAAGTACGGCGGCAATGCCATGACCGACCCGGCGCTGCAGGCGGACTTTGCCGAGGATGTGGTGCTGCTCAAGCTGGTCGGCATGAACCCGGTGGTGGTGCATGGCGGCGGGCCGCAGATCGAGACCGCGCTGAACCGGCTCGGCAAGAAGGGCCATTTCATCCAGGGCATGCGTGTTACCGACGAGGAAACCATGGAGGTTGTCGAGTGGGTGCTGGCGGGCCAGGTGCAGCAGGACATCGTGGGCCTGATCAACCAGGCTGGCGGCAAGGCCGTGGGACTGACCGGCCGCGACGGCGGCCTGATCCGCGCGCAGAAACTCAAGATGGTCGACAAGGACGACCCCGCCAGAGAGCATGACATCGGTTATGTCGGCGACATCCTCAGCATC
>JAUXZO010000159.1 GCA_030692685.1 Acidovorax sp. | reverse complement strand
CGCGTTGACCGGGGGCATCTGGTTCCTCTACCTGATGAACTACAACCTGTCCATCGCCACCGGTGTGGGCTTCATCGCCCTGGCGGGGGTCGCGGCAGAGTTCGGGGTGGTCATGCTCATCTACCTCAAGCAGGCACTCGCAGAGAGATGTCCAGACGGCAGGCAGCCCACACTGGAAGAGCTGCTGGACGCGATTCGGGAAGGTGCCGTGCTGCGCGTGCGACCCAAGGCAATGACCGTGGCTGTCATCCTGGCGGGCCTGGTGCCCATCGTGTGGAGCAGCGGGACAGGCTCGGAGGTCATGAGCCGCATCGCGGCACCCATGCTGGGCGGTATGGTGACGGCGCCGCTGCTGTCCTTGTTCGTGATTCCTGCGGCCTATGTGCTGATGCGTAAGCCAAGGAGAGTGAAAGCAGAGGCATCCGGAGGCTGAACGCTGCGTTGCGCAACCAAGTGCTCCCAATAAACCAGTCGTTTCGCGCTCGCAATCGTGCACGCTTGCATACATTTCACACGCGGTGCAAGCGTCGGGCGTGCAAAATCTGCGGGCAGACCGCCCAGAAAGAACAACAGTGGAAATTCGTAAGCGCAACAACGGACCCAATTCGCCCGGACGCCCCTGTGCTCGTCTATGCGCACGGCTTTGGGTGTAGCCAGCATATGTGGCGACACATCACTCCGGACTTTGAAGGTAAGTGCCGCCAGGTCTTGTTCGACTACGTCGGCTGCGGCCAATCAGACTTGGCCGCCTTTGACCCCGTGAAGTACGCAAGTCTGAAAGGCTACGTGCAAGATCTGCTGGATGTATGCGACGCATTGGGCATCGAGCGCGGAGTGCATTTTGTTGGACATTCGGTCAGCGCCAGCATCGGCCTGCTGGCCTCCATCGAGCGACCTATGCTTTTTGATCGCCTGATTCTGGTCGGCCCGTCGCCTTGCTACATCAATCACGCTCCGGACTACCTTGGAGGGTTCGAGCGCCAGGATTTGGAGGGCCTATTGGACCTCATGGACCAGAACTTCATGGGCTGGTCCAGTTACCTCGCACCCATTGTGGCGGGAGCGCCGCAGGCGGACAGTTTGGGCGGGGAGTTGTCTGAGAGTTTCTGCTCAACCGATCCTACGATGGCTCGTGTCTTTGCGCAGGCAACCTTCTTTGCGGATACCAGAGAGGAGCTGTCGCGCGTGACCCGGCCAAGTCTGATCCTGCAGCATGGCAAAGATGCACTGGCGCCCCTTTCTGTCGGGGAGTACATGCACAAGAAGCTCAGGGGCAGCACGTTGGAAGTGCTGGACGTGACCGGACACTGCGCTCACATGAGTCATCCGCACCTGGTGACGGCCGCCATGCAGCGATATCTCTCCTTAGCGTGAGCGAAACCGAGAGGGCGGAACATGCTGGCGGTTGATGACATCCCTTGCGCGATGATGATCACGGACCCGGTGGGGCACATCGTGCGGATGAACAGGGAGTTCCTTGTCCTGATCGGGGGCACGGAGGCGTTTTGGCTCGGCCACTCCATGGATGAACTGTTGACACCAGCTTCTCGAATTTTCAGCCAGACCCACCTGTTTCCCACGCTGCATCACGCCAAGAGTGCGCGCGAAGTATTCCTCCACCTGCGCGGTGTTGGCGGCGAGACTGTTCCTGTCATGGTCAATGCGGTCAGCAAGCGCCTGGAGACGGGCGACCACATCGTATGGGCCTTTTTTGTGGCCCGCGAACGCAGCCGTTTCGAAGGCGAGTTGATCAAGGCCCGTGCAGAGGCCCAGGGTCTTGCCCAGCGCTTGGCCGCCAGCAATGAACAGGTTGAATTGCAGAATCGCCAGCTTTCGGAACTGAGTCTCTCTGATCCGCTTACAGGTCTTAAAAACCGCCGTGCGCTGGAATTGATCGTGCAGAAGTGGCAACGGACGGCCTCTCGACAGAGTTACGTGTCGTTGTTGATGGTGGACGTGGACTACTTCAAACGGATCAACGACGCGCATGGCCATCCCGAGGGCGACCGGGTGCTGGTGAACTTTGCTCGCCAGATACAGGCAGACGCACGTGGTTCGGACCTGGTGGTGCGATACGGTGGGGAAGAATTCGTCCTTTGGTTACCTGATGCGGACGCAGAAGCAGCTGCCAGAATTGCTGAGCGGGTGCACAAATGCGCCAGACGGGTGCGCTCATTGGCAGGGCCAGTAACGGTCAGTGTCGGGCTGGCGTGTGCAGTACACCAAACCGGAGCGGATTTCCTCGCCCGACTGCTAAAACGCTCTGATCAAGCTGTTTATAGGGCAAAGGCGCTCGGGCGCAACTGCACAGTGGTTAGTGACTGAGTCACCAAGCCTCGCGCAGCTCACCAGCGTTTGGAATAGTGATAGCTTGCCCCCGCAAAGAACGTTCGCGGTGAGACTACTTGGATGGCATGGCTGCTTGGCGGTCCACCATCATTTGCATCATCTGTTCCATCATGGCCATACGGCGCTCCATTTGAGCGTGCATGCCCATCATGCCTCCCATACCCGAGTTTCCAGAGGCTGCAGGCATGGCAGGTTTGGTCTGCGCCCCTTGCTGCATCATTCCCATCCCCATGCCACCAGAACTACCCGCGCCCATCGTGGCCATGCCTGACTGCATGAGCTTCATGTGCTCCTCCATCAGCGCTGAGCGTTCGGCGGGAGTCTTGGCCGCCTGCATTTTTTTGTGCATTTCCTGCATCGCCTTCATCTGACGATCAAAGGCGTCCGGTGCAGACGCGGCAGTGGCTGCCGGGGCAGACTGGGTTGTGACGCCGCCGCTCTGTGCATCTCCGGGGTGGTGGCCTGCGTGTTCGTCCTCAGGTTTTGGCGATTGCGCGACGGCACAGCCTGCCACGAATAGGGTTGTCAACAGCCCAGCGACGATGTTCAGACGCATGATGGTCTCCTTGGTAGTTCAACTGCAGCATGACGACGT
>JAUXZO010000157.1 GCA_030692685.1 Acidovorax sp. | reverse complement strand
AGGAAGAGGGCGGTTTGGGTGAGGGTCATGCGAAGGCCGCGCCGGATGTTGCGGGGAAGGCGTGCCGGTTGCTTGCCATGGAGTTAGCGGAGGGAAAGACGGTCAGTTTACAGGCGCATATGCCGCCTCGCGTCGGGCCAGGGCCTGCGGCCCGTGCACATTTTTTGGTGGGCGGCTTCGATGACAGGTCTCTTTGTCCCGCTGGCTACGCATTGCGACTACCATATGGCCTCGCGTGCTGTCCTGAGTTCCTGTGGCTGTGCATTTTCATGGCTCTCCCACCAGGTATCCGTATGGCCCGCCCCAAGTCCCCCACCCGTTTCCACAAGCGTTCGCTTGTCCTTCTCGCCTTGCCCTGTTCGGTGCTGCCCTGGGGCTCTGCGTGGGCCCAGCAGTGCAATGGCGGCGCCACGGTCACCGGTGCGCTGACCATCAGCGCCAACTGCGCCGGCGGTGGCATCAGGCCCCTGAACATGGGCACCGGCGCGAATGTGATGGTCAATGCGGGCGTGACGGTCAGCAACGATGCCGGAAGCGGCCGAAATGGCGACCCGATTTCGGTCTTGTCGTCGGCCACCGCATCCACGTTAACCAACAACGGCACCATTCACACCCCGCGGCAGGTTGGGCTCTACGTCAATGGCAGGCTGACCAGCCTGGTCAACACCGGAACCATATCTTCGGGCATGCGGCGCGGCATTGTGCTCTTCAGCACCAACGGCATACTGGGCACCCTGACCAACACCGGTTCCATCCTCGGCCCGTTTGCCGGCATTACCAACAGGGACGGCGGCGTGCTCCAGACCTTCAACAACCTGCAGGGCGCAGGCAATACTAACGGCGCTGTCACTTACACCGGGCTGGTGCCCACCAACTACAACATCATCATCAACAGCCCGGGGACCTACGGCAAGTTGAGCGGCAGCAACGAAGGCATCACTGGCAGCATGGCGTTCGGCATTTACAGCACATCGACCGCGGCCATCGGCACCTACACCGGCGTGCTGAACAACTTCACCGCGGCCAACCTGAGCGGCACAAACTCGGGCTCGTTCGGCGGCCTCAACTGGGTGCTGAGCCTGGCCTCGGGCAGCAGCACCATCTGGGACCTGATTTTTTCGGCGGGTAGTGTCAACATGGCGGCCGGCAGTTCCTACACGCTGGCTGATGTGGGCACGTCCATCAACCCGGTGTTCGACGGCGGCACCTTGCTGCTGCCCGCCAATGCCAACTCCGCCCAGGCCTTCACGCTCAACGCCGGAGGTGCCACCGTCACCTCACCGGCTGGCAGTTCGGCGCGGCTGTCCGGCGTTTTGTCCGGGCTAGGAGGCCTGACGGTCAATGGCAGCGGTATGCTGGCGCTGTCGGGCAACAACACCTATGCCGGCGGCACCACTGTCAGTTCGGGGTCCCTGTCGGTCAGCGGCACCTCGCCTTTGGGGACAGGCTCCGTGTTTGTGGCTGCTGGCGGAACGCTGATGGGCACCGGCACAA
>JAUXZO010000153.1 GCA_030692685.1 Acidovorax sp. | reverse complement strand
CACCAGCATCACCATGCCCTTGATGCCGGGGGCAATCCGGAACTGGTCGCTGGAGTGCTTCAGGTGGTAGAGAAAGTCGCGGTAGAACAGCGTCTTGCCCTGCTTGGCCAGGCCCAGCGCGTTGTAGATCTCGGCGCGCGGTTTGCGCGGCATAAGGCTGCGCAGAAACTGCACATAGGCGCTGGGGATCTCCATGTCCACCATGAAGTAGGCCCGCGCGAAGCTGAACAGCATCTGCATGTCGTCTTCGCCGAACAGCGCCGCGTCGATGAACAGCTTGCCGTTGTCGTCGTGCAGGATGGGCAGCGCAAACGGCACCTCGTTGAAACCGTTGATGATCTTGCCCACCAGGTACGCGCCCTTATTGCGAAAGAACAGGCTGGTGAGCACCTGGATCTGGAAGTTGGCGCGCAGCCTGACTTTGTCGAGCCGACCACGCATGGCTGCCACCACGCTGTCGGTATCCCGCGCCAGATCTGCAAACTCGGGCTGCAGCTGAAGGTTTTCGATGATGCGCTGGAGCGTGTCGCCCATCGTGTCGCGCGACGGGTAATAGGCCCGATAGGTGGGGCGCGCCGCGGGCTCTTCGTTCTCGATGTACTCGGTGCTGACGGCAGGACGCACAAAGATGAAATCGTTGTGGAAATGCGTGCGGTGCAGGATCTTGCAGGTGACCGAGTTGAAGAAAGTCTCAGCCAGCTCGGGCTGGTGGTGGTTGACCAAGAGCCCGATGTAATGCAGCTTGACCTGGTGCCACACGTCCATGGGCTGCGAGCCCGCGCTGAATTCTTTCTCCAGCCTGCGCACGCATTCTTTGACGCGCAGGTCGTAGAACTCAATGCGCTCGCGCTGGGCCCGCTGCTGGCCGTGCCAGTCGGCGGTTTCAAACCGGTGTTTGGCCCGAGCGGACTCGGTGCGAAACAACCGGTAGTGCCGGTTGAACCCGTCCATCATGGCCTTGGCGATACCGTAGGCCTGGGGAGCGTCGAGGCGTTGCGGGAACATGGCGGTTCGCAGCCGTATCCGGTGGAGGCCGATTTTGGCTACTGCCGCTTGGCAGCTGCCACGCCTGCAATCGCCGCCTTGTAGATCGCGTCGAGCCCTTCGGTGCTGTCCACCGTCATGTGCAGGTTGTTGATAAGGCCGTCTTTGAGCCCATAACACCAGCCGTGCAGGGTAACCTTTTCACCCCGGCCCCAGGCGTCCAGCATGACGGTGGTCTGTGCAATGTTGACCACTTGCTCGATGGCGTTCAGCTCACACAACACATCGTGGCGCCACTCGGTCGCTACTGACGCAATCAGGTCGCGGTGGCGGTCACGCACGTCCTGCACGTGGCGGATCCAGTTGTCGGCCAAGCCGACGCGGGTGCCTTCCAGCGCCGCCAGCACGCCGCCGCAGCCGTAGTGGCCCACGACCATGAGGTGCTCGATGTGCAGCTGGTCCACCGCGTACTGGATGGTGGACAGGCAGTTCAGGTCGGTGGGCACCACCACATTGGCGACGTTGCGGTGCACAAAGACTTCACCTGGCTCAAGACCGGTGATCTGGTTGGCAGGCACCCGGCTGTCGGAGCAGCCGATCCACATGTACTTGGGCTTTTGTTGCGCCAGCAGGCCGGTGAAAAAACCGGGTCGTTCGCGCTCCATCTGGGCCGCCCAGGCGCGGTTGTGAACAAACAGGTCTTCGATAGAGGAGGGCATGTGTCCTTGGTGTCTCGGTGGGTGTAAAGGTCTCAACAGGTCTCGGCGAACAACTCGCGACCGATCAGCATGCGGCGGATTTCGCTGGTGCCCGCACCGATTTCATACAGCTTGGCATCGCGCCACAGGCGGCCGAGCGGGTATTCGTTGATGTAGCCGTTGCCACCGAAGATCTGCACGCCCTCGCCGGCCATCCAGGTGGCTTTCTCGGCGGTCCACAGGATCACCGAAGCGCAGTCCTTGCGTACCTGGCGCACATGGTCGGTGCCGAGCATGTCGAGGTTTTTGGCCACGGTGTAGGCAAACGAGCGCCCCGCCTGCAGCACGGTATACATGTCAGCGACCTTGCCCTGAATGAGTTGAAATTCGCCAATGCTCTGGCCGAACTGCTTGCGGTCATGAATGTAAGGGATCACGTTGTCCATGACCGATTGCATAATGCCCAACGGACCGCCAGTGAGCACCGCACGTTCATAGTCCAGCCCGCTCATCAGCACCTTGGTGCCCTGGTTCAGACCGCCGAGGATCTGTGAGGCAGGCACTTCCACGTTGTGGAAGACCAGCTCGCCTGTGTGGCTGCCGCGCATGCCGAGCTTGTCGAGCTTTTGTGCCACGCTGAAGCCAGGCATGCCCTTTTCGATCAAGAAGGCCGTCACACCACGTGCACCCATCTCGGGTTCGGTCTTGGCGTACACCACCAGTGTGTCGGCATCGGGCCCGTTGGTGATCCACATCTTGCTGCCGTTGAGCAGGTAGTAGCCGCCCCCCGAGGCACTCGGCTCCTTCCACTCGGCCTTGAGCTTCATGCTGATCACGTCGGAGCCTGCACCAGGCTCACTCATTGCCAGCGCGCCCACGTGCTCGCCGCTGATGAGCTTGGCCAGGTACTTGGCCTTCTGCTCCTCGCTGCCGTTGCGGTTGATCTGGTTCACGCAGAGGTTGCTGTGTGCTCCGTAGGACAGGCCGACGGAGGCACTCGCGCGCGAGATTTCTTCCATGGCCACCATGTGGGCGAGGTAGCCCATGGCGGCGCCGCCATATTGCTCGGGCACGGTGATGCCCAGCACGCCAAGGTCGCCCATCTTGCGCCACAGGTCCATCGGGAACTGGTCGTTGCGATCGATCTCGGCGGCACGCGGTGCAATCTCAGCTTGCGCGAAGTCGCGCACGGCATCTCGCAGGGCGTCGATGTCTTCGCCCAATTGGAAGTTGAGGCCGGGAAGGTTGGCAGGAATGCTCATGGTGGATGTCTCCTCAAAACAGATAAAGGAAAGCGGCTTGTTCAGCCTTGGATGTTGTCGCGGCCCGTGACGGCCATCAGGGTGCATCCCATGGTGGCCACGAGTTTTTCTTGGCTGCCTTCGATGGCAAAGGCGCGACCTTCACACACCGTGATGGTGCGGCCGGGCTTTAACACCCGCCCTTCCATCCGGAATAGCTCGCCCTTGGCGGGGGCCAGTAAATTGATCTTGAATTCAATCGTGAGCACGGCTGCATCGGACGCCATCAATGTAAAGCCGGCATACCCGCAGGCCGAGTCCAGGGCAGTGGCCACCATGCCCGCGTGCAGAAACCCGTTTTGTTGGGTCAACCCCGGAGCCCAGGGAAATTCGATATCCACCGCACCCGGGGTCACCGAGCCCAGACTCGCCCCAAGGGTCTGCATGGCGCCCTGGCGCGCAAAGCTGTCACGCACGCGGTCCACAAAATTGACAGCGCGGGGCTCGAAAAGGGGCGTGCTCACGACAGTCTCCTGATTTACGTTTACGTAAACGTCAATTATGAATCATTTTTGTTTTTCAACCTTCAGAAGCAGGGTTCGCGCCTCTTCCTCATGCTCTTGGACCTCCTCCAGATTGGCCTGAAGGTCGGCCAGTTGTTCCTCCAGCTGTTTACGGTGCACCACGAGCACATCGAGAAATTTTCGCAACTGCACGCCGGTGTCTCGCGGGCTGTCGTAGAGATCGATGATCTCTTTGGCCTCGGTGAGCGACAGGCCCAGCCGCTTGGCCCGGAGCGTCAGGCGCAGTCGGGTGCGATCGCGGGCGCTATAGACGCGGTTTCTGCCAGCGGGCCCAGTCCGTTCCGGTTGCAGCAAACCCATGTCTTCGTAAAAACGGATCGCCCTGGTGGTGAGATCAAACTCTTTGGCGAGGTCGCTAATGGTGTAGGTGGTGGCCATGGTGGTTATTGCGCGCGGCAGGGTCGGTTTCGCACAGGAGACAGCTCTGCGTCTGTCGCTCCCTACAATGCATCGAATGCATGACGTTTACGTTAACGTCAATGCTAACCTATCACACCATTGCCATGAATCTACTTGAACACCAGATCTACTATCCGTTGGGCGATGCACTGCCTCCTGAAGGTGTAGCCATGGAGGTTGGGCCCGGCGTCAAGTGGGTTCGCATGGGTCTGCCCTTTGCACTGGATCACATCAATCTGTGGCTACTGCGCGACCAGCAACGTGACTCCACCGGCACCTTGATCGACGGCTGGACGGTAGTGGACTGTTGCATCGACAGCCCGACAACAAGGGCGCAATGGGAGCAGGTTTTTGTCAACAGTCTGGAGGGCTTGCCCATTCTGCGTGTGATCGTCACCCACATGCACCCCGATCACATCGGATTGGCGCATTGGCTGTGCGAACGGTGGAAAGTGAGCCTGTGGATCAGCGCCACCGATTACAACGTCGCACGAACTGCCGTTTACGACCGCAATGGATTTGGCGGCGAGGCCGGCGCGGCCTTCTATAGCCTCCATGGCATGCAAGATGAGGATTTTTTGAGCCACGTTCGAGGGCGGGCGTCTTATTTTCCTACCTTGGTTCCCGCTTTACCGCCCACTTTTCGACGAATCATGGACGGAGACCGATTAGAAGTTGGCGGGCGCACCTGGCAGTGCATCAGTGGCTACGGGCATGCCCCAGAACACATTGCGCTGTACTGCGCAGAGTTGTCCACTCTCATCAGTGGCGATATGGTGCTTCCGCGCATTTCGACCAATGTCAGCGTGCACGCAGCAGAACCCGAGTCCAATCCCTTGCAGCTTTTTTTGGAATCGCTGCTGCGCTATATCGATTTGCCAGCCGAGACGTTAGTGCTGCCATCGCACGGCAAACCCTTTCAAGGCTTACAAAAACGTATTGGCCAGCTGCAGGACCACCATCAGGATCGACTTGGAGAAATCCTCGAAGCTGCAAAAGAAGGCTCGCTGTCTGCGGCCGACGTGCTGCCCATCATGTTCAAGCGCAATCTGGATTCGCACCAGTTGACGTTTGCCATGGGCGAAGCACTTGCCCATTTGCATTTGCTGTGGTTCGACGGGCAATTGCAAAGGGTCTTCGAACCTGCGGGGGTTCACAAATTCCAACTTCCTCCGAAGGAGTGAATTGGAGCCCGCCTTTAAGCGCCCACACTCATGCAAGTCTCAATTTTGCTTCGCGGATTTCCTGTCAAGACACGTTCAATTTCTTGCTGTCAAACGGATCTGCCCTGTGGGCACACGCCTCAACGAGCCTGCACTACATGGAAAGGCGTCACCCGTTTGGGGCGGCCCGGCTGAGTGACGAAGACCTGGCGCTGGATTTTTCTCAAGAGACGAACGAGAAAGACGAAGTGGCGGTGATCGTCACAAGCCCGCTGACGAGCAATGAAGAGTGGACAGCGTTCGGACGGGGAGAGTTACTGGTGTTCTGCGAAGGCAGGCGAGTGCAGCTGTAAAAGCTGCCCCATCATTCACCACCACAATGCGACATCAACAAGGGCCGCCGGCAGTAAACCGACACTATGCAAGCCCAAGCCTCGCGAAGGCACTGGGCGATGTTGGGAAGATTCATTTTTTCGTTCCCCAAACGCAAAACCCCCCAGTCCTTTGGAGACTGAGGGGGTTTGGGGCTATAAGAGCCTGACGATGACCTACTTTCACACGGGAACCCGCACTATCATCGGCGCAAAGTCGTTTCACTGTCCTGTTCGGGATGGGA